>NZ_JBFOCQ010000020.1:0-75379 GCF_040907805.1 Aeromonas sp. s3
CTGACCCCATGCCGAACTCAGAAGTGAAACGCTGTAGCGCCGATGGTAGTGTGGCATTCGCCATGCGAGAGTAGGACACTGCCAGGCACCCAATTAAACGGTGATGTGAAAGACATGACCGGCTGCGAGGATGACACCTCATAAAGAAGCGGCAAAAGATTTAGCGAAAGCTAACCGAATGCGGAGCGGTAGTTCAGTCGGTTAGAATACCGGCCTGTCACGCCGGGGGTCGCGGGTTCGAGTCCCGTCCGCTCCGCCACTAAATTGAAAGGCCTTCCCAAATGGGAAGGCCTTTTTGCTATCTGGCTTTTGCAAACGGGATGAGGAAACAAGAGACAACCGCCAGGGCTGCGACTTGCCACGGGCAACTCGGTCCCTGTCTGTTGTCCCTTGTGTTTGAGCCGGACTCTGTCCGTCTCCCCGTCCGCTCCGCCACTAACAAGAAGCCCAGTCGAAAGACTGGGCTTCTTTCGTTTGCTTCCCGCTGTATTACCTCTTCTCCTTCTTTTATATCCCGCTGATTTATCACGTTATGGGTGTTGTGCCTCAAGGCTTTCCATCATGGATGGGGTTCGGCATACAATGCGCCTTTGGTGTCAGATGAGAGTCTCCTATGTTTTGTCCCCGTTGTGGTTCCGGAACGCTGCAACAGCGCAGCGAGAAAGAGTTTGCCTGTGGCTGTGGTTTTCACTATTTCCAGAATGTGGCGTCGGCCGTGATGGTGGCACTGTGTTGGCAGGACGAGCTGCTGGTCGCGGTACGGGCTCGGGATCCAGGCCGGGGCTTGCTGGATCTGCCGGGTGGCTTCGTCGATCCCGGCGAATCGCTGGAGGAAGCCTTGGTGAGGGAGCTCAAGGAGGAGCTGGGGCTGGATCTGGCGGGAGAGACGCCGCGCTACCTGGGCTCCTATGCCAACGTCTATCCCTATGACGATGTGGTTTATCATACCTGCGATACCGTGTTCTTGCTGGAGTTGGCAGACAAGCCTTTGGTGGTGGCGGCCGATGATGTGGCCGCCTGCGAGTGGCGCAAGCTGGCCGGCCTTGCCCCTGCCGAGTTTGCCTTTCGCTCTACCGGCGCCGCCATCAACCAGTTGCAGCGGCTGCGGGGCTAACCGATCGCTGTGATGACAGGGCGGAGCAGCTAGCCCGGCAGGTGGAGGGTGACGATCAGGCCGCCCTCTTCGCCGTTTCTGGCGTCGACCCGCCCGCCCTGGGCCTGGATGGCCTTGCGGGTGATGGCAAGGCCCAGCCCATAGCCCTTGCCTGCGGCGGGGGAGCCGATCCGCACGAAGGGATCGAAGATGCTGGAGAGCTTGCTCTCATCCACACCGATCCCCTGATCCGCCACCTCGATGACGAACTCGCTGCCCTGCTGCATCAGGGTCAGGTGGATGCACTGGCCCGCCTGCGAGAAGCGCAGGGCATTGCGCAGCACATTGTCGAGAGCCCGGCGGATCAGCTCCGCCTGTCCGCAGACCGTGTACTCCCGGGTTTCATCCACCCAGGTTTTGATCTCGATGCCCATATGCTGCGCCTCGTAGCGGGCATCGCTCACCACGGCGTCGACCAGCCCCTGCAGATCGTAATACTCCTCGCTATCCCGCTCGCCATGGCCAGCACGGGTGAGGGTCAGCAGTTCGCCGATCATCTTGTCCATGCGCTGGGTCTCGAGCTGGATCCGCGCCAGGGATCCCGCGATCCTGGCCGGATCCTGCTGGGCCAGGCCGATGGCCAGCTGCAGCCTGGCAAGGGGGGATCGCAGCTCGTGGGAGACGTCATGCAACAGCTGCTCGCGGCTCTCCACCAGCAGTTGCAGCCGCTCGGCCATGGCATCGAAGTCGCGGGCCGCATCGCTGATCTCGTCGTGGCGCCGCCGCATGGCGGGATAGAGGCGCACATCAAGCTCACCCTGGGCGAGGCGCGCGAACCCCTGCCGGAAGCGGTTCATGGGACGGGTCAGGTGCCAGGCGAGCAGGGCACTGAAGAAGAGGCCGCCAAGCCCGCCGATCCACCACATGGGGGGCGGCATGTTGAGCCAGTTGCGGTGGGGCTGGGGCGGGGCCAGCAACTGCTGCAGGCCGGCGCCGTCGTAGTCGAGCCGATAGTGCTGGCCATCGGCCCCCAGCAGGATGCGGCCGCTCAGCGTCGTGGCTGGTTCTGTTGCGATCGGTTCAAGCTGCAGCAGCCTTCGCTCCTGGGCCGGCCAGCTGGCCTGCAGGGTTGCGACTGCAGCCGGTCCCTGTCGCTGCAACAGGCTGGCGGCCGCCTCCAGCTGACGTTCGGCCAGCTGGCTTGCCATCCGCTGCTCCGGCGGTCCCTCATGGCGATAGAGGCTGAAGGCCACCCACAGCAGCTGGCTCATCATGATGATGGTGAACCAGAAGCCGAACAGGATCTTCCAGAACAGGCGCCCCTTGAGGATCATGCCAGCCGGTATCCTATGCTGCGCACCGTCTCGATGCCGACGGCTTCCCCCGCCAGGGCCTGCAGCTTCTGGCGGATGTTGCAGATGTGCACGTCGACGCTGCGATCATAGGGCTCGCGTGGGCGGCCCAGCCCATGCAGGGAGAGCTCATCCTTGCTGACCACCCGCTCCGGCGAGCGCAGCAGCAGCTCCAGCAGGTTGAACTCGGTGGCGGTCAGCTCCAGCGGCTGCGTTTGCCAGTGGCACTGACGGGTGGCGGGGGAGAGCACCAGCTCGCCAAGGCGCAGGCCCTGCTCTTTGCCCGGATGGGCGGGGGCCGGCTCGACCCGGCGCAGCACGGCCCTCAGCCTGGCCACCAGCTCCCTCGGGTAGCAGGGTTTGGGCACATAGTCATCGGCCCCCATCTCCAGTCCGATCACCCGATCGATATTGTCCCCCTTGGCGGTGAGCATGATGACGGGGATCCGGCTGTCGCGACGGATCTGGCGCAGCACCTCGCTGCCGTTCAGGTCAGGCAGCATGATGTCGAGCACCACGGCGGCATAGTTGCCGGAGAGGGCGTGCTGCACGCCGCTCTTGCCGGTCAGCACATGGGTGGCGGCAAAGCCTTCGCCGCCCAGGTATTCGCTCAGCATGGTGCCAAGCTCCAGATCATCGTCCACCAGCAGGATCTTCATCGCTCTTCTCCGTCTCGGGTTGGCGCCATTTTCCCGTGTCCGTCTCCGCCTGACAGCTGCTTTTACGCAATCCTTACACTGCCCTGCAAGAGGCTTAACCGGACATTGGAGTAGATTGCCCGGGTCTGTTTCATCCTCTGTTTTAGCCAAGGATATCCGCGATGCCCCCTGTCCGTCTCCCCGTTGTTCGCCTGCTGCTGCCCGCCCTGGTGCTGGTCGGCGCCGGCTGGCTGTGGCTGCCTTCCAGGGCGGCGCCGGCTGCCGCCTATATCACGGCTTCGGTCGAGCGGCGGGATCTGGAGCAGAGCGTGCTGGCCGACGGCACCCTGCAGGCCCAGAAGCTGGTGAGTGTGGGGGCCCAGGTGTCGGGGCAAATCAAGGCGCTGCACGTGGCACTGGGGGACGAGGTGAGGCAGGGCGATCTGCTGGTCGAGATCGACGATCTCACCCAGCAGAACGCCCTCAAGGATGCCGAAGCTGCTCTCGACAACGTGCAGGCCCAGCTGGCCTCGCGCCGGGCAACTTTGCGCAACAACCAGCTGGCCTTCGAGCGCCAGCGCAAGGTGCTGGCTCGGGGACTGGGCAGTCAGGCCGACTACGACAGCGCGGAGGCGACCCTGACGGCCACCCGTGCCGACATCCGGGCGTTGACGGCGCAGGCGGTGCAGGCCCGCATCGCGGTCGACACCGCCAAAGTGAATCTGGGTTACACCCGCATCGTCTCCCCCATGGCGGGCACCATAGTGGCGATCCCGGTGGAACAGGGGCAGACGGTCAACGCGGTGCAGAGTACCCCGACCATGGTCAAGGTGGCACGGCTCGACACCATGACGGTGGAGGCGCAGATCTCGGAGGCGGACGTGATCAGGGTGAAGGCCGGCCTGCCCAGCTATTTCACCGTGCTGGGAGCGCCCAAGCAGCGCTACCAGGCCAGCTTGCGTGCCATCGAGCCCGCCCCCGACACCATCAACGACGACACGACCAGCAGCAGTTCGACCAGCACGGCCGTCTACTACAACGGCCTGTTCGAGGTGGAAAACCCGCAGCGGGCCCTGCGCATCGGCATGACGGCCCAGGTGCACATTGTACTGGCGACCGAGCGCAACGCCCTGGTGATCCCGGCCATCGCCCTGAGCGAGGGGCGGGTACAGGTGGTGGATGAGGCCGGTCGCCCGCAATGGCGGCAGGTGAAGGTCGGCCTCAACAACAAGGTGGATGCCCAGATCCTGGACGGGCTGGCGGAGGGGGAGGCCGTGGTTGTGAGCCAGTTGACGGCCCAGCACCAGCAGAGCGGGCGGATGGGTCCGCCCATGGGGATGTGATGATGAGAGAACCACTGCTGCAACTGAGCGGTATCCGCCGCCATTTTGGCGACGGGGAGCGGCGCGTCGAGGTGCTCAAGGGCATCGACCTGACCATAACGCGGGGTGAGATGGTGGCCATCGTCGGCGCCTCCGGTTCTGGCAAGTCGACCCTGCTCAATATTCTGGGCTGCCTCGATCAGCCGAGCGAGGGTGACTATCGGGTGGCCGGACGGGAGACGAGCCGGCTGGCGGCCGATGCGCTGGCGACCCTGCGCCGCGAGCACTTCGGCTTCATCTTTCAGCGCTACCACCTGCTGGGGGATCTCAGTGCCCGCGACAACGTGGCGCTGCCCGCCCTCTATGCCGGGTTGGCCGGCGATGCGCGCAAGGCGCGGGCCGAGAGTCTGCTGCAGCGGCTCGGACTCGGCAGCCGGCTCGACTACAAGCCGAACCAGCTCTCCGGCGGCCAGCAGCAGCGGGTCAGCATTGCCCGCGCCCTCATCAACGGCGGTCAGGTGATCCTGGCGGACGAGCCGACCGGCGCCCTCGACAGCCAGAGCGGGGCCGAGGTGCTCGGCATATTGAATGGGCTGCACCGCGAGGGGCATACGCTGGTGATCGTGACCCACGACATGGCGATCGCCGAGCAGGCCGAGCGGATCATCGAGCTGAAAGATGGCGAGGTGGTGGCCGACCGTCGTCGCGAGCCGGCACTGCCATCCCCTGCGCCAACTACTCCTCGTGCCGACATCGGGGGACGCGGCGGTCTGGCCGGGCGGCTCGGCGCCGCTTTCAAGATGGCGCTGCTGGCCATGCAGGCCCAGCGCATGCGCACCTTCCTCACCATGCTCGGCATCATCATCGGCATCGCCGCCGTGGTGTCGGTGGTGGCGCTGGGGCGCGGATCCCAGCAGCAGGTGCTGGCCAACATCAATGCCATGGGCACCAGCACCCTGGAGATCTTCCCCGGCAGCGGCTTCGGCGATCGGCGGGCCGAGGCGGTCCAGACCCTCAGGGTGGAGGACGCCGACGCTCTCGCCGGGCTCGGTTATGTGCACAGCGTGACCCCCAGCCTGGCCACCAGCGTCACCCTGCGCCGGGGCAGTCAGGCGGTACTGGGTTCGGTGAACGGGGTGGGGGAGCAGTTCTTCCAGGTGCGCGGCTATCGACTGTTGCAAGGCATGCTGTTCGATGCCACCAGCGTGGCCGCTCTGGCGCAGGAGGTGGTGATCGACGAGAACAGCCTGGCGCGCCTGTTTGCCGCGGGGGAGTCGCCGCTCGGTCAGGTGATCCTGCTGGGGAGCCTGCCGTGCCGGGTGATCGGGGTGGTGGCCCGCAACCAGAGCGGCTTTGGCAGCGACGAGAACCTCAACGTCTGGATCCCCCACACCACGGCCATGACGCGGATGCTGGGCCAGAGCCACCTGCGCAGCATCAGCGTGCGGGTGCAGGATGAGGTGGCGCTGGCCGCCGCCGAGGATGGCATCACCCGCCTGCTGCGTGAGCGGCACGGCGCTCAGGATTTCTTCGTGCTCAACACCGACAGCATCCGTCAGGCGATCACCAGCACCAATGCCACCCTGACCCTGCTGATCGCCATGATTGCGCTCATCTCCCTGGTGGTGGGCGGTATCGGGGTGATGAACATCATGCTGGTGTCGGTGAGCGAGCGCACCCGCGAGATCGGCGTGCGGATGGCGGTGGGGGCCAGAACCGGCGACATATTGCAGCAGTTCTTGATCGAGGCGGTGCTGGTCTGCCTGCTGGGCGGGGCGGCCGGGGTGCTGCTCTCCCTGCTGGTCGGCGTCTTGTTCGAGCACTTCAGCAGCCAGTTCACCCTGAGCTACTCCCTGGACGCCGTGCTGATGGCCTTCTTCTGCTCCAGCCTCATCGGCGTGCTGTTCGGCTTTTTCCCGGCGCGACGGGCGGCGCGGATGGACCCCATCCACGCCCTGGAGCGGGAGTAGGCACTCTCTTCGGCGCCCGCTGCGCCACCCCATTCGCCGGCGTTGCCGAGGGCTCATCCCGCCCCCGGCGGCGCGGCGAATTGGCCGGACGGCATCCCGTGCCAGTCCGGCAGCCTGAACCGTGTCATCGACGTGACACAGCCTGCTCTGCGCGGGTTTTCAACCGGGCCCCTGGCCCGGTTCTTTTTCCCATGCGAAAAAAAGGCGCCACCCGAGGGGGACGCCTGAAAGGTCAAACCTTGCGGTTTGCGGACCAACGGAACCAAGACTTCACACATCACACTCTCAGCACTTCGCAGGTTCAGCCCTGCCACTTGCCTCCTTCCACTATCACGTCGTTCGGATCGGTATCGGCGCTTAAGTGTTCGCGCACATACTGGTCGTAGAGTTTCAGCAGGTACTTCTCTTCCCCCAGCTTGGCGAGACGGTCGTTGACCCAGTCACGCAGCTCGATATTGCCCTTCTTCACCGCCGGCGCGATGGGGTCTTCCGAGCCCAACTTCTCGGGCAACACCCGATAGCCCGGGTTCTCCTTGGCCCAGCTGAAGAGCACCAGGTTGTCCTGGGCATAGGCATCGCCACGGCCCTGGGCCAGCGCCTGCAGGGATTCGGTGTTCTTCTCGAACTTGAGCACCTTCCACTCCGGGTGGTTGCGGGTCAGCCAGATGTCGGCCGTGGTGCCGGTGGTGACGATCAGGGTCTTGTCCGCGAGATCGTTCAGCCCCTTGGCGGCGCTCTTCTCCGGCACCAGCACCTGCACCGCGACCTTGAGGTTGGGGTTGGTGAAGTCCACCACCTGCCGCCGCTCCGGGGTCACCGTCATATTGGCGAGGATGAGATCCACCTTGTCGCTTTGCAGGAAGGGGATGCGGCTGGCGGGCTCCACCGCCACGAACTCGACCTTGTTCTCGTCCCCCAGCAGATCCTTGGCGAAACGGCGGCCGAGGTCGGTGTCAAAGCCGACGTAGTTGCCCTTCTCGTCCACATAGCCAAACGGGGGCTTGTCGGTGAAGACGCCGACGATGAGCTTGTCGCGGGCCTTGATCTTGGCAAGGGAACCGTCCGCCGCATGGGCGGCGCCGCTGGCGAGACCCAGTCCCAACAAGGCACTGAACAGAACCGAGGTGATTTTTTTCATGCTGACTCCTTTCGTTTGATGACATTTGTATAAGAAAACTTGGCGAGGAACTGGCGGGCACGCTGGCTGCGCGGGTGCTCGAAAAATTGATGGGGGGCGGCCTGCTCCAGAATGTGGCCGCCGTCCATGAAGACGATGCGATCCGCCACCGCCTGGGCGAAGGCCAGCTCGTGGGTGACGATAAGCAGGGTCATGCCGCTGCCGGCGAGATCGCGGATCACCTCCAGCACCTCCTGCACCATCTCGGGATCCAGCGCAGCGGTCACCTCGTCAAACAGCATCACCTGCGGGTTCATGCAGAGCGCCCGCACGATGGCGATGCGCTGCTGCTGGCCGCCGGAGAGCTGGCGCGGATAGTCGTGGCACCGCTCCCACAGGCCGATGCGGGTCAGCAGCTGTTCCGCCTGCAGCAGGGCCTCCTGCCGCTCTCGTTTTTGCACTTGAAGGGGGCCGAGCAGCACGTTCTCCAGCACCGTCAGGTTGGGGAAGAGGTGATAGCTCTGGAACACCATGCCGATCCGCTGGCGTACCCGCTGCCAGTCGGTGCTGGCATCCAGCCGCTCTCCATCGAAGCGAATCTCGCCCCCCTGAATGGGTTCGAGCCCGTTGAGGGTGCGCAGCAAGGTGCTCTTGCCGCAGCCGCTCGGCCCCAGGATGACGATCACTTCCCCTGGGTGCACCGTGAGGCTGACCTCATCCAGTACCCGGTTGTGGCCGAATTGTTTGCTGACAGCATTGAGCTCAAGCAGAGGTGTCATACCGCATTACCCCATTGTTGCTCCAGCCGGCGCGAGACGAGCGAGAGCGGATAGCAGACCAGAAAAAAGAACAGGAACAGCAGACCGTAGATGAGCAGCGAGCCATAGGTGCGCTCGATGATCTGCTGGCCCACCTTGATCACCTCCACCACCCCGATCAGCACCGCCAGCGAGCTGGTCTTGATGATGCGGGTGTAGATGTTGATGGTGGGCGGCGTCAGCCGTTGCAGCGCCTGGGGCAGCAGCACGTGGCGATAGAGCTGCCAGCGAGAGAGCCCGAGCGCCAGGCCGGCCTCCTGCTGGCCGCGGGCGAGGGAGTTGAGGCCGCCGCGCACCACCTCTCCCACCTCGCTGGCGCCCCACAGGGTCAGCACCAGCACGGCGCACCAGAAGGCCGGGATATCCAGGCCAAAGAAGATCGGCAGCCCGAAGAAGAAGAGGTAGAGCCAGACCAGCACGGGCACCACCCGAAACAGCTCCAGATAGACTCGCAACACTACCCGCGTCAGCCTTCCCCCTTGCTGGGCCAGCACGCCGTAACCGACTCCGCCCAGGGTGGCGAACAGGATGGCGAGCAGGGAGATGGCGAGGGTCTGGCCCGCGCCCACCGCCAGCAGCGGTAGCGCCTGCGTCAGCTGCTCAGTGACCGGACTGGCCATAGCGAGCCCTCCTTCTTTGTGCATGGGTGGCGAGTGACGGCGGCAGCAGGACAATAGGTGCCTTCATCAGTTGCTCAATGACCGAACTGACCATGTTGCAGCCTCCTTTCAACGACGCGCAGGGCGAGCGACAGCGGCAGAAAGATCAGCACGCACATCAAGGTCAGTACCGCCAGCATCTCGTAGGTCTTGTAGTAGAGGGCGATGTAGTTCTTGGTGGTGTAGAGCAGTTCCGGCACCGCCACCGCCGAGGCCACCGTGGTCTCTTTCAAGAGGAAGATGAAATTGGCAAACAGCGCCGGCAGGCTGGCGAGCCAGGCCTGGGGCAGCTGCACGTGGCGTAGCAGTTGCCAGCGGGAGAGGCCGATGGCCCGCCCCGCCTCCAGTTGGCTGGGGGGGATTGCCTGAACGCCTGCCCGCAGCGCCTCGGTCAGGTAGCCGCCGCCGAGGAAGGTCATGGCGATCACCGCCGTGGCAAAGCCCGACAACGACAGACCGAGCGCCGGCAGCCCGAAGTAGAGAAAGAACAGCTGGATCAAGAGCGGCGTGTTGCGGGCCAGCTCCACATAGGCGCGGATCACCCTGTTCAGCCAGGGCCGATGCAGGCTTTGCAGCGTCACATTGAGCAGCGCCACGGCGAGCGAGGTGAGGATCACGATGGCGCCGAGCTGCAAGGTGACCCAGACCGATTGGCCGAACGCCGGCAGGGTGGTGAGGACAAAAGACCAGTCGAAGCTCATGCCGGGATCCTCCCGTCGCGGCGCAGTCGCTGGGGCACGACCGTGATGGCGTCCGGGTACTTGATGCCGGCACCAGTGTTGAGTACCACCACCCGCTCGCCCCCCTGGATCCAGCCCGCTTCCCGCAGCTGGCGGGCGGCGGCGAAGGCGGCCGCCCCTTCCGGGCAGACGAAGCAGCCCTCCTGGGAGGCGAGCTGACGCAGTTCGCGCTGGATGGCGCCATTTTCCACCGCGACGGCGCAGCCCTCGGTGCGATAGAGGGCGTCCAGCACCAGAAAATCCCCCAGCGCCTTGGGCACGTTGATGCCGAACGCCAGGGTCTGGGAGTCGGGCCAGAAGCGCGACTCGCGCTCCCCCTGCTGCCAGGCCCGGACGATGGGGGCGCAGCCGCTCGCCTGCACCGCCACCAGGCGCGGCAGCGGTCCTTGCACCCAGCCCAGCTCCTGCAACTCCCGCTGTGCCTTGTAGATGCCGATGAGGCCGACTCCGCCACCGGTGGGGTAGAGGATCACGTCCGGCAGGGTCCAGCCGAGCTGCTCGGCGATTTCAAACCCCATGGTTTTCTTGCCCTCGATGCGATAGGGCTCCTTGAGGGTGGAGGCATCGAACAGCCCCTGCTCGGCCACCGCCTCGGCCACTTGGCGACCGGCGTCGCTGATGAGGCCGTCCACCAGATAGAGGCGGGCACCGGCCAGGGCGCTCTCCAGCCGGGTGATGGTGGGGGCCGCTTGCGGCTGGACTATGGTGCTGCGCAAGCCGGCGCGGGCGCCGTAGAGTGCCCAGGCCGCGCCGGCGTTGCCGTTGGTGGGCATGGCGAAGTGGGTGACGCCGAGTTCGCGGGCGCGGGAGACGCCAACTGCGGCGCCGCGGGCCTTGAAGGAGCCGGTGGGGGTGAGGCTCTCATCTTTCATCCAGAGATCCGGAATGCCGACCTGCTTGCCGAGGCGCGGCAGCGGCAACAGCGGGGTGAAGCCTTCCCCCAGGGTGACCACCTGGGCGGGGTCGCGCACCGGCAGCAGCTCGTGGTAGCGCCACAGGCTGGCGGGACGCCCCAGCAGGGCGGCCGGATGCCAGGCCTGCTTCAGGGCCTCGAGGTCGTAGCTGGCCAGCAAGGGGGCGCCGACCGGGCTCAGCTGCTGGGGCTGATCGGCATCCACAACCTCGCCGGTCTTGCTGCAACGCAGATGTGATAGGTAGCTGTACGGCATGCTTTATCCTGAATGAGTCGAGATGGTCAGTCGCTTATTCCATCCTGTGACCCAAGTGCCGGATAACAAACAAAATAAACTGGCAAACCTAAGCGAAAAAATTCATATGACTCCGATTTATCCGGGTTGTGGCGGTTTCCCGCTCATGTTGCCTGGTCACCCGCTGGGGGGTTGGGCCATCCGGCACTCTTTGCTAACCTGCCCGCTTCACCGAAATTGCAGGGAGCCGCATCGATGCGAGCGATTGTCAGCCTGCTGGCCCTGTCACTGCTCTGTGCATGCAGCGGCCAGCCAACCAGAGAGGATGCCATGTCAGGGAAAGCGCGCCTTCACTACCCCGTCACCCGCCAGGGTGAGCAGGTGGATCACTACTTCGGTCAGGCCGTGGCCGACCCCTATCGCTGGCTGGAGGATGACCGCAGCCCCGAGACCGAAGCCTGGGTCAAGGCCCAGAATGCAGTGACCCAGGGTTATCTGGCACAGATCCCGTATCGCGCCGCTATCAAGGAGAAGCTGGCCGCTTCCTGGAACTACGCCAAGGAGGGGGCGCCGTTTCGCGAGGGGCGCTACCACTACTTCTTCAAGAACGACGGACTGCAGAACCAGAACGTGCTGTGGCGCCAGCAGGAGGGCAAGCCGGCCGAGGTGTTCCTCGATCCCAATACCCTCAGCCCCGACGGCACCACGGCACTGGATCAGCTGAGCTTCTCCCGCGATGGCCGCATCCTGGCCTACTCGCTGTCGCTGGCCGGCAGCGACTGGCGCGAGATCCACCTGATGGACGTGGAGAGCAAGCAGCCGCTGGAGGCGCCCCTCAAGGACGTGAAATTCAGCGGCATCAGCTGGCTCGGCAACGAGGGCTTCTTCTACTCGAGCTACGACAAGCCCGATGGCAGCGAGCTGTCGGCCAGGACCGATCAGCACAAGGTCTATTTCCACCGGCTCGGCACGGCGCAGGAGGATGACCGGCTGGTGTTTGGCGCCATCCCGGCCCAGCACCACCGCTACGTGGGGGCGACCGTCACCGAGGATGACCGCTTCCTGCTCATCTCGGCGGCGAACTCCACCTCCGGCAACCGCCTCTATGTGAAGGATCTGAGCCAGGAGAACGCGCCGCTGCTGACGGTGCAGGGAGAGCTGGACGCGGACGTGAGCCTGGTGGACAACAAGGGCGGCACCCTTTACCTGCTGACCAACCGGGACGCCCCCAACCGTCGGCTGGTGACGGTGGATGCCGCCAACCCGGGGCCGGCCCACTGGCGCGACCTTATCCCCGAGCGTCAGCAGGTGCTGACGGTGCACAGCGGCAGCGGCTATCTGTTCGCCGAATACATGGTGGATGCCACCGCCCGGGTCGAGCAGTTCGACTACGAGGGCAAACGGGTGCGCGAGGTGGCGCTGCCCGGCCTTGGCAGCGTCAGCGGCTTCAACGGCAAGCACGACGATCCCGCCCTCTACTTCGGCTTCGAAAACTATTCCCTGCCGCCCACTCTCTATCGGTTCGAGCCAAAGAGCGGCGCCATCAGCCTCTATCGCGCCTCGGCGGCGCCGTTCAAGCCGGAGGATTATGTCTCCGAGCAGCGCTTCTACCAGAGCAAGGACGGCACCCGGGTGCCGCTCATCATCAGCTACCGCAAGGGGCTGAAACTCGATGGCAGCAACCCGACCATCCTCTACGGCTATGGCGGTTTCGACGTGAGCCTGACCCCGAGCTTCAGCGTGTCGGTGGCCAACTGGCTGGATCTGGGGGGCGTCTATGCGGTGGCCAACTTGCGCGGGGGCGGTGAGTACGGCCAGGCCTGGCACCTGGCGGGCACCAGGATGAACAAACAGAACGTGTTCGACGACTTCATCGCGGCGGCCGAGTACCTCAAGGCCGAGGGTTACACCCGCACCGACCGGCTGGCGATCCGCGGTGGCTCCAACGGCGGCCTGCTGGTGGGGGCCGTGATGACCCAGCGGCCGGATCTGATGCGGGTCGCCCTGCCGGCGGTGGGGGTGCTCGACATGCTGCGCTACCACACCTTCACCGCCGGGGCGGGCTGGGCCTATGACTACGGCACCAGCGCCGACAGCGAGGCGATGTTCGACTACCTGAAGGGCTACTCGCCGCTGCACAACGTCCGACCCGGGGTCAGCTACCCCTCGACCCTGGTGACCACGGCGGATCACGACGATCGGGTGGTGCCGGCCCACTCCTTCAAGTTTGCCGCCACCCTGCAGGCCGACAATGCCGGCCCCCATCCCCAGCTCATCCGCATCGAGACCAATGCCGGGCACGGGGCGGGTACGCCGGTGGCGAAACTGATCGAGCAGAGTGCGGACATCTATGCCTTCACCCTGTACGAGATGGGCTACCGGGAACTGCCGCGTCAACCTTGATCCGGGCGAGACGGGCGTCAGCCATCCACCATCCACTATCATCAGGGGCCTGCGGGGCCCTTTTTATTGCCGCGCGTTTGAACGCCGACCTGCGACCATCCCTGTCTCGCCGGCGGCCCGTTTTGGCAGACGGGCCCCATCTGTTATCCCCCCGGTGGTATAGTCAGTCACAAGATCCGCATTCAAGGAGTCCATCGTGAAGAAGATCATCTACATCCTGCTGGGGTTGGCGCTGGCGGCCGTGGTGGCCATCACCGCCCTGGTGTCCCTCATCGACCCCAATCAGTTCAAGCCTCAGCTGGTGGAGCAGGTGCGCAAGAGCACCGGCCGCGAGCTGGTGATGGAGGGGGCGATCGGCTGGCGCTTCTGGCCAAGCCTTGGCCTCTCTCTCGAGAAGGTGGCGCTGCGCAACCCCGCCGGTTTCGCCGAGCCCGACCTGGTGCGCTTCGAGCGCGGGGAGGCCTCGGTGGGCCTGCTGCCGCTGCTCTCCCACCGGCTTGAGATCGGCAAGGTGACCCTGAGCGGCGCCCACCTGTTTATCCAGACCAAGGCTGACGGCAGCTCCAACCTGAGCGATCTCATCAAGACGACCAAACAGGGGGCGGATGCCTCGCCAGCGGGCGAGAGTCAGCCGGCTGCCCCGGCCGCCAGTGACAAGCAACCCTGGCAGATCAGCCTGCAAGGGGTGGAGCTGCAACAGGCCAGCGCCCTGCTGCAGGACGATCGCAACGGCACAGTCTCCCGCCTCGAACAGCTGGACCTGAACCTGGGTCAGCTGGTGGTGGATCAGTGGGTGCCGGTGACCCTGGCCGCCAAGGGGGCCCAGGGGGAGCTGGCTTTTGATCTCAAGGGGCAGGCCCAGCTCAGGCTGGCCCAGGATGAGAGCCACAGCGAACTCAAGGACCTCAGCCTGGAGGGGAGCCTGAAGGATCCGGTGCAGCGGCTCGACGCCTTCTCCCTCAAGGCCGATCGGCTGGCGCTGGGGGAGTGGAGCAGCCTCACGCTCAGTTTGCAGGGCGCCCAGGGGGCGGCGGACAAGCCAACCCTGGCCGGCACCCTGGAGGGGACTCTCAAGGCACGCCTCGATGAGCACCGGCAACTGCTGGAGGTGTCGGATGCCGTGCTGGCCGCCAAGCTCAGTGGTGACGCTCTGCCACGCCCGCAACTGCAGGTGAAGCTGGCAGGCTTTGCCCGTGCCGAGCTCGACAAGCAGAGCGTGACCCTGACCAACCTGGTGATGGGGGTGGATGACGCCCTGCTGAGTGGCAACGGCAGCGTGCAGCTGGGCGCCGTGCCTAGGGTGGAATTCGACCTCAAGGGGGAGGCACTGGATCTTGACGGCTGGCTCGGTCAGCCGGCCAAGGCCGCGCCCGCCGCGGCCAGTTCGGGCGCTGCAGCCCCGGCCGGGACGACGGCGCAGGCCGCCGCACCCGCCGCCAAGGCGCTCTCCACGGCCGAACCGGATCTGACCGCCCTCAAGGCGGTGGATCTGGCCGGCCGGTTGCAGCTGGGCAGTGTGCGGTTGAAGGGACTGGATCTGAGCGCCGTCGACCTGCAGCTCGCCCTGGCCGGTGGCCAGCTTACCCTCAAGCAGTTCAGCGCCGGCGTGGCCGGTGGCAAGGTGACCGCCAGCGGCGTGCTCGATGCACGGCAAAAGCCGGCTCGCTATCAGGCCCACAAGCGGGTACAGGGGGTCGATGTGCGGCCGCTGCTGCAGACCCTGGCCCAGACCGATCTGCTGGAGGGCAAGGGGGATCTCGAGGTCGAAGTGCAGGGAGCCGGCCTCTCCGAACTGGCGCTGCGCAGCCGGATGCAGGGCAAGGTGAACCTCAAGTTGAGCGATGGTGCCCTGCACGGCATCAACCTGGCGGAGATGATCCGCGAGGCGCGGGCCACCCTGACCGGCAAGGGGGCGGATCAGGTGAAGGAGGCGCGCAAGACCGACTTCAGCGCCCTCACCGCCAG
Organism: Aeromonas sp. s3; assembly: GCF_040907805.1. NCBI lineage: Bacteria > Pseudomonadati > Pseudomonadota > Gammaproteobacteria > Aeromonadales > Aeromonadaceae > Aeromonas > Aeromonas sp. s3. Next base: position 15,226 of record NZ_JBFOCQ010000020.1, read on the forward strand.
CTTCCGGATTGCCGACGGGGTCGCCCAGAGCGACGACATCCAGCTGTTCGCCCCCGCCCTGCGGGTGAAGGGGCAGGGCCAGACCGCTCTGGTGCCGGAGACCCTCGACTTCCTGTTCCTCACCTCAGTAGTGGAGAGCAGCAAGGGGCAGGGGGGCAAGGATGTGGACGAGCTCAAGGACATCACCATACCGGTGCGTATCGGTGGCCACTGGCAGGCGCCGAGTTACCGGCTCGACGTGAAGGCACTGCTCAGCAACAACAAGCTGCTGGAGGAGAAGGCCCGCAAGGAGGCCGAGCGCGGTCTCAAGAAGCTGCTGGGTGACAAGGCCGACAACGAAGGGGTGAAGGGGGTGGCCGATCAGCTGCTCAAGGGCTTGTTCAAATAGCCTAGCCCTGTTGTTTTATCGCCATGCAGAGCCCGCCCCGTGCGGGCTCTGTGCGTTTTGGCCGGGAGGCGGGGTCGACGATGCCTGCGCCGGCAGTGAAAGAGAGGGGTGTTTGGGTCGGATAAAGATGGTATCACTGTGGTTTTACCAAGGAGCAGATGAATGAGTCGAAGTGAAATCGCAAGAGAGATATCCCATCCGGACTGGCCACTGGTCTGGCAGATCTACGGCAGCAGCTTTCCCCGCTATGAACAGCGCCAGCCGCAGCATCAGCAACGCAAGATGGGAGACTCCCGCTTTCACTGTCAGCTCTTCTATCAGGGCGAGCAGCTGCTCGGCTTTATTTTCTGGTGGGACTGCGGTGAGCAGATCTACATCGAGCATCTGGCCATCAACCCCGCCCTGCGCGGCCAGAACCACGGCTCACGCCTGCTTGCCGCCTTCTGCGAGACGGCGGGGCGCCCGGTCATCCTGGAGATAGATCCGCCAGAGGACGAGATTTCCCTTCGTCGGCTGCGCTTCTATCAGTCGCTGGGTTTTTGCCTGAGCGATCATGACCACGTGCACCCGCCCTATCAGCCAGATTGCGAGGGACATGCGCTGCGGGTGCTGAGCTATCCGGCCCCGCTCGACAAGGAGGATTATCTGCGTTTCAACAAGGTGCTGGTGGAGACAGTGATGGATCACGGCCCGGCCTGACACGGCCACCATCCATCTCGCAGTGCCACCATGCGCCACACGACCAGGAGGGTCCATGAACAAACGGGTGCTGATCACCGGCGGCGGCAGAGGCATTGGCGCCGCCACCGCCCGCCATCTGGCGGGGCAGGGCTATCATCTGTGCCTCAACTATCGCCATGACAAGGCCAGTGCCGAGGCGCTGGTGGCCGAGATCCTGGCCTCCTATCCGGTCAGCTGCATCGCGGTTCAGGCCGATGTCGGGGTGGAGGCCGAGGTGGTGCGTCTGTTCGAGGAGATGGACGCACGGCTCGGCCCCGTCACCCATCTGGTCAACAACGCCGGCAGGTTGCAGCCGCAGATGCGGGTGCTGGAGATGAGCGCCGAGCGCATCAACCAGACCCTGACCACCAATGTCACCAGCTGCTTTCTCTGCTGCCGCGAGGCGGTGCGCCGGATGACGGCGGGGGGCGCCATCGTCAATGTCTCCTCGGCCGCCGCCCGGCTGGGCTCGGCGGGGGAGTACGTGGACTATGCCGCCGCCAAGGGGGCCGTCGACGTGCTGACCAGGGGGCTGTCGCTGGAGGTGGCGGCCCAGGGGATCCGGGTCAACGGGGTGCGTCCGGGTTTCATCTACACCGAGATGCACGCCGACGGCGGCGAACCCGGTCGGGTCGACCGGGTGAAGGGGCAAATCCCGCTGCTGCGGGGCGGTCAGCCGGCCGAAGTGGCCGCTGCCATTGCCTGGCTGCTCTCTGACGAGGCTTCCTACGTCACCGGCACCTTTATCGACGTGGCCGGCGGGCGCTGACCCCGACCCGATAATAGATACAACAAGGGGCGCCTCGGCGCCCCTGCGGTTTATTCCCCCAGCAGCTGTTGCCAGACCGCCAGCACATGGCCGCGCTCCGGCAGCAGCCTGTCGTCCCCCACCTTGCGGGAGACCTCCGAGAGGTTGAGGCGATGACCGAGGTTGCGGATCTCCAGATAGGCGTGCTTGAGCCCCTCCGCCTGCTCCAGGGTCAGCACCCCCGCCAGCACGCACTCGTCGAAGATGCGCACGTTATCGGACCAGCGGGTGAGCGCCTCGGGTTCGCCGCAGGCATGGGCCAGCACCAGGTACTGGGCGATGAACTCGATATCCACCATGCCACCGGGGGACTGCTTGAGATCGAACTCGCCGGCGCCGGCCTTGAGCAGGTGATCCCGCATCTTGTGGCGCATCTCGCGCACCTCGCGGGCCAGGGTCGGCAGCTCCCGCTCCTTGGCCAGCACGGCGCGGCGAATGCGGGCAAACTCGGCGATCACCGCCTCATCACCATAGATGGGGCGGGCCCGCACCAGTGCCTGATGCTCCCAGGTCCAGGCCTCGTTTTGCTGATACAGCTCGTAGGCTGACAGCGACGAGACCAGCAGGCCCGAATCGCCGGAGGGGCGCAGCCGCATGTCGATCTCGTAGAGGATGCCGGACGGGGTGCGGGTGCTGAACAGGTGCAGGATCCGCTGGGCCAGGCGCAGGTAGAACTGGCGGCTGTCGATGGGTTTGCGCCCGTCGGTGTAGCTGTTGGGGTCGCCGCCATGCAGGAACACCAGATCGAGATCCGAACCGTAGCCCAGCTCGATACCACCCAGCTTGCCATAGGCCACCACCGCAAAGCCGCGCTGGCCGCTCACCGCTACCTCGGGCGGCACCCCGTAGCGTTCGCTCATCTGGGCCCAGGCCTGATTGACCACCTCTTCGGTGATCGCCTCCGCCAGCCAGGTGAGGTGGTCGCTCACCTTCATCAGCGGCAGGGCGCCGGCGATGTCGGCCGCCACGATGCGCAGCAGCTGCACCTGCTTGAACTGGCGCAGCGCCTCCATCTGCTGCTCCACGTCCTCTTCGGGGATGCGCAGCAGGAACTGGCGCAGCTGGGGCTTGTACTGATCGAGCGGGGTAGGGTGGTAGAGGTGCTGGGGATCGAGCAGCTCGTCCAGCAAAATCGGGTAGCGGGCCAGCTGCTCGCTCACCAGGTGGCTGGCGTCACACAGTCGCACCAGCTGGCGCAGGGCACCCGGGTTTTCCGCCAGCAGCTGCAGATAGGCGCTACGGGTGAAGATACGGGTCAGCAGCTCGCACACCCGCTCGAACAGGCGGGCGGGTTGCTCGCTGGCGACCACCAGCCGCAGCAGCTCCGGCATCAGCCAGTCCAGCGCGATGCGCCCCTGCGGGCCAACCTGCCGGCGCTTGTACTCCTCCTTGAAGCGCAGCAGGGCGACGCAGAGCGGGGCGGGCTCGGCCACTCCCTGCGCGGTCAGCAGTTGCTCCAGCTCGGCGGCATCGAGCTCGGTGCGCCACAGATCGAGCCAGAGCTGCTCCAGATGGGCGGGTGCCTCTTTCTCTTCCCCCACCACGGCGGCGAACTCCTGATGGACGGCGGCCATCTCCTCATCCAGATGAGCCATAAAGGCGCCCCAGTCGGTAAAGCCGAGGGCGGCGACGAGCCGCTGGCGATCCCGCTCCTCGGTGGGCAGGGTCTGGGTCTGCTGATCGCCGATCTCCTGCAATATGTTCTCGACCCGGCGCAGGAAGCGATAGGCCGTCAGCAGGCGGTCGCAGTGGTCGGCTTCGAGGGCGCCGCACCGGGCGATGGCGGCCAGTGCCTCCGGCAGATGGCGCACCCGCAGTGCCGGCTCACGCCCTCCACGAATAAGCTGCAGCGCCTGGGCGATGAACTCCACCTCGCGAATGCCGCCGGCCCCCAGCTTGATGTTGCCCTCCAGCCCCTTGCGGCGCACCTCGGCGGCGATCATCGCCTTCATCTGGCGCAGGCCGTCGATAACGCCGAAGTCGATATAGCGGCGAAACACGAAGGGGCGCAACATCTCGGCCAGCTCCACCGCGTGTTCACACTGGGGCCCCAGCACCCGCGCCTTGACCATGGCGTAACGCTCCCAGTTGCGACCGTGATGCTGGTAGTAATCCTCCATGGCGGCAAAGGAGATGGCGAGCGGCCCCGCGTCGCCAAAGGGGCGCAGCCGCATGTCGACCCGAAACACCTGGCCGTCGACCGTGCTCTGGTGCAGGGCGTTGATGATGCGCTGGCCCAGCTTGATGAAGAACTGCTGGTTGGCGAGCTCGCGCCGCCCGCCCACCGTGTAGCCGTTCTCGGGGAAGGTGAAGATAAGGTCGATGTCGGAGGAGAAGTTGAGCTCGCCGCCCCCCAGCTTGCCCATGCCGAGAATGAGCAGCGGCTGCGGGTTGCCGTCGCCATCCATCGGGGTGCCCAGCTCGTTGCACTGTTTGGCGTAGAGCCAGTCGCGGGCGGCGCAGATGAGCGCATCCGCCAGCTTGGTGAGATGGATAAAGCTCTCTTCCACTTCGGCATGACCCAGCAGTTCGCGCCAGGCGATCACCAGCATGCGGCTGCGGCGGAACTGGCGCAGGATGCGCTTGAGCGCCTCCTCGTCATCCACCTCGGCCAGCAGGGCGGCCAGATCACGTTGGTAGGCGGGCCAGCGCTCGGAGCGCTCAAGATCTCCGGAGGCGAGCAGCTCGGTCAGCAACTCCGGCTGTTTGAAGAGAGAGTCGGCGACAAAATCGGATAGACCGAGCAGGGTCAGCAGGGTCTGGCGCACCGGTTCGGGCAGCGTGCCGTAGTCGGGGGCCAGTTCAGTCAGCCGTTGCCAGTGGCGCTGGGCCAGCTCCTGCAGCAGGGGGGAGAAGGCGGAGAAAGAGGGAGAGTGCTGGGCCACGGTTGCCGTCCTTGTGGTTAACGAAACTGCCGGATAAAAAGCTGGCTGCCAATCTAGCACTGTCGGGCCCCCGCGTCACAGCGCAGGGGCGAGAAGCATGATCCGGCGGGAATTATCGACAGCCGACCATTCAGGTGCGCTGGTAGATATCGGGGTGGTAGATCTCCATCAGGCTGCCGGGGCTTGCTGGCGGCACGAAGCCAAAACCGGCGTAGAGGCCGTGGGCATCGGAGGTGGCGAGGGAGAGGCGGCGCAATCCCTGCAGCTCGGGATGGTCGAGTATGGCTGCCACCAGTGCCTTGCTGTAGCCGCGGCCGCGATACTCAGGCAGCACGAACACGTCGGCCAGATAGCCGAAGGTGGCGCGGTCTGTGATGACCCGGGCGAAGGCGACCTGCTGGCCGCCGAGGTAGCCGCCAAAGCAGAGCGAATGGTTGATGGCCCGCTGCAGAGTGGCAAGGGGAATGCCGCGACACCAGTAGGACTCTTCAGACAAGAAGCGGTGGATCAGCGGCAGGTCGAGCCGCCCCTGGTCGGCGCTGATTTCAAGCGCAAGTTCTGTGGTCTGCATCCTGGCTCCTTGCCGCGATGGAAAAAGAAAGGCCCCTCGTGGGAGCCTTCCAGTCTAACCAGATTGTTGAGTGAAAGTCAGGCCAGCTTGAAGGCCTGAATATGAGTATCCAGGGTCTGGCTGTGGCGCTCCACCAGTTCGGAGGCCTCCTGCAGCTCGCGCAGTACCACGACGGAACCCTCCACCACCTGCTTGACCTGCTCCAGGTTGCCGCTCATCTCCTCGGCCACCGAGCTCTGCTGCTCGGAGGCGGCGGCGATCTGGCGGTTCATGTCGGCCACCCCCTGTACCCGTTGCACTATGGTGGCGAGCTGGTCGCCGGCCTGGGTCACCTGCTCCACCCCCTTGTCGGCCTGCTGCACGCTCTGGGCCATCAGCTCGGCCGCCTGGCGGGCGTTGCCCTGCAGCTGCTCGATCATCTTCTGGATCTCGACGGTGGCGGCCTGGGCCCGGTTGGCCAGCTCCCGTACCTCGGAGGCGACCACCGCGAAGCCACGGCCCGCCTCACCGGCGCGGGCGGCTTCGATGGCGGCGTTCAGCGCCAGCAGGTTGGTCTGCTCCGAGATGCCGCGAATGGTGTCGACCACTGAGCCTATCTGATCGACCCCCTGTTCCACCTGGTTGACCACGGTGGAGGAGCGTTGAATGTTGCCGGAGAGGGTGTCGATGGTGTTGACGGTGGCAGCCACGCAGCGGCTCCCCTCTTCCGCCAGCTGGCTGGTTTCGGCAGTGGCGTGGGAGGCCTGTTCCGCATGGGCGGCCACCTCGCGGATGGCGCCCACCATCTGGCTCATGGCGCTGGCCAGCTGTTCGATCTGGGTGAACTCCTCGCTGATGGCCTCATTGGCCTCTTCCATGCAGAGGGTCACCTGGGAGGCGATGTCGTTGAGCTCCTTGCAGGCGACGCGCTGGGTGCCGAACACCTCCTTGAGGTTCTCCTGGGAGTGGGCCACCGCCTTGGCGATGTCGCCGAATTCGTCACGGGACTTGAGCAGCACCCGGTGGCTCAGATCCTTGCGGGCGAAGCGTTCCAGCAGGCCCACCAGATAGTGCACCTGCTTGACCATCAGGCGCGAGCCGGTCAGCAGCAGTACCACGAAGACCAGCCCCATGATGGCGGTCTCCATCAGCCCGGTCCAGAGCAGGCTGTTGGCGATGGTGTCTGCCTTGTCGGGAGCGATCCCTTCGCTGAGCAGGGTGGTTTCCAGATTGCTGGCGTCGAACCAGAGCTTGATCAGCAGCAGCACAGTACTGAACACCATGAGCAGTACCACTTTGGGTACCAGCCGGATATTGCTCATTCGCTTCTCCAGCGGGTTTAACTGCATAATATTTCTCCTTTTAATGACCGGTTTTCCTTTGTCCTCAGGACTATCGGCATTATCTTCCTTTTTATTAATTCGCACCGTGCCTAAAGTGGGAAAATGTATGCGCCATCACTTAACTCATCTACGCGCCATGGATCTGTTGATGGCGTTTCTGTCGGTGATCTCGGTTGTGCTGGTCACGGCCCGCTGGTGGGGTCATCAGACCCTGGCCCCCCAGACCCTGCAGCTCTTCTATGACGTCGACAGCCTGATCTGCTACTTCTTCCTTGGTCACTTCGCCTATGGCTGGATCCGGGCCCCCGACCGGATGGCCTTCTTCAAGGCCAACTGGTTCTATCTGCCGGGCAGTCTGCCCATGGTGGAGCAGCTGCGCTGGGCCCGACTCATCCAGTTGTGGCGGATCTACCAGCTGTTGCGGGATCAGCCGGATCTGCTGGCCATGTTTCGCCGCGAGCGCAACGAGACCACCCTCTCCGGCATCCTGTTTCTGTTCTTCTTGCTGCTGGGGGTGGGGTCAGGGGTGATGTACTGGGTCGAGTCGGGCCAGCCCGGCAGCCAGATCCAGACTCCCTACGATGCCTTCTGGTGGACGCTGGTGACCCTCTCCACCGTGGGGTACGGCGATCTGGTGCCCAAGACGGAGGAGGGGCGCTTCGTCGCCAGCCTGTTGATCCTGTTCGGGGTCGGTCTGTTCGGTGCCATCAGCGGTTTCATGGCCAGCCTGTTCCTGCAACCGGGACGGGGGGATGCGGAGCTGGAGAAGTGGCGCCATCACCAGAGCGCACAGCAGGATCTGCTGCTGCAGGAGCTGCGTGCCCTGCGGGCCGAAGTGAAGGCACTGAAACAGAAATAGGCAGCGGCGTCCGGAATGGTCGCGTCGCGATAGAGACAAGTTGCGAGCCACCTCTCAGCTCGGGGGGGAGCCCTTTTCTTTGCTTGTCCTTTGACCCGCCGGCGGCTTAACATTCGCCAGTCACCTAACCAAACGAAGAGAACCGATCGACCATGCGCGCCCTTCTCGGGATCCTGATCTGCTTGTGTGCCCAACAGGCACTGGCCGATACCCGCTATGTTTCAGACAACATCTTTACCTTTATTCACAATGGTCCGGGCACCCAGTACCGGATCCTTGGCAGCGTCAAGGCGGGTGAGCCGCTGGACGTCAAGGCAGTGAACAACGAGGCCGGTTTTACCCAGGTGGTGGACGGTCGCGGCCGTGAGGGCTGGATCAAGAGCAGCGAGTTGCAGGGCGAGATCAGCCTGCGCGAGCGGCTGCCCCAGGTACAGAAAGAGCTGGAGGAGGCCAAGGCCCGCCTGCTGAACCTCAACGGTGACAACGAGAAACGCTTCGCCGAGAAGGATGGCAAGATCGCCGAGCAGAGCAAGGAGATCGCCACCCTCAAGGCCCAGCTCGCCAGCCAGGGCGAGGAGATGGGCAACCTCAAGGAACAGAACGACGCCCTGACCCAGAGCTACGACAACCAGGAGCACGATATGCAGATGGACTGGTTCATCCGCGGTGGTGCCATGGTGGGGGGCGGCATCCTGCTCGGCATCCTGCTGCCCATGCTGCCCCGTCGCCGCAGCCGCGGTGATCGCTGGATGAACTGACAACCGCTGTCGGCAGCAGCGTGAAGGGTCGCCATGGCGACCCTTCTTTTTTGCCTGGCGAAAAATTGTATACAAAATAAGGCGATGAATTTTGCCTGATAGGCATATGGCGCCGATATAGTGCGCCATATGAGCCAATCAGCGATCTTTGTTAATAACGGGCAACAATTTCATTTCATCTATGGGTTGATATTGTATACATTATCGGCGTTTCGGCGGCACGACCGCCTTCGTCGATATCAGCCCTAGGGCGTACAGGAAGACCCCATATGTTCAAAGCTACCCAAGTGCTTGCCGCTGACTACATTCCCTCCGATCTGGCCGCCCTGCGCGAAGCCATCACCCAGAACTACGTGGTGGATGAAAATGCCTATCTGGCCGAACTGTCGGCCATGCTGCCGGGGGATGGCGCCTCGCTGGAACGGGTGACCCAGCGTGCCCGTACCCTGGTGACCAAGGTGCGCAAGGAGAGCGGCTCCGGCGATGGCATCGACGCCTTCCTGCAGGAGTACAGCCTGGATACCCAGGAGGGGATCATCCTGATGTGCCTGGCGGAGGCGCTGCTGCGCATTCCCGATGCCGAAACCGCCGATGCCCTGATCAAGGACAAGCTCTCCGGCGCCAACTGGTCGTCCCATTTTCGCAAGAGCGACTCCACCCTGGTGAACGCCTCCACCTGGGGGCTGATGCTGACCGGCAAGATCATCAAGCTGGACAAGAAGCTGGACGGCAACCCGGCCAACCTGCTGGGCCGCATGGTCAACAAGCTGGGGGAGCCGGTGGTGCGCTCCGCCATGTACGCCGCCATGAAGATCATGGGCAAACAGTTCGTGCTGGGGCGCGACATGAAGGAAGCCCTCAAGGCGAGCCGCAAGTCCCGCGAGAAGGGCTACACCCACACCTATGACATGCTGGGGGAGTCCGCCCTGACCCTGGCCGATGCCGACAAGTATTTCGGTGACTACCAGCGCGCCATCGAGGCGGTGGGCGGCGAGCGCATCAGCGACGGCGGCCCGGCCCCCTCCATCTCCATCAAGCTGTCGGCGCTGCATCCGCGCTATGACGTGGCCAACCGCGAGCGGGTGCTCGGCGAGATGTGCGAGCGGCTGGTGGGACTGGTGCGTCTGGCCCGCGACAAGGACGTGGCCATCAGCATCGATGCCGAAGAGATGGACCGCCTCGAGCTCTCCCTGGACTTGTTCGAGCAGCTCTACCGCTCCGATGCCAACCGTGGCTGGGGCAAGCTCGGCATGGTGGTGCAGGCCTACTCCAAGCGCGCCCTGCCGGTACTCTGCTGGCTCACCGCGCTGGCCCGCGAGCAGGGAGATATCATTCCGGTACGGCTGGTGAAGGGCGCCTACTGGGACAGCGAGCTGAAATATGCCCAGCAGGCCGGTCTGCCAGGCTACCCGCTGTTTACCCGCAAGGCGGGCACCGACATCTCCTACCTCGCTTGCGCCCGCTATCTGCTGAGCGAGCCGACCCGCGGCTTCATCTCACCCCAGTTCGCCACCCACAACGCCAACACAGTGGTCAGCATTCTGGAGATGGCCGGTGATCGCCAGTTCGAATTCCAGCGCCTGCACGGCATGGGGGAGGAGCTGCACAACGCGGTGCTGAACGAGCAGCCCGGCCTGCACTGCCGCATCTATGCGCCGGTGGGTGCCCACAAGGATCTGCTGCCCTATCTGGTGCGCCGCCTGCTGGAGAACGGGGCCAACACCTCCTTCGTCCACAAGCTGGTGGACCCCAACACCCCGGTCGACTCCCTGGCCGAGCACCCGCTGCGCACCCTCAAGCGCTACTCCAGCCTGGCCAACGACCGCATTCCGCAGCCGGTGAACCTGTTCAGCGACCGCAAGAACTCCAGCGGCGTCAACATGAACATCGTCTCCATCCAGCGTCCCTTCTTCGCCAAGCTGAAAGAGCTGGAGAACAAGCAGTGGCTGGCGGGCCCCATCGTCGATGGCGAGACCCTCAAGCGCAACGAAGCCCGCGTGGTGCTGAGCCCGCAGGATGTGAGTCTGACCGTCGGCAAGATCCACTGGGCCGACGAGCAGGCGGTGGAGCAGGCACTGGCCTCGGCTCACGCCGCCTTCCCGCGCTGGCGCGAGACCCCGGTGAGCGAGCGTGCAGCCGCCCTTGAGAAACTGGCGGATCTGCTGGAAGCGAACCGCGAGCAGTTCATCTCCCTCTGTACCCGCGAGGCGGGCAAGCTGCTGCAGGATGGCATCGACGAGGTGCGCGAGGCGGTGGACTTCTGCCGCTACTACGCGGTGCAGGCCCGCGGCCTGATGGGGCAGGCCACCCTGCTGCCGGGTTACACCGGCGAGATGAACGAGCTGTTCCTGCAGGGCCGCGGCGTGTTCGTCTGCATCAGCCCGTGGAACTTCCCGCTGGCGATTTTCCTGGGCCAGGTCGCCGCGGCGCTGGCCACCGGCAATACCGTCATCGCCAAGCCTGCCGAACAGACCGGTCTCATTGCCCATCTGGCGGTGACCCTGGCCCATCAGGCCGGCATTCCGGGCGACGTGCTGCAACTGCTGCCGGGTGACGGCGCCACCGTGGGCGCCAAGTTGACGGCGGATGCCCGCATCGGCGGCGTCTGCTTCACCGGCTCCACCGAGACCGCCAAGCTCATCAACATGACCCTGGCCCAGCGCGATGGCGCCATCCTGCCGCTCATCGCCGAGACCGGCGGCCAGAACGCCATGATCGTCGACTCCACCGCCCTGCCGGAGCAGGTGGTGCGCGACGTGGTGAGCGCCGCCTTCCAGAGCGCCGGCCAGCGCTGCTCCGCCCTGCGGGTGCTCTACCTGCAAGAAGAGATCGCGCCGCGGGTGCTGGAGATCCTGACCGGTGCCCTGCAGGAGCTCAAAGTGGGCAACCCGGCCGAGCACAACACCGACGTCGGCCCGGTCATCGACGCAGAGGCCAAGGCCGGGCTGGATGCACACCTGGTGCACATGATCCCGCGTGCCCGTCTGATCGCACAGGCGCCGATGCCGGCGGTGACCCTAGGGGGCCACTTCGTGCAGCCGACCGCGCTGGAGATCGGCTCCATCCGCGAGCTGACCCGCGAGCAGTTCGGCCCCATCCTGCACGTGGTGCGCTACGCCGCCCGGGATCTGGACAAGGTGATCGCGGATATCAACGGCACAGGTTACGGCCTGACGCTGGGGATCCACAGCCGCAATGAATCCCATGCCGAGGAGCTGGCGAGCCGCATCAACGTGGGCAACGTCTACATCAACCGCAACCAGATCGGCGCCATGGTCGGGGTGCAGCCGTTCGGCGGGCAGGGGCTCTCCGGCACCGGTCCCAAGGCGGGCGGCCCCCATTACCTGAGCCGCTTTGTGACCGAGAAGACTCGCACTATCAACACCACGGCGGTGGGCGGCAACGCCTCCCTGCTGGCGATGGGCGACGCCTGATCGACCGTGACCGACATCAGGCCGCCTGCGGGCGGCCTTTTTCATGGGCGTTTTTCATGGGCATTCTCATGAGTATTGAAAAGCCGCCATCTTGGGGTCGCCACCCGGCTTGCCGCGCCTTAATATGGTGGCCGGTTGTCGCTTTCATCCGTCACCGCCGCCCAGCCCCGGGCGCGCATTCCGACCGACGTCACAACAAAGAGTGCTGCATCTATGCCATTAACCGAACAGGCCCGCTGGTTCGTGCTGGGGGGCGATCACCTCGTCCTGCTGGATGACCAGGGGCGCATTCCACAAGGCCCCCGCGCCTGTCTGCCCAGCCACCTGCAGCACGCCGCCTTTGAGCGCTTTGACGAGTGGGACGGGCTGCCCTGCCTGCTGCTGGATCTGGGGGAAGCGGCGGACCTCGCGCCCCTGACCCCCCTGCGCCAGTTGATGGTGGCCGGGGATGAAGAGGGCTTTCGCCTGGCCGGCCGCGCCTGGCAGCTCGCCACCTTTCGCCGGACCCACCGCTTCTGCGGCGAGTGCGGTGCTCCCATGAGCCCGAAGGCGGGGGAGTGGGCGCAAGGGTGCCGCCATGGCCACGTCGTCTATCCGCGTATCTCCCCCTGCATCATCGTGGCGGTGCGCAAGGGGCCCGCCATCTTGCTGGCGGCCCATCGCCGTCACTATCAGGCGGACGATCCCATGTATACCGTGCTGGCGGGTTTTGTGGAGGCGGGAGAGAACCTGGAGCAGTGCGTGGCGCGGGAGGTGTTCGAGGAGAGCGGCATCCGGGTGACCAACGTGCGTTACGTGGCGAGCCAGCCCTGGCCGTTTCCCCACAGCCTGATGATGGGCTTCACCGCCGATTATGAGAGCGGCGAGATCCGAGTGCAGGACGAGGAGCTGGTGGCCGCCGATTTCTTCGAGGCAGGTGCACTGCCACGGCTGCCGCCTCACGGCACCATAGCCCGGCGGCTCATCACGCTTTGCCTCGACGACCAGGCCTGAGGGATGCCACGAGGGATGCAAAGAGGGGCGCTTGTTTGCGCCCCTTCACATCTTTGCACTCCAACGGCAGTGGCTGGCGTTTGAGCCGCCCCCCGCCGCGCACAAAGTGGTATCATATCCGCCATTTTATGCTGGATATGAACTCAGGAACTGGGATGAAAGAGCTGAAGAACGATCGTTACCTGCGTGCCCTGCTGCGCCAGGAAGTGGACATGACCCCGGTATGGATGATGCGCCAGGCTGGCCGCTATCTGCCGGAATACAAGGCCACCCGCGCCCAGGCGGGGGATTTCATGTCCCTGTGCCGCAACGCCGAGCTGGCTTGTGAAGTCACCCTGCAGCCGCTGCGCCGCTATCCGCTCGATGCCGCCATCCTCTTCTCCGACATCCTCACCGTGCCCGATGCCATGGGGCTGGGTCTCTACTTCGAACAGGGCGAAGGCCCGCGCTTCGAGCGTCCGATCACCTCCATGGCCGACGTGCAGGCGCTGCCGGTGCCGGATCCGGAAGACGAGCTGGGCTACGTGATGAACGCGGTGCGTACCATCCGCCGTGAGCTCAAGGGCGAAGTGCCGCTCATCGGCTTCTCCGGCAGCCCCTGGACCCTGGCCACCTACATGGTGGAGGGGGGCAGCTCCAAGGCGTTCACCAAGATCAAGCAGATGATGTATGCAGAGCCGCAGACTCTGCACCTGCTGCTCGACAAGCTGGCCGACAGCGTGATTGCCTATCTCAACGCCCAGATCAAGGCGGGTGCCCAGGCAGTCATGGTGTTCGATACCTGGGGCGGCGTGCTCACCCCACGTGACTACCGCGACTTCTCCCTGCAGTACATGCACAAGATCGTCGACGGCCTGATCCGCGAGCATGACGGTCGCCGCGTGCCGGTCACCCTGTTTACCAAGAACGGTGGTCAGTGGCTGGAGCAGATCGCCGCCACCGGTTGCGATGCGCTGGGTCTGGACTGGACTACCGACATCGCCGACGCCAAGCGTCGGGTCGGCGACAAGGTGGCGCTGCAGGGCAACATGGACCCCTCCATGCTCTACGCCAGCCCGGCCCGCATCCGCGAAGAGGTCGCCTCCATCCTGGCCGGTTTCGGTCACGGCAACGGCCACGTCTTCAACCTGGGTCACGGCATCCATCAGGATGTGAACCCGGAGCATGCCGGCGTGTTCGTCAACGCGGTACATGAGCTCTCCGCCCAGTACCACGGCCGCTGAGCGCCGTCGACAACACAATAAACAACGGGGCCTGCGGGCCCCGTTTTGCTGTCTGCGGCGGGGGCTGCATCCTGACCGCCGCTCGGGTTACACTGCAACCCGGTAGAGGGCGGTCGACTTCAGGCGGGCACGGCAGCGTGCACCCCGGAGCTGGCGCCCTGCGGTCATGGCTGGAGGCAGGATGAGCAACAGGTTGTTGGATTGGGGTATCGACCTTGGCGGTACCAAGTGCGAGTGCGTGGTGCTGGACGGGGACGAGGTGCTGCTGCGCCATCGCATTCCCACCGAGCGTGCCGGCGGTTATGACCACATGATCGGCCAGATTGCCAAGCTGGTGGCAGAGTGCGCCGACAAGCTCGGCCAGCGGCCGACCCTCATCGGCATGGGGACGCCGGGGGCGCGGGATCCGCAAACCGGCCTGATGAAGAACTGCAACACCACCGAGCTCAACGGCAAGCCGTTCAAGGAAGATCTGGAGCGCCGGCTCGGCGTGCCGGTGCTTATCGCCAACGATGCCAACTGCTTCGCGCTGGCGGAAACCCATCTGGGGGCGGTGCGCCAGCACCATCCCGACGCCAAGGTAGTGTTCGGCATCATCATGGGCACCGGGGTCGGCTCCGGCATCGTCATCAACGGCCGCATCCTCAACGGCCACCACGGCATCGCCGGCGAGTGGGGCCACAACGTGCTTTCACCCGACGGCCCCGAGTGCTACTGCGGCAAGCGCGGCTGCGTCGAGACCTTCATCAGCGGCCCGGCGCTGGAGGCCTGGTACGAGGCCAAGGCCAAGCGTCACCTATCGCTGGCCAAGATAGCGGCGGCGACGGCTCACGATCACGTGGCCAAGCTCACCATCGACCGGCTGCATCTGCTGTTTGGCCAGGCGCTCGCCAACGTGGTCAACATCCTGGATCCGGATGTGATCGTCATCGGCGGCGGGGTCGGCAACGTGCAGAGCCTCTACAGCGTGGGACGGGAGACTATTTTGCCCTTCCTCTTTAATCCCCGCTTCGCCACCCCCATTATTGCTCCAGCCCTGGGGGACAGCGCCGGGGTATTCGGGGCGGCACTGCTGGCCCGCGGTGAATTTCAGGATGCCCTGCTGTCGTGAGTCAGCCATCCGCTTGTCCCTTTGTCCATGCTGAGGACCCGGAATTTTCATGATCAAGATTGCCATCAACGGGTACGGGCGGATCGGCCGCAACGTGCTGCGGGCCCTCTACGAGAGCGGCCGCGACAAGAACATCAAGATAGTGGCCATCAACGAGCTGGCCGCCCCCGAAGCCATGGTGCACCTGACCCGCTTCGACACCAGTCACGGTCGCTTCCACCATCCGGTGCAGCTGGCCGGCAACAGCATGCTGGTGGGGGAGGATCTCATCTCCCTGTTCGCCGAGCGGGATCCGTCGCGCTTGCCGTGGCGGGCGCTGGGGGTGGACGTGGTACTGGATTGCACCGGGGTGTTCGGTTCGCGGGCCGATGCCGAGCTGCATCTGGCGGCGGGGGCGGGCAAGGTGTTGTTCTCCCATCCGGCCGAGGCGGACGTGGACGCCACCATCGTCTACGGGGTCAACCATCAGGTGCTGACCGGGCGCGAGCGGATCGTCTCCAACGCCTCCTGCACCACCAACTGCGTGGTCCCCGTCATCGAAACATTGCATCGAGAATTCGAGATAAATTGTGGTACTATTACGACAATTCATTCGGCCATGCATGATCAGCAAGTCATCGATGCCTACCACAGCGACTTGCGCCGAACCCGCGCCGCCAGCCAGTCCATCATCCCGGTGGATACCAAGCTGGCCAAGGGGTTGGAGCGGATCCTCCCCCACTTCGCCGGCAAGTTCGAGGCGATCGCGGTACGGGTACCGACCATCAATGTAACGGCAATGGATCTCAGTATTACTGTTCGTAAAAAAGTGACGGTTACTGACGTAAATCAAGCCCTGCAACGGGCATCCAGAGGTACATTAAGCGGTATTCTGGATTACACGGAAGAGCCACTGGTCTCCGTAGACTTTAATCATGATGCTCACTCCTGCATCATTGATGGTACCCAGACCCGGGTCAGCGATGCCAACCTCGTCAAGATGTTGATGTGGTGTGATAACGAATGGGGCTTCGCCAACCGCATGCTGGATACCACCCGGGCCATGATGGCCGCAGGCTGAGAGCCTGCACCGGGCGCAAGGTTACTGTTTTTAACATTACCTGAAAATATAGAGGACTGAATATGTCTGTTATCAAGATGACTGACCTGGATCTGGCGGGCAAACGCGTTCTGATCCGTGCTGACCTGAACGTGCCGGTAAAAGACGGCAAGGTCACCTCCGATGCACGTATCGTGGCGACTCTGCCGACCATCAAGCTGGCTCTGGAAAAGGGCGCCAAGCTGATGATCACCTCCCACCTGGGGCGTCCGACCGAGGGTGAATACAACGAAGAATTCTCCCTGGCTCCGGTTGTCAACTATCTGAAAGACGCACTGTCCTGCCCGGTTCGTCTGGCCAAAGACTACCTGGATGGCGTAGAAGTCGCCGCCGGTGAGCTGGTTGTGCTGGAAAACTGCCGCTTCAACAAAGGCGAGAAGAAGAACACCGAAGAGCTGGCCAAAAAATACGCCGCCCTGTGTGACGTCTTTGTAATGGATGCGTTCGGTACTGCTCACCGCGCCGAAGGCTCCACCTACGGTGTGGCCCAGTTCGCACCGGTCGCCTGTGCCGGCCCGCTGCTGGCTGGTGAACTGGAAGCCCTGGGCAAAGCCATGCTGAAGCCCGAGCGCCCGATGGTTGCCATCGTTGGCGGCTCCAAGGTCTCCACCAAGCTGACCGTACTGGAATCCCTCTCCAAGATCGCTGACCAGCTGGTGGTTGGTGGTGGCATCGCCAACACCTTCATCGCTGCTGCCGGTCACAACGTCGGCAAGTCTCTGTGCGAGCACGACCTGATCGACACCGCCAAGAAACTGGCTGCCGAAACCAACATCCCGGTGACCACCGACGTGGTTGTGGGTGCCGAGTTCTCCGAGTCCACCCCGGCCACCATCAAGTCCGTCTCTGAGGTGACCGACGGCGACATGATCTTCGACATCGGCCCTGACTCTGCCAAGGCCCTGGCCGACATCATCATGAACGCCAAGACCATCCTGTGGAACGGCCCGGTCGGCGTGTTCGAGTTTGACCAGTTCGCTGAAGGCACCAAGGTGATCGCCGAAGCCATCGCGGCTTCTCCGGCCTTCTCCATCGCGGGCGGTGGTGACACCCTGGCCGCCATCGACAAGTTCGGCATCGCCGACAAGGTCTCCTACATCTCCACCGGCGGCGGCGCCTTCCTGGAGTTCGTGGAAGGCAAGGTACTGCCGGCTGTTGCGATTCTGGAACAGCGCGCCAAAGCCTAATTGACCCGAGACGGGGGGCAAAAGCCTCCCGTTTCGTTTATCATGTGGCCGCTGTGCCGGTTCATGATGAACCCCCCATTTTTTATTAACGGCATACGAGACAGGACGATTAAACATGTCTAAGAAAATTTTCGACTTCGTAAAACCGGGCGTGATCACTGGTGATGACGTTCAGAAAGTGTTCGCCATCGCGAAAGAGAACGGCTTCGCTCTGCCGGCAGTCAACTGCGTCGGTACCGACTCCGTGAACGCCGT
Organism: Aeromonas sp. s3; assembly: GCF_040907805.1. NCBI lineage: Bacteria > Pseudomonadati > Pseudomonadota > Gammaproteobacteria > Aeromonadales > Aeromonadaceae > Aeromonas > Aeromonas sp. s3. Next base: position 32,839 of record NZ_JBFOCQ010000020.1, read on the forward strand.
GCTGGAAGCTGCCGCCAAGGTGAAAGCGCCGGTTATCGTTCAGTTCTCCAACGGTGGTGCTGCATTCACCGCTGGTAAGGGTCTGAAGCTGGAAGGTCAGCAGGCTGCCATCATCGGTGCCATCTCCGGTGCCAAGCACGTGCACGCCGTTGCCGAAGCTTACGGTGTACCGGTCATCCTGCACACCGACCACGCTGCCAAGAAGCTGCTGCCGTGGATCGACGGTCTGCTGGAAGCGGGCGAGAAGCACTTCGCTGAAACCGGCAAGCCGCTGTTCTCCTCCCACATGCTGGATCTGTCCGAAGAGTCTCTGGAAGAGAACATCGACATCTGCTGCGAGTACCTGACCCGCATGGCCAAGATGAACATGACTCTGGAGCTGGAACTGGGTTGCACCGGCGGCGAAGAAGACGGCGTCGACAACAGCCACATGGATCAGTCCGCTCTGTACACCCAGCCGGAAGACGTGGCCTACGCCTACGAGCGTCTGTCCAAGATCAGCCCGCGCTTCACCATCGCTGCCTCCTTCGGCAACGTGCACGGTGTCTACAAGCCGGGTAACGTCAAGCTGACCCCGTCCATCCTGGACGCTTCCCAGAAGTACGTGTCCGAGAAATTCGGCATCCCGGCCAAGTCTCTGGACTTCGTATTCCACGGTGGCTCAGGCTCCACTCTGGAAGAGATCCGCGAGTCCATCTCCTACGGCGTAGTGAAGATGAACATCGACACCGACACCCAGTGGGCGACCTGGGAAGGCATCCTGGACTTCTACAAGACCAACGAAGCCTACCTGCAAGGTCAGCTGGGCAACCCGGAAGGTGCCGACAAGCCGAACAAGAAGTTCTACGATCCGCGCGTATGGCTGCGTGCCGGTCAGACTTCCATGATCAAGCGTCTGGAACAGGCTTTCTCCGACCTGAACGCCATCAACGTACTGTAATTAGTACAGCACCTTGATTGCATGAAAAGGCGCCCTGCGGGGTGCCTTTTGCATTTCTGTGATCCCGGCGGGCTGGATTGGCGGCGGGGGCCTGCGTATTATCGATGACAGGCCGTTTATTTTAGTAAACGCAACGGGACCAGGGCAGGATGCTGAACATGCAGGGAAAGCACAACACACATCAGGAACACGTGGCCTCCTATTACGCGGCCACCCGCAATGACAATCAGCAGTGGCCCGAGCTCAGCGGGGAGTGCAATGCCGAGGTCTGCATCATAGGCGGCGGCTTCACCGGTCTCAACACCGCCATCAATCTGGCCGAGGCGGGTTACAAGGTGGTGCTGCTGGAAGCCAACCGTATCGGCTGGGGCGCCTCCGGGCGCAACGGCGGTCAACTCATTCGCGGTATCGGTCACGACACCAGCCAGTTCGCCCGCTGGATTGGTGAAGAGGGTGTGCGCGAGCTGGATCTGATGGGGCTGGCGGCGGTCGAGCTGGTGCGCGAGCGAGTCGAGCGCTTCAACATCGATTGTGACCTGCGCTGGGGTTACTGCGATCTGGCCACCCGCCAGCGCCATCTGGCCGGGTTTGCAGAGGAGGCTGCACACCTGACGAGCCTCGGCTACCGGCACGAGCTGAAACTGGTGGCGCGCGAAGATATGCATAGCGTGGTGGGATCGGATCGCTACATCGGCGGCATGATCGACATGGGCTCCGGCCACCTGCACCCTCTCAATCTGGCGCTGGGTGAGGCGCGCGCGGCGGCCAGCCTGGGAGTGGCGCTGTTTGAGCAATCCAGAGTGGTGCACATCGACTATGGCGAGCGGCTGCAGGTCACCACGGCCCATGGCCGGGTCAGCGCCGACTACCTGGTGATCGGCTGCAACGCCTATCTCAATGACCTCAACCCCGAGCTGGGGGGCAAGGTGCTGCCGGCGGGCTCCTACATCCTCGCCACCGAGGTGCTGGAGAAACGGCTGCGCCAGCGCCTGCTGCCGCAAAACATGGCGGTGTGCGATCAGAACGTGGCGCTCGACTACTACCGCCTCTCCGCCGACGGCCGCCTGCTGTTTGGCGGGGCCTGCAACTACTCGGGACGGGATCCTCGCGACATCAAGGCCTTCATGCTGCCCAAGCTGCTGCGGGTGTTTCCCGAGCTGGCGGAGACCGCCATCGAGTTCCAGTGGGGCGGCATGATAGGCATAGGGGCCAACCGGCTGCCCCAGATCGGCCGCCTGGCGGATCATCCCAACGTCTTCTATGCCCAGGCCTATTCCGGCCACGGCCTCAACGCTACCCACATGGCGGGCAAGCTGGTGGCAGAGGCGATCAGGGGGGAGAGCCGGGGGCTGGATCTGTTTGGCCGCGTGCCGCACATGACCTTCCCCGGCGGCCCGGCGCTGCGTTCGCCCTTGCTGGCGCTCGGCATGCTCTGGTACCGCTTCAAGGATCTGTTCTAAGCGAGTCAGGGCTTGCCACGGCTCGGCAAGCGGTTGCCGCCCCGTTTGCCGGCCAGCCGGATTTATCCTGCCGTTGCCTCGCTTTATAGTCGGAGTTGTCAAAAATCCATCGTGCGCCAATTTCTTGTGCTGATCAGAGGAACACACCGGATTGGCGCGGGGTTTGCCACCTGTGAACGGGGTTCGAGCCGCTGAGGATCAGCGGCGGCCCCGCTCAGGAGATCAGGACAATGACAACAAACGTAACAGCCGCGGGAAGCGTCGGCTCGCTGGCGCAACTGCTGGCAACGCGCAGCGGCGAACGGCAGGAGAGACCAGAGATGCCGCCCCCGCCGCCCCCGGGTGCGAGCAAGAAGATGGAGCAGGATCTCAAGTCGGTGCTGGCCGAGCTGGGCCTGTCGGGCAAGAGCGAGGAAGAGAGCGGTGAGAATACCGAGAGTACCGCCGCCAGCGGTGGTTCACTCGATTCCTTCATGGCGAGCCTGATGGATGCCCTGCACGCTCAGCAGGAGGGGAGCAAGGCCATCGCCACTGGCAGCAGTGACAATCCCATGAAGCTGGATCTGCAGAGCCTGCTGGGTCAGCTGGATGGGGAAGGGGGGCCTGGCAGCGAGGTGAGCGCCCTGCAGAGTCAATTCTCCAGCCTGCTGGAGAGCAGCGGCAACAGCGGTAGCGGGGTGACTCTGAAAGATCTGTTGTCGGCCTTTGCCAGCAAGATCCCGAGTGACGCGCCCGACCGGAAGGGTTATATGGTGGATACCCAGGCCTGAGTCGGCCCGGGTTGCCTGGCCGGGGCCGCGTCAGTGAGCGGGCTCGGCCAGACGCCAGCCCAGCTCGGTCTTCATCATCCACACCTCGGCTTGCTGGGGCAGCACCTGGCCCGCCTCGAACTCGCCGTACTTGCGCTCCAGCTCCATCAGCCCCATCTCCTGCTGGAAGGGGCCGACCCTGTCATAGACCAGATCCTCGTCCTGCAGCACCTGCAACTGCTCCAGTCCCCGCTTGAAGTGGAGTTGATAGCTCACCTTGACCAGATAGACCCCCTCCATGCGCTCTTCTTTATCGAGGATGGCGAAGTCGCTGATCTCGAACAGATTGGCGTCGGTGTCGGCCTGCAGTTTGGCGGTGACCTGGGTCCGGATTGCCTCTTCACCTGGACCTGCGTAACAGCCATAGAGCCAGAGGGCCAGCAGGGGGATGAACCACTTTTTCATCAAAACTCCGGACGAACGAGACGGGAAAGGGCAAATTTTGCCATGCTGCCGACCATATACAAGGGATTGCCAGAAAAATCAGTCAGTAAGGGGCGAGAGGGAGGGGGCGTGCCCGGAAGGGGCGGGGTCGATGGTGCGCTCCAGCACGATCGCCTCGGCCCGGTAGCCGGCCAGCTCGCGGCGATAGCACTCGGTGAACCCTCGGCGTTGCCAGAAGGACAAGGCGACCTCATTGCTGGCAATGACCGACAGCCGCAGCCGGGTTGCGCCCCAGGCGCGAGCCAGCGTGCAGGCGTGCAGATAGAGCGCCTGACCGCGGCCGGCCCCCTGCCAGGGCTCGCCCACCAGCAGCAGCCCCAGATAGGCGGTGGTGGGTTCGGGATAGCCGCGCAGCAGATCGAGCACGCCGGTAAGCTCCCCCGCCTCCCAGCACCCGATCACCTGTTTGGCAGAGAAGGGCAGCATCGGCGGACAGGCCGTGAGCGCCTCCTCTGCTGCCTGGGCGCAGAGCGGCGCGTGACTTATCGCCGCCTGATAGGCTGGAGCCAGTTCGAACAGCCGCTGCAGGGCGGGCGCATCGCTTGCCTGCAGCTGACGCAGCTCAGTTGGCATCGCCAATCCTGTCCAGCTGACCGAGGAACTCGGCGGGCCCCATAAAGCCGGTCACCCGCTGGCCGCTCACTTCATTGCCGGCGCGGTCGAAGAAGATCAGGGTCGGCAGGCCCAGCACGTTGAGGCCGTTGAGCAGTTCTACATCGGCATCGTCGTTGGCGGTGACGTCCGCCTGCAGCAGTACCATCTGGCCGAAGCGCTCGCGCACGGCGGGGTCGCTGAAGGTCTTGTGTTCGAACTCCTTGCAGGCCACGCACCAGTCGGCATAGAGATCGAGCAGCACCGGCTTGCCGCGGGCGGCGGCCAGCTGGGTCTTGAGATCGTCCAGGGTCTTGATGCGGATGAAGGCCGGCGTCTCGGCCTGGGCGGCGACGCTGGCGCCCTGGGAGGGCAGCAGCAGATCCTTGCCCACCACCACGGCACTGATCATCGCCAGCAGCAGCACGAAACCGCGCAGGCTGCGCCCCACCGAATGTTGCTGGTGCTGGTTGTGATGGTAGAGGTAGCCGCACAGCAGCAGCCCCCAGCCGAGCCAGGCCAGGGTGGCGACCTGATCGCTCCACAGCCTGGAGAGCAGCAGGATGGGCACTGCCAGCAGCGCAAACCCGAACAGCTGCTTGATCACGTCCATCCAGGCGCCCGCCTTGGGCAGCAGCTTGCCGCCCGAGGTGCCGAGCAGCAGCAGCGGTAGCCCCATGCCGAGCGACAGGGCGTAGAGGGCCGCGCCGCCGAGCCAGAGATCGCCGCTCTGGGCCACGTAGATGAGGGCGCCGGAGAGGGGGGCCGTGGTGCAGGGGGAGCAGACCAGGCCGGAGATCATCCCCATGATGCCGACCCCGAGCACGGAGCCGCCCTGCTGGCGGTTGGAGAGACCGGAGAGTCGGGTCTGCAGGCTGCTCGGCAGCTGCAGGGTATAGAGCCCGAACATGGAGAGGGCCAGCAGCACGAACATCACCGAGAGCCCGATCAGCACATAGGGGTGCTGCAGCGCAGCCTGGAATTTCAAACCTGCCGACGCCACCACCAGCCCGAGCAGGGTGTAGGTGACCGCCATCCCCTGCACGTAGACGAAGGAGAGCAGGAAGGCGCGGCGGGTGGAGAGGCGATGGCCGGCCCCGGCGATGATCCCGGTCAGGATGGGATACATGGGGAAGACGCAGGGGGTGAAGGCGAGGCCGAGCCCCAGTGCGAAGAAGGCGGCGACGCTGAGCCAGAAACCCTGGTTGCCGAGGGCGGCCGCCAGCTGATCCTGCTGGCTGCTGGCCGGGGCCGGCGTGGGCGCATCGACCTGGTCATGCGGTGGTTCGGCGACGAGGGGCTCGACGGCGATCCGCTTGTCGGTCGGGGGATAGCAGAGGCCGTCGGTACAGCCCTGATAGCTGACCTTGAGACTGGCCTGCTGGCCCGCCTCGGTCAGGGTGACGGGGATCTGCACCTCCCGGTAATAGACCTGGGTCTTGCCGAAGAAGTCGTCTTCATGATCGGTGCCGGCGGGCAGCACCGGCTCCTCGAAGGTGAGGTTCTCGCCCTGGAAGCTGAAGCGGTGGCGGTAGAGGTAGTAGTCGCCGGCGATGCGCAGGCGCAGCAGCAGCCGGTTGCCCTGCTGTTCGCTCTCGAGGACGAACGCCTCGTCCACTTTCAGAAATTTGGGCTGGGCGCTGGCCTCGATGCCGAGGGCACTCAGCAGATCCGTGCTGCTGGCCCGGGCCGGCAGTGAGCCGAACCCGGCCAGCAGGGCGCAGAGCAACAGCAGGGGAGAGAGCAGGCGAGACGGCGTCATGAGGTTTCCTGTTTTATCCAGTCGAGATAGGGCTGGTGGCCCTGGCTTGTCGGCAGCGCCAGGATCTCCGGCACCTCATAGGGGTGATGAGCAAGGATGCACTGGCGCAGCGGCTCGAACAGGGCCGCTTGCGACTTGATGATGAGCTGGATCTCTGTGGCCCGCTCGATCCGGCCCTGCCAGCGATAGACGGAGGTGAGGCCGGGCAGCTGGTTGATGCAGGCCGCCAGCCGCCGGTCGAGCAGTTGTTCGCAGATGAGGTCGGCACTGGCCTCATCCGGGCAGGTGCAAAGCACCAGAATGGCGTCAGTCATGGTGAAATTTCTCGTCCGTACCGGGCGGCAAGGCGCCCGCAAACCAGTGGCTACTATACCTAGCGACGGGTCAAATAGCATCTGGCGCACTTTGCGGCTGCGACATGAAAATAAGTGGGGGGCATGAGATAGACGCTGTCAGAGCGACAAGGCAGAATGAGCGGGCTTGTTCCCATTCGACGTAAGGAAATGTATGACCCAACAGAATGAGCAGCAGAGAAACCGCATGTTGAGCCTGTTGCGCGAAGGTGAGCGCCGTATGTTGGTGCAACTGGCCGGTCTGCTGCGTACCAGTGCCGATGAAATCAATGCCGAGCTGGAAAAAGAGGAGTTGCTGGAGACCCTGGAGCAACCGGTCACGGTGGAGTATCTCAACGGCGTGGTGCAACACCATCTGTTCGAGCGCCTGCACAAGGGTGACATGGTGGCGGCCCAGCGTCTGCTGACCCAGTACCAGAGCGACCTTGAGGCCATGCTGACCCAGGAGGCCGAGGCAGAGGCCCAGACCGAAGAGCTGAAGGCACAAGCCTGAAGGCCGCGGCAGGCCCGCCGGGCTTGTCCTCCCCCAGCACCATCATGCCTCTTGCATGATGGTGCCTCGTTTTTCCCACCGTTTTTTGCCGTCGTTCAACCCAGTGCGTTCTGCTGCCACTGACCCGGGATCGGGTACACCTTGTCGTAGCTCCAGTTGTAGACGAAGGCGTAGACCAGATAGAAGGTCACGAAGCCGATATTGAGCGCCAGCGCCGCCAGCAGGGCGAGATCCAGCCACCAGGCGATGACCGGCAGGGTGAGCGCCATGAAGCCCCCTTCAAAGCCGAACGCATGGACCACGCGCTGCCACAAGGTCTTGTGCGGGTGCCCCTGGTACTTGAGCAGCAGCTTGTCGAAGCCGATGTTGTAGACATAGTTCCAGACGGTGGCCAGTACCGAGAACAGGACGGCCAGCGGCCCCATGTGGCTGAGCTCGATGCCTGTGATCCAGCTGGCCAGGGGGGCTGCGATGAGCAGACCTATCACTTCAAAGCCGATGGCGTGGCGGATACGGTCATTGCGGGTACGCATAAATTCCTCTCTTTAAACAGCTATGTTGACTGACTGGTTGGCAATCTATCCCTATTTATTGATAGTTTCACGTTGGTATCCATCGCTAAAATAGATGGATTACCGCATTTGCAGGAGCAGGACGATGAACCCATCGCTGGAACAACTCAGGGTATTGCTGGCCGCCGCGCAGGCGGGCTCCTTCTCGGCGGCCGCGCGCCAGCTGGGCAAGGCGCAGTCGGTAGTCAGCACCGCCATCGCCAATCTGGAGATAGATCTGGGGCTGGAGCTGTTCGATCGCAGCGGGCGCTATCCGGTGCTGACCGAGGCGGGCGTGCGCATCAGCCAGGAGGCAGGCATCTTGCTGGCCCAGAGCGCCCGCTTGCAGGCCATCGCCGGCGAGCTGGCCAGCGGCGTCGAGTCGCGCCTGACCCTGGCCATCGATGATGACTCCCACCTGCCCTGGCTCGGCGCCGTGCTGGAGGAGTTCGCCACCCACTACCCGACGGTTGAGCTGGAGCTGCTGTTTCCGCTGATGGAGGATCTCACCGAGATGCTGATCAGCGGCCGCGCCCAGCTTGGCATCAGTTATCAGAAGGAGCACCCGCAGCAGGAGATCGTGGCCCGCTCGCTGGGAGGCGTCGCCATGCCGCTGGTGGTCTCCCCCGAACATCCGCTGGCCCACAAGGCGCCGCTGCGGGAGAGCGATCTGCAGGGGGCTCGCCAGCTGCTGGTGACAGGGCGACGGGAGGGGACGGAGCGCCATCGCTTTCGCCTGTCGGCGCAGGTGTGGTGGGTGGAGGGGGATCTCGGGATCCTGGAGCTGGTGAAATTGGGACTGGGGTGGGCGGCAGTGCCCGATTTTCTGCTGCACCGGCCGCTGGCTCGGGGCGAGGTGGTGGTGCTCAAGCCGGACTTTATAACCCAGCCGGAGCTGGCGCTGGAGCTGCAGTGGCATCGCGCCCGCCCGCTCGGGCAGGCGGGGCGCTGGCTGAAGGAGGCTCTGCTGGCACGGGTGCGCTAGCAGGGCGCTTGGCTTCGCTTACTCGGTCAGCTGATAGGGGAGGGGCTGCAGGGTCAGGCTTGAACCTTCTTCCTGCTTGAGCCGGAAGCGGGCGTCGGCCTCGGTGTCCTTGGGCAGCACGGCGGTGAGCCACAGCTCGCCATCCTGTTGCCAGGCGTTGAGCACCATGCCGCTGCGGCGCCAGTTGTCACCGAGCTGGATCTCCAGGGTGTCGCCGCTGGTAACCGGGGTAGTGGCGGTGCCGCTCAGCACGAACAGGGCGCGGTTGTTGGCGCCGCGATACTTGGCGCGGGCCACCGTCTCCTGCCCCATGTAGCAGCCCTTGGTGAAACTGATGCCATCCAGCGCCTGCAGGTTGAGCATCTGGGGGATGTACTCACCCTGATGCACGGCTTCCAAATGGGGGATGCCGGCCTTGATCTCCAGTCCCCACCAGAGCGACTCGGGGCCGCTGGGCAGGGCCAGCGCCAGCGGCTGTTCGCTGACCAGCAGCCAGCGATCGGCTTCGATCCGCACCGCCATGCCACCCTCGATGAGGCCGCTCTCCTGCAGGTCGTATTGCCCCGCGATCCAGCCATCGGTCCCCTGACCGGCCACGCCGACCGCCTGGCCGTGATTTTCGCTGATCTCGACCTTGGCAAAGATCGCGAACTTCTTGAGCTCGGGCAGCTGGCGAGCCAGCACCGACGGCTTGGTCAGCATCAGCAGGCGATCGCTCAGGCAGAGCAAGCGAAAATCGCTCCACAGCTTGCCCTTGGGATCGCAGTGGCCGCCCAGGGTGTGCTGGCCCGGCTGCAGGGCGTTGACGTCACAGGTGACCTGACCCTGCAGGTATTTGGCGCGATCCGGGCCGCTCAGGCTGGTGATGGCCAGATCGGTCAGAGGGAACAGGGTTGGCTCGGCAGGAAGGATTGGCAGGCTCACGATGGCATTCCAGAGACAGAAAGTATGTGACCTGCATGGTAAAGACGTAAGGAATGTTTGTCAGCCGGAAAATCCAGCTGGTACCATCGCCGGGTCTTTGTAAGGAGAGTTCCATGTTGAGCCCAATTGAAAAATCCCGCCTGAAGTGGGCCTGCCGCCGTGGCATGCTCGAGCTGGATGTGATCTTTATGCCCTTCTTCGAGCACGAGTTCGATGGCTTGAGCGAGGCCGATCAGCAGACCTTTATCCGCCTGCTGGAGTGCGAGGATCCGGAGCTGTTCCGCTGGAGCATGGGCCACGGCGTGCCGGAAGACCCCGCCTTCGCCGCCATGATCCCGCTGATCCTGGAACGCAATCAGGCCCGTCACGATCGCCAGCGCTGATCCATCCGTACGGGTGTCGATGCCCGTCACCGTCTCCAGACAGCAGCGTCTGCTGCTGTTGTCACTGTTTCTGCTGATCCTGTGGCCGCTGGCCGCCCTGATCCACGGCTGGCAGTGGGCACTGTTGCTACCCTGCTGGGGTCTGGGGTTGTGGCGAGCCTGGCTCGACACGAGCCGGATGACCGGCGTGCTGGAGTGGGACGGGCAGTGGCTCAGCTGGCAGGGCAACCGCTATCAGCTGGGGGCGGGTAGCCGCATCTGGCCCGGGGTACTCTGGCTGCAGCTGGTAGCGGTGGAGCGTCCCGCCAGCCGGCTCTGGCTGTTCAGCGATGCGCTGGCACCGGCCCACTACCGCACGCTGGCTCGCGCCATCCACTTCTCCCAGCCGATCCGCTAGCCTCTCTTCCCCATAAAACAGATGACCCCGCCGGAGCGAGGTCATCTTGGTGTTATTGCTTGTTGCTTGCTGCTGAAGTTAGTCCCGCTCAGGCGTCAGCACGGTTGGCTTGGAGTCCGGCTGCATGTCCGGGTAGTCCAGGTTATAGTGCAGGCCGCGCGACTCCTTGCGCTGCAGGGCGCAGTTGACGATGAGCTCGGCCACCTGCAGCAGGTTGCGCAGCTCCAGCAGGTTGTTGGAGACTCGGAAGTTGGCGTAGTACTCCTGCACCTCCTGCTTGAGCAGGTCGATGCGGCGCTTGGCGCGGGCCAGGCGTTTGTTGGTACGCACTATCCCCACGTAGTCCCACATCATCAGCCGCAGCTCGTGCCAGTTGTGCTGGATCACCACCAGTTCATCTGAATCTTCCACCTTGCTCTCGTCCCACATCGGCAGACGGGGCGGCTCCACGCTCATCGGCAGCTTGGCCAGGATGTCTGCCCCCGCCTGATGGGCATAGACCACGCATTCGAGCAGGGAGTTGGAGGCCATCCGGTTGGCGCCGTGCAGCCCGGTGTAGGTCACCTCGCCGATGGCGTAGAGGCCAGGAATGTCGGTCTGGCCGTTGTTGTCGATCATCACGCCACCGCAGGTGTAGTGGGCGGCAGGGACGATGGGCATCGCCTCCTTGGTGATGTCGATGCCGACCGCGAGGCAGCGCTCATGGATGGTCGGGAAGTGCTTGATGATGAAATCGGCCGGCTTGTGGCTGATGTCCAGATACATGCAGTCGGCGCCGAGCCGCTTCATCTCGTGGTCGATGGCGCGGGCGACTATGTCTCGCGGTGCCAGCTCGGCCCGCTCGTCGAAGTCGGGCATGAAGCGGCTGCCGTCGGGGCGGCGCAGATAGGCCCCCTCGCCGCGCAGGGCTTCGGTCAGCAGGAAGTTGGGGTCATCGGGGTGGAACAGGCTGGTGGGGTGGAACTGGTTGAACTCCAGGTTCGCCACCCGGCAGCCGGCGCGCCACGCCATAGCGATGCCGTCACCGGAGCTGACGTCCGGGTTGGAGGTGTACTGGTACACCTTGGAGGCGCCACCGGTGGCCAGCGCCACGAAACGGGCGCGGATCACCTCGACCTGCTCGGCGTTGCGGTTCCAGACATAGGCGCCCAGTACCCGGTTGCCCGGCAGACCCAGCTTGCGGGTGGTGATGAGATCGACCGCGTTGAAGCGCTCCATCAGCTGGATGTTGGGGTGAGCCCGCACCTGGTCGATCAGGGTGAGCTGCACCGCCTTGCCGGTGGCATCGGCCGCGTGGAAGATGCGGCGATGGCTGTGGCCCCCTTCGCGGGTCAGGTGATAGTGGGACTCCCCTTCGGCGTCCTCCTCCTGATCGAAGGGGACCCCCTGCTGGATCAGCCACTGGATGGAGTCGCGGGCGTTGCGGGCGGTGAACTCCACCACGGCCGGGTCACACAACCCGGCCCCGGCGTTGAGCGTGTCGCTCACGTGGGATTCGATGCTGTCGGTCTCGTCGAACACGGCAGCGATGCCTCCTTGCGCATAGAAAGTGGCCCCTTCACTGATGGGCCCCTTGCTCAGAACCAGGACTTTGGCCTGGTCTGCCAATCGCAACGCGAGAGACAAACCGGCGGCACCGCTGCCAATGATCAGTACGTCGCAAAGGTATTCAACACTTGCTTTCATAAGTATCATTGGCCTGGATTAAGAACTGGCACCATGGTAGCCCAAGCGAGGGTGGTGATGCAGCCTGCGTCACATTTTTTTCAATGCAAGCGAACTTTCCCTGATTCCTCCTGTCTGAACTTGTGCGCTTAGGAAGGGCCGGAAAAGAAAAACGATAACCTGATGGGGGTTTTACGGCTCTGATGAGCGACCAGAATCTACTGGACGAACAGCTGGTTGAACGGGTCCAGCGTGGCGATAAAAATGCATTCAACCTGTTGGTAAAAAAATACCAGCACAAGGTGGTCAACCTGGTGGCCAGGTATGTCAACAATCCGGGCGATGTACCGGATGTGGCGCAGGAGGCTTTCATCAAGGCTTACCGCGCGCTGCCGACATTCCGTGGCGAGAGCGCCTTTTACACCTGGTTGTACCGGATTGCCGTGAACACGGCCAAGAATTATCTGACCTCTCAGGGGCGCAGGCCGCCCAGCAGTGATGTAGAGGCGGAAGAGGCAGAATACTATGGCGGTGGCGAAGCCTTGCAAGAGGTGGCCACCCCGGAAAACCTGACGCTGACCGACGAGATCAAGCGCACCGTGTTTTCTGCCATAGAAGCTTTGCCGGAAGACTTGAGGACAGCTATCACCCTTCGCGAACTGGAAGGGCTGAGCTACGAAGAGATTGCCGAAATCATGGATTGTCCGGTGGGTACGGTGAGATCCCGCATCTTCCGGGCGAGGGAAGCAATCGATAAAAGGCTGCAACCTCTGATCGAGAATTAACTGGGGAAAGACAGGTTAACTTATGGCAAATAAAGAGCAACTCTCGGCCCTGATGGACGGTGACTTGAGCGATGTTGAGGTTCTGAACGAGCTGGGAACGGATCCGGCTCTGCAAGAGACCTGGTCTCGTTACCACCTGATTGGTGATGCCATGCGGGGGGACCTGCCGGTCAATCTGCAACTGGATCTGAGCGACAGCATCATGGCTGCGCTGGAAGATGAACCCACCATACTGGCGCCCAAGCCGGTGGAGAGCAAACCTGCCGCACCACAGTCGGGTAGCGCCAAGACCGCCACGATAGTGCCGTTCCTGCGCCGTGCCGGCCAGCAGGTAGGGCAATACGCCATCGCCGCCTCGGTCGCTGCCGCCGTCATCTTCGGGGTACAGCAGTATCAGGGGCAGGACGGTGTGCCGACCAACCCGGTACTCAACACTATCCCCGTTGGTGGCAGTGCCTCGCCGGTGAGCGTGCACTATCCGCAGGACGGCAATCGTGCGACCCAGCGTCAGCAGGGGTTGAGCGAACAGCAGATGCAGGAGCAGCGCGAGCGCATCAACGCTTTCCTGCGCGACCACCAGTTGCAACAGCGTCTGCTGCAAGACAAGCAGATTCAGGAATAACGGATTAGGGATCAGAACGTGCGCCAGTCCAGCCGTATTTTGCTGGCCTCTCTCCTGTTGATCAGTGCCAAGGCCTCGGCCGACGACAAGTCGGCCGAGGCCTTGTTGCAGCAGATGCAGAGTGCCGTCTCGCAACAGAATTTCGAATTGTCCATGGTCAAGGCCCGGCAGGGGCGACTCGAGCCTATCCGCTTCAGCCACGGCGTGATCGATGGCAAGGAGGTGGCTCACCTCAGCTACCTCGATGGCAAGACCATCGAGTACCTGCAGCGCCAGGACGAGTACACCTTTTTTGAAAATACCCATGAACCCTACACCCTCAAGGGGGCGCGTTTCCCCGGCGTGTGGGCCACCTTGGTGAGAATGCCGTTGCCGCGGGTGCTGGAGAGTTATGATCCTGTGCTGGCCGGCCGCAGCCGGGCTGCCGGGCTGGTGGCACAGGTGGTTCGGCTGGTGCCCAAGGAGGCCGACAAGTACGGCTTCGTGCTCTGGATTGACGAGCAGAGCAGCCTGTTGCTGCGGGTGGACATGGTGGATCGGGAAGGCAACCTGGTCGAACAGGTGTTGGGGGTGGATCTGGACCGGCTCCCTGCGCCGGCCCCCTGGCTGGTGAAGCTGGCCAGCAGCAAGCTGCCCCAGGCACTGGCGCTGGAAGATGCCTATCCGGCGCCGCAGCAGCAGCTGAACTGGCACCTCACCTGGCTGCCTGAAGGCTTCAAGGTGCTCTCCCGGGATCGTCACCAGCTGGTGACTACCAGTTTGCCGGTGGATTACATGATGCTCTCCGACGGGCTGGTGGATCTCTCGGTCTACGTGGCCCGGGTCGATCCCAAGCAGGCGGTGCGCCAGCAGCTGATCCGCCAGGGCGCCACCTCGCTGGTGAGCTTCGTCAATGACGTGGGGGTCGAGATAACCGTGGTCGGGGAAGTGCCGGCCGACACCGCCAAGCGGATTGCCGAATCGGTGCAGCCGCTGGCCCGCAACGAGGCCGTACAGTAAGCCGTCAGACGCGGCTGCTTGCCCAAGGCCGGCAGTCGTGTTCAGATTGGGTCAATTTATCTTTCGTTATTGTGGAACCGTCTTGTGAGTGGAATGAGCGAAGAGCTGGCGACCGTGGTGGCCATTGATGGAGAACATGCCTGGGTGGAGTGCGAACGACGCTCCGCCTGCAGCGGTTGTCATCAACAGTCCAGCTGCGGCACCGGCACGGTGGCCAAGGCGTTTCCATTGAAAGCGCAGCGACTGCGGGTGGCGCTCACCGCCGAGGTGAGCGTCGGCCAGCAGGTGAGGCTCGGCATTCCCCAGGCGAGCATCCTGCAGGGGGCCGCGCTGGTCTATGTGCTGCCACTGTTCTGTCTGCTGGCGGGGGCCCTGCTGGGGCAACTCTGGCTGGCCCCCCTGCTCTCTGCGGGGGAGGGGGTCACCATCCTCTGCTGCCTGCTGGGGGGCCTCGTCGGTTTTTCACTGGTTCGTTACTTTTCCAACCGGCTCGATCAGGGGGCCTATGGTCCCCGCATGCTGGGTGTGGTCTTGCCCACCCGCCACCTCTCCTGACCGTGCAGGCCGCTATTTCTGGTGCTTCGTCGACTAAAGATTGGCCGTCGACCGGGTTATCCAGTAAAATCCTGCCTCCATATCCGGCCCTAACCTAATTTTGAGTGATTCTTGCTCGATGAAACACATTCGTAACTTTTCGATTATTGCGCACATCGACCACGGTAAATCGACCCTGTCGGACCGTCTGATCCAGACTTGTGGCGGCCTGTCCGACCGCGAGATGCAGGCTCAGGTGCTTGACTCCATGGAACTGGAGCGCGAGCGCGGCATTACCATCAAAGCACAGAGTGTGACCCTGAACTACCAGGCACAAGACGGTAACACCTACCAGCTGAACTTTATCGACACCCCGGGCCACGTGGACTTCTCCTACGAGGTCTCCCGCTCGTTGGCGGCCTGTGAAGGGGCACTGCTGGTGGTGGATGCCGGCCAGGGGGTTGAGGCACAGACTCTGGCCAACTGCTACACCGCCATGGAAATGGACCTGGAAGTGGTGCCGGTGCTGAACAAGATCGACCTGCCGGCCGCCGAGCCAGAGCGGGTTGCCGAAGAGATTGAGGACATCGTCGGTATCGACGCGGTTGACGCGGTGCGCTGCTCCGCCAAGACCGGCCTCGGTGTCGATCTGGTGCTGGAAGAGATCGTGGCCAAGATCCCGTCTCCGGAAGGGGATCCGGATGCCCCGCTGCAGGCGCTGATCATCGACTCCTGGTTCGACTCTTATCTGGGCGTCGTCTCCTTGGTGCGGATCAAGAACGGTTCGCTCAAGAAGAATGACAAGATCAAGGTAATGAGCACCGGCCAGACCTGGGGTGTCGATCGCATCGGTATCTTCACACCCAAGCAGGTGGATACCGACGGTCTGGGCTGCGGCGAGGTAGGTTGGGTCGTCTGCGGCATCAAGGACATCCACGGCGCGCCGGTGGGCGATACCCTGACCCTGGCCAAACACGGTGCCGAGAAGGCGCTGGCCGGCTTCAAGAAGGTGAAGCCGCAGGTTTATGCCGGTCTGTTCCCCATCTCCAGCGATGACTACGAGTCCTTCCGCGATGCACTGGAGAAGCTGTCGCTCAACGACGCCTCCCTGTTCTACGAGCCGGAGAGTTCCACCGCGCTGGGCTTCGGCTTCCGTTGCGGCTTCCTCGGCATGCTGCACATGGAGATCATCCAGGAGCGGCTGGAGCGTGAGTACGATCTGGATCTGATCACTACTGCGCCGACCGTGGTCTACCAGATCGAGCAGACCGACGGTACCACCATCCACATCGACAGCCCGGCCCAGATGCCCGCCATCACCAGCATCAAGGAGATGCGTGAGCCCATCGCCGAGTGTCACATTCTGCTGCCGCAGGAGTACATGGGCAACGTGATCACCCTCTGTATCGAGAAGCGTGGCGTGCAGACCAACATGGTCTACCACGGCAAGCAGGTGGCACTGACCTATGAGATCCCGATGGCGGAAGTGGTGCTTGATTTCTTCGACCGCCTCAAGTCCACCAGCCGCGGTTACGCCTCGCTGGATTACGGCTTCAAGCGTTTCGAAACCTCCGACATGGTCCGTCTGGACATCATGATTAACGGCGAGCGGGTCGACGCCCTGGCCATCATCACCCACAAGGAGAACGCCCAGTATCGCGGTCGCCAGGTGGTGGAGAAGATGCGCGAGCTGATCCCGCGCCAGATGTTCGATATCGCCATCCAGGCTGCCATCGGCAACCAGATCATCGCTCGTAGCACCGTCAAGGCCCTGCGCAAGGACGTGACCGCCAAGTGTTACGGTGGTGACGTGAGTCGTAAGAAGAAGCTGCTGAACAAGCAGAAAGAAGGCAAGAAACGGATGAAGTCTCTGGGCCGTGTCGACGTGCCGCAGGAAGCCTTCCTCGCAATTCTCCACGTCGGAAAGGATTAATAGATGGCAAGCACGTTTTCCCTGATCCTGGTGGTGGTCTGCGCGATCACCGGTGTTATCTGGTGTCTGGACAAGATGATCTGGTCCAAGCAGCGGGCCGCCAAGATTGCCGTGGCCCGTGCCCACGGCGGCGCCCATCTGGACGAGAAAACCCTGGCCAAGGTGGCCCCCGTGCCGGTCTGGATCGAACAGACCGCCGGGGTCTTCCCGGTCATCACCCTCGTACTGATCCTGCGCTCCTTCATCTTCGAACCGTTCCAGATCCCGTCTGGTTCCATGATGCCTACCCTGCTGGTGGGCGATTTCATCCTGGTGGAGAAGTTTGCCTACGGCCTCAAGGATCCGGTGACCAACACCAAGTTCCTCGAGACCGGTGAACCCAAGCGCGGCGACGTGGTGGTGTTCAAGTATCCGCTGGATACCCGGGTGGACTACATCAAGCGCGTAGTCGGCATGCCGGGGGATCGGGTCATCTATCGCAACAAGGAGCTGATGATCCGGCCCAAGTGCGAGGAGCAGGAAGGGAAAACGTGCCCGGGCTTCCAGAAGCTCGACGTCAAGTTTGAACAAAGGGGTGAATTTACCCAGATGGGGATCCCGCTTGACCGCTATACCGAGCAGCTGGGCGAGGTGTCTCACGAGACCCTGCGCAACCCGCTGATGCCCGATATGGTCGGCCGTTACTACCGCCAGCCCGGCACCTACCCCGACGAGTGGGTCGTACCGGAAGGTCAGTACTTCGTCATGGGCGACAACCGTGACAACAGTACCGACAGCCGCTTCTGGGGCTTTGTGCCCGAGCAGAACCTGGTGGGCAAGGCGGTCGCTATCTGGATAAGTTTTGAATTCGAGCGCGAAGAAGGCTCCCTGCTGCCGAGCTGGGTACCGACAGGGGTGCGCTTCAACCGCATTGGCGGAATCAAGTAAATGAACATCAAGATGAACAGACTGCAGTCCCGTCTCGGGCATGTCTTTCAGGATCAAGAACTGCTGACCCGGGCGCTGACTCACCGCAGCGCCGGCTCCCGTCACAACGAGCGACTGGAATTTCTGGGTGACTCCATTTTGAGTCTGGTGATTGCCGACGATCTGTTCCACCGCTTCCCGCAGGCGGCGGAAGGGGATCTCAGCCGGATGCGCGCCACCCTGGTGCGCGAGAAGACCCTGGCCGAACTGGGCCGGGAGTTCGACCTCGGGGATCACCTGATCCTGGGGCCGGGCGAGCTGAAAAGCGGCGGTTTTCGCCGTGAATCCATTCTGGCCGACACGGTCGAGGCGGTGATCGGTGCCGTCTATCTGGATACCAATCTTGAGACTGTACGGACTCTGCTGCTGGGCTGGTACGCCAGTCGCCTGGACGAGATCAAGCCGGGCATAGAGCAGAAGGATCCCAAGACCCGTCTGCAAGAAATTCTGCAGGGAAGCCGCAAATCCCTGCCGACCTACACAGTGACCAACGTCAAGGGCGAAGCCCACAACCAGGAGTTCACCGTCCAGTGTGAGGTGGAAGGTCTGGATGGTCCGTTGGTCGGGGTCGGCACCAGCCGCCGCAAGGCCGAACAGGCCGCGGCGCAGCAAGCATTGGAAAAACTGTCATGACAGATAGCACTTATTGCGGCTTTGTCGCCATCGTGGGCCGCCCCAACGTGGGCAAGTCCACCCTGCTCAACAAGCTGCTTGGCCAGAAGGTCAGCATCACCTCGAAGAAACCCCAGACTACCCGTCACCGGATCCTGGGGATCGACACCGAGGAGAACTATCAGACCATCTACGTGGATACCCCGGGTCTGCACATTGAAGAGAAACGGGCCATCAACCGCCTGATGAACCGCGCCGCCACCAGTTCGCTGGGGGACGTGGCCATGGTGGTGTTCGTGGTCGACGGCACCCACTGGACCAAGGACGACGAGATGGTGCTGGGCAAACTGCGCAACCTCAAGTGTCCCGTGGTGCTGGCGGTCAACAAGATCGACAACGTCAAAGAGAAAGAGGATTTGCTGCCGCACCTGGAGTGGCTGGGCCAGCAGATGAACTTTTCCCACATCCTGCCCATCAGTGCCGAGAAGGGCACCAACGTGGAGAAGATCCGCGAGTGGGCCAAGGATCTGCTGCCGGAAAACGTCCACTTCTTCCCGGAAGATTACGTAACCGATCGCTCCTCCCGCTTCATGGCCTCCGAAATCATCCGCGAGAAGCTGATGCGCTTCACCGGTGAGGAGCTGCCCTACTCGGTGACGGTGGAGATCGAGCGCTTCAAGGTGGAAGAGAACGGTCTCTACCACATCCACGGCCTGATCCTGGTGGAGCGCGAAGGCCAGAAGAAGATGGTCATCGGCAACAAGGGCGAGAAGATCAAGACCATCGGCACCGAGGCCCGCATCGACATGGAACGGCTGTTCCAGAACAAGGTGCACCTCGAGCTGTGGGTCAAGGTCAAGTCCGGCTGGGCCGACGACGAGCGCGCCCTGCGCAGTCTCGGCTATGGCGACGACTGATTGCTGACCCCGGCTTTCGTCATTCACAGTCGGCCCTATCGGGAGACCAGCCAGCTGGTCGAGGTTTTCACCCAGGATAGTGGCCGTTTTACCCTGGTGGCTCGCGGTTCTCGCGGGCCACGCTCGCCTCTGAAGGGGCTGTTGCAGCCCTTTACCCTGCTCACCATCGCCTGGCGTGGCAAGGGGGATCTCAAGAATCTCACCCAGGTCGAGTGCCCGGATCACTCCCTGCGTCTCGGTGGCGATCGCCTCTTCTACGGCCTCTATCTCAACGAGCTGGTCTACTACCTGCTGGAAGCGCACACCCCCTTCCCCGAGGTGTTCGATGCCTATGCCCGCGCCATCATGGCGCTGGCCGACGGCGAGACGCCGGAGCTGCCGCTGCGCCGCTTCGAGTTCCTGCTGCTGCAGGCGCTGGGTTATGCGGTGGACTTCGAGTACACGGCGGATGACGAGTCGCCCATCGAGCCGAACCTGCTCTACGGCTTCGAGCGGGAGTTGGGCTTTGTCGCTTGCGAGCGGGCGCCGGATCCCCGTACCCTGTTTCTCGGCGCGCACCTGCTGGCCTTTTCCGAGGGGCGATTCGATACCCCTCCCTTGCTGCAGGCGGCCAAACGTTTCAGCCGGCTGGCGCTGCAACCCTATCTGGGGCGGCGTCAGTTGAAGAGCCGGGAGCTGTTTTTAAAACGCAAAGCCAGCATGCAAGGCTGACACAGATTACAGACATACGGATATTGGCGCGGGGTGATTCGCTGACCGCGCAGTCAACAGATGAAGCCTTTCAAGGAGTTCTCAATGAGTGAAATCTATCTGGGTGTGAACATCGACCATATCGCCACCCTGCGCAACGCCCGGGGCACCCAGTATCCGGATCCGGTACAGGCCGCCTTCGTGGCCGAGCAGGCCGGGGCTGATGGCATTACCGTGCATCTGCGTGAAGATCGCCGCCACATCACCGACCGCGATGTGGAGATCCTGCGCCAGACCATCCAGACCAGAATGAACCTGGAGATGGCGGTGACCGAAGAGATGATCGGCATCGCCTGCCGCATCAAGCCTCACTTCGTCTGTCTGGTGCCGGAGAAGCGCACCGAAGTGACCACCGAGGGCGGTCTGGACGTGGCCGGTCAGCTGGACAAGGTGACCGATGCGGTGACCCGTCTGGCCGCCGTCGGTGCCCAGGTGTCGCTCTTCATCGATGCCGACCCCATCCAGATCGATGCGGCCGCCGCGAGCGGTGCCCCCTTCATCGAGATCCACACCGGTCGCTACGCCGATGCCACCACGGATGCCGAGCGCAACGCCGAGTTCAAGCGCATCGCCGCCGGTGCCTCCTATGCCGCCGGCAAGGGCTTGAAGGTCAATGCCGGCCACGGCCTGCACTACCACAACGTCAAGGCCATCGCCGCCATCCCCGAGCTCTATGAGCTCAACATCGGCCACGCCATCATCGGCCGCGCCGCCTTCGACGGCCTGGCCAAGGCGGTCAGCGACATGCGCCTGCTGATGCAGGAAGCCCGTCAGGGGATCTGATCTGTCGGCAGGGGTTGGGCCCCGCGACACGAAGAAAAAGGGACGCCACGGCGTCCCTTTTTGTTGCGGTATGATGGAAAGGTCGGTGGCGGTCAGACTTGCACTGCCTTCTGCGATGTTCAGAGTTTGCCGTCGCTCATACACATGCGGATCTTGGCGGCGACCACCTCCTCCATGGCGGCCATGGCGGGCACCAGATACTGGCGCGGGTCGCTGGCGTCGGGGTGGGAGGCCAGGAACGCCTTCATGGCGTCGGAGAAGGCGATCTTGAGCTCGGTGGCCACGTTGACCTTGCACACCCCGAGCTCGATGCAGCGGCGCACGTCCCAGTCGGGAATGCCGGAGGCGCCGTGCAGCACCAGCGGCACCGCTACCCTGGCCCGGATGGCGGCGAGGCGCTCGAAGTCGAGGCGCGGCTCCTCCTTGTAGAGGCCGTGGGCCGTGCCGATGGCGATGGCCAGGGAGTCGATGCCGGTGCGCGCCACGAACTCGGCCGCCTTGTCCGGGTCGGTCAGATGGGCGTTGGCGGCGTCCACGATGAGGTCATCCTCCTGGCCGCCGAGCTGGCCCAGTTCGGCCTCCACGCTTGCCCCCAGGCGGTGGCAGAAGGTGACGACCCGCTGCACCTTGGCGACGTTCTCCTCGAACGGCAGGTGGGAGGCATCGATCATGGCGGAGTGAATGCCGGCCTCGACCTTGTAGTGGATATCCTGCTCATCCTCGTGGTGGTCCAGATGCAGTACCAGCGGGATGCGGTACTGATGGGCAGCCGAGGCACAGATGGAGACCAGGTACTCGACCCCGGCGTGGCGGTAGGTACCCGGCGTGGCGGCCAGGATCACCGGGGAGTTCAGCTTGGCGGCGGTGCGAGCCACCACCTCGACGGTCTCCAGGTTGTGGATGTTGAAGGCCGGCACCGCATAGCCGCGGCGCTGGGCATCTTTAAGCATTTCGTGGGACGAGATCAGATACATGAGGACTCCTTGGCACCCTGGCGGGCACCAGCTTCAGGGAAAGAGAGCGGGGCAGGGGCGGGGAGGATCTCTCGGCCCGCCACCCAGATATGTTGTTGATTGAGTTCCTCGGTCAGGGCGAGCAGGTTGGCCTGCTTGCCGACGGCCAGCGAGCCGAGGCGATGTTCCATTCCCAGCATCCGGGCCGGTGCCAGCGAAGCCATGCGGATGGCCTCCTCCAGCGGCACGCCGGCCAGCTGCACCATGTTGCGCACGGCGCCGAGCAGGGTGAGGGTGCTGCCCGCCAGGCCGCCGGTGTCGGTGCGCACCACCCCATCCTTCATCTCCACCCGGTAGTCGCCGAGCAGGTAGTGACCGTCCGGCATGCCGGCGGCGCGCATGGCATCCGTGATGAGCAGCAGGCGATCCCTGGCGCAGCAGTGACAGAGTCTGAGCACGCTCGGATGGACGTGGTGGCCGTCAGCGATGAGCTCCAGCCAGGCACCGGGATACACCAGCCCTGCACCGACCATGCCGGGGTCTCTGTGGTGCAGGCCGCGCATGCCGTTGAAGCAGTGCACCAGACCGGAGGCCCCCGCCGCCAGCGCCGCCATGGTGGTGTCGTGGTCGGCGGCGGAGTGACCCAGCATCACCCGGATGCCGGCCTGCTTGAGATGACGGATGGCGGCCAGCGCCCCGGCCTTCTCGGGGGCGAGGGCGATAACCTTCAGGGTACCTCGCGCCACCTGTTGCAGCCGGTCGAGCTCCGCCAGATCCAGCTCCCGGAACAGGGCCGGATCATGGGCGCCCTTGTTGTCCGGGGTAAAATAGGGCCCCTCCAGATAGCTGCCGAGCAGTTGCGCGCCCGGCAGGGGGCTCGCCATGGCATCGGCGATGCGACCCAGGGTGCTGAGGATGGCGGGCAGCGGGGCGGTGACCGTGGTGGCGAGGAAGGCGCCCACCCCTTCTGCCGCCTTGGCAAGGGTGAGGCGGGCCAGGGCGTCGGCCGCCTCATCCATCACGTCGACGCCGGCCCCGCCGTGGACGTGGCCATCGATGAGGGCGGGCACCAGCAGCTCGACCTCCCGCACCGGGTCGTCGGCCGGGATGGGGCTGATGGCGGTGATGACGCCCCCTTCATGGGTCAGTACCTGGTGTGTCAGCCAGCCCTGCTCGGTCAGCAGGCGGCGGGCGCGGATCCGCTCTGCCATCTAGATCCCCTCCTCGGCCAGCGTCTCGGCCCGCTCGCGCGCCAGCTCGTCCACCAGGCTGGTTAGGCCGCGATGACCGCAGCACAGCGCCTGTTCACGAAACTGGGACGGGGTCAGCTCGCCGCGCTCCATCACCATCTCCAGCAGCAGCTGCAGATTGGTGCCGGTGACCACCTCCCGCCCGGGTTGGCGCAGCGCCAGGGTGGAGGCGACCCGAAACGGGGTTCCCCCCAGCAGGTCGGTCAGAAAGACCACGCCATCCCCTCGCTCCACCTGAGTCAGGGCGGTTTCGCACTGATCCTGCAGCAGTGCCGTGGTGGAGGACTCGGGAAAGTCGATGGCGACCACCGCCTCCTGCTCGCCGAGGATCTGCAACATGGCCTGTTCCATGCCGCTGGCGAAGCCGCCGTGTCCGCAAATGATGATGCCCAACATAACCTGTTCCTTTACAGCAAAGGGCCGGCCTGGTGCCGGCACCGGATTAGAGGAAGCCTGCAAACTTGCCGACGATGCCGAGTACGACCGTGATGACGATGAGGCGCAGCGGACTCCAGCCGCGGCGGATCAGCCCATACATGGCCAGGGTGTAGAGCAGCGGCAGGAAGGCGGGCATCAGCTTGTCGAGCACGTCCGCCTGCAGCTTCACCACCGCATCGCCGGCGGTGATCTCCAGGGTGGTGCCGAGTCGCACATAGGTGGCGACCAGGGCGCCGATCACCGTCATGCCGACGATGGAGGCGGCATGGCCCACCTTGCGGGTGTTGGCCTTGATGAGCGGAATGGCGGCCACCCCCATGCGGTAGGCGTAGTGCGCCAGCCCGAAGCGCAGGCCGAAGTGCACCAGGTTGAACAGCAGGAAGAAGACCACAGCTCCCATGATGGAACCCTGCAGCGCCAGGTCAGCGCCGATGCCGCCGCAGATGGGCAGCAGGGTGAGCCAGAACATGGCATCGCCGATCCCGCCGAGCGGGGCGCCGACCGCGATCTTGGTGCTCTGGATGCTGTTGACGTTCTGCTTGGAGCGCTCCATCGCCAGCACAATCCCCATCACGAAGGTGACCAGGAAGGGGTGGGTGTTGAAAAAGCCCATATGCCCCTTCATCGCCCGGGGGAGATCCTTGGGGTTGGTGTGGATCTTCTGCAGGGCCGGCAGCAGGCCATAGAGCCAGCCGGAGGCCTGCATCCGCTCGTAGTTGAAGGAGGCCTGCAGCAGCAGGGAGCGCCAGGCGAAGCGGTTGATGTCCTGGCGGGTCAGCTCGGCACCCAGTTGCTGATCTTCGTAGACGTCATCGGAGACGGTGCGGGTCGGTTGCGGCTCGGCCGCCTGGGTCAGCCGGGTGGCGGTGTTGTTAGATGCCATCTTCAGTTTCCTCCTGGATGGGGCGGGCTTGTGGCGCCGGGTCCTTGCGCATGAAATCGATCAGAGCCATGGCCAGGGCGGCCGCGGCGATGGCCAGCACCGGCAGCTTGAGCCAGGCGGCGGCAACGAAACCGAGGATGAAGTAGGGGATGTAGACGTTCTTCATCATGATCTTGAGCAGCACGGCGAAGCCGATGGCGGGCATGATGCCGCCGGCGACGCCGAGGCCGTCGATGAGGCGGGCGGGCAGCACGTCGATGGCGGTCTTGGCGTGTTCGGCCCCGAAGTAGGTGGGCAGAAAGGCGCACAGGAAGTAGAAGGAGCCGAGCGCCAGCAGCGCCAGGTAGTTGACCCGTTCGATGCCGCGCACATCCCCCTGTTCCGCCATCCGGTCGCAGCGGGACATGACCCCCGACATCACCGAGAAGAGGAAGGTGATCCCCATCTGGACCGCCACCGCGAACGGTACCGCGACCCCGACCGCCACATCCGGCTTGACCCCGGTGGTGATGGCGAAGGTGGCGCCGACTATGGTGCCGATGATGACGTTGGGCGGCTGCGCCCCCGCCAGCGGGGCCAGCCCCATCCAGACCAGCTCCAGGGTGCCGCCCACCAGAATGCCGGTGGGCAGGTCGCCGAGGATCAGGCCCACCAGCGGGCCCAGTACCACGGGCCGGTGGAAGTGGGTCAGGCCGTTGAACAGGTCAAGCCCGGCGAAGAACGCCAGCATGCCCAGCAAGAGCCCTTGCAACAAACTGATTTCCATCACAATTGTCCTTAATCAGATGAGGTTGAAAATGTCCTGTGCCGGTTCGGTCGGCACCCCCTGGACAAAGCAGGCGACGTGGGCGTCCTGCAGGGCGCGAAACGCCGCTATGTCCGACTCGTCCACCGATACCGTCTTGTGGATCTGACGCTTGCCGTCGGCGTAGTGCATGTTGCCGACGTTGATGCGGGGGATGGGCACCCCGCCCTCCACCAGGGTGCGAAAGTCCGCCGGACTCTTGCACACCAGCAGGATCTTCTGGCGATCGGCGGCCTTGCCGATGTTGTCGATCACCTTCTGCAGCGGCCAGAAGCGCACTGCGATGCCCTCTGCCAGCACCATCTCCATCAGGTTCTGCTGGATGGGGTCCTCTGCGACTTCGTCATTGGCGACCAGCACCAGATTGGCGCCGGCGAAGCCGACCCATTGCACACCGACCTGACCGTGGATCAGGCGCTCGTCGATACGGCTCAGCACTATGTTCGGCATCAGACGCCTCCTTGCTGGTTGAACGGATAGATGTTGACCCCCTGCACGACCCGGTTGACCCGCCCGCTCGGGCAGGGGTTGTCCGGGGTGATGCCCAGCACCAGCGCGGTGTGGAAGGCGTAGTACTGGGCGTAGAGCAGGTAGCAGAGCGCCAGTTCGGCGTCGTCACCGTTGAGGGGGGTGGGCAGGTAGATATGTTCGCCGGCGCTGATGAGCGGATCCGGCCGGTCGGCCAGGGCGACCACCCGGGCGGCATGGCCGTCCTGGCGCAGCTCGCCGAGCAGGTCCAGATCGTACTGGCGGGTATAGGGATCGTTGGACACCATCAGCACGATCAGGGTTTGCCGATTGATGGCCGACTTGGGCCCGTGGCGAAAGCCGGTGGGGGAGTCGTGCATGGCCATCACCTGGCCGGCGGTGAGCTCCAGCAGCTTGAGGGCCGCCTCCTGGGCCACCCCTTGCAGGCTGCCACTGCCAAGGTAGATGACCCGCTCCGGCAACGGCCGATCCCACTCGGGCACCTTCAGTTCGGCCTGGGGCAGGATGGCATCCCCCAGCGCGATGAGCGGCTGGCTGGCGATCGGGTTGAACTGGCGCGGCAGGAATACCGCCAGGCAGCTCAGCATCATGCTGGTGAGGCTGCTGGTCATGGCAAAGCTGCGGTCATGGGTCTGGGGCGGCATCAGCAGCGCCAGGGAGCGAGCATCCTTCTGGCAGCGGCGATAGAGCTCCCCCTCACCGTTGCAGGTCAACACCAGGTGGTGGCACTCGCTCAGCAGCTGGCTGGCCAGCTCGACCGCCGCCACGCTCTCCGGGCTGTTGCCGGAGCGGGCGAAGGAGATGAGCAGGGTCGGGCAGTCCTGTGCCAGGTATTCGCCCGGATCGGTGACGATGTCGGTGGTGGCGATCGCCTCGAAACGGCCGTTGAGGCGGGCACTGAGATAGGGGGCGAGGGCGCGGCCGGCAAAGGCGGAGGTGCCGGCTCCGGTCAGGATCACCCGCAGGTTGCCCCGTGACAGCAGGGGCAGCAGGAAGTGCTCTATGGTGGCGCGGCACTCCTCCACTATGGTGAGGGTCTCCCGCCAGGTGGCGGGTTGCTGGAGAATTTCACGGGCGGTGGCCAGGCCGTTGGCCGACCGCAGCGTCTCTTCTGGATAACCAAGGATCATCTCTACAACTCCTTATACAACCGGGGTCAGCCGGGAGTGGCTGGCGGGGGCGTCGCTGCAGGCCGCCGCGTATTGGCGCAGCACCTCCTGCACCTGATCGAGAATGAGGTCATGGGGATTGGCCGAGAGTGAGCCCTGGCGCACCTTGCGGTATTGCAGCGGCAGGTGCTGGCTGAGCAGCGGCAGGGGAATGGGTTCGGCGGCCAGGTTGGCCAGCAGCCGGGCGTAACAGTCATCGACCCGGCTGTCGGGCCAGTAGTAGCGAATGCGATCGGAGTAGCTGTAGCCACGGGCCAGCCGGCACTCGTTGGGGCTGCCCTGATAGTGGCTGCGCCAGAAGTCGGGGCGATCCAGCATGGTCTCTTCCAGCACCTGGCGCAGACCCGAGCAGGCCTTGGCCACCACCAGTTCTTCCTCGATGGCGGCGAGGGCAAACAGCGCCTCGCGCAGGGCAAAGGTGAGGGCCGGGCCGACCTTGAGGATGGCGAAGTGATCGCGCACCAGCTGGCGGTAGGCGTCCGGGGTCTGGTAATCGGTGGAGTGGGCCTCGAATACCAGATGGGGATAGGCCTCGATCATCCGGCTCAAGGGGGCGGCCCGCTCGGGGCGGTAGTCGATGACGTGGGTGTGGTCGAACTCCACGCCGGGCTGCACCACCAGACCGATCACCCGTGGCCAGAGCCGGGCCAGTCCGGCCTGCTCGAAGGCCTGCTGGTGGGCGACCAGGGTGTGGTGCGCCGCCTCCGGCGTGGTGACCGCCAGCTCGGCCAGCTCTTCGTGGGCACCGCCCGGTACCGGCACTTCGGTGCCAATCACATAGACCAGGTCGCTGTGGCCAAACTGCTCTGTGGCGGTCTGCTCGGCCACGTTTGCCAGCCGGGCGGCGCGCGCCGCCACCAACTCGTCGGTCAGCGGCACCGGATCCCCCTGGCAGGGCATGCTGCAGTCGAGGTGGATCTTCTTGAAGCCGGCCGCAACATAGCTGGCGACGAGATCCTCGGCGTGGGCCATGGCCTGTTCGGCGGGTTCGCTCTGCCAGCGGTTGGGGCCGAGGTGATCCCCACCCAGTACCAGCCGCTGCACGGGAAAGCGGCACTCGGCGGCGAGCCGGTGCAGCAGGTCGCGAAAATCGGCCGGTGTCATGCCGGTGTAGCCGCCAAATTGATCCACCTGATTGGAAGTGGCCTCGACCAGCAGCAGCTGGTCTCCTTGCGCCGCCAGTCGCAGGGCCGCCTCCAGTACCAGCGGATGGGCGGAGCAGACGGCGTAGATCCCGACCTGTTCCCCCTGCTTGTGTTGTGCGACCAGATCCAGCATTGATTTCATTTCCCTCTTCCTCTTGGCCTGAACAAGATGCATTGCTTTCGATTTCTTTCTTTACCCTAGGCGTACGGCGTTCGAAACGAAATAAAAGCGTGTTCACATCTTGAGCAAGATCACAAAAAGAAATGAATCGAAAGGGTTTTGGCTGCTTCAGGGAGTCTGATGGCACTTTTCAATTCAATGAAAGCTTGATTTGCCATCGAGGCTGAGTGTTAATAGGGAAACGTAACGAAGTGAAAGCTCTACTTTCACCACAGGACTCCGGCAGAGAGACTATGCAAATCACCGAAAAGAGCGTGCTCGGCACCAGCGAGCGACGGGAGCGCATCATTCAGCAGCTGCGTAGCAATGGCAGCGTTCAGGTCAACGAGCTGGCCGGCCACTATCAGGTCTCCACCGTCACCATCCGCAACGATCTGGCATTTCTGGAGAAACAGGGGGTGGCGGTGCGCGCCTACGGCGGCGCCCTGCTGTGCGAATCCGGTCAGCCGGTGGCCGAGCGCACCATCGCCGACAAGAGCGTGCTCAACACCCCGGTCAAGCAGCGCATCGGCGCCATGGCGGCGAGCCTGGTGCAGCCGGGTTGCCGCCTCATTCTCGACTCGGGCACCACCACCCTGGAGGTGGCACGCCACCTGCGCGATCACCAGGAGATAGTGGTGATGACCAACGGCATGAACGTGGCGAACGCCCTGCTGGAGGCGGAAGGGGTGGAACTGCTGATGACGGGCGGCCACCTGCGCCGCAAGTCGCTCTCCTTCTACGGCGCTCAGGCGGATCTCTCCTTGCAGAACTATCACTTCGATCTGCTGTTTCTCGGGGTGGATGGCATCGATCTGGAGCGCGGCGTCAGCACCCATCACGAAGACGAGGCCAGGCTCAACCGCTGCATGTGCCACGTGGCCGAGCGGATCATCGTCGTGACCGACTCCAGCAAGTTTGGCCGGCTGAGCCTGCACAAGATCATCGATACCCGGCGCATCCACACCCTGATCACCGACGACGCCATTGCGGCGGAGACCCTGGCCGGTCTGCGTCAGGCCGGGATAGAGGTGCTGCTGGTGGAGGCCTGAGCCGGCAATCGACGAAGAATGCGAAAGAGGGACGCCGCGGCGTCCCTCTTTCGTGGTCGGGGCGAAGCTCAGCGTTGCGCGGGGAAATAGCGCTCGAGCAGGAGAGGGAGGATGGCCTGACGTTCGGCGTTCTTCTGCTTTGGGCAGAATGGTGTGATACCGGTAGGGATGAGGGTCAGTCTGGCTCGGGAAAGTAACGCTCGAGCAGGGCAGTCAGGATGGCCTGACTCTCGCCATCCGCTTCACCGCTGACCAGGGTGGGCCGAAAGTGGAGCTGGAAGGCGCGCAGGGCGGCGCGGCTCTGTTCGTCCCAGTGGCCGCTCGGGGCGACGCCATAGCCGTAGCGGGCCAGCCGTTGCTGCCAGCCGAGGGCATCCCAGGCCGGCGCCGGCTGCTGGCGCAGCTCGGTCAGCCGGGTCTCATCGGGCCAGGCGCCCACCCCGTAGTGCAGGGCCAGCTCGCGCCAGGGGAAGTGGGGACCGGGATCCTGCTTGCGCTCGGGGGCGACGTCGCTGTGGGCCAGCACCTGGGTGGGGGGGATCTGGTAGCGCTCGACCAGCTCGCGGGTGAGGGCGCCGAGAGCGGCTATCTGTGCCCGGGTGTAGGGCTGCCAGCGTCGCTGGTGGGCGGGCAGCAGCTCATCCTGTGGCGGGTAGCCGAGGTTGACGATCTCGATGCCAAGAGAGCTGGCATTGAGCCCCGTATACTGGTGCCAGCGGCTGCGGCCGGCATGCCAGGCGCGCCGGTTGTCGGGCACCAGCTGGTAGACCGGCAGCGGCCGCTCATGGGTATCGCGCGGGATAAGGTAGTGGGCGCTCACCTGATGGGCCGGCTCGGTCAGCAGGCGCAGGGAACGCTCATCGTCTTCATCCGTGTAGTGCAGGATCAGAAAGGCGATGCGCTCGTTCTGGCTGGCGCTCTGATGGTCGTTGTTGAGCCGGTAGGGGGCGGGCTGGCAGGCGCTCAGCAGCAGGGTGAGGCAGAGGGCATACCAGTGCCGGCAGTCGCCCCATGGCCGACGGCGCCCACCCACCGCCAGCAGGCGGGATGATGGTGAGCGCAGACGCCGGCCCATGGTTCAGCCGCGATACTTGGCGGTGAGGCCGATGAGGAAGTTGCGCAGGATCTGATCCCCGCAATCCTGGTAGTGCTTGTGGTCCCGTGAGCGGAACAGGGCGCTCAGCTCGGACTTGGAGAGGTTGAAGTTCGCCAGCTTGAGGGTGGCGAGCATCTCCTCTTCCTTGAAGTTGAGGCCGATGCGCAGTTTGCGCAGGATCATGTTGTTGTTGATCCGGTTCGGGATCACCTGGGGCGGTGCATCTTCCCGTGCGCCGCGGCGCACCAGGATCAGGCCGTCGAGGAACTGGCTCAGGGCCGAATCCGGGCAGGCGGCAAAGCCAGCCTCCTGCACCTCACCCTCTTCTGCCTCTTTCATCAGCCAGCCGTGCAGCTGGGCGTGGGTGACGGTCAGGTTGCCCTTGGCGAACATGTCGACCATCTGGTCGTTGCTGATGCTGAGGGCGTAGCGCAGGCGGCGCAAAATATCGTTGTTGGTCATGTCGACTCCTGTGGAAACGGCGCAACTTTACCATCTGGCGGGGCCCGCGTCAGAAAAAGCGGGCCGCCGGGTCAGGCGAGGTAGCGGGGAGCCTCCTGGCGCACCTGCTCCAACGCATCCTGCAGCTCCAGCAACTCGGGCTCGAGTTCGGCCACCGCCACCCCGTCCCGCAGCTGCTGCTCCAGCTGGGAGAGCAGCCGCTGCAGACGAGGCACCCCCGAGTAGGCGCAGCCGCCGTTGAGGCGGTGGAGCTGGGCCAGCACCTCGCTGTCCTCCACCTGGCCGGCGAGCGCCGCCTCCAGCACAGGATCCACCTCGTCGAAACTGGTCATCAGCATGGTCAGCATCTCCTTGGCGAGATCCAGCTTGCCCGCCGCCTGGCGCACCGCCAGCGACCAGTCGATCTGCTGGCTGGCGTGATTCTGGTGGCGACGATGGGCGAAGTCGGTGATGAGCTTGGCCAGCATGGCCTCGTCGATGGGCTTGGCCAGATAGTCGTCCATGCCCTGGCGGATCAGCCGCTCCCGCTCGCCGGGAATGGCGTGGGCGGTGACCGCGACTATGGGCGTCTCGGTGTTGAGGGACTGGCTGCGAATAGCCTGGGTGGCGCTGATGCCGTCCATGATCGGCATCTGGATATCCATGAAGATGATGTCGAATGGCTGGCTCTGGGCCAGTCTGACCGCCTCCTTGCCGTTCTTGCACACCACCACCTGGCTCACCATCTCCTTGAGCATGGCGGCGATCAGCTTGAGGTTGGCGGCGTTGTCGTCCACCGCCAGCACCTTGATCTCCTGCACGCTGCGCGGGGAGGGCTCTGGCAGCGGGGCGCTGCGCGCCGCCTCGGGGGAGAGCAGGGCGTGCAGCAGCTTGCGGTGGTTGATGGGCTTGGAGAGGCAGTGCTGGGCGCCGTGGGCCAGCATGGCTTCGTAGAGCGAAGGCTCATGGCTGCTGAGCAGCACTATGGTGTTCTGCTGGCCATCCAGCCCGTCGAGGCGCGCCACCACCTGCTGCGGACTGTGCTGGGTGCCGCTGCCGATGATCACCATGTCCTGGCTGCTCATCTCGGGCCAGGGGTCGTCGCCGGTCAGGGAGTGCACCTGCAACTGCCACTCCGCCAGCAGGGCGCAGATGGCGGAGTGACTGAAGGGATCCGGTTCCAGCAGCCAGACCCGCTTGCCCTGGATGCGATCCAGCGGCAACCGGTCGGTCTGGGGCAGGGGAGAGACCTCCAGATCCAGGCTGAAGGAGAAGACAGAGCCCTTGCCGAGTTCCGATTCGAAGCGGATCTGGCCCCCCATCTGCTGCACCAGCTTCTGGGTGATGACGAGGCCCAGGCCGGTGCCGCCATAGCGGCGGGAGATGGAGGAGTCGGCCTGGTTGAAGGCCTGGAACAGCTGGCGCTGCTGCTCTTCCGAGATGCCGATGCCGGTGTCGCGGATCAGCACGTTGAGCCGTACCTTGTTGCCGCTGAGGCTGCCAGTCTGCTCGATGCGCACGTCCACGTTGCCGCGCTCGGTGAACTTGATGGCATTGCCGGTGAGGTTGGTCAGCACCTGCTGCAGGCGCATGGGGTCGCCGGTGAGGTAGTCCGGCACCTCGGCATCCACCTGCAGGGAGAGCTCCAGCTGCTTGTCGTGGGCGCTGGGGCCGAGCAGATGCATGGTCTCGTTGAGGGTGTCGCGCAGGCTGAAGGGGATGTGCTCCAGCTGCAGCTTGCCCGCCTCCAACTTGGAGAAGTCGAGGATGTCGTTGATGATGCCGAGCAGGTTGCGGGCCGACTTCTCGATGGTCTGCATGTAGTCGGTCTGGCTCGGGGTCAGGCTGGTCTTGAGCAGCTGGCGGGTGAAGCCGATGACCCCGTTGAGCGGGGTGCGCAGCTCGTGGGACATGTTGGCGAGGAACTCCGACTTGACCCGCGCCGCCTCCTGCGCCCGCTTCTTGGCCATGTCGAGCTCGACGTTCTGGATCTCGATCTGTTCCAGCGTCTCGCGCAAGTCGGAGGTGGCCTGATCGATGTTCTGCTGCATCTCCTCGTGGTATTCCGAGAGCGCCTTGGCCATGGCGTTGATGCCGTTTTTCAGCATGTCGAGCTCGCCGGTGAGCTGACCGCTGACCCGGGTATCGAGCCGCCCCTCCCTGATCTTGTGCACCGCCTGCACCATGTCGGTGATGGGTTGGGTCACGCTCTTGACCAGTCTAAAGCCGAACAGAGTACTGAAGGCGATGCCGATGAGCACCATGATCACCGCGAAGAAGGTGTCGCGGTATTGCAGGATCATGGCCCGGTCGGTGGTCATCTGCATGGAGATGTAGCCGATCATCGGCGGTTCCACGTCGCTTGGCAGCGGGAAGCCGTCCATGCTGGTCTCGGCCTGGATCGGGGTGCGCAGTATGATGTCGTCGCCATAGAGGGTGACGCTGGTGAGCTCGGGGATCTGGCTGCCGTCCGGCAGCCGCAGCCGGGTGAAGTCCCTGTGGTAGTTGGACGTCACGAACAGCTGGTTGTCCTGGGTGAAGACGGCGATGGACTTGATGAGCGGCGAGTTCTTGCGGTGGGTGAGGCCGATCAGCCGCTTGAGCGATTCGCGACTGTGCTGGGTCATGCCATATTCACTGGCGATGGCCAGCGGCTCTATGATGTTGATGCCCTGATCGATCAGGTTGTTTTCCAGCTGCTGATAGCGGTGGAAGGTGAAATAGCCGGCCATCAGGCCGCCGATGATCAGGGTCGGCAAGATGGTAAAGGCCAGCACACGCGCCCGAAGGCCGTATTTGGTCATGCGGATGATCCCCCGAAGAGCAGGGTTGGCAATGGCGTAAACGAGCGGGTGCGGGCCCACAGGCCGTATTTGGTCATACTATTATTCTTGTGGGACAATAGCCTGCTGCAGATTCCACAATCATGACATAGCCACCTATAGGCACCAAGTTTTATGGCCCAGTTTTTCAAGCCCCAAAAGAAATCCACTCAGCCCCAACGTATTGAATTTACGGTAGACAGCCTGGATCACCACTGCGTCGGGATCGGCCGCCACCAGGGCAAGGCGATCTTCATCGAAGGGGCGCTGCCCAGTGAGCAGGTCAAGGCCCGCATCCTCGAAGACAAGAAGCAGTATGCCCACGCCGCCCTGCAACAGGTGGTGACGCCGGCGGCCAATCGCATCGCCCCCTTCTGCAGCCACTACCGCGAGTGCGGCGGCTGCAGCGCCCAGCACCTGGCTGAGGCGGATCAGCGCGCCGCCAAGGAGGCCGGCCTGGTCAGCCTGTTCGAGCGACTCGGCAACATCCAGCCTCCGGCGCTGGAGCCCGTGCTGGGCGGGGAGTCCCGCGCCTATCGCCGGGTCTGCCGGTTGGCCATCAAGTTCGACAAGAACGGCCGCTGCACCCGGGTGGGCTTTCGTCGTCGCCAGTCCAACGATCTGGTGGAGATCGGCGGTTGTCCGGTGCTGGCCGAGCCGCTCTCCGCACTGATCGCCCCGCTGCGCGAATGCCTCAACCGCCTCAAGAGCCAGCGTGAGCTGGGCCATGCGGAGCTGATCCAGGCCGAGCAGGGGATCCTGATGCTGCTGCGCCATACCGGCCGGCCGACCGAGGCGGATCGGGCGCAACTGATCGAGTTCGCCGAGGCGCAGGGGATCGACCTCTATCTGCAGGCGGCCGACGAGCAGATTGAGCCGCTGCACCAGCAATTTGCGCCCTCCTACTCGCTGGATGGCCTGTCTCTTGCGTTCGCTCCCGGTGACTTCATCCAGGTCAACGGCCCGGTCAACAAGCGCATGGTGGAGCAGGCACTGAACTGGCTCGAGGCGGGCAAGGATGACAAGGTGCTCGATCTGTTCTGCGGTATCGGCAACTTCACCCTGCCGCTGGCCCGTCAGGCCCGCGAAGTGGTGGGGGTGGAAGGGGAGCTGGCCATGGTGGCCCGTGCCGAAGAGAACGCCCGTCGCAACGGCATCGAGAACGCCCGTTTCTACAAGGCGGACTTGAGCGGCGACATCGCCGGTATGTCCTGGGCGCGGGAAGGGTTCGATCTGGTGCTGCTGGATCCGGCCCGTCCCGGTGCGTTCGAGGTGATGGAGCACGTCGTGAAACTTTCACCCAGACGGGTGGTCTACGTTTCCTGTAATCCGGTCACCCTGGCGCGCGACAGCCAGGTGCTGGTGAAAGGGGGCTATCGGCTGGTGCGCCTCGGCATGCTCGACATGTTCCCGCACACCGGCCACCTGGAGTCCATGGCGCTGTTCGAGCGCAAATAGACGGGCGGTGATGGGCAAAACGGACGTGGTGGCGGTGCCATGAAAGGGCAGCCGTCAGTTGACGATGGTGGCGTCCATAACGCTGTCTGGGCAGGCATGATTGGGGTAATCTAGACCCTTGTAAATCGGCAGGGCCTGGCGGAGAACTCTATTGTTTTTCTTGACAATATGCCTTGAAAAATTCTCCGCAGATCCCCATTTGAGGCAATCTCATGAGGGGAGAGGGCGACAGCCTTCGGCCCAATAATTTAAAGGATTGATACCATGGTTGCGGTTCGCGATATTCATTTGAAAGACAACTTCACCCTGGAGGAGTGGGTCAGCTCGCTCACCCTGAGTGACAGTGACAAGGATCAGCTGCGAACCGTCTACCAGTACTGTCTGACGCTCGGTGACGAAGCGCTCACCAACCGGCTGCTGGTGCGCGGGGTCGAGATGGTGGGCATCCTGCTGATGCTCAGCATGGATCTCGGCACCCTCAAGGCCGCCATCATCTACCCCTTCGTCGAAGCCGGTCTCATCAGCCAGGAGCGGATGGACGAGGACTTCGGTCCCAAGATCGCCAAGCTGGTGGAAGGGGTGCTGGAGATGGAGGCCATCCGCTCCCTGCAGACCCTGCACCGCAGCGAAACTTCGCCGGAGCAGGTCGACAACGTGCGGCGCATGCTGCTCGCCATGGTCGAGGATGTGCGCGCCGTGGTGATCAAGCTGGCGGAGCGGATCGCCTGCCTGCGGGAGGCGAAAAAGGCGGATGAAGAGACCCGGGTGCTGATGGCCCAGGAGATCACCAACATCTATGCCCCGCTGGCCAACCGGCTCGGCATCGGTCAGCTCAAGTGGGAGCTTGAGGATCTCGCCTTCCGCTACCTGCACCCGGATACCTACAAGCAGATCGCCAAACAGCTCGACGAGAAGCGCCTCGATCGGGAGCGCTACATCCGCGAGTTCGTGCAGTCCCTGCGCGATGCCCTGAAAGAGGCGGGGGTCGAGGCCGAAGTCTACGGCCGGCCGAAACACATCTACAGCATCTGGCGCAAGATGCAGAAGAAGCACCTCGAGTTCAACGAGCTGTTCGACGTGCGTGCGGTGCGGGTGGTGACCAAGCGGCTGCAGGATTGCTATGCGGCGCTCGGCATCGTTCACACCCATTTCCACCACATTCCCCGCGAGTTTGACGACTATGTCGCCAACCCCAAACCCAACGGCTACCAGTCCATCCATACCGTGGTGGTGGGGCCCGAGGGCAAGACGGTGGAGATCCAGATCCGTACCGATCAGATGCACCAGGATGCCGAGCTCGGTGTGGCGGCCCACTGGCGCTACAAGGAAGGGGCTCAGGCCGGCGGCAAGGCCAACAACTTCGAAGACAAGATCGAGTGGCTGCGCAAGCTGCTCGCCTGGCAGGAGGATCTCTCCGAGAGTGGCTCCCTGCTCGAGGATCTGCGCAGTCAGGTGTTCGAGGACAGGGTCTATGTGTTCACTCCGAAAGGGGATGTCATCGACCTGCCGGCGGGGGCCACGCCCCTCGACTTTGCCTATCACGTCCACAGCATGATCGGCCACCGCTGCATCGGCGCCAAGATCGACGGCCGCATCGTGCCGTTCACCTATGCGCTGCAGACCGGCGATCAGGTGGAGGTGATCACCCAGAAAGAACCGAACCCGAGCCGCGACTGGATGAACCCCAACTCAGGTTTCCTGCGCTCCAGCCGGGCGCGGGCCAAGGTGGCCACCTGGTTCAGAAAGCTGGATCGGGACAAGAACATCGTCGCCGGGCGCGAGCTGTTCGACAAGGAGCTGGATCGCCACAACCTCAGCATGGCCAAGATCGACAAGGGCAACATGCTGCGCCGCTTCAATCTGGAGAGCACCGACGATCTGCTGGCCGGCATCGGCAGCGGCGACATCCGCATCAACCAGGTGATCAACTACCTGGACACCTGTTACAACAAGCCGACGGCGGAGGAGGAAGATCGCCGCCTGCTGGAGAAGCTGGAACAGAAGGCCAATGCGCCGTTCCGCCACAAGCCCAAGGATCACATCGTAGTGGAAGGGGTGGGCAACCTGATGACCCACATCGCTCGCTGCTGCCAGCCGATCCCCGGGGATGCCATCCAGGGCTTCATCACCATGGGCCGCGGCGTCTCCATCCATCGGGAGGATTGCGAGCAACTCAAAGAGCTGTCGCGCCGCAACCCGGAGCGACTGATCGATGCGGTATGGGGGGAGAACTACTCCGGCGGTTACGGTCTCACCATCCGCATCCTCTCCAACGACAGGTCCGGCTTGCTGCGCGACATCACCACAGTGCTCGCCAACGAGAAGATCAACGTGATGGGGGTGCGTTCGCGCTCCAACGTGCGTGAGCAGACCGCCGAGATCGACATGGAGCTGGAAATTTACAACATCAACGCCTTCAACCGGGCGTTGGCCAAGCTCAGCCAGCTCAATGACGTGATCAGCGCCAAGCGCCTCTGATCGTACGCAACACTGCACTCGTGACCGACCGCCAGGTCGGTCACTGTTTTCTCCCGGTAGCATCAAGAAAAGCGAACATCCCATGTCCCAACGTTACGACCTGCCCCAACTGCTCGCCATCATGGCCAAACTGCGCGACCCGAACGGGGGCTGCCCCTGGGATCTCAAGCAGAGCTTCCAGACCATAGTGCCGCACACCCTGGAGGAGGCCTACGAGGTGGCCGACGCCATCGAGACCGAAGATTGGCAGGGGCTGAAAGGGGAGCTGGGGGATCTGCTGTTCCAGGTGGTGTTCTATGCCCAGCTTGGCAAGGAGCAGGGGCTGTTCGACTTTGCCGACATCGTTGACACGGTGAGCGAGAAGCTGATTCGTCGCCACCCCCATGTCTTCTCCGATGCCGACCTCGGCGACGAGCAGGCGGTGAAGGTGAACTGGGAGGCGGAAAAGGCCAAGGAGCGAGCGGCGCTCGACAAAGAGAGCGTGCTTGACGACATCCCCCTCTCGCTGCCGGCCTTGACCCGCGCCGCCAAGATCCAGAAGCGCTGCGCCACCGTCGGTTTTGACTGGAAGACCCTGGGCCCTGTGGTAGACAAGATCCACGAGGAGATCGACGAGGTGATGGAAGAGGCGCTGATGGCCGACGTGGATGAAGAACGGGTGAGCGACGAACTCGGCGATCTGCTGTTTGCCACCGTCAATCTGGTGCGTCATCTCGGCAAGGATCCGGAGCAGGTGCTGCGGGGCGCCAACGCCAAGTTCGAACGCCGCTTTCGTCAGGTTGAGCAGTTTATCGCCGCGGAAGGGCTGAAAATGACCGACTGCAGCCTCGAGAAGCTGGATGCCGCCTGGGTCAAGGCCAAGGAAACCGAACAAAGTTGATTTGGCGCAAGATGGGGGCACCGGGAGCCTGATAGATTTTTGTTCATTGTTTGGGAGAGGGGGTTTTGGTATACTGTTTCCCCGTCCTGCTTCATCCCCGAAGCACCCCTTAAAATTCCCTAAACTTCTTTCAGGTTCAGCATGACGACAAAATATATTTTTGTAACTGGTGGCGTTGTTTCATCCCTCGGCAAAGGCATTGCCGCAGCTTCTCTGGCAGCCATTCTGGAAGCCCGTGGTCTGGATGTGACCATCATGAAACTGGACCCCTATATCAACGTGGATCCGGGCACCATGAGCCCGACCCAGCACGGTGAAGTGTTCGTAACCGAGGACGGGGCCGAGACCGATCTGGACTTGGGCCACTACGAGCGTTTCATCCGCACCAAGATGACCCGCCGCAACAACTTCACCACCGGTCGCATCTATGCCGACGTGCTGCGCAAAGAGCGCCGCGGCGACTATCTGGGCGCCACCATTCAGGTGATCCCGCACATCACCAACGCCATTAAAGAGCGGGTGATTGCCGGTGCCGAAGGCCATCAGGTTGCCATCGTCGAGGTGGGCGGTACCGTGGGCGACATCGAGTCCCTGCCGTTCCTCGAAGCCATTCGTCAGCTGGCTGCCGAAGTGGGTCGCAACAACGCCATGTTCATGCACCTGACCCTGGTACCTTATCTGGCCGCCGCCGGCGAAGTGAAGACCAAGCCGACCCAACACTCCGTGAAGGAGCTGCTCTCCATTGGTATCCAGCCGGATGTGCTGATCTGCCGTTCCGACCGCGCCATTCCGGCCAACGAACGTGCCAAGATCGCCCTGTTCTGCAACGTGCCGGAGCGTGCCGTCATCTCCATGAAGGACGTCGACTCCATCTACAAGATCCCGGCGCTGCTGAAATCCCAGAACCTGGACTCCTACATCACCGAGCGCTTCGGCATCGAGTGCAAGGAGGCCGATCTGGCCGAGTGGGAACAGGTCATCTATGAAGAGGCCAACCCGACTGCAGAAGTGACCATCGGCATGGTGGGCAAGTACGTCTCCCTGCCGGATGCCTACAAGTCCGTCAACGAGGCGCTCAAGCACGGCGGTCTGAAGACCCGTCTCTCCGTCAACATCAAGTACATCGATTCCCAGGACATCGAGACCCGTGGCGCCGAGCTGCTGGAAGGTCTGGACGCAATCCTGGTGCCGGGTGGCTTCGGTGAGCGCGGCGTGGAAGGCAAGATCCTGGCGGCCCAGTATGCCCGCGAGAACAAGATCCCGTATCTCGGCATCTGCCTCGGTATGCAGGTTGCGATGATCGAATTCGCCCGCAACGTGGCCGGCATGGCCGGGGCTCACTCCTCCGAATTCAAGAAAGATTGCGCCTACCCGGTAGTGGGTCTCATCACCGAGTGGGTGGATGACGAAGGCAACGTCGAGACCCGGACCGAGAAGTCCGATCTGGGCGGTACCATGCGTCTGGGTTCCCAGCTATGCCATCTGGTGGAAGATTCCAAGGTGCGTCAGATGTACGGCAGCCCGACCATTTACGAGCGCCACCGTCACCGTTATGAAGTGAACAACAAGCTGCTGCCGCAGATCGAAGCAGCGGGCCTGAAAGTGACCGGTCTCTCCGCCGACAAGAAGTTGGTGGAAATCATCGAGATCCCGGATCACCCCTGGTTCGTGGCCGCGCAGTTCCACCCGGAGTTCACCTCGACTCCTCGTGATGGCCACGCCCTGTTCGCCGGTTTTGTGAAGGCGGCGGGCGAGTATCAGAAGCGTAATCTGAAGTAATTGAAAATAAATGCGGTTGGGGCCCTGTGCCACAGCCGCTTTTTTTGGCATATTTTTGTTGTTTTTTTACGAAACCTGAGGAAATACACATGTCCAAGATCGTTAAAGTGATCGGTCGTGAAATCATCGACTCCCGTGGTAACCCGACCGTTGAGGCCGAAGTTCACCTGGAAGGTGGTTTTGTTGGTATGGCAGCCGCTCCGTCTGGCGCGTCCACCGGTTCCCGCGAAGCGCTGGAACTGCGTGACGGCGACAAGAGCCGTTTCCTGGGTAAAGGCGTGCTGAAAGCCCTCGAAGCCGTCAACGGCCCGATCGCTCAAGCTCTGCTGGGTAAAGATGCCAAGGACCAGGCCACTGTCGACCAGATCATGATCGACCTCGACGGTACCGAGAACAAATCCAAGTTCGGCGCCAACGCCATCCTGGCTGTTTCCCTGGCCAACGCCAAAGCTGCCGCAGCTGCCAAAGGCATGCCGCTGTACGCCCACATCGCCGAGCTGAACGGCACCCCGGGTGTCTACTCCATGCCGCTGCCCATGATGAACATCATCAACGGTGGTGAGCACGCCGACAACAACGTCGACATCCAGGAGTTCATGATCCAGCCGGTTGGCGCAAAGACCCTGAAAGAAGCCGTTCGCATGGGCGCAGAAGTGTTCCACAACCTGGCCAAAGTGCTGAAGTCCAAGGGCTACAACACCGCAGTTGGTGACGAAGGTGGTTTCGCTCCGAACCTGAAATCCAACGCCGAAGCGCTGGAAGTGATCGCCGAAGCCGTTGCTGCTGCCGGTTACAAGCTGGGCACCGACGTGACCCTGGCCATGGACTGCGCTGCTTCCGAGTTCTACGACGCAGAGAAGAAAGAGTACAACCTGAAAGGCGAAGGCCGTGTCTTCACCTCCAACGGTTTCTCCGACTTCCTGGAAGAGCTGACTGCCAAGTTCCCGATCGTCTCCATCGAAGACGGCCTGGACGAATCTGACTGGGAAGGCTTCGCCTACCAGACCCAGAAACTGGGCAAGAAAATCCAGATCGTGGGTGACGACCTGTTCGTAACCAACACCAAGATCCTGAAGCGCGGTATCGACAACGGCATCGCCAACTCCATCCTGATCAAGTTCAACCAGATCGGTTCCCTGACCGAAACTCTGGCTGCCATCAAGATGGCCAAAGACGCTGGCTACACTGCCGTCATCTCCCACCGCTCCGGTGAGACCGAAGACGCGACCATCGCCGACCTGGCCGTTGGTACCGCTGCTGGCCAGATCAAGACCGGTTCCATGAGCCGTTCTGACCGTGTTGCCAAGTACAACCAGCTGATCCGTATCGAAGAAGCCCTGGGTGCCAAGGCTCCGTTCCGTGGTCTGAAAGAAGTGAAGAACCAGGCTTAATCATCGCCTGTTCTCCTGCTTCACAAAGCCCCGCCATCCGGCGGGGCTTTTTCGTCTGTGTCACCCCCATCCCCGGATTCTGCATTTTTTGTTCCGACCGAACCCATCCGGGGCACAGGCTTTCTTTTGTCTTGCCTGCGAATATGGGAAACTAGGCCGCTTGAAGGAGATTCAGTGCATGCGGCTACTCACTCTTATCCTGCTCTTCCTGTTGGGGGGGCTTCAATATGACCTCTGGCTGGGGAAGAACGGCCTGTCTGACTATCATGAGCTGTCCGATGCCATCACCCGGCAGCAGCAGGACAATCTGGTACTCAAGGATCGCAACAACCTGATTTATCGCGAGATTGATGACCTGACCTCGG
This sequence comes from Aeromonas sp. s3, assembly GCF_040907805.1. NCBI lineage: Bacteria > Pseudomonadati > Pseudomonadota > Gammaproteobacteria > Aeromonadales > Aeromonadaceae > Aeromonas > Aeromonas sp. s3. The sequence goes on from NZ_JBFOCQ010000020.1 coordinate 74,551, forward strand.
GCCTGGAAGCCATCGAGGAGCTGTCGCGCAACGATCTTGGCTACATCAAGCAGGGCGAGACCTTCTACCGCATCATTCCCAAGGACAAAGACAAGGGTTCCAGCTCCGGAGACGCAGCCTACGATGACTGATCATCACTGCGGGCTGACCGCCATCGTGCCGGCCGCCGGCATCGGCAGCCGGATGGGGGCCGAGTGCCCGAAACAGTATCTGCAGCTGGCGGGCATGGCCATTCTGGAGCACACCCTGACCCGGCTGCTCTCCCACCCGGCTATCGGTCAGGTCATAGTGGCGCTGGCTCCCCATGACCGCTGGTTCGACACCCTGGCCGTGGCCGCCGATCCGAGGATCCTGCAAGTGGAAGGGGGCGCCGAGCGCGCCTTCTCCGTGCTCAATGCGCTGCACGTGGCGCAAGGGGAGTGGGTGCTGGTGCATGACGCTGCCCGCCCCTGCCTGACCCACAGCGATCTCGATCGCCTCATTGCTACCGCCATGGCCTGTGGCGGAGCCATCCTCGGCAGCCGGGTGCGCGACACCATGAAGCGCTCCGACGCCGCCGGCAACATCCTCGCCACCGTCGAGCGCGAGGAGCTTTGGCACGCCCTGACCCCGCAGATGTTCCCCACCGGCCCCCTAATGCGGGCGCTGGAGGAGGGGCTGGCGCTGGGGGTCACCATCACGGATGAGGCCTCCGCCATGGAGCGGGCCGGCTTCCCGGTGCGGATGGTGGAAGGGCGGGCCGACAACATCAAGGTGACCCGGCCGGAGGATCTCTCCCTGGCGGGGCTCTATTTGCAGCAACAGGACGCGCGCCGGCCGGCGCGACCCG
>NZ_JBFOCQ010000020.1:75506-119944 GCF_040907805.1 Aeromonas sp. s3
CCGGCGCGACCCGATTCACCCATAGAGGAGCTGGCATGATCCGGATTGGACATGGTTTTGATGTACACAAGTTTGGCGGGGTTGGCCCCTGCATGCTGGGCGGGGTGGCGGTGCCGTATGAACAGGGCCTGCTGGCTCACTCCGATGGTGATGTGGTGCTGCATGCGGTGAGCGATGCCCTGCTGGGGGCCATCGGCGCCGGCGACATCGGCCGCCATTTCCCCGATACCGCGGCCGAATTCAAGGGCATCGACAGCCGCATCCTGTTGCGTGACGTGTTTGCGCGGGTGCAGAAGGCGGGTTATGCCATCGGCAATCTGGATGTGACCATCATCGCCCAGGCGCCCAAGATGGCGCCCCACATCGACGCCATGTGTGCCGTGCTGGCCGCCGATCTGCAATGTGATTTGAACCGGGTGAACGTCAAGGCGACGACCACCGAACAGCTTGGATTCACGGGGCGCAAGGAAGGGATCGCCACCGAAGCCGTCGTCTTACTGGTGAAACAATAATGCTCGAACAACTGGCCTACCTGCACGGGGCGCCCACTGCCCGTGGCATCCTCAAGGCGCAAGCCGCCGACTTCGTGGTCAATGAAGATCTCGGGTTTGACCCCTGCGGCGAGGGTGAGCACATCTTCGTCCAGGTGCGCAAAACCGGCGAGAACACCGCCTGGGTGGCGGGCCTGCTGGCCGATGCGGCCGGGGTTGCCCGCAATGCGGTGACCTGGGCCGGGCTGAAAGATCGCCACGCGGTGACCGAACAGTGGTTCGGTATCCACTTGCCGGGCAAGGCAGAACCGGACCTCTCGGTCATCGAGAGCGACAGCATCCGGATCCTGCAGGTGAAACGCCACAACAAGAAGCTGCGGGTCGGCTATCTCAAGGGCAACCACTTCACCCTGCGCCTCACCGCGCTGGAACATGCCGAGGGACTGGAATCCCGCCTGCAGGCCATCGCCGATCAGGGCGTGCCCAACTACTACGGCGAGCAGCGTTTCGGCCGCGGTGGCAACAATCTGGAGGCGGCCAAGGCGATGTTCGCTGGCAAGCGGATCAAGGATCGCAACAAGCGCTCCCTCTACCTTTCCGCCGCTCGCAGCATGCTGTTCAACGCTATCGTCAGCGCCCGCATCGAGCAGGGGCTGGCCCATCAGCTGCTGGCTGGCGACTGCGTGATGCTCAAAGGCAGCCACTCCATCTTCAGCGAAGAGAGCGTGACGCCCGAGCTGGAGGCGCGTCTCGCCTCCGGCGACGTGCAGCTCACCGCGCCCCAGTGGGGGCGTGGTCGCTCTGCCAGCCAGGGCGCCGCCGCCGAGTTCGAGCAGGCGGTGCTGGCACCCTATAGCGATTGGTGCGAGGGGCTGGAGAAGGCGGGGCTGGATCAGGATCGCCGTCCCTTGCTGCTCAAGCCGCAGGCCATGAGCTGGCAGCTGGAAGGGGCTGTGCTGACCCTGTCGTTCTTCCTGCCGGCCGGGGCGTTTGCCACCAGCGTGGTGCGCGAGTTAATGCAGGCCGAAGAGGCCGATCATGGTTTCAGGAATCAATCCGATGAGAATTCTGGTCAGTAATGACGACGGTGTGCATGCCGAGGGGATCCGTGCTCTCAGCGAGGCGCTGGCCGCCTGCGGCGAGGTCATCGTGGTGGCGCCGGATCGCAATCGCAGCGGGGCGAGTCACTCCCTGACGCTGGAAGTACCGCTGCGGGTCACCCGCATCGCCGAAACCGGATATCATGCGGTGAAGGGAACGCCGACCGATTGCGTACACCTGGCCGTCAACGAGCTGGTGCGTCCGGAACCCGACATGGTGGTGGCCGGCATCAACCACGGTGCCAACCTGGGGGATGACGTCATCTACTCGGGCACGGTGGCGGCCGCGACCGAGGGGCGCCACCTTGGATTCCCCTCGCTGGCCATCTCGCTGGTAGGCAAGACCCATTTCGCCACGGCGGCCCACTACGCGGCCCTGCTGGTGAAAGGCATGATGGTGCACCCGTTGCCTGCCGATCAGATCCTCAACGTCAATGTGCCCGACCTGCCCCTCGACCAGATCAAGGGGATCAGGGTGACGCGCCTTGGCAACCGCCACCGGGCGGAGTCGGTGATCTGCACCGAGGATCCCCGCGGTCAGCCCATCTACTGGATCGGCCCCCCCGGCAGCCAGCAAGATGCGGGAGAAGGCACGGATTTCTCCGCCATCGAGCAGGGCTACGTCTCGATCACCCCCCTGACCATCGATATGACTGCCTACAGCAGTCTGGCGGGGCTGGGGGCTTGGTTGGACCTGCAGGGATGAAGGTGTGATAGTACAGCGCCTGTTAAACCAGCTGATCGCGCAGGACATTCGCGATTTCCGCGTACTCGCGGCGATTGCCAAGGTGCCGCGCCAGCTGTTCGTGGATGAAGCCATGGCCCACAAGGCCTGGGACAATACGGCCCTGCCCATCGGTCACGGCCAGACCATCTCGCAACCCTACATGGTGGCGCGCATGACCGAACTGCTGATCCAGAACAATCCGGCCCACGTGTTGGAGATTGGCACAGGTTCGGGTTATCAGACTGCGGTGCTGGCTCATCTGGTGGAGCACGTCTACACGGTGGAGCGGATCAAGTCGCTGCAGTTTCAGGCCCGGCGCCGGCTGCGTCAGCTCGATCTGCACAATGTCTCCGCCAAGCACGGCAATGGCTGGCTGGGCTGGCCCAATAAAGGACCGTTTGACGCCATTCTGGTCACGGCCGCCGCCAGCGAGGTGCCAACGGCCCTCACCGATCAGCTGGCCGACGGTGGCCGGCTGGTGTTGCCAGTGGGGGATAGTCAGCAGACCCTGCAGCTGATCGAGCGGTCGGGCTCCCAGCTCACCAGCCGGATCCTGGAGCCGGTCCGTTTTGTTCCCCTGATTGACGGAGATGTCGAGTGAAGTTGTTTTCCCGCCTCTATGTGCTGGTGATGCAGTGGGCGCGCCACAAGTATGCCCCCTGGTATCTGGCGATCACCGCCTTCATCGAGTCGGTGTTCTGGCCCATCCCGGTGGATGTGATGCTGGCCCCCATGGCGCTCGGCAAACCCCGGCGGGCCTGGCACTATGCCGCGCTCGCCACCCTGTTTTCAGTACTGGGCGCCCTGGTGGGTTACCTGCTCGGCTATGCCCTGTGGGAGCCTGTCGTCCAACCGCTGGTTGTGTCGGTCGGCTATGAGGACAAGATTGCCGTGGCCGAACAGTGGTTTCAGCAGTGGGGTATCTGGGTGATTTTTATTGCCAGCTTCACGCCGATCCCCTACAAGGTGTTTACCGTCACGGCCGGTCTGCTGCAAATGGCACTGCTGCCCTTCATCGTGACCTCGCTGATCGGGCGTGGCATGCGCTTTTTCCTGGTGGCGGGTCTGATGCGCTGGGGTGGCGAAAAGATGGAGCGCAAGCTGATGCACTATGTGGATGTGCTGGGTTGGCTCTGTATTGGTTTGGCCGTCGTGGCCTATTTCTGGTTTAGTCGTTGAGGATCCACTATGCGTTCGCGTATTTGGCAAGGAAGCAGTGTCGTCGTGTTGTCATGGCTGTTGCTTGCTTGCGCTTCCAGCAAGACCGCCGCCCCCGTCCAGGGACTGGGCAATGACGGTCTTGTTTCCACCATTCCGGCGCGCCAGATGGCGGCCCAGCCCACCATTCAGGGCAACAGCTACACGGTGAAGAAAGGGGATACGCTCTACTCCATCGCCTTCAACTCGGGCAATGACGTGCCCTCGCTGGCCAGCCTCAATGGCATCAGTCCCCCCTACAACATCTATCCGGGTCAGCAGATCCGGCTCGACGCCTCCGGCAGCACCATGGCGGTGGCACGCAGCGCGGGCACCTATCAGGTTCGACCCGGTGATACCCTGAGCAGCATTGGTCGCCAGTTCGGCATGTCGAATCAGACCCTGGCCCAGAACAACAATCTGAGAGCCCCCTTTGCCCTTCAGGTGGGGCAGGTGCTGAACGTGCAGTCCTCCGGGGCGAGCAGTGGCCAGATGGTGGCGGCGACTTCGCCGGTGACCGCTCCTGTGGTCAGCCAGAACAGTGGCCCCAAACCCCTGGCGCCGGCGACGTCAGGTACGACCACTCCATTCATCAAACAAAAAACCGTTGCTCAGCCATCTTCAAAAGAATACGCTCAGGCAAAAGAACAAAAAAACGACAATAAGCCTCAGTCGAGACTCTCTTGGCACTGGCCGACCAAAGGCCGGATCGTCGAGGGTTTCTCTGTTGCAGAACAGGGGAACAAGGGCATAGATATCGCTGGCCAGAAGGGGCAACCCATCTACGCGGCGAGCGGCGGTAAGGTCGTCTATGCGGGTAGCGCACTAAGGGGTTATGGCAAGCTGATCATCCTCAAGCACGATGATGACTACCTTTCAGCCTACGCTCACAACGATGAGCTGCGGGTCAAGGAAGGGGATTCGGTGCAGGGCGGATCTGTCATTGCCAACATGGGTAGCACGGACGCGCCGGATGTGCGATTGCACTTTGAAATCCGGTACAGAGGCAAGTCGATCAACCCGATGAGCCATTTGCCAAAGCGTTAGACCCAGAGAGTTAAGTCTTACTCTGGTGCAGGTCAGGGAGACACGCCATGAGCCAAGAACAACTGGTAATGCAGGATGCAGAGTTAGAGTTCGACGAAGAGCTGGAGAGTCAGGAAGAAGAAGAGATACAGGAAGTTGCGGCCGAGGCCGAAGAGACGATTTCCGATGAGCTGATGGCACCTGAACTGAACAAGGTGATGGATGCCACCCAGCTCTATCTCGGGGAGATTGGCTTCTCCCCCCTGCTCACGGCTGAAGAGGAAGTCTATTATGCTCGCCGTGCCTTGCGGGGTGACAAAGCCGCCCGCAAGCGCATGATCGAGTCCAACCTGCGACTGGTAGTCAAGATCGCCCGTCGTTACAACAACCGCGGTCTGGTGCTGCTGGATCTCATCGAAGAGGGCAACCTCGGTCTCATCCGCGCGGTCGAAAAATTCGATCCGGAGCGCGGCTTTCGCTTCTCCACCTATGCCACCTGGTGGATCCGCCAGACCATAGAGCGGGCCATCATGAACCAGACCCGTACCATTCGTCTGCCCATTCATGTGGTCAAGGAGTTAAACGTTTACCTGCGCACCGCGCGCGAACTCTCTCATCGCCTCGATCATGAACCGACCGCCGAGGACATTGCCCAGGCGCTCGATCGCTCGGTGGATGATGTGAACCGCATGCTCAAGCTCAACGAGAAGATCACCTCGGTCGATACCCCAATTGGTGGCGATCGCGACAAGGCGCTGCTGGATGTGCTCTCTGATGAGCGCGGCATGGGCCCGGAGCTGGAGTCCCAGGATGACGACATGCGCGCCAGCATAGTGCACTGGCTGGAAGAGCTGAATCCCAAGCAGCGTGAGGTGCTGGCCCGTCGCTTCGGTCTGCTCGGCTATGAGCCGGCGACCCTGGAGGACGTGGGGGCCGAGATTGGCCTTACCCGGGAGCGGGTGCGCCAGATCCAGGTGGAGGGACTGCGCCGTCTGCGGGAGATCCTGCTGGGGCAGGGGCTCTCCATCGAGGCGCTGTTCCGCACCAACTAATGGCTGCGAGTGAGCGAAGATGCTTACCAGGCAAAACAAAAAGGGGCCCATGGCCCCTTTTTCATGTCGACTGGATCCACAGGATCAAACCGGATCCAGCGTATCCAGCGGCCAGCGCGGCACGGCCTTCACGGCCAGCGGCTCGAACACGCCCGCTTTCAGGCGCTGCATGCCGGCATAGGCGATCATGGCGCCGTTGTCGGTGCAATATTCGGTACGTGGGTAGAACACTTCCCCCTTGAGGCTCTCCATCAGCTCGGCCAGCTGGGCGCGCAGGTGACGGTTGGCGCTGACGCCGCCGGCCACCACCAGGCGATTGAGACCGGTCTCCTTCAGAGCGCGGCGACACTTGATGGCCAGCGTATCGACCACCGCATCCTCAAACGCCCGGGCGATGTCGGCACGGGTCTGCTCGTCGTCGCCATTGGCGGCGATGGTGTTGGCGGCAAAGGTTTTGAGGCCGGAGAAGCTCATGTCGAGCCCGGGGCGGTCGGTCATGGGACGCGGGAAGGTGAAGCGGCCCTTGAGACCTTTCTCCGCCAAGCGGGAGAGCAGCGGACCACCGGGATAGTCCAGACCCATCAGCTTGGCGGTCTTGTCAAACGCCTCGCCGGCGGCATCGTCGATAGACTCACCCAGCAGCTGATAGCTGCCGATACCGTCGACCCGCACTAGCATGGAGTGGCCGCCGGAGACCAAGAGCGCCACAAAAGGGAACTCGGGGGCCTTCTCTTCCAGCATGGGCGCCAGCAGGTGGCCTTCCATGTGGTGCACGGCGATGGCCGGTTTGTTCCATGCCATCGCCAGCGAGCGGCCTATGGTGGCCCCCACCAGGATGGCGCCAACCAGACCCGGGCCCGCGGTATAGGCGATGCCGTCGATGTCATCCTTGCCCAGTCCGGCCTCTTGCAACGCCGCCTGGATCAAGGGGATCGTCTTGCGCACATGGTCCCGGCTGGCCAGCTCGGGAACGACGCCGCCGTAGTCCGCATGCAGCTTGACCTGGCTGTATAACTGGTGGGAAAGGATCCCTTTTTGATCGTCGAAGATCGCGATCCCGGTTTCGTCACAGGATGTCTCTATGCCCAATACACGCATTGCTAAAAAATTTCACTGCTAAAATGAGACGGCTATGGTAACCTTCGCGGGTTTTTTAAACCAGAGCGATCTCTGCGGGTTTACTTTCATTCCCTGTCCAGAGTATAATTTCGCACCATTTTAAGACATGCTGATCGATTGAAGGTCAGCTAACAATTTATCACTGAGGTGAAAGGCACATGCCAGTAATCAAAGTCCGTGAAAATGAGCCGTTTGACGTTGCTCTGCGTCGCTTCAAGCGTTCTTGCGAAAAAGCCGGTATCCTGTCCGAAGTTCGTAGCCGTGAGTTCTACGAGAAGCCGACTACCATTCGCAAGCGTGCCAAAGCGTCCGCCGTTAAGCGTCACGCCAAGAAGCTGTCCCGCGAAAACGCACGTCGTATCCGCCTGTACTAATCAAGGGATCATGCCGTGTCTCTGAAGGATCAACTCAAGGATCAGCAAAAGCTCGCCATGCTTGCCAAAGACAAGCAGCGGCTGGGCGCGATCCGTCTGTTGATGGCTGAAATCAAGCAGCGTGAAGTTGACACCCGTGTCGAGCTAGATGATCAGGATATCCTCGCTGTGGTGACCAAGATGGTCAAACAGCGCCGTGATTCCATCAGTCAATTCGAGGCCGCCGGTCGCCAGGATCTCGCCGATAGAGAGTCCGCCGAAATCGTTGTGTTGCAGGAATTCCTGCCGCAACAGCTGACCGCAGCCGAGATTGCCGCACTGATTGAGCAAGCCATCGCTGAAAGTGGTGCTGCCGTCATGGCTGACATGGGCAAAGTCATGGCTGTCTTGAAGCCGAAAATTCAGGGGCGTGCCGATGTCGGCGCCGTCAGTGCTCAGGTGAAAACCCGCTTGGCGTAACAGGCAACTCTCTTGTTTGGTCAAAGAAGCCGTGCTTCCCTGGGAATGCGCGGCTTTTTTATTTTCTATGCAATGAAACAGGACGGTTATGGCAGGCAGGATCCCACAATCCTTCATCGATGATCTGCTCGTACGCACCGATATCGTCGAGTTGATCGACTCGCGGGTGCGGCTGAAGAAAGCTGGTAAGAACTACCAGGCTTGCTGCCCTTTTCATAACGAAAAAAGCCCCTCGTTTACCGTCAGTCAGGAGAAGCAGTTCTATCACTGCTTTGGTTGCGGCGCTCACGGCAATGCCATCGGCTTTGTCATGGAGTATGACGGGCTCGAATTTCCCGATGCCATTGAAGAACTTGCCAGCCTGCACGGCATGCAGGTCCCCCGTGAGCAAACAACAGGTGGGGCTAGCAGCAGCCAACCAGCGGTCAGCAAGGATCTGTTCGAGCTGATGAACCAGATTGCCCGTTTCTACGAGAGCAATCTCAAGAACGCGCCGCAGGCGGTGGAATACCTGAAGGGGCGCGGTCTGACCGGTGAAGTGGTCAAGCGATTCAACATTGGGTATGCCCCTGCCGATTGGGATCAGGTGCGTCGGCGCTTTGGCGCCAGCCGGGAGCACGAGCAGTTGCTCATCTCGGGCGGCATGCTGATCACTCGTGACAGCGGGCCCGGCAGCTATGATCGCTTTCGCGATCGCATCATGTTCCCGATCCGTGACAAGCGTGGCCGGGTCATCGGTTTCGGTGGCCGGGTGCTGGGGGAGGGGACGCCCAAGTATCTGAACTCGCCGGAAACACCCATCTTCCACAAAGGGCGGGAGTTGTTCGGCCTTTATGAGGTCAAACAGGCACACAAGGATCCGCGCCGGATCCTGGTGGTGGAAGGCTATATGGATGTGGTGGCGCTTGGCCAGTACGACATCGATTATGCGGTGGCTGCGCTGGGAACCGCGACCACCAGCGACCATATCCATACCCTGTTTCGCACCACGGCCGAGGTGGTCTGCTGCTACGACGGCGATAACGCCGGCCGTGAGGCGGCCTGGCGGGCATTGGATAACGCGCTGTCCCATCTGCAGGATGGCCGTGAACTCAAGTTCGTGTTTCTGCCGGATGGGGAGGATCCCGATTCCCTGGTGCGCCAGATCGGCAAGGATGGGTTCGAAGCGCTGCTCGACCAGGCTCAGCCGTTTGCCGATTTCATGTTCGAACGTCTCGGGCGCGATGCGGCTCTTTCCGGTGAGGCCGGCAAGTTCGAAGTGGCCAACAAGGCCGCGGATCTGATCCGCCGGGTGCCGGAAGGTTTTACCCGCGAGGGGTTGATCACCCGGCTCTCCAGCATGATGCGCTGGGGCGAAAACAAGCAGCGGATCGCCGAACTGTTTGCCCGCAACAGTCAGCCGAAGGCCGAGGTGAGCAAGCCCAAGGCGGCCAAGCTGACACCACTGCGCCGGGCATTGGCATTGATGGTGCAATATCCGGCGATCACCGCCGAGCTGCCGGCCATGCCTGAGCTGGCTGGCCTGCGTCTGCAGGGGATCCAGTTCCTGCTGCAACTGCATCAGCAGATCCTGACTCAGCCCGGGGTGACAACGGGTATCCTGCTGGAACACTGGCGCGGTACCAAAGAGGGAGAGATCCTGGCCCAGCTGGCGATGCACGATCTGTTTGAAGAGGTAAAGCTCGACCAGGAACCCGATATTCTGGGAGAATTGCAGGATACTTTCGTCGGTTTCATCAACCTGTTCCTGAAGCAGCGCATCGAGGAATTGCAGGCCAAGGTGGCGCAGGAAGGGCTAAGCTCTGAGGAAACTCAGGAGCTGATGATGCTGATCAGAGAGGTGCAGATTGAGAAAAGAAATGAGAGTGGGGCTTGATATTTGAGTGATTAACCCCAATATGAATACCGTTGCCCGAATGGACGGGATTAAAAGCAAACATTTTATAACCGCCTGGCCCCGACAATACTGCGGGCAGGGGTTTCTCATGACCGACGCCGCAACCAGACATAGCATGTCTGGCGGTTTTCTATTAGAATTGGCTATTTGCGCAGCAGCGCACTGTACGCGCAACCTAGCAACACCAACCGGATGAGTTCTATGGAGCAAACCCCGCAGTCTCAGCTTAAACTCCTCGTTGCCAAAGGTAAAGAACAGGGCTACCTGACCTATGCCGAGGTGAACGATCACCTCCCGCAAGACATTGTCGACTCTGACCAGATCGAAGACATCATCCAGATGATCAACGACATGGGTATCCAGGTGGTGGAGAACGCCCCGGATGCCGATGATCTTATCATGGCTGAAGGTGGTACCGCCGATGAGGACGCTGCCGAAGCAGCGGCCCAGGCTCTGGCATCTGTTGAATCCGAGATTGGTCGCACGACCGATCCCGTCCGCATGTACATGCGGGAAATGGGTACCGTCGAACTGCTGACCCGCGAAGGCGAAATCGATATCGCCAAGCGGATCGAAGACGGTATCAACCAGGTACAAAGCTCCGTCGCCGAGTACCCGGAAGCGATTACCTATCTGCTTGAACAATATGACAAGTATGAAGCCGAACAGCTGCGCCTGTCCGACATCATCTCCGGCTTCATCGATCCCAATGAGACCGACGACGTCGCACCGACCGCCACTCACATCGGCTCCGAGCTCAGCGAGGAAGATCTGGCTGACGAGGATGAAGACGAAGACGAAGACGAAGACGGTGATGGGGATGACTCCGACGATGATGGCGACGGTGGTCCGGATCCGGAAGTTGCTCGCGAGAAGTTCGGTGAGCTGCGCGCCCAGTACGAGGTAACCCGCCTCTCCATTCAGCAGAATGGCCGCGCGCACGAAGATACCCAGAATGCCATCTCCCAGCTGGCAGACGTGTTCCGTCAATTCCGCCTGATGCCCAAGCAGTTCGATCGCCTGGTCAACAACATGCGCGAGATGATGGAGCGGGTCCGCGTGCAGGAACGTATCATCATGAAACTCTGCGTTGAGCAGGCCAAGATGCCGAAGAAGACCTTCGTCGCGGCCTTCACCAACAACGAGTGCGAAACTGCCTGGTTCGAATACCAGAAGCAGGCCGGCAAGGCCTGGTCACCGCGTCTGGTGGAGATGGACGAAGACGTGCTGCGCGCCATTGGCAAGCTGCAGCAGATAGAGGAAGAGACCGGTCTGTCCATCGCCCAGATCAAGGACATCAACCGTCGCATGAGCATCGGTGAGGCCAAGGCCCGCCGCGCCAAGAAAGAGATGGTCGAGGCCAACCTGCGTCTGGTTATCTCCATTGCCAAGAAGTACACCAACCGCGGTCTGCAGTTCCTGGATCTGATCCAGGAAGGCAACATCGGTCTGATGAAGGCGGTCGACAAGTTCGAATATCGTCGTGGCTACAAGTTCTCGACCTATGCAACCTGGTGGATCCGTCAGGCCATTACCCGCTCCATCGCGGATCAGGCCCGTACCATCCGTATCCCGGTACACATGATCGAGACCATCAACAAGCTCAACCGGATCTCCCGTCAGATGCTGCAGGAGATGGGTCGTGAACCGAACCCGGAAGAGCTGGCCATGCGCATGGGCATGCCGGAAGACAAGATCCGCAAGGTACTGAAAATCGCCAAAGAGCCCATCTCCATGGAGACGCCCATCGGTGATGATGAAGACTCCCACTTGGGCGACTTCATCGAAGATACCACCCTGGCCCTGCCGGCCGATGCGGCCACCAGCGAGAGCCTGCGCAACGCGACCCGCGAAGTGCTGGCCGGTCTGACCGCTCGTGAGGCCAAGGTACTGCGCATGCGTTTCGGTATCGACATGAACACTGACCACACCCTTGAGGAAGTGGGCAAGCAGTTCGACGTGACCCGTGAGCGTATCCGTCAGATCGAAGCCAAGGCGCTGCGCAAGCTGCGCCATCCGAGCCGCTCCGAAGTACTGCGCAGCTTCCTGGACGAGTAATCCTGGGCGGGTCCAACCCGTAACCGCTGTCAAAAAGCCCCGCCATGCGGGGCTTTGTTTTATCCGTGGCGATGGGGCGCTGACGATGAACCACGGAACCGCTTGAATATGGATGAAATCTCGCCAAGTGGTTGATATGCCTATGGACTGGCTAACGGACATCCCCTATAATCCACGCCGCAAAAGCACATTTCGGCCCCTTAGCTCAGTTGGTTAGAGCAGTCGACTCATAATCGATTGGTCGCCCGTTCAAGTCGGGCAGGGGCCACCAAATTTCCTAAAAAGGCCGCTCATCATGAGCGGCCTTTTTGCTTGCTGGCGTTTCGCCTCAAACAGGGTCAGGAGCCCTGATCCTGCTGGATGGGGGCCTGCTCGGGGGCGCTTGGGCGTCGCCGGGCGGGCAACATGCGCCTCACCAGATTGCTGCGCTGGCGCCAGGAGGTGAGCAGGATGGCCAGCAGGTGCAGCGCTATCATCCCCTGCAGGGCCCAGGTGCACCAGACGTGCCAGTCGTCAGCCCCCAGTTCGAACCCCATCTCGGTATTCTGGAACCAGCCGGTGCCGGCGGTGGCGAGGATCAGCAGCCAGAGCGTCCATACCGCCAGCTTGCCACTGCCGTGGTGGCCGGGGGCCGGTGGCGTGCGCTCGCGCAGCTCCACCGCTTGCTGGCGAAAATCTTCCCGGCTTGGGATGAGGGCTCGCAACCGGGCATGACCCTTGGCAAACGAGAGCCCCCACGCCAGGCGCAGGCTGATCAGGGCGATGGCCAGGTAACCCAGCCGCTCGTGCCACTCCTCGCCCGCCTCGTTGAGCCAGAGGTTGCCGACACAGATGGCCGCCACACCCCAGTGGGTGAGGCGGACCAGACTATCCCAGTGGAAGGGATCAGCCTTTTTGTTTGGCATATTTGTGGTACTCCTTCTTCAGGTCGTTGACCTTGGCCAGGTGCTCGCGCGCCTTGGCTTCGTCACCCGCCTTGAGAGCCGCCAGGCTGGCGTCCAGTTCGGTCTGCACTTCGTTCATGCCTTCCAGGAACTTCTCTTTCTTGGCGGCCGGCATGTTCTTCTGCTTGGCGATGTCGAACTGTGCCTTCATCTCGTTGATGTACTTCTCCATGGTGGCGGCATCCTCGGCCTTGACCGCCTGCTTGTAGTTGAAGCCGATCTTCTTCATCGGCTGCTCCAGCTCACCGGCCATGGCGGGCAGGGTCATCAGGCCAAACATCAGGGGCAGCAACAGGGGGCGTACAGTTTTCAACATGGGATTTCCTTATTTAAACGACATGCTTATCGATTCTATGTGGCTTCTTATGAACCCTTATCTGGATTCATCACAGGCATGATGCCATGACAGTACGTGAACTGTTTGTGAATATTGCTGTTTTTTGTCACAAAGGGTAACAGGGAGGGGGGAGATGCAAGGAGGATGTTGAGCCAATCGAACCATGCCATATGATCCATGCTGCCAGGCTGGCCGAGGGCAAGCTAAAGAGAGGGCCCTTGCGGGCCCTGTTCATTACTGCTGTTGTTCACGCTCGATGGCGCGCCAGCCGATGTCGTTGCGGTAGAAGACGCCGTCCCACTTGATGCGCCCGGCCAGCTGATAGGCCCGCTGCTGCGCCTCGGCGACCGTGTGGCCGAGAGCCGTGGCGCACAGTACGCGCCCCCCGGCGGTGACCACGGTATCGCCTTCCATGCGGGAGCCGGCGTGGAATACCTTCTCGCCGCTCGCCTCTTCCACCGGCAGGCCGCTGATGGGCTTGCCCTGCTGGTAGTCGCCGGGATAACCGCCGGCGGCCAGCACCACGCCGATGGCGACGCGGGTGTCATAGATGGCCTCGACCTGATCCAGCTTGCCGGCACAGGCCGCCAGGCAGAGCTCCACCAGATCGGAGCGCATGCGCAGCATGATGGGCTGGGTCTCGGGATCGCCGAAGCGGCAGTTGAACTCGATCACCTTGGGGTTGCCCTGGCCATCGATCATCAGACCGGCGTAGAGGAAACCGGTATAGACGTTGCCTTCGGCTGCCATGCCACGCACCGTCGGCATGATCACCCGCTCCATCACCTTGCGATGCACCTCGTCGGTGACCACGGGGGCCGGGGAGTAAGCCCCCATGCCGCCGGTGTTGAGGCCGGTATCGCCATCTCCGACCCGCTTGTGGTCCTGACTGGTGGCCATCGGCAGCACGTGCTCGCCGTCCACCATGACGATGAAGCTCGCCTCTTCCCCCTCGAGGAACTCCTCGATCACCACCCGGGCCCCGGCGTCACCAAAGGCGTTGCCGGAGAGCATGTCGCGTACTGCCTCTTCGGCCTCGCTCAGGGTCATGGCAACGATGACCCCCTTGCCGGCGGCCAGGCCGTCAGCCTTGATGACGATGGGCGCGCCCTTCTCGCGCAGGTAGGCCAGGGCCGGCTCCACCTCGGTGAAGTTCTGGTACTCGGCGGTCGGGATGGCGTGACGGGCCAGAAAATCCTTGGCAAAGGCCTTGGAGCCCTCCAGCTGGGCGGCGGCGGCGGTCGGGCCGAAGATGGCCAGCCCTTCGGCGCGGAATGCATTGACCACCCCTTTCACCAGCGGTGCTTCCGGCCCGACGATGGTCAGACCGATGCGCTGCTCCTTGGCAAACGCCAGCAGGGCCGGGATGTCGGTAGCCGAGATGGCCACGTTCTCGATGCTCCCTTCGTGGGCGGTGCCGGCATTGCCGGGGGCGACGAAGACCCGGGTCACCAGGGGAGATTGCTTGGCCTTCCAGGCCAGGGCGTGTTCACGGCCGCCGTTGCCAATGATCAGTACTTTCATCGTATCGCTCGCTTCTATTCGTGGTCACGGGCGGGCCTAGGGCCTGCGCCGGTGAAAATAGCCAGGTGAAAAGAGACAACAAAAGGGCCGCCGGCGGCGGCCCTGATCCATCAGTGACGGAAGTGGCGCATGTTGGTGAACAGCATGCACATGCCGTGTTCGTCGGCGGCGTCGATCACCTCCTGATCGCGCATCGAGCCACCGGGCTGGATGACGCAGGAGATGCCGGCGGCGGCCGCGGCGTCGATGCCATCGCGGAACGGGAAGAAGGCGTCGGAGGCCATGACGGAGCCCGCCACGGTCAGCCCTTCATCCTCGGCCTTGATGCCGGCAATCTTGGCCGAGTAGACGCGGCTCATCTGGCCGGCGCCGACGCCGATGGTCTGGCCGTCTTTGGCATAGACGATGGCGTTGGATTTGACGAACTTGGCCACTTTCCAGCAGAACAGCAGGTCGTTCAGTTCGGCCTCGGTGGGCTGGCGCTTGCTGACCACGGTCAGATCCCCCAGGGTCACCATGCCAAGGTCGCGCTCCTGCACCAGCAGGCCGCCGTTGACGCGCTTGAAGTCAAAGCCTTGTGCCGGCGCGGTCCATTGGCCGCACTCGAGCAGCCGCACGTTCTGCTTGGCGGCGACCGCGTCGCGAGCCTCCTGGCTCACGGTGGGGGCGATGATCACCTCGACGAACTGACGCTCGACGATGGCCTTGGCGGTGGCGCCATCCAGTTCACGGTTGAAGGCGATGATGCCGCCAAAGGCGGAGGTGGGGTCGGTTTGCCAGGCGCGCTCGTAGGCGCTCAGCAGGTCGCTGCCGATGGCCACGCCGCACGGGTTGGCGTGCTTGACGATGACGCAGGCCGGCTGGTCGAACTCCTTGACGCACTCCAGCGCCGCGTCGGTGTCGGCGATGTTGTTGTAGGAGAGGGCCTTGCCCTGCAGCTGGATGGCGCTTGCCACCGAGCCCGGTGCGGCCTGCTCTTCGGCATAGAAGGCGGCGGCCTGGTGGCTGTTCTCGCCGTAGCGCATGTCCTGCTTCTTGATGAACTGGCTGTTGAAGGTGCGCGGGAAGCAGGACTCCTCGTCACCTTCCTTGTTGTCACCGTAAGAGGGAACCATAGTGCCGAAGTAGTTGGCGATCATGCCGTCGTAGGCTGCGGTGTGTTCGAAGGCGGCGATGGCCAGATCGAAGCGGGTGGCCAGTTTCAGGCTGTTGCCGTTGCCATCCATCTCGCGGATGACGCGGTCATAGTCGGCAGCCTTGACCACGATGGCCACATCTTTGTGGTTCTTGGCGGCGGAGCGAACCATGGTCGGCCCGCCGATGTCGATGTTCTCGACCGCATCGGCCAGGGTGCAATCGGGCTTGGCCACGGTGGCAGCGAAGGGATAGAGGTTGACCACGACCATGTCGATGGGGGAGATGTGGTGCTGAGCCATGATGGCGTCGTCTTGCTCGCGACGGCCGAGAATGCCGCCGTGGACCTTGGGATGCAGGGTCTTGACCCGGCCGTCCATCATCTCGGGGAATCCGGTGTAGTCGGAGACCTCGGTCACCGGCAGACCCGCCTCGGCCAGCAGCTTGGCGGTACCACCGGTGGAGAGCAGGGCCACGCCGCGCTCGTTGAGTGCCTTGGCAAATTCCACGATGCCAGTCTTGTCAGACACACTCAGCAGTGCACGGCGAATGGGTCGAGCTTGTTCCATCACACTATCGTCCTCAGCATAACGGGGACCGTTCCATGGGAGGCGAGGCTCAACACAGAGAGTCCCCAAATAAATGGAAGTGGGGGATTTCGCAAACCGCTCTCGCCTGAAACCTGCCGCCAGGCAAAAGCGTTTTAGGAAATACCCGCTTGACGCGTCGCTCTCTTGTGGGCGCGTATTCTACACAAAAAATGTGACCCGTGGTGGATTTTTTAAAGTGACAAAGCCTTGTCTGGTGCGGTGTTAAACGTTTTCTGGTGGTTTTTTTGTGAAACGTTTGTCTTTTCAGTCTCTTGATGGCAAAAGGGTGGCCGCGTCCTCTTTCCCGCTGCCGACTGGCAATCGTCCGGCAAAGGGGCGATAGTGGGTGCCGGTTGTGGTTCTTGACTCATTTGGGAGGGAGAAAGGCATGTATCGGATCGGGGAGCTGGCCAAGGCGTGCGGGGTGAAGGCGGATACTCTGCGCTTTTACGAGAAAAACGGTCTCATCTCGCCGGGCATTCGCAACGAGTCCGGCTATCGCCTCTATGGCGAGCAGGACAAGCGGCGGCTGGAGTTCATCATCCGCGCCAAGTCGGTGGGGTTCTCGCTGGCCGACATCGGCGAGCTGCTGGATCTCGATACCAACAAGGCCAAGGTCACCTGCCAGGAGGTGAAGGCGGTGGCCGACACCAAGCTCGAACAGGTGGAGCAGAAGATCATCGAGTTGACCCGTTTTCGCGACAACCTGCGGGAGCTCTCCAACATCTGCTGCGGTGGCCCGCGCTCGGCGGAGCACTGCGCCATCCTCGAGACGCTGGAATCCGGTGCTCCCTCCCGCCACGAGCATCACGACCATGAGCACTGAGCAGCACCGGCCCCGGGTATCCGCCTTTCTCGCCCTCTCCCTCGACGGCTTCATTGCGGGAGAGGGGGGCGATCTGGCCTGGCTTGACCCCTACAACGGCGACTCTCAGGAAGAGACCGGCTACGGCGCGCTGATGGCGAGTGTTGATACCCTGCTGATGGGGCGCAACACCTATGACATTGTGAGCGCCTTTCCCGAATGGTTCTATGGTGACAAGCCGGTGGTGGTATTGACCCACAGGCCCGCCGCTCCCCGTGAGCATGTCTCCTTTCGGCAGGGGGCGCTGGCGCAGGTGCTGGACGAGCTGTGGCAGGCGGGCAGCCGCCACCTCTACCTGGATGGCGGCGAGCTGGTGAGGCAGGGTCTGCAGGGGGCCCTGGTGGACGAGCTGATCCTGTTCTGGGTGCCGGTCACTCTGGGACGCGGGGCGCCGCTCTTTGCAGGATCCCTGCCCGGCGCACTGAAGCCTGTGTCCAGTACCGTGCTGCCGAGCGGGCTGGTGCGGGTTGTCTATCAACCGGCCTGAGGATCCCGCCAGCACTCTTGCAGGCGGGCCGAGAGAGGCGCACAATCGGCGCGTTTTTCGCCGCCTGCCCTCCCAAATAAGCTGACAGGGGCGATAGGCAAACACGACAACCCCATCAAGGAGCCCATATGGCCAAGAAGAAGGTGACCCGGGTCACCATCGAGCCCGCCTGCGAACATCTGCGCGGCATCATTCAGGACAACCACCTCAAGGCACTGGTGACCTCCCCCCTGTTCCAGGCCCGGGTCGAACCGAGCAAGAAGGGCAAGGGCAGCTATCAGCGCAAGGCCAAGCACGGCAAGCGGTGGGAGCCCGGCCAACAGCAGATGGTAAGCGTCTGCTGCTGAGCGGGTTCCTGTTTTGGAACCTGTCCACGATCTTGCTGCGAGGCTGTGATCAAGGCTCATGTGTACTTACACACTCCGGTTCCTGCGCTGCTCTTCACCTTGCTGACAGCCTCTCGCGACAGACCGTGAACAGGTTCTTGAAACCAAAACAATCAGGGCGCCAATGGCGCCCTGATTGTTTTTCTATTCGTTGGTGCTGATTCACTCTCTTGCCGCAAGAGAGTGAACCCGTATTCACTCGTCCATAAAGAGCTCGAGCAGCACGTTGAGATAGCGATGGCCGAGGGGGGTGAGCTGCCAGCTGTCGCCGAGATCCTCGATTAGCTCCTTGCTCTGGGCGATGGTCAGCATGGTTTCTACCCGCTCCAATTCAAGGCCGGTGCAGGCCTCGAACTCCGCCTTGGGGGCCGGTTCAAACAATCTGAACCGGTTCATGAAGTACTCGAGCGGCAGATCGTCCGCGCTCACCTGCCACTGTTCGTCCAGATAGGGGCGGCTCGGGTCCAGATACCCCTTAGGGTGCTTCACCTTGGCGGTGCGCAGGATCTGGCCGTTGACCACATCGGTCACCTTGCCGTGGGCGCCGCAGCCGATCCCCAGATAGTCGCCGAAGCGCCAGTAGTTGAGGTTGTGGCGGCACTGATACCCCGCCTTGGCGTAGGCCGAGATCTCGTACTGCTGATAGCCCTGGGCGGTCAGCATGGCGTGGCCCTGCTCGTAGATCTCCCACAGGGTGTCATCTTCCGGCAAGGTGGGCGGCTTGGAGGCAAACGCCGTGTTCGGCTCTATGGTGAGCTGATACCAGGAGAGATGCGGCGGCGCGCAGTCGATGGCCTGCTGCAGGTCATAGAGTGCGTCCTCCAGGCTCTGATCCGGCAGGCCGTGCATCAGATCCAGGTTGAAGGTGGGCAGCTTGATGGCGTGAGCCAGTTCGGCGGCCTTGCGCGCCTCTTCCGGGCCATGGATGCGGCCGAGGCGGGTCAGCTTCTCCTGCTGGAAGCTCTGCACCCCGATGGAGATGCGGTTGATGCCGGCCCGCTGGAAGCCGGCGAACTTGTCCGCCTCCACCGTGCCCGGGTTGGCCTCCATGGTGATCTCGCAGTCCGCAGTGAGTTCGATACGTGCGCGCACCCCGTCCAGCAGCGCTTGCATGGCTTCCACGGAGAGCAGACTCGGCGTGCCGCCGCCGATAAAGATGGAGGAGAGGGAGCGCCCCTGAGCCCAGTGCAGGTCTTGCTCCAGATCCTCCAGCAGGGCCGCCACATACTCGAGGTGGGGCAGCTCCCCCTTCTGGGCGTGGGAGTTGAAGTCGCAGTAGGGGCACTTCTGGACACACCAGGGCACGTGGATATAGAGGGAGAGGGGCGGCAGTTGCAGCATGGGGTTTCCAGTATTCAACAATCAAAAGGGGTCGGGTTGCCCTTGTCGTCGATGACAACGGGCCGGGGCGCCGCGAACGAAACGGGGGCCGACGGCCCCCATTGTAGATGACAACGCGGCGGGAGACAGCGCTTTAGTTGACCGCCGCCAGGGCCGCTTTCAGCTTGGCCAGCGCCTGGCCGCGATGGCTGAGCTGGTTCTTGAGCTCGGCCGGCATCTGGGCCGAGGTGCAGTCGTGATCGGGCACGAAGAACACAGGGTCATAACCAAAGCCGTGCTGACCGCGCGGCTCGTCGATGATCATCCCCTCCCAGCTGGCCTGGCAGATGATGGGGGTAGGATCGTCGGCGTGGCGCATGTAGACCAGCACGCACCAGAAGCGGGCGCTCTTGAGATACTCGGGGGCCCCTTTCAGCTCGCCCAGCAGCTTGTCGATGTTCTCCTTGTCGCTGGCACCGGCGCCGGCAAAACGGGCGGAGTAGACGCCGGGGCGGCCGTGCAGCAGATCCACTTCCAGGCCGGAGTCGTCGGCAACCGCCGGCAGGCCGGTGACGCGGGCGGCGTGGCGGGCCTTGATGATGGCATTCTCGACGAAGGTGGTGCCGGTCTCGTCGGCATCGGAGACCGCAAACTCGCTCTGTGGGATCACCTGGATCTTCATATCGGCCAGCATGGCGGCCAATTCTTTCACCTTTTTCTGGTTCCCTGTTGCCAGGACAAGCTTGTTCATCGAGCACCTCCGCAAAAATAATCTGCGCATTCTATGCGGGGCTGGCGCCCAGGAAAAGCGCCAATTGCCCTGGATCACCCTCGCCGGGGTCATGGCAAGATGTGGATAAAATGAATGTTTCCTGAATGGAATAACAGAAGTGATTAAATACCATTTCAATTCATTACTGTGAGTCAGTAGACTCGCGCCCCAATCCATTTCCCCATGCCACGAGGTGACTGATGCCATTGATTCTTCTGCTTGTACTCCTGGTGCTGTTCAGTCCGCTGGCCATCGACATCTACCTGCCCGCCATTCCGCAGATGGCCGAGCAGCTGGGCGCCGAGGTGACCCTGATGCAGGGCACCATTACCTGGTTCCTGTTCAGCATGGGACTGGGGCAACTGTTGGTGGGGCCGCTGGCCGACCGCTACGGCCGCAAGCCCATCGCCCTCGGCGGCGTGCTGCTCTACGGTCTGAGCGCCCTGGGTGCCGGTTTTGCCGCCAGCCTCGGCGAGCTGATGCTGGCGCGGGTGCTGCAGGGCCTCGGCGCCTGTGCCACCTCGGTGGCCGCCTTCTCGGTGGTGCGTGACAGCTACGGCCCCAAGAAGAGCGGTCAGATGATCTCCTACCTGAACGGTGCCATCTGTTTCATTCCGGCGCTGGCCCCCCTGCTCGGTGGCTGGCTCACCGCCAAGGCGGGCTGGTCGGCCAACTTCTGGTTTATGGCCGGATACGCCGTCGTGGTTGGCAGCTGGCTGCTGTGGCGGATGCCGGAAACCCGTCCGGAAGAGACCCGCAGCGGCGGCCCGCTCATCAGCTGGTCGCGCTACAGCCCGGTGCTGCGCTCCCCGAGCTTCCTGTTCAACGCGACGCTGTGCATGCTGGCGATGGCGGTGATCCTGGCCTATGTCACCGCGGCGCCGGTGCAACTGATGGTGCGGCTGGGGCTGGACATGAGCGGCTTCAGCTACTGGTTTGCGGCTAACGCGGCGCTCAACATCCTGGCCTGCTTCCTGGCGCCCCGTTTCATCGCCAGAGTGGGGCCAAGACGCACCCTGCGCATCGGTCTGCTGGTGCTGCTGCTCTCCGCCATCTCCCTGAGCCTGTCGATGCACATCGATCATCCGCTGGCCATGATGGGCCCGGTGTTCCTCTCCAGCATCGGCTTTGCCATGATCCTGGGCTCTGCCGCCGGCATGGCGCTGGCACCATTCGGTCACTGCGCCGGTACCGCCGCCGCCCTGCTCGGCCTGTTCCAGATGAGTGGCTCCGGTGCGTTGGTGGGCTTTATCGGCGCGCTGATGCATGACCCGCTGAACCAGCTGGCGCTGCACATGTGGCTGTTGCTGCCCCCGCTGCTGGTGCTGATGACCCGCCAGGGCCGGCGCTTGTGTTTGCAATAAATCCTGTGCTCTGATGGGCACACTCAGGGGGCCTTGGGCCCCCTTCTCTTTTGGCAGGCCAAAGGTTCGCCTGCATCTCATGACACAGCTACCCGTGGAGAAAACCGGATGAGCCACACAATCAATGCCGCCCTGGTGGGTTATGGCTTTGCAGGCCAAACCTTTCACGCCCCGTTTCTGACCAGCACGCCCGGGCTCTCCCTCGGCTGGGTGGTGAGCCGCGATGCCGCCAGGGTGCAGAGCGATCTGCCCGGCAGCCGGGTCGGTTCGCTGGCCGAGGTGCTGGCGGACCCCTTGGTCGATCTGGTGGTGATCGCCACTCCCAACGACACCCATGCCCCCATCGCCCGCGAGGCGCTGCTGGCGGGCAAGCACGTGGTGATCGACAAGCCGTTCGCCCTGGACCTGGCGGAGGCGAAGGCGCTGGTGGAGCTGGCGCAGAAGCAGCAGCGACTGCTCAGCATCTTCCATAACCGGCGCTGGGACGGGGACTTTCTCACCGTACGCCGCCTGCTGGCGGAGGGGGCGCTGGGGCAAGTTGCCCAGTTCGAATCCCACTTCGATCGCTATCGTCCCGAGGTGCGCCAGCGCTGGCGCGAGGCGGGTGGCCCGGGCTCCGGCCTCTGGTTTGATCTCGGCCCCCACATCCTCGATCAGTCGCTCCAGCTGTTCGGTCAGCCGGACTGGCTGCAGGCGGATCTGGCCCAGCAGCGCCCCGCTGCCCTGGCGGATGACTACTTCCACGTGGTGCTGGGCTATGGCGAGATGCGGGTCGTGCTGCACGGCAGCTGCCTGGTGTCGGCCACCATGCCGCGTTTCGTCATCCACGGCAGCGAGGGGTCGTTTATCAAGTTCGGCATGGATGTGCAGGAGGAGCAGCTCAAGCTCGGCAAGCGGCCGCCGGCGGCAGACTGGGGAGTTGACAACGAACCCGGCCAGCTCAGCCGGATCCGCGATGGTCAGCTGCAGCAGCAGAGCGTGGCCGGCGAGGCGGGGGATTACGGCGCCTACTATCGCGGCGTCTGCGCCGCCATCCGTGGGGAGGGGGAGAACCCGGTGCCGGCCGGCGAGGCGTTGGCGGTGATGGCGCTGTTGGACCTGGCCCGCGACAGCGCTCGCGAGGGTAAGCGGCTGGCTTGTCAGATCCTGTCTGACTGAGGCGGGGTCTGTGCGTGATGGCCGGCACCATGCAATAGCTGTTTATTGCCAACCATCACGGGGCCTGTGGCGTTTTATTGTACGAATTCACGCCGTTTACAGTGTTTTGTATTAATGTTTGTCGCTGTAGTAGTTCTTTTCATCCAGCCAACGAGAAAATATCATTGTGATACTCGTTTTCATTGGGCGCGTATGGGGATATATTTCGCGCGCCTCTTGGCTCCCGGCATATGGGTTTTTCACCGGGTGAAAGGACGCACTGTGATGGTTGTACCAACCATCTCTCCATATTTTTCTGAGGGTATGCACATGAACAAAGTACTGGTAGCC
This sequence comes from Aeromonas sp. s3, assembly GCF_040907805.1. Taxonomy (NCBI): domain Bacteria; kingdom Pseudomonadati; phylum Pseudomonadota; class Gammaproteobacteria; order Aeromonadales; family Aeromonadaceae; genus Aeromonas; species Aeromonas sp. s3. Next base: position 98,218 of record NZ_JBFOCQ010000020.1, read on the forward strand.
GGTATCCTGGGTCTGATGTTGACCGCTTGTGGTCAGAAAGAAGAAGCCGCCGCACCGGCCGCTACTCCGGCCGCCGACGTTGCTGCAACTGTTGAGAAAGCCGCTAGCGAAGCCACCTCTACCGTAGAGAAGGCTGCTTCCGAAGCGACTGCAACCGTTGAGAAGGCTGCCGCTGACGTAGCCACCAAGGCAGAAGCCGCAGTGAGCGATGCCAAGGCCAACTAAGCCTGCACCTCATCTGAAGAACGGGCCCGAAGGTGACTTCGGACCCGTTTTTTTATGTCCGCTCCCCGTCTTTGACGGGGTCTTCGCCGGCAAGAGAACCAGCTAGAGCGCCGGATTGAGACGGGAGGTGAGGATGTGATCCTCCCAGCGGCCGTTGATCATCAGGTAGTCTTTGGCGTACCCCTCCCGCTCGAAGCCGAGCCGCTCGAGCAGGGCGCCGCTGCGCTGATTGGCCGGCATGTAGCTGGCCATGATGCGGTGCAGACCGTGCTCCCGGAACAGGTAGTCGATGCCGGCCCCGACGATTTCCTGCATCAGCCCTTGTCCCTGGTGGGCCTGGTCGATGGCGTAACCCAGGTGGCAGGCCTTGAAGGCACCCATCAGGATGTTGGTGAAGTTGCAGGTGGCGATCACCTGCTCGCCATCCGGCTCGAGCGCTACCAGGTGCACCCCGCTGCCGTTGAAGAACTGGCCGTAGCTGTCGCGCAGCCGGCCGTGCCAGTGGCTCAGGGTATAGAAGCTCTCGTCCCGGCTGGGCTCCCAGGGGGTGAGGTGAGCGCGGTTGCGCAGATAGAAATCCAGCATCAGATCGGCCCGCTCGGGAGGCAGTACGGTGAGCCGGCTGCGGGCCGTGCACAGGTGTGGCAGTGCCATCAGTGATCCCTCTGCCCAAGCCACTCATCGCGCAGCAGGCTGTAGTGAACGTGATCCACGACTCTGTCGGCCAGCCGCTCGGCACGGCGGGTGATCCCCTCCTGCTGCATGCCGAGGCGCTCGCAGACGGCCCGGCTGGGCTCGTTGTCGATGGCGGCGCTGATCTCCACCTTCTCCATCCCCATCTCTTCGAAGGCGTGATGGATCAGGGCTTGGCAGGCGCGGGTGATGATACCGTTGCCCTGCCAGCGCTCGGCCAGCCAGTAGCCGATGCTGACCTTTGCCAGCGCCTTGTCGATCTGGTTGTAACCGATGACACCGACCACTTCTCCCTGATACTCGATGGCGGTGGTCAGCCCCTCGCCGCGGGCGAATTTCTCGATGGCGTGGCGGATGAAGGTGGCGCTGTCAGCGGGTTGCTGAATGTAGGGGGGCCAGGGCAGCCACTGGGTCAGGTAGTCGCGATTCTCCCGACAGAGGGCAAAGAGTTCGCTGGCCATGTCGGGCTGCAGGAACAGCAGCGCCAGCTCGTCATCCAGTTGCCATGAAAACATCCGCACCTCCCGTTGCCGCAGGGGCCCGCAATGGGCCGTCGAACCGCCAATGTAGCCAATCAACCCCTTGTTAGCCAAGGACTTTCAGCCGTTATCAAGGCTGCGCTATCCCCATATGGAGGGGCGGCTCCGACCGCCATTGGGGCGCCTTGTCATTGTTCGGCCTTTCCTGGTGTTATTCGCCATTTTTTCGGCTCTTTACGCTACCAAAAACAGGCAACAGCAGATTCTGCTATGGATTCATGCTGGGCTGTCACATATGACAGGCAGCAATTCCGATCGCGCCAACTAGTGTAGGAGCGCTGGGCAACGGACCCGGCGTGTAATCTTCATCGACTTAAGGAAAAGACGGATGAACAAAGTCTATTTGGCCGTGGTATTGGCCTGCTGGGGAAGCGCAGCCTTGGCTGCAGAACAGGTTGACGTACATCAGGTTGCCGGCATTCAGGGAGCACCGAGCGGTGCCGCCGGCGTCAGTGCGCTGGCCGGGGATGGCGAGTTCCGCCAGGTGCGGGCAGTCAAGCTGCCCAACGGCCAGCAGCGGGTGCGCTATGAGCAGACCTGGCACGGTATCCCGGTCTGGGGTCAGGTGCTGGTGGCCGAGCAGTCCCTCGGTGGCCAGATCAGCCAGGTCTCCGGCCAGATCCTGCGCCAGATCGATGCCGATCTGGCCAGCCCGACCGCGGCCCTGTCGCCGGCCGATGCCGCCAGCAAGGCGCGGGCCGGGGCCAAGGGCAGCAACGAGCGGGTCAAGCTGTTCGTGATGCAGGATGACGCGGGTCAGGCCAAGCTGGTCTATCTGGTCTCTTGGCTCGCGGCGAGCGAAGAGCCGAGCCGTCCCTTCGTGATGATCGATGCCCAGACCGGCAACGAGCTCAAGCGCTGGGAGGGGATCAACCACAAGGATGCCACCGGCCCGGGCGGCAACATCAAGACCGGCAAATACTTCTACGGCTCCGACTTCGGCCCGCTGCAGGTGGATGACAACTGCCGCATGACCAGTGCCAACGTTGACACCCTCAACATGAATCACGCCACCACGGGCGGCACCATCCACCAGTTCACCTGCCCGGAGAACACGGTCAAGGAGATCAACGGTGCCTACTCGCCCCTCAACGATGCCCACTACTTCGGCAACGTGGTGTTCGACATGTATCGCAACTGGTACAACACGGCGCCGCTGACCTTCAAGCTGAAGATGCGGGTGCACTACAGCCGCAACTACGAGAACGCCTTCTGGGACGGCAGCCAGATGACCTTCGGTGATGGCGCCACCACCTTCTATCCGCTGGTGAGCCTGGACGTGGCAGCCCACGAGGTGAGCCACGGCTTTACCGAACAGAACTCCGGGCTGGTCTACTCCGGTCAGTCGGGCGGCATCAACGAGGCCTTCTCCGACATGGCGGGGGAAGCGGCCGAGAACTACATGAAGGGCAGCAACGACTGGCTGGTGGGCGCCCAGATTTTCAAGGGCAACGGCTCCCTGCGCTATTTCGAGGATCCAACCCGGGATGGCCGCTCCATCGGCCACGCCAGCGACTACTACGATGGCATCGACGTGCACCACAGCTCGGGTGTCTACAACCGCGCCTTCTACCTGCTGGCCAACACCAGCGGCTGGAATACCCGCAAGGCCTTCGAAGTGTTCGTGCTGGCCAACCGTCTCTACTGGGGCGCCAACACCACCTTCGATCAGGGCGCCTGTGGCGTGACCAAGGCGGCGACCGATCTCGGTTACAGCGTGACCGACGTGGCGGCCGCCTTTACCACGGTCGGGGTCAATGCCACCTGTGGCGGTACCACTCCGCCCACTGGCAGCGTGCTGCAAAACGGGGTACCGGTGACCGGTCTCTCCGCCGCCAAGGGTGGCAAGCTGAACTTCACCATCGACGTGCCGGCCGGCAAGAGCCAGCTGGTGATCGCCAGCAGCGGCGGTACCGGCGATGCTGACCTCTATGTGAAGTTTGGCAGCGTGCCGACCAGCAGCAGCTATGACTGCCGTCCGTACAAGAGCGGCAACGCCGAGACCTGCACCCTGAACTCGCCCAAGGCGGGGACCTGGAACGTGCAGCTGAGCGCCTTCAGCGCCTTCTCCGGGGTGACCCTCAAGGCCAGCTACTGATCACCAGTGGCCGTTGACAACAGTGAAGCGCCGGACTTGTCCGGCGCTTTTTTTATGCGGGTTTGCCCGCCCAGCGGGCGGCCAGGGTACGGGCTGCCTCCAGTACCCGCTCCTTGGCGGGGTTGGGGCGCTTGCCGCTGCGCCAGGCCATCATCACGTCCCAGTGATCCGGCGGCAGATCCACCACGTCCAGCTGCACCAGCCGGCCAAACTCCAGATCCCGGGCGATGGCGAGGGCCGGCATCAGGGTGATGAAGCCGTGTTCCAGCGCCAGCTCCCGCGCCGCGCTGGCGGGCTGGATGGCGTGCAGCGGGCTCGCCACCTGGCGCAGCAGGCGCAGCTGCAGGATCAGCTCGTCGCAGCCGGTGCCCCACTGCTGGGGCGCCAGCCGCTCGTTGGCGATGTCCTGCAGGGTCAACCCTTGCCGCCCGGCCAGCGGATGGGTGGCACAGGCCACCGCTATGATGGGGGAGCGGTAGAGCAGCTCGAGCTGGATGCCGGCGATGGCGGGACACTTGAGGATGAAGCCGACGTCGGTCTCGCCGGTCAACAGCTCCTGCATGATGATGCCGGAGTGATCCGTGTTGCAGCGGATCTCGAAGGTCTCGTCGACCAGTGCCAGCAACAGGGGGCCGAACACCACTGTCGTCAGGGAGGGCAGGCAGGCGAGCCGGATGCGCGGCAGCGCCGGTGCCCCCTGCATGGCCAGCCGGCCCCCTTCCAGCGCGCTGAGGGCCGCGCTCGCCGCGGGCAGAAACTGCTCGCAGGCCGGTGTGGGGGTGGCGCCGCGCCGGTGGCGGCGAAACAGGGGCTGGCCCAGATCCTGCTCCAGCACGGCGATCCGCTGGCTCACCATGGGTTGCGACCAGCCGCGCACGGCCGCCGCCTTGCTGAAACTGCCGCGATTGACCACATCCAGCAGCAACTGCAGATCGTCGAGGGTCATAGCCATAAGATAATCCAATATGAAATATAGCCAGTTGTCGGCTACCACTATATCTGGCGTCCTTCCAGAATAGCAGTATCAATCGTTGTGCTTTGGCATATTGCCACACCGGCTCAGGGGCTTGCAGCACCTTGAGTCCGTTTGGTGACGGCGTCATTCGGGCGACGAGCAGTAATCGATATGAATGTCATCAGAGCAGCAGGGGACGGGTAGTCATGGTGGATCGGGCGAGGCGGTTGGGGCGGTGGTTTTTGGCGTTGGATTCCCTGTTGGTGATCCTGGGGTTCTTCGTGGTGATGCCCATGATCAGCCTGCGCTTCGTGGATCAGCTCGGCTGGGCGGCCGGGGTGGTCGGGCTGGCGCTGGGGTTGCGTCAGCTGACCCAGCAGGGGCTGGGCATTCTGGGGGGCTCGCTGGCGGACAAGTTCGGGGCGCGCCCGCTCATCGTGGGCGGCATGCTGCTGCGGGCGGCGGGTTTTGCCAGCCTGGCCTATGCCCAGAGCGGCCTTGAGCTGATCCTCTCCTGCATCATCTCGGGCCTTGGCGGCTGCCTGTTCGACCCGCCCCGGGCGGCGCTGGTGATCAAGTTCACCCGGCCGCGGGAGCGGGGGCGCTACATCTCCTTGTTGATGATGCTGGAGAGCGCCGGCGCCGTGGTGGGGGCCCTGCTCGGCAGCTGGCTGCTCAACTTCGATTTCGAATACGTCTGTCTGCTGGGGGCCGGCCTGTTCATCTGTGCCGCCCTGTGCAACCTGCTGATCCTGCCCCCCTACAAGCTCTCGGTGCGACCGACCCCGATCCGCGCCGGTCTCGGCCAGGTGCTGGCCGACAAGGCATTCTGCCGGCTGGTACTGATCCTGAGCGGCTACTACGCGCTCTGGGTGCAGGTGATGCTGATCTTCCCCATCCTGGTCAAGCAGATGGCGGGCAGTACCACGGCGGTTGGCTGGATGTATACCCTGGAGACCGCCATCTCGCTGGCGCTGCTCTATCCGCTGGCGCGCTATGGCGAGCGGCGCTTCAAGCTGGAGAGTCGGCTGATGGCCGGGGTACTGCTGATGACCACCGGCATCGGGCTGGTGGCCTTTGCCAACACCCTGCCTGCGGTGTTCATGCTGCTGGCCTGCTTCTATCTGGGGATCGTCATCGCCGAGCCGGCGCGGGAGACCCTGATGACCAAGCTGGCGCAGCCGGGAGCGCGCGGCAGCTACATGGGCTTCAGCCGGCTGGGGCTGGCACTGGGGGGCATGACGGGGTACGTGGGGGGCGGCGCCCTGCATGACTACGCCATGGCTCAGGGGCAGCCCTGGTTGCCCTGGCTGGTGCTGGGCACAGTGGGCGTGACCACCTTGCTGCTGCTGGCCAACTGCTTTCATCGCGAGTCGAGTCTGGCGCGGGTCAACGTCTGAACGGGCATAAAAAAACCGGCCGCAGGCGGCCGGTAAAAAATACAGTAGGCTACAGGAAGACTTAGAAGTTGTACTGCAGGGCCACGGCGACCACGTCGTCGGTGTTCTTGCCCAGCGAGTTGGTGTGGGTGCCGTTGACGTTGTCCAGCAGGTTGATCTTGTAGTCAACGTAGGCGTTGAAGTTGTCGGTGAAGTTGTACCAGGCACCGATGGAGACGTATTCAGTGGCGGTATCATCGATGCCGCGAGCGTTGTCCTTCACGTCGGTGCGCAGGTAGGCCACGGACGGTTTGAACTTGCCGAAGGCATACTGGGCCACGGCTTCGTAGCCATCCATCTTCTCGGCGTAACCGTTGAAGGTGCTGACGTACATGTGGTCTTCACCGTGAGAGTAGGTGGCAGCCAGGTAGAGGTCGCCGACGGCGTACTTGGCGCCCACGCCGTACAGTTTGGCGTCGCTGTCACCACCGAAGGAGGCGTTGGCAGCCTGTTCGTCGGTCTTGCCGGCCTGGTTGTAGGCGGCACCCAGGCTCAGGCCCATGTCGAAGTCATAGTTGGCGGACACGGCGAAGCCTTCGGCGGAACCCTTCGGATTCCAGGTGCTGTTGGTGCCAGTCAGGTTGGAGCGATCGGCGTTCTGCGGATCATTGTTGCCGGTGAACTGGGCACCCAGGGTCAGGCCCTGATAGGTGTAGATGTACTGGGCCAGGCCGTTGGTACGACCGGTGCCGAACACTTCGGTGTCCTTGCCCAGGCCGTCACCGCCCCACTCGGGCAGCACGTCGGTGTAGTTGTTCACGGCTTTGGTGAACAGGCCGTCCTGGCGACCGTAGCTGAAGGCACCGAAGCGATCGTGCTTGATGCCGGCGTAGGCATAACGCAGCTCGTCATTGTCGGAACCTGAGGTCGGCAGGTTGTACTCGGCAAAGCCGAAGGCCTGCATTTCCGGAGCAATCTTGGTTTCGCCGGCAACGTGCAGACGCAGGTAGCTGGCGTCGCCTTCAGAATCGTTGTCATCAGTGCCGTAGTACATGCCCTGGGCGCGACCACCGATGTCGAGCTTGGTGTCGTTCTGGTTGTAAACGGTCGCGGCTTGCGCACCACCGGCCAGCAGCAGGCTGGAGATGGCCATGGTCAATGCTGTTTTTTTCATTGTTCGTTCCTCTGGTGTAAACACTGTCGGACCTGTGCTCGGCCCTGTTGATCGGTTTCTGTTCCGATAGCCCAGAGTAGCCCTGCGAACCTTGATAGAAACTGAAGCGGACAAGGATTAATTAATGGTTTGACCAGAAAGGCAGGCATAAAAAACGGCCCAGAGAGGGCCGTTTGAACATTTGTGGAATTAAATGCTGTTTAGAGCATCATGCCACCGAAGAAGAAGCCGAGCGCCACGGCGATGGCGATGGTGGCCACACCCGGTACGAAGAAGGGGTGGTTGAACACCGCCTTGCCGATGCGGGTGGAACCGGTGTCGTCCATCTCGACCGCGGCCAGCAGGGTCGGGTAGGTGGGCAGCACGAACAGGGCGCTCACGGCGGCGAAGGAGGCAATCGCGGTCAGCGGGCTGACACCCAGTGCCAGGGCGGCCGGCATCAGGGCCTTGGTGGTGGCGCCTTGTGAGTAGAGCAGCATGGCGGCGAAGAACAGTACCACGGCCAGCAGCCAGGAGTACTGGTTCAGCAGGTCGCCGGCGATGAGCTGGATGGTATCCATGTTGCCCTTCACGAAGACGTTGCCGAGCCAGGCCACACCCAGTACGCAGATACAGGCGGACATACCGGACTTGAAGGTCGGCATGTTGGTAACCTGGGTCACGTCCAGCTTGCATACCAGGGTCATGATGGTGGCCGCGGCCAGCATGATGCCCATGATGGCGCCGTCACGGGGGATCGGCGGGTTGGTGATGAGGCCCACTTTACCGGAGATGGCGGTGGCATAGGCCATCACGGCCACGATGGCGGCGATGAAGATCCAGACCGACAGCTTGGCGTAGGGTTTGATCTCGAGCTGGGTGGTACCACGCAGCTTGATCTGCCCCTTGGCCTTGCGCTCCAGGTAGACTTCATCCTGGTCCAGCGGTTTGCCCAGCATGTTGGCGACGAAGGCGCCGAGGATGCAGGCGATGAAGGTGGAGGGGATGCAGATGGCCAGCAGGGTCAAGTAGTCAACACCGAACGGCTCCAGCATGCCGGAGAAGGCGACCACGGCTGCGGAGATGGGCGAGGCGGTGATGGCGATCTGGGAGGCGACGACCGCGATGGAGAGCGGACGGGACGGGCGGATGCCCTGCTCCTTGGCCACTTCGGCGATCACCGGCAGGGTGGAGAAGGCGGTGTGACCGGTACCGGCCAGCATGGTCATCAGGTAGGTGACCACAGGGGCGGCGAAGGTGATGTATTTGGGGTTCTTGCGCAGGGCTTTTTCGGCCAGGTGCACCAGGTAGTCCATCCCGCCGGCCAGCTGCATGCAGGCGATGGCGCAGATGACGGACGCGATGATCATGATCACGTCCCAGGGGATGTAGGTGACCAGCTGATCGCTCGGGATCTGCACCCCGAGGCCCCAGGTCAGCACCAGTACCCCCAAACCACCGGCAAAGCCGATGCCGATGCTGCCTATCCGGGCCCCCAGATAGATAGCGGCGAGCACGACGAGCAACTCGATTCCAATCATAGTGAACACTCCATTTTCCAGTTTTTTTAGGTTTTATTTGGCAGAAAAGCCAATTCCCGATGGGGCTGGGCAAGACCTATCGGGAACTGACTCTATGGGCCGGGATGATCCCGGCCCATTTGCTCGCTTATACGGTGGCTTCGCGGGTGTAACGCTTGGCTTTGTATTGCGGGTTCATCAGGTTCTCGATGGAGAGGATTTCGTCCAGCTGTTCGGCGGTCAGCAGACCGCGCTCCAGCACGACTTCACGGACGTTCTTGCCGGTCTGTGCACAGATCTTGCCGACGATGTCGCCCTCGTGGTGGCCGATGAAGGGGTTCAGGTAGGTCACGATACCGATGGAGTTCAGCACGTGGTTCATGCAGATTTCCGGGTTGGCGGTGATGCCTTCCACGCACTTCTCGCGCAGGGAGATGCAGGCCTTTTCCATCAGGCTCAGGGATTCGAACATCGCCTGACCGATCACCGGCTCCATGACGTTCAGCTGCAGCTGACCGGCTTCGGCGGCGAAGGTGATGGTGACGTCGTTGCCGAAGACCTTGAAGCAGGACTGGTTGACCACTTCCGGAATGACCGGGTTGACCTTGGCCGGCATGATGGAGGAGCCAGCCTGCATTTCCGGCAGGTTGATCTCTTTGAGTGCGGTGCGCGGGCCGGAGGAGAGCAGACGCAGGTCGTTACAGATCTTGGAGAGCTTCATCGCCATGCGCTTGATGGCGCCGTGCAGCATCACGTAGGCGCCGCAGTCGGAGGTCGCTTCGATCAGATCTTCAGCCGGCACATAGGCGCGACCGGTGATCTCGGCCAGGCGCTTGATGGCCAGGGCGGAGTACTCGGGCGGGGTGTTGAGGCCGGTACCGATGGCGGTGGCGCCCAGGTTCACTTCCAGCAGCAGCTCCTGGCAACGCTTGATGGACTTGATCTCTTCGCGCAGGGTGACGGCGAAGGCGTGGAACTCCTGACCCAGGGTCATGGGTACCGCGTCCTGCAGCTGGGTACGACCCATCTTCAGGATGTTCTTGAACTCGGCAGCCTTGGCATCGAAGGCGGCGATCAGCGCTTCCAGGGCAAACAGGGTGGTGTCGGTGCTGTTCACCACGGCGACGCGGAAACCGGTGGGGTAGGCGTCGTTGGTGGACTGGCACTTGTTGACGTGGTCATTGGGGTTGATGACGTCGTAGCGGCCTTTTTCCAGACCCATCAGCTCGAGGGCGATGTTGGCCAGTACTTCGTTGGTGTTCATGTTGACGGAGGTGCCGGCACCGCCCTGGTAAACGTCGACCGGGAACTGGTCGAAGCATTTGCCGGTGTTCAGCATCAGGTCGCAGGCTTCCACGATCTTGTCTGCAATTTCAGGACGGATGGTGCCCAGCTCGCCGTTTGCCAGCGCGGCGGCTTTTTTGGTCAGCACCATGCCGCGGACGAATTCCGGAACGTCAGAAATCTTCTGAGAGCTGATCTTGAAGTTCTCGACGGCGCGCAGGGTGTGTACGCCGTAGTACATGTCGTTGGAAACTTCTTTGGTGCCCAGCAGGTCTTCTTCAATGCGGACGTTCTTGATGTCGCTCATTGTAATGCCTCAGAAATCAGATAAATGGAAACGATCCTCACCGAGTGGTCGCGAGTTCCTTACGCACGGTTCATCCTGAAGCACCACACATCGAGTGGGGCGGTTGGAGGCCTTTTTTGCCTCCTTCATTACTGGCGTCGATATTACCCCAATTGAGGTATCTGATATTAGACCTGGATCACTAAATTTGAGACAACCTCAAATAACTTGTGGTCATTAAACAGATATTGCAATCGACCGATTAACTTTGACAGAACAATGACTTCAATCACAGTCCGGCAAGCCGGTTTTTCTGCGGATCCGGCGCTGCGTCACCCTCCGCACTTGAAAAGTGCGCGCTGACCCCCATTTTAATCAACAGGAACCGATATCATGGCGGGTTGGCAGCGGCATCGACGGCTGTCTGGTCTCGCCGGCGGTTCATTCACATTCACCCGCACTGAGGTTGTTATGGGCAAGTTGTTTCTATTGTTGGTCGGTCTGGTGGTGCTCGAGCTCACCGTGATGATCGAGGTGGGCTCCGTGATCGGCGCCTTGCCGACCGTCGGCCTGCTCATTCTGACGGCGGTGCTGGGCTCCTCTCTGGTGCGCAGCGAAGGGATCAAGACCCTGTTCAACGCGCAGCAGAAGATGCAGCAGGGGGAGATGCCGGGACGTGAGGTGATGGGGGGCATGATGCTGGCGCTGGCCGGTCTGCTGCTGATCATTCCGGGCTTCGTGACCGACCTCTTCGGCATCCTGTTGCTGCAACCCTGGCTGCGCAACAAGCTGGCCGACAAGCTGGTCGGCAGCAACCAGTTCAGAATGCAGATGGGCGGTTTTCAAAGCCGTCAGCAGCCGTTCGACGAGGTGCCTGGCAGTGACCAGCCGGGTCAATCCCCGCGCGGTGGTACCACCATCGAAGGGGAGTTCGAGCGCAAGGAGTAAGTGCTGCGCTCAATCCCGGGCCATCAGGGCTTGCCCTGATGGCACAACTGCTCGAAGCGGTGGCGGGCATACCACCAGGCCAGAGCGCCCGCCGCCAGGTTCGCCAGCAGGATCCCCAGATAGATCCCCTGTTCCCCCCCCAGTTTTGCCCCCAGCCAGGCTCCTGGCAGCAAGAAGACAAACAATCGCAAGCCGTTGAATAGAAAAGAGATGCTGGATGCCCTCACGCCATTCAAGGCGGATGCCAGCAGCATCACCATGCCCTGAAAGCCATAACCGATGGGCACCAGGTGCAGATAGAGCACGATGAGGCGCACCACCTGCGGGTGATCGCTGAACAGATCGGCGATGAAGGGGGCCAGCAGCCAGGTCAGCGCATAGACCGCCAGCTGGAACAGCAGGGCGAAGCGCATGCAGAGCTGCAGCGCCGCCTTGGCGCGGGCCGGGTTGCCGGCGCCGCAGTTTTGCGAGATGAAGGGAGCCAGCACCGAGGAGAGCGCCATCATCACGATGAGCAGCAGGGCCTCGACTCTCGAGGCGGCGCCATAGGCGGCCACCACTTCGGTGCCCAGTCCGGCGAAGATGGTCATCAGCACCGCATTGGCCAGCGGGTTGAGCATGTTGGTGAAGGAGGCAGGCACGGCCACGTGCAGTAGGGCGCGCCAGTGGGCCAGCAGCTGCGGGCGCGGGGAGAGGCGCCAGCGCAGCAGGCCCTCGCGGTGGCGCAATATATAGAGGCTGACCAGCATGGCCATCAGCCAGGAGAGGGAGGTGGCGATGGCGGCGCCGCGGATCCCCCACTCGGGAAAGGGGCCTATGCCGAAGATGAGCAGGGGATCCAGCACGCCGTTGACCAGCCCGGCCACCGTCATCACCAGGCTCGGGGTCTTGGTATCGCCGGTGGCCCGGATGGCGGCATTGCCCACCATGGGCAGCACCAGCATGGGGACGGTCAGATACCAGATCAGCATGTAGTCGTAGATGAGGGCGATCAGCGCATCGCTGGCGCCGAGCAGCCTGAACAGCGGGTGTATGGTGAGCGCCCCCGCCACGGCGATGAGGGTGACCAGCAGCACCGCCAGGAACAGGTTGTCGGTGGTGATGCGGGCGGCCTCTTCATGCTTGCCCTGGCCGAGGGCATGCCCCATCACGGCGGAGAGGCCGGCCCCCAGCCCCATGGCCAGCGAGGTGACCACGAAGGTGACCGGAAAGGTGAAGCTGATGGCGGCCAACGCCTGGGTGCCCAGCATGCCGATGAAGAAGGTATCGACCAGGTTGAAGGCGAGGATGGCGACGATGCCGAGGATCATGGGACCCGTCATGCGCAGCAGTACGGACGTCATGGGGGCTGTCAGCAGGGGATTGGGTCGGGTCACGGGCTGGTCTCTGTACATCTGGCGGAGTTCTGGCTGCTGGCAGCACAAACCGGTTTCCTGACCGGGACTCGGGCGATCCATCGAAGACCTTCATAGTACGTGAAAATATTTTTTTTGTATTTGCCCTTGAAGGGTTAACAAACGTACCCCACATCGGAGACATATCTAATTTGGCCAGGAATGGCCATTCCTCAAAGCAACACAGAGACTCATTTTGGGAGAGTTATCGATGAAAATTCGTCCACTGCACGACCGCGTCATCATCAAGCGCATCGAAGCTGAAGCCAAATCCGCTGGCGGCATTGTCTTGACTGGTACGGCGGCCCAGAAGTCCACCCGTGGTGAAGTTCTTGCCGTGGGGACTGGCCGAATTCTGGATAATGGCGACGTCAAAGCCCTCGCCGTCAAGGTTGGTGACAAGGTGATCTTCAACGAAGGCTACGGTGTGAAGACCGAGAAGCTGGATGGTCAGGACGTGCTGATCCTGTCTGAAACCGACATCCTGGCGATTGTCGAAGAGTAATCCACCCCTTTCCCCCAAGAATTGATTGAAGGACTGAACAAAATGGCAGCTAAAGAAGTCAAGTTTGGCAACGAAGCCCGCATCAAGATGCTGGAAGGCGTCAACATCCTGGCCGATGCAGTCAAGGTGACCCTGGGCCCGAAAGGCCGCAACGTGGTGCTGGACAAATCTTTCGGCGCACCGACCATCACCAAGGATGGCGTTTCCGTCGCTCGCGAAATCGAACTGGAAGACAAGTTTCAGAACATGGGCGCCCAGATGGTCAAGGAAGTCGCTTCCAAGGCCAACGATGCCGCCGGTGATGGTACCACCACCGCGACCGTACTGGCCCAGGCCATCGTCAACGAAGGCCTGAAGGCCGTTGCCGCCGGCATGAACCCGATGGATCTGAAGCGCGGTATCGACAAGGCTGTGGTAGCCGCCGTTGCCGAGCTGCAAGCGCTGTCTCAGCCCTGCGCAGACAACAACGCCATCGCTCAGGTAGGCACCATCTCCGCCAACTCCGACGAGAAAGTCGGCAAGCTGATTGCCGAAGCCATGGACAAAGTGGGCCGTGACGGCGTCATCACTGTAGAAGACGGTCAGGGTCTGGAAGACGAGCTGGCTGTGGTTGAAGGTATGCAGTTCGACCGTGGCTACCTCTCCCCGTACTTCGTCAACAAGCCGGAAACCGGTGCCGTCGAGCTGGACGACCCCTTCATCCTGCTGGTCGACAAGAAAATCTCCAACATCCGCGAAATGCTGCCGGTGCTGGAAGGCGTGGCCAAGGCTGGCAAGCCGCTGATCATCGTCGCCGAAGACGTTGAAGGTGAAGCGCTGGCGACTCTGGTGGTCAACACCATGCGTGGCATCGTGAAAGTGGCTGCCGTCAAGGCGCCGGGCTTCGGTGACCGTCGCAAGGCCATGCTGCAGGATATCGCCATCCTGACTGGCGGTACCGTGATCTCCGAAGAGGTGGGCATGGAGCTGGAAAAAGCGACCCTGGAAGACCTGGGCCGTGCCAAGCGCATCGTCATCACCAAAGAGAACACCACCATCATCGATGGCGTGGGTGATGCAGGCCTGATCGAGAGCCGTGTAGCCCAGATCCGTCAGCAGATCGAAGAGACCTCTTCCGACTACGACCGTGAGAAGCTGCAAGAGCGCGTAGCCAAACTGGCTGGCGGCGTTGCGGTGATCAAGGTGGGTGCTGCCACTGAAGTCGAGATGAAAGAGAAGAAAGCACGCGTTGACGATGCCCTGCACGCGACTCGCGCTGCGGTGGAAGAAGGCGTGGTTGCCGGTGGTGGTGTGGCGCTGGTGCGTGTCGCTGCCAAACTGACCGGTCTGCGTGGCGACAACGAAGACCAGAACGTGGGTATCAAGGTTGCTCTGCGCGCCATGGAAGCTCCGCTGCGTCAAATCGTCATCAACGCCGGTGAAGAGGCCTCCGTCATCGCCAACGCGGTGAAGAACGGCGAAGGCAACTATGGCTACAACGCCTACACCGAACAGTACGGCGACATGCTGGCCATGGGCATCCTGGATCCGACCAAGGTGACTCGTTCTGCCCTGCAGTTTGCCTCTTCCGTTGCCGGTCTGATGATCACCACCGAGTGCATGGTCTCCGAGCTGCCGAAGAAAGATACCCCTGCCATGCCTGACATGGGCGGCATGGGTGGCATGGGCATGATGTAATTCAGCCTGGGTTACCAAACGGCTCGCTTTTGCGAGCCGTTTTTTTTATGGCGACTAGACTGAGTCTATTGTCAGTGACTTTATCCGAGGTGAACATGCGTGTACTGGGTTTGATTTCATTACTGTTTTCTCTGGCCATGCCGGCAATGGCGCTGGAAACGCCGCAAGGCCCCGTCATCCTGAAGGTGACCGGCAATGTACAACCGGCGGAAGCGACCGAAGGGGTGGTCTCCTTTGATCTGGCGATGCTCAAAGCCTTGCCGCAGCACGAGATCGTGACCGCCAACCCCTGGGTCGACAAGCCGCACAAATATGTGGGACCCAAGCTGGCCGATCTGCTGGCCGCCGTCGGTGCGGATGGCAAGGCGATCACCCTGACCGCATTGAACAGTTTTCAGATCAGGCTCAACTGGGATAAGGTCAAGCAATACGACCCGATTCTGGCCTGGCAAGATGATGGGGTCACCATGCGGGTACGGAATAAGGGACCGCTTTGGTTTATCCTACCGCTGGATCAATATCCCGAGCTGAAACGCTCGGAGTTTACCGACATGATGATTTGGCAATTGAATGCCATTGATATTCAGCATTGATGTAGTGGCTTCTGGGAGCACGAGTGAAAGCAAAGACCAAGGCGTGGCCTTTACTCATCGTTCTTTATCTATCCATCCTGCTGTTCACCGGGAGCACTCTGTATTGCCTCGCACAAATACAGAATGCGACCCGGGTGATGGAGAAGTATACCTATGACGTCTCCTGGGCCCTGATGCAGTTGCAACTGGAGTTGGGGCGTTTCCTCAACTCCGTCGAGATTTACCATTATGGCGGTATCGATCACGATACCCTGATGTTGCGCTACGACATCCTCTGGAGCCGCACCCCCATCCTGCTCAGCGGCCAGCTGCGCCAGAGCATGAAGGACAAGCAGAAGACCCTGCGGCTTGTGCAGTTGATCGAAAGCAATATCCGCGAGATGGAGCCCAACATCACCAACCTGAAGTCGGGAACGCCGGATTATCAGCAGATCATGATGCGGCTGTCGCCTCTGCAGGAACCGCTCTCTTATTCCCTCGCCTCCGTGATGCAGAAGAACATCAATGTCTATTCGGGCAATGACAAGCGCTTCGGCCAGTTGCGCAATGCCCTGCTGTTCATGGTATCCGGGCTGGTGTTGTCGGTGATGCTGCTGAGCGGTCTGCTGATCCGCGAGGCGCGCCGCCATTTCAGAGTGGCACGGATAGATCCCCTGACCGGGCTCTCCAATCGTCTGGCCCTGCTTGAGAAGATGGAATCCTACGCCAGCAAGGAGACGCCGTTTGGTCTGGTGCTGGTGGACATCAATGACTTTCGCGACATCAACAGCAAGTTCGGTTACAACACCGGTGACTTCCTGTTGCAGGAGCTGGCGAAACGGATGCGTAGCCTGTGTGAAAACGGTGAGTGGGTGGCCAGGCTTGGTGGTGACCAGTTCGCCATGATCCAGCGCGAGAGCAGTGATCTGCGTCAGGTGAGGGAGCTGGTAGCCCGTCTGCTGCACGCGCTCAAGCAGGACATCATCATCGACAACTATCCGTTCCGGCTGGAGGTGGGCATCGGCATCGCCTTCTTCCCGATGGACAGCAAACAGGCCCAGGAACTGCTCAGCCGGGCCGAGCAGGCACTGTTCCACAGTCGCAAGACCCATGTGCCATACGTCATCTACGACAGCTCGCTGCTCAATGAGACGGCGCGCCGCAAGCATCTGGCCAGCGACATGATCATGGCGCTGGAGCACAATGCGCTCGAGCTCTACTATCAGCCCATCGTCAACCTGGAAAGTGGCCGCTGCGAGGCGGTCGAGGCCCTGCTGCGCTGGCGTCACCCTGAGCTTGGTTTCATCCCTCCTAACGAGGTGATCCAGGTCGCCGAAGAGTTTCAGCTGGCCGAAAAGCTGGGTAGCTGGGTGCTGAACACCGCCTGTGAGCAGCTCTATCAATGGCAGCAGCTGGGCCTGGTGGATCTGCAGATGTGCGTGAACATCTCTCCCGGCATGTATCAGCGCAACCTGTTGAAGTTGGTGGCCAAGGCGCTGATGGACCACCATATCCCGGCTGCCAGCCTGGTGCTGGAAGTGACGGAAGACACCACCATGCGCGAGGTGAAAAACTCCCTGCAGCTGATGCAGGACCTCAACCAGCAAGGGGTACAGCTGGCGCTGGATGACTTCGGGACGGGCTACTCGTCCCTCAGTTATCTGCAGAAACTGCCGGTCAGCAAGGTGAAGATCGATCGCTCCTTCATTCAGGGGATCGATACCTCCATCGAAGCGTCCGAGCTGGTCGCCAACATCTGCCGGATGGGCTCCATGCTGGGCAAGAGTCTGGTGTGCGAAGGGATTGAAACCCAGGCCCAGCTCGACGTGCTGCGCACCTTGACCGACATCCATCTCTATGGTCAGGGTTATCTGTTCAGCCGTCCCGAGCAGGCGGAGAAGGTCTATCAGACCCTGCTGGAGATGGAAGAGGAGTGGCTGGAGCGGCGTCAGCCCGACAAGGCGTATTTAATTTAGCCAAAGTGCTCATGTCTGGCCTAAGATGGCCGATAGTCTTAGGGCAGGAGGTACACCATGGATATATCTAGTTCTGCATCTGCGTCATTTGGTTCTGCATTGATGACGGCCAGCCTGGCCAAGAAACAGCAGACCCAAGAAGGTGAATCTGCATTGAAACTGCTGCAAACAGCAGCTCAATCAGCACCGGTTGCACCGACATCGGCCAACGCTTCTCTGGGAAGTAAAATCGATATTCGCGTCTGACCCTAACGAAAAAGCCCCCATCTCGTCGATGGGGGCTTTTTTATGTCTGCGATATCGCAATGTCTCTCTTGGCTCAGACCGGAAAAGGGGCTGGTGCCTCGAAGGTCATCCGTTCGCCGCTGCGGGGGTGGCTGATGGTCAGGCTGGCCGCATGCAGATAAAGGTGCGGTGCCGCCGCCAGCGCATCCGGATGGGCGTAGAGGTTATCGCCGAGGATGGGATGACCCAGCTCCAGCATATGAACCCGTAGCTGATGGGAACGACCGGTAATGGGGGTCAGCTTGATCAGGCTGTTGCCATTTTCTACCTTCAGCTTCTGCCACAAGGTCAGGGCGTGACGCCCCTCCTCAAAGTCCACCTTCTGCTTCGGGCGGTTGGGCCAGTCGACGCAGAGCGGCAGATCCACTTCACCCGCATCCAGTTCCGGCTCGCCCCACACCCAGGCCAGATAGTGTTTCTCGGTTTCCCGCTCGCGAAATTGCCGGCTCAGCTCCCGGTGAGAGTTGGGATTGAGGGGGATCACCAGCACACCTGTGGTTGCCATGTCGAGACGATGGGCTGCCGCCGCCTTGGGGTGCTGTTGCTTCACCCGATGGAGCACGCTGTCTTCATTCTCGGGGCCGCGCCCGGGGACGCTCAGCAGGCCAGTGGGCTTGTTGACCACCATGATGTCCTTGTCCTTGAACAGGATATCGAGCCAGGGTTCCAGGGGCGGTGAGTATACAAACATAGCGTCTCGCATCTTTGGTCAAAGCGGGGGCAAGCCCCCATCAGTTATGGGTAACCACGATAAAAGTACATGGCAGCGAACTCGCGTTGGGTCTGGTCGTTATCAACCAGACGATGCCTGCACCGTTGTATCAGTTATGGGTAACCACGATAAAAAGTGCATGGCAGCCAACTCGCGTTGGGTCTGGTCGTTATCAACCAGACGATGCTTTCACCGTTTTATCAGTTGTGGGTAACCACGATAAAGCGGATGGCATCCAGTTTGAGTTGGGTCTGGTCGATCAGGTGGTGCAATTCTGCCTGCAGATTGCGCAGATAATCCAGTTCGCTGTCGCGCACGTTCGGGTTGACCGCCTTGAGCGCCTCCAGACGATCGAGATCCTGCTGCAGAGTTTGCGCCATCTGGGCACGGGCCTGGTCGACAATATTCGCCTTCAGTCCTTCGGCAATCGCCTGACCCTGGCCAATCAGACCGTGGATCACCGGCTGGGAAGCGGTGACCAGCTTGCTGCCCAGGTGGCGGTTGACCGGCGTCAGCTGGCGGTTGAAGGCATCGAAGGCCACCTTCTCGCCCAGGTTGTTGCCGTTCTTGTCCATCAGCAGCCGGATCGGGGTCGGCGGCATGAAGCGGTAGAGCTGGGGATGGGCCGCAGACTCGGCGACGAAGATCAGTTCCAGCAGAATGGAACCGACCGGCAACGCCTTGTTCTTGAGCAGAGCCACTGAGGTGGCACCGATCTCGGAGCCGAGGATCAGGTCGATACCGCCGCGCATCATGGGGTGATCCCAGGAGAGGAACGACATGTCGTCCCGCGACAGGGCGGTGGTACGATCGAAGGTGATGGTCATGCCGTCTTGCGGCAGGCCCGGGAAGCTCGGCACAAGCATGTGGTCGCCCGGCATCAGCACCAGTGCGTTCTCACCGCGATCATCCTGATTGACGCCGATCTCGTCGAACATCTTGAGGGCGAAGGAGATCATGCCGGTGTCGTCATCTTCGGCGGCCAGCTTCTCGACCAGCTGCTGGGCGGCTTCGCCACCGCTGGAGTGGATCTCCAGCAGACGATCGCGGCCCTGTTCCAGTTTGGCCTTGAGCGGCTCGTGCAACTCGCGGGTGCGGGTCAGCAGTGCTTCTAGGGTCGCCTGCTCACCGGTGTTGGCGGCCAGCAGCTCGAACAGTTCGTCACGCACCGCTTCAAACACCGGGCGTGCGGTCGGGCAGGTCTGCTCGAACGCATCGAGGCCATCGTGATACCAGAGCTGCAGGGCGCGCTGGGAGGTGCCCTCCAGATAGGGAACGTGGATCTCGACCGTGTTCTGCTGACCGATGCGATCCAGTCGGCCGATCCGCTGTTCCAGCAGATCCGGGTTGAGAGGCAGGTCGAACAGCACCAGATGGCTGGCAAACTGGAAGTTGCGACCTTCGGAGCCGATCTCGGAGCAGAGCAGCACCTGGGCGCCCCCCTCTTGCTGGGCGAAATAGGCGGAGGCCTTGTCCCGTTCCAGGATGGACATCCCTTCGTGGAAGACGGCGGCGCGGATCCCCTCGCGGGTACGCACGGCCTCTTCAAGCGCGATGGCGGTGGCCGCTTCGGAGCAGATCACCAATATCTTCTGCTGACGGGCAGAGATCAGCAACTCAAGCAGCCAGTCGACGCGTGGGTCAAACTGGGTCCAGCTGGCGTTGTCGCCTTCAAACTGCTGGAAGATCTTCTCGGGATAGAGGTAGCGCAGGGCACGGGTCTGCAGATCGCCGCCGTTGCCACCCATCATGCCCATCACCTTGATGGCGGTCTTGTACTGCTCCGGCAACGGCATGGGGTAGACGTTGAGATGACGCTCGGGGAAGCCCTGAATGTTGGCGCGGCTGTTGCGAAACAGCACGCGACCGGTGCCGTGCTGATCCAGCAGCTTGGCGACTGCCTGCTGACGGGCGGCCGCATCAGTGAGATCCAGACCATCAAGTTGGCTTGCCAGGGTTTGTTTGGCAGCTTCGCTCAGGGCCTCGCCATCCAGCAACTCCTGGGCGGCACTGGCGACTTGACCATAAGCCTGCTCCTCGGCGAGAAAGGCCTCGTAGTCGTAGAAACGCTCGGGGTCGAGCAGGCGCAGA
Organism: Aeromonas sp. s3; assembly: GCF_040907805.1. Taxonomy (NCBI): domain Bacteria; kingdom Pseudomonadati; phylum Pseudomonadota; class Gammaproteobacteria; order Aeromonadales; family Aeromonadaceae; genus Aeromonas; species Aeromonas sp. s3. Next base: position 118,510 of record NZ_JBFOCQ010000020.1, read on the forward strand.
CGGGCAAAGTGGCTCTGATGGCCCAGCTGGTCCGGGGTCGCGGTCAGTAGCAGCACGCCTGGCACCTGTTCGGCCAGCGCTTCCACCATTTCATAGGCACGGCTCGGCGCCTCCTCGCTCCACTCCAGGTGATGTGCTTCGTCGACGACCAGCAAATCCCATTCGGCTTCCAGCAACTGCTCGAAGCGGCGGCGCTTCTTGCGCAGGAAGTCGAGGCTGCAGATCACCAGCTGTTCGGTTTCGAAGGGGTTTTCCGCATCGGCAAAGGCCTCGATGCAGCGCTCCTCGTCAAACAGAGAGAAGTGAAGGTTGAAGCGGCGCAGCATTTCGACCAACCACTGGTGCTGGAGCGTTTCGGGCAGCAGGATCAACACGCGATGAGCGCGGCCGGAGAGCAGTTGCTGATGAATGATCATGCCCGCTTCAATGGTCTTGCCGAGGCCCACCTCGTCGGCCAGCAGTACGCGCGGGGCATAACGGTGGCCTACTTCATGGGCGATATAGAGTTGGTGCGGGATCAGGCTGACCCGGCCACCGGCCAGACCGCGGGTCGGATTGCGACGACGTTTGTGCTGGTTGACCAGCGCTTCGTAGCGCAGGGTAAAGCGGGACATCCGGTCGATCTGGCCGGCGAACAGGCGATCCTGTGGCTTGTTGAACTTGATGAAGTTGTTGAGAAACACTTCCTTGAGGGCAACCGGCTCATCATTGTCGGTGCGAACACCTACATATATAAGCAGGCCATCTTTTTCCTGCACTTCATCGACCATCATGGTCCAGTCTTCGTGACTGGCTATCTGATCGCCCACATTGAAGCTGACCCGGGTCACCGGCGCCTCTTCTTTGGCATACATGCGGTTTTCACCGGTAGCCGGAAACAACAGGGTAACCATGCGTCCTTCAACAGCAACGACAGTTCCCAACCCCAGATCCGTCTCTGTATCACTAATCCAACGCTGGCCAAGTGCAAAAGGCATTAAACTCTCCAAAGCCCAAGAGTGTGTGAATCGCAAAGGGGCGCTATGTTACCCGAAGGCGTGAGCGTGATCACCATGGATATGGCGATGGTGGCAGCCATTTCATCCTGCTGTTGATCCAGCTCTTGTCATGCATGATTGAAGATAGATGGCGTTGACTACGGGCGAGGAAATTGCTGGATTAAGCGACTTCTTGATTGATTGTTGAGCGGTTGAACGATTTCTTCGAATTTAATGCGAATTGTCGCTTGCAAGCGTGATCCAGATCCCTATAATGCGCCTCCATCGACACGGCAGCGGCAACGCAAACAGCCGGGTCGGTAGCCTCGAAAAGCCTTTGAAAATAAGGCTTGACTCGAGAAAGCGGTTGAGTAGAATGCCACTCCCGCAGCAGCCAAAAGCTGCATCGCTCTTTAACAATTTGAATCAAGCAATCTGTGTGGGCACTCACAGCATCG
>NZ_JBFOCQ010000021.1:0-239003 GCF_040907805.1 Aeromonas sp. s3
CTGACCCCATGCCGAACTCAGAAGTGAAACGCTGTAGCGCCGATGGTAGTGTGGCATTCGCCATGCGAGAGTAGGACACTGCCAGGCACCCAATTAAACGGTGATGTGAAAGACATGACCGGCTGCGAGGATGACACCTCATAAAGAAGCGGCAAAAGATTTAGCGAAAGCTAACCGAATGCGGAGCGGTAGTTCAGTCGGTTAGAATACCGGCCTGTCACGCCGGGGGTCGCGGGTTCGAGTCCCGTCCGCTCCGCCACTAACAAGAAGCCCAGTCGAAAGACTGGGCTTTTTTTCGTCTCTACGATCTCTCTATCTCATCTCGGTTAGCCCGATTTCGTTGCTCCATCCCGTTTCATGTTTATCTGAAATTCGCCGCCGCCCATGGTTGTCGCTATAATGGCCGCCCTCAAGCAAGGTGGTGGTATGAAAGCAGAGTATCTACAGCGATTCGGGGGCATAGCCCGTCTTTATGGTCAGGGTGCACTTGGTTCCTTCAGCCAGGCGAGAGTCTGCGTGGTCGGGATCGGCGGCGTCGGCTCCTGGGCGGCTGAGGCGCTGGCCCGTGCCGGCATCAACCAGATCACCCTGATCGACATGGACGACATCTGCATCACCAACACCAACCGCCAGATCCACGCCATGCAAGGGACGGTTGGTCGCCTCAAGACGGAGGTGATGGCCGAGCGCATCCGTGCCATCAACCCGGATTGCGAGGTGATCGAGGTGGATGACTTCGTTACCGCCGACAACCTGGGCGAGCATATCAAGCGGGAGTTTGACTATGTGGTGGATGCCATCGACTCGGTCAAGGCCAAGGTGGCGCTGATTGCTTTCTGCAAGCGCAACAAGATCCCGGTGATAGTGGCGGGCGGTGCAGGCGGGCAGATGGACCCGACCCGGATCACCGTGGCCGATCTGGCCAAGACCATTCAGGATCCGCTGGCCGCCAAGGTGCGCTCTGACCTGCGCCGGCTACACAACTTCAGCAAGAATCCGGCGCGCAAGTTCGGGGTGGAGTGTGTCTTCTCAACCGAGCAGCTGAGTTATCCGGACGGCAATGGTGGCACCTGTCAGGCCAAGGCGGCCAGCGACGGCAATATGAAGATGGATTGCGCCTCTGGCTTTGGCGCCGTGACGCCGGTGACGGCCACCTTTGGCTTGGTCGCCGCCTCCCGAGTATTGAAGAAGATTGCCGAACGGGGAGCCCGTGCCGAGAAAGAGGCCGGCAATGAAGACACAGGGTCGATTGGTGAGGCCTGATCGACCACTGAACAAGGTGGGTTAGATTGCCTGCTCCCGGATCGCTAACACGATCGCTCTGAGCCCGTTGCCCCGCGACGGGCTCAGGTGTTTCTCGAGCCCTAGCTCGCTGAAATAGGTATCCATATCGAAATCCTGGATAGCGTCGGCAGCCTGATGGTTGAGCGCCGCCAACACGATGACGATGAGGCCACGCACGATGCGGGCATCGGAGTCGCAGGCAAAGTGCCAGTTGCCGTCCTCACTTTTTTCTCCCTTTAGCCAGGACTGGCTTTCGCACCCTTTCAAGCGGTGTTCTTCCTGTTGCCACTCTGCGGGCAAGGCGGGTAGCAGCTTGCCGAGCTGGATGATGAGGCGGTACTGGTTCTCCCAGCCGTTCGCCGCCGCAAACTGCTGGCGGATGGTATCGGCGTCGGGCTCAAGGCCGATCCGGGTATAGGTTACGAGGCTGTTCATTGGATTATCTGCCTTAGAAGAAGTCACTGAGTTTGTGCAGGGCGGCCAGCAGGGCGTCCACATCGTCCCGGTTGTTGTAGCAGGCCAGCGAGGCACGCATAGTGCCGCCAATACCGAGCGATTCCATCAGCGGCATGGCGCAGTGATGGCCGACCCGCAGGGCGATCCCCTGCATATCGAGCAGGGTGGCGGCATCCTGCGGGTGGATATCCCTTAGCAGAAAGGAGACTGCGCCGGCACGCTGACCGGGTTCGCCGACCAGATGTAGCCCCGGCACCTGCCGCAGGCCGGCGACCAGATAGTCGGTCAGCACAGCTTCATGGCTGGCCAGCAACCTCCGGTCTTGCTCCATCACAAAGTCGATGGCGGCAGCCAGGACGATGGCTCCGGCGATATGGGGGGTACCCGCCTCGAACTTGAAGGGCAGGTTATTGAAGGTAGTGCCACTGAATCTGACCCTGTCGATCATCTCACCGCCAGCCTGCCAGGGCGGCATCCGCTCCAGCAGCTCAGTTCGGCCCCACAGCACGCCGATGCCGGTCGGGCCGTAGAGCTTGTGGCCGGAGAAGGCATAGAAGTCGCAGCCGATGGCCTGCACATCTAGCTCCAGGTGAGCCACTGCCTGGGCGCCGTCGATCAGGGTCAGGGCACCGGCCGCCTTGGCGGCCGCCACTATCTGCTCAACTGGATTGACGGTACCGAGGGCATTGGAGACGTGAGCCACGCTCACCAGTCGGGTACGTGGTCCCAGCATGGCCAGATAGGCAGCTATGTCGAGATCGCCCCGCTCATCGAGGGGGATGACCCGGATCACGGCGCCGGTGCGCTGGGCGACCAGCTGCCAGGGGACGATATTGGCGTGGTGCTCCAGGGTGCTGAGGATGATTTCATCCCCCGCTTTGAGCTCGCTCATTCCCCAGCTATGGGCCACCAGGTTGATCGCCTCCGTGGTGCCGCGGGTCCAGATCACCTCGTGGCTGCGAGGGGCATTGATAAAGCGAGCGACAGTCTCGCGGGCATCTTCGAAGGCGCGGGTGGCCCGGCCGCTCAGGGCATGGGCGGCACGGTGCACATTGGCGTTGTCGGCCCGATAGTAGTGATTGATCGCATCCAGCACGGCTTGCGGCTTCTGGGTGGTGGCGGCATTGTCCAGATAGACCAGCGGGTGGCCGTTGACCTCCTGAGCCAAGGCCGGAAACTGGCTGCGCAGCCGGTCGTGCTGTTGCTGGTTCATGCTCCCCTCACTGTCTGGAAAAGTGGTCATCATCTCGAAAAGTCGGTCATGATCCTGAAAACCGCCGCCGAACACAAGGCATCTGGCGAGCTATTGCTCGATGGGGCTGGCCGGGTGATTTCTGTTACAATGCCGCCCCTCATCATAAGCCAAGAGGTCCGGCCCATGAAGCTCAACCCCAATCAGAACGAAGCGGTCAAGTATGTCTCCGGCCCTTGCCTGGTGCTGGCGGGTGCCGGATCGGGCAAGACCCGCGTCATCACCAACAAGATTGCCTATCTGGTGCAGCAGTGCGGCTACAACGCGCGCAACATAGCGGCGGTCACCTTTACCAACAAGGCGGCGCGGGAGATGAAGGAGCGGGTCGGCCAGACCCTGGGTCGCAAGGAGGCGCGGGGGCTGATGGTCTCCACCTTCCATACCCTGGGGCTCGAGATCATTCGCCGCGAGCACAAGAGCCTGAACCTCAAGGCCAACTTCTCCCTGTTCGACGACACCGATCAGCTGGCGCTGCTCAAAGAGCTGACCGAGGAAGAGCTCGACAACGACAAGGACAAGCTCTCGGCCCTCATCAGCCAGATCTCCAACTGGAAGAACGACCTTATCCTGCCTGCCCGGGCCATGCGCATCGCTCGCGGGCCGGAAGAGGTGTTGATGGCCCAGCTCTACGAGCGCTACCACCGCCAGATGGTGGCCTACAACGCGCTGGATTTCGACGACCTCATCGTGATGCCGACCCTGTTGCTCAAGAGCAACCAGGAGGTGCGCGAGCGCTGGCAGAACAAGATCCGCTATCTGCTGGTCGACGAATACCAGGACACCAACACCAGCCAGTACGAGCTGGTGAAGCAGATCGTCGGCGAGCGGGCTCGCTTCACCGTGGTGGGGGACGACGACCAGTCCATCTACTCCTGGCGTGGGGCCAAGCCGCAGAACCTGGTGCTGCTGAACGAAGATTTCCCCAATCTGCGGCTCATCAAGCTGGAGCAGAACTACCGCTCCAAGCGGCGCATCCTCAAGTGCGCCAACATCCTGATCGCCAACAACCCCCATGTCTACGACAAGGCGCTCTTCTCCGAGCTGGACGAGGGGGTAAAGCTCAAGGTGCTGTTTGCCAAGAACGAGGAGCACGAGGCGGAGCGCATCGCCGCCGAGCTGATGGGCCACAAGTTCATGAATCGCACCCGCTTCAAGGATTACGCCATCCTCTATCGGGGCAACCATCAGTCGCGCATCTTCGAGAAGGCGCTGATGACCAACCGCATTCCTTACCGCATCTCGGGGGGCACTTCGTTCTTCTCCCGCACCGAGATCAAGGACATCATGGCCTACCTCAAGTTGCTGGTGAATCCGGACGAGGACACCGCCTTCCTGCGAGTGGTCAACCTGCCGCGGCGCGAGATCGGTCCCACCACGCTCGAGAAACTGGGCCAGTACGCCAATCAGCGCGGCAAGAGCCTGTTTGCCGCCAGCTTCGAGCTGGGGCTGGAACAGCACCTATCCGGTCGTGGCCTCACCGCCCTGCAGGCTTTCACCAACTGGCTGGTGCGGCTCGGTGATCAGGCCCTGCGCGGCAACCCGGTGGAGGCGGTGCGGGACATGATCAAGGAGATCCACTACGAGGAGTGGCTCTACGAGACCTCCCCCAGCCCCAAGGCGGCCGAGATGCGGATGCAGAACGTCTCCACCCTCTATCGCTGGATCAGCGAGATGCTGGAGGGGGACGAACTGGAAGAGTCGATGACGCTCGCTCAAGTCGTGACCCGTCTCACTCTGCGCGACATGATGGAGCGCAACGAGGGGGAGGATGAGGCGGATCAGGTGCAGCTGATGACTTTGCACGCCTCCAAGGGGCTGGAGTTTCCCTATGTCTACATGGTGGGCATGGAGGAGGGTCTGCTGCCGCACCAGACCAGCATCGACGAGGACAACGTGGAGGAAGAGCGGCGCCTTGCCTATGTGGGGATCACCCGGGCCCAGACCGAGCTGACCTTCACCCTCTGCAAGGAGCGGCGCCAGTTTGGCGAGTCAGTGCGGCCGGAGCCGAGCCGCTTCCTGCTGGAACTCCCGCAGGATGACCTGGAGTGGGAAAACCAGAAGAAGGTGAGTGCGGAGGAGCGTCAGCAGAAGGGGCAGATGGCGGTAGCCAATCTGCGCGCCATGTTCAAGAAGGATTGAGTCGCTCCGCTTATTTGCTCTGGGTCAGCAGGGGCGTGATGTCGGCGCCCGGCATGGGTGGTGAAATGTAGCGCCCCTGGCCCATCAGGCAGCCCAGGTCGATCAGCTTCTGCAGTTGCTGCTGGTTCTCTATCCCTTCCACCACCAGGGTGAAGTCCAGATCCTGGCAGATGTCGCGCATGGCGCGAATGAGCGCCAGATCCTTGGGAGATTGCAGCATGCGATGGGTGAAGCTGTCATCCACCTTGATGTAGTCCACCGGGAAGTGGAACAGGGCATTGAGGGAAGAGAAGCCGGTACCGAAGTCATCCAGGCTGATCTGAATGCCCTTGGCCCTCAGCTCGTGCAGGGAGGTGAGGGCATCGGAATCCTGCCGTGACAACTCGCGCTCGTTGAATTCGAAAATCAGATAGCCGGGGGAGATCCCCTCGGATTCGATGATCTCGACCAGTTGCATGATCTGTTCATGGCTGACCAGATGCTTGCCGGACAGGTTGATGGCCACCTTGAACTTGCTCTGACCGGAGAGCGGCAGCCACTCCTTCAACTGCTGGCAGGTGTGGCGCAGGATCTGGTAATCCAGCTCCTGGATGAGGCCACACTGCTCCGCCAGCGGGATGAAGTCGAATGCGTCCTTGAGTACCCCCTCTTCGGTGATCCAGCGTGCCATGACCTCCAGCCCGGTCAGGCGGCTGTCCTTGAGCCGGATCACCGGCTGGAAATAGGGCACGATGCGGCCTGCCCGCAGCGCTCTGGCCAGCATCTCCTCCGGTGAGGCCCAGGTCTGGGCCGAACACTCCTCCGAATAGCTGACAATGCGGCTGCGGCCGTTGCGCTTGGCCTGGTACATGGCCAGATCGGCCTGATGAAGCAGCTGGCTGATGTCGGATGTCTGTTCCGACACGCTGGCCACTCCGAGACTCACCGTGATGCCGAGTTCGTTGCCCATCAGCCGGAAGGGATAGGAGAGGCGGCTGATGATGCGGTTGAGCACCGGGCTGATATCTTCCTCGGTTTTGCTGCTGTCCAGATAGATGACGAACTCGTCCCCCCCCAGTCTGGCCACCATGTCGTTTTGCCGGATGCAGGTTTGCAGGCGGCGGCTCATCTCCTTGAGCAGCTGGTCGCCGGCGCTGTGGCCGAGAGTGTCGTTGACCTGCTTGAAGTGGTCCACATCGATGAAGATCAGCGAAAACCCGGGCGACTTGTAGCGGTGAAAGTGGGTCATAGCGTGGTTGAGGTGGTTCATCAACAACGCCCGGTTGGGTAGCTGGGTCAGCGGGTCGTGCAGGGCATCGAACTGCAGCCGGCGTTCCAGCTCCTGGTGCTGCTTCAGCTGCTTCTGCAGTCTGAGGTTGGTCTGGCGCAACTGCTGCAACCGCTGGTTGATGGAGTCTTCCGAGTTGATGTCGTGCAGCTGCTGGCGGATCCGTCTCAGCTCCAGCAGCAGGGTCAGCTGGCTGCGCAGGAAGTCGAGAAACAGCCGGTCGTCGGTTTCCAGCGGTTGTTGCAGGCTGATGAGAAAGTGGGCGAAGTACTGCTGCTGTAGACGCAGCGGCTGGCTGTACCAGTAAAGCTGCTCCTTGTGCTGCTCAATGTTGTTGGTGCTGTGGCAGAGCCCAGTGATGAATTCGTCGCTGTGGTGGGGCAGTTCCGGGTAGATCTTCTCGAGCCGGTGGCTGTCGATGCGTACCAGCAGCATGTCCTGAATGGCGAGCATCTGGCGCAACACAGCCTCGAGTTGGGAGAAGAGCGCCTGGCTGGGCAGGGTATTGGCTAGTCGAATGATGCGGTTGATGCTCTCGATCTTTCTCTGCCAGTCCGGATCCTTGCGAATGAGCGGCGAGGCCAGCTCTGACAGCTGGGAGCCAGCCTGGGTCTCGTTCAGCCGTTTGGCCAGGCACTCCAGCAACAGGCGCAGTGTCGGCAGCTCCTTGGGCTGGCAGCAGGCCAGCAACCACTGGATCTGACCGTGTTCGACCGGCAGGGTGCACCAACCCTCGGCTTCGTCCAGCTGGGCCAGTTGATCCGTGATGCGTGACTCTTCCAGCCCCAGCTGCAGTTTGAAGCTGTCGGGGATCTGGTATTCACACACCCAGTGCAGTCCGGCTTCCGACAGGCCGAGCATGCCGAAATGTTGCAACGGACAGAGCTGGTTCAGCTGCTGGATAAGGGTGTCGTAATCTTTGGCGGTGGCGACGGAGGGGGCGGGGAAATCCATAATAGCGGAAACCAACGCCAGCAAGGGAGTCGAGTAATGTGGTGCTGTGGGTTGCGCTGACATGAGTGACTCCCGATTTATCTACCCTTCAAAGAGTAGTCGGAAGTCATCAGATTGAAAGGGCCGCATATGCGGCCCTTTCAATCACTTAGAGCTTGTCGATCATGTAGTGAATGGCGTTTTCGATCTCTTCATCGCTACAGGTGGCGCAAGTCCCTCTGGGTGGCATGACGCCGGTCTTGCCTGCGAAGCCGGCAATGGCATGTTTCTTAAGTGTTTCAATGCCTTGTGCGATACGAGGCTCCCAGGCAGCCTTGTCGCCGCGCTTGGGCGCGCCGGCGATGCCGGCATCGTGACAGGCGAAGCAGGCGCCCTTGAACACGGTCTCGCCATCGCGCGGGCCGGATGACGCGGCCGCCGCAGGGGCTGCGCCTGCGGTCGCAATCCCTTCCAGATCCTTGGCGGTATAGACCTGACCGACCGGCTTGATGCGCTCGGCAATGGCTTCCGGCGACATATCATCGGCAGCCAGCACGGCACCGGACAAACTGGCGGCCGTCATCCCGACCGCCAGCAAATAGCTCAGTTTTTTCAACACGCTCATGTACTCCCAGCAGGCTTTTATTATCCCTAGAAAACGACTGGATTATAACCGAATAGTTACAGCCATTTAAACGCTTGTGTGTGAAGTGTTAAGCACTCTGCGTGCAAAGTTTCTTCGTCGGATCACAAACTGGCGAGGCCGGCCTGCAAAAAAGAAACCCGGTTTTCACCGGGTTTCATCTGATTGACGTGCTGAAAGGCTTATTTGTCCCAGCTGAGGATCACCTTGCCGGACTGGCCGGAGCGCATGGCATCGAAGCCCTGCTGGAAGTCGTCGATGTGGAAGCGATGGGTAATGATGGGGGAGAGATCGAGCCCGGATTGGATCAGGCTCGCCATCTTGTACCAGGTCTCGAACATCTCGCGGCCGTAAATCCCCTTGATGAACAGTCCCTTGAAGATCACCTTGCCCCAGTCGATGGCCATGGTGGCGGGGGGAATGCCGAGCATGGCGATTTTGCCGCCGTGGTTCATCTTGTCGATCATGTCCTGGAAGGCGGAGGGGACGCCGGACATCTCCAGCCCCACGTCGAACCCCTCGGTCATGCCAAGCTCGCTCATCACGTCGGAGAGCTGCTCCTTGGCCACGTTGACGGCGCGGGTGGCGCCCATCTTGCGGGCCAGCTCGAGCCGGTATTCGTTGACGTCGGTGATCACCACGTGACGGGCACCCACATGTCGGCAGACGGCGGCTGCCATGATGCCGATGGGGCCGGCGCCGGTGATCAGCACGTCTTCACCCACCAGGTCGAAGGAGAGGGCGGTGTGCACCGCGTTGCCGAACGGATCGAAGATGGCGGCCAGCTCATCCGGGATGTTGTCCGGCAGCTTGAAGGCGTTGAAGGCCGGGATCACCAGGTACTCGGCAAAAGCGCCGGGGCGGTTGACACCGACGCCTATGGTGTTGCGGCACAGGTGGGTGCGGCCGGCACGGCAGTTGCGGCAGTGGCCGCAGGTGATGTGGCCTTCGCCGGAGACCCGGTCACCGACCGCGAAGCCGCGCACTTCCTGGCCCACGGCGACCACTTCACCGACGTATTCGTGGCCGACCACCATGGGCACCGGGATGGTCTTCTGTGACCATTCGTCCCAGTTGTAGATGTGGATATCGGTGCCACAGATGGCAGTCTTGCGGATCTTGATGAGCAGGTCGTTGTGGCCGAGTTCTGGGGCCGGTACGTCCGTCATCCAGATGCCGACTTCTTTGTGCAGTTTGGAGAGTGCTTTCATGGTTGTTCCTTCACGATGAACGCAGAAAAAAGGGGCGCCGGGCCCCTTGATTCAAATCAGATGATGCCGAGTTCGCGGCCGATGCGAATAAAGGCATCGATGGCCTGATCCAGCTGTTCGCGGGTATGGGCGGCGGACATCTGGGTGCGGATGCGGGCCTGGCCCTTGGGCACGACCGGGAAGGAGAAGCCCACCACATAGATGCCGGCGGCCAGCATGCGGCTCGCCATCTCGGCTGCCAGCTTGGCGTCCCCCAGCATCACCGGGATGATGGCGTGATCGGCGCCAGCCAGAGTAAAACCGGCGGCGCTCATCCGCTCGCGGAAGTACTGGCTGTTCTCCTTCAGGCGGGCACGCAGATCGTGGCCGTCGGCCAGCATGTCGATCACCTTGATGGTGGCGGCGACGATGGAGGGGGCCAGCGAGTTGGAGAAGAGGTAGGGGCGGGAGCGCTGACGCAGCCAGTCGATCACCTCTTTCTTGCCGGAGGTGTAACCGCCGGAGGCGCCGCCGAGCGCCTTGCCCAGGGTGCCGGTGATGATGTCGACCCGCTCCATCACGCCACAGTATTCGTGGGTGCCGCGGCCGTTCTCACCGATGAAGCCGACGGCATGGGAGTCATCCACCATCACCAGCGCATCGTACTTGTCAGCCAGATCGCAGATGGATTTGAGGTCGGCGATGACGCCATCCATGGAGAAGACGCCGTCGGTGGCGATCAGCTTGAAGCGGGCACCATCGGCATCGGCCTGCTTGAGCTGGGCTTCCAGCTCGGCCATGTCATTGTTGGCGTAGCGATAGCGCTTGGCTTTGCACAACCGGACCCCGTCGATGATGGAGGCGTGGTTGAGGGCATCGGAGATGATGGCGTCTTCGGCGCCGAACAGCGTCTCGAACAGACCGCCGTTGGCATCGAAGCAGGAAGAGTAGAGGATGGTGTCTTCGGTGCCGAGGAAGGTTGACAGCTTCTGCTCCAGCGCCTTGTGCTGATCCTGGGTGCCGCAGATGAAACGGACCGAGGCCATGCCGAAGCCGTGGCTGTCCAGCCCCTGGTGGGCCGCCTCGATCAGATCGGGGTGGTTGGCCAGCCCCAGATAGTTGTTGGCACAGAAGTTCAGCACCTGTTTGCCGCCCACCGCAATCCGGGCCTGCTGGGCCGAGGTGATGACGCGTTCCTGCTTGTACAATCCTTCAGCCTGGACCTGCTCAAGCTGCTCGGTCAGGTGACGATAGAATCCGTTAGACATCCTCGATCCTCATTGGCTATTTCAGCTGCGTATCAACAGAGGACGACATTTTACTGCAATCTGTTGCGGCGAATTCAAATTATTGTGCTGATGTTCAACAAATGTGAAACAGATCTCACCCAGCTGGTTGGGCCAGTTGACGGTAATGTTGCTCCAGCTGGCGGATCTGTTCGGCCACCTGCGGCTGCACATAGGGGCGCAGCAGAAACAGCACCCGCAAGACGCCCTGATAGAGCAGCGGCTTGGTGATGCGGGTGCTGGGAGCCTGGGCGATCTGGAACGGGATCCAGCAGGTCACCACCATCTTGATGGTCTGGCCCAGATCCGGCAGATCCTCGTCGCTGACGTCTATGATGCCGCCCTCGCGCAGGCTTCTGAGCAGGGCCACCACGGCGGCGCGTAGCTGCTCCTGGGCCTTGAGGTACTTCTGCTGCAGCGGCTCGTCGCGACTGAGAATGTCCGGCAGGTTGGCGTAGAAAAAGCGGAACTGCCACATCAGATAGAAGATGGCATCCAGATAGCCCATCAGGTTTTCCAGCTTGATCTCGTCGCTGCGGGCCGGCGTGAAGCTCTCGCTCAGGTGACGGGCGTACTGGTCGAAGATGGAGTGGATGATGTCTTCTTTATTGCGGAAGTGGTAATAGAGGTTGCCCGGGCTGATGCCGAGGTGGGCGGCAATGTGGTTGGTGGTGATGTTGCGCTCACCCTGATCGTTGAACAGCTCGGTGGCGCTGTGAATGATCCTGTCTCTGGTTTTCATCGCTGCTCCCTCTGCCGGGTCCCGGGGGCGATCTCGTCAAGGTCGAATCCCCCTGCGGCCCGTGATAAACTTTTCGGCAATTTTAAATTGGCTCACTATACACAGCTTTAACAGGCAGTCACATGTGACCATCAACGTACGCGAGGCAAACTCCATGATCGTAGTAACTGGCGGTGCTGGCTTTATCGGCAGCAATCTGGTCAAGCAGCTGAACGCTCAAGGACGGACCGACATCGTGGTCATCGATGATCTGACCGACGGCACCAAGTTCGTCAATCTAGTCGATCTGACCATTGCCGATTACATGGATAAGGATGAGTTCCAGGCGCGGATCGTCTCCGGTGACGAGTTTGAAGAGTGGGACGGCATCGAGGTGATCTTCCACGAAGGTGCCTGCTCCGCCACCACCGAGTGGAACGGCAAGTTCATCATGGAGGTCAACTACGAGTACTCCAAGGATCTGTTCCACTACTGCATCGAGCGGGAAATTCCGTTCATCTATGCCTCTTCCGCCGCGACCTACGGCGGGCGCAACGACAACTTCATCGAAGATCCCAAGTTCGAGCAGCCGCTCAACGTCTACGGCTACTCCAAGCAGCTGTTCGACCAGTATGTGCGCCGCTGGATGCCGGAGATCAACTCTCAGGTAGTCGGCCTCAAGTACTTCAACGTCTATGGCCCGCGCGAGCAGCACAAGGGCTCCATGGCCTCGGTTGCCTTCCACCTCAACACCCAGGTGAAGAAGGGCGAAAATCCCAAGCTGTTCGAAGGCTGCGACGGTTTCCCCAACGGCGGTCAGATGCGCGACTTCATCTATGTGGATGACGTCTGCAAGGTGAACCTCTGGTTCTGGCAGAATCCGCAGCACTCCGGCATCTTCAACTGCGGTACCGGCCGGGCCGAGCCGTTCCAGAACGTGGCCGAGGCGGTGATCAAGCATCACCAGAAGGGCGCCGTCGAGTACATTCCCTTCCCGGATCACCTCAAGGGCCGCTATCAGAGCTTCACCCAGGCGGACATGACCAAGCTGCGCGGTGTCGGCTATGACGCCGAATTCAAGACCGTGGCCGAAGGCGTGGCCGACTACATGGCCTGGTTGAACCGGGCTTGATCCCCCTCTGACGGGTGGCTGCTGGCCACCCGTCGTTCGGATACCCTCCCATGAATATATTGATGGCACTCTCCCAGCTCGAAGTGACGGGAGCTGAGGTCTATGCCACCACGGTCGGTAACGAATTGACCCGGCGTGGCCACCAGGTTTTCTACGTATCGGACACCCTGACCAAGCCCACGCTGGGCCAGGTATTCAAGCTGCGATTCAACAAGCGCAGCATACTGCGCCGCTTCTGGCACGTGTTTTATCTCGTCTACCTGATCAAGAAGCATCATATCCAGTTGGTGCACGCCCACTCGCGCGCCTCCGGTTGGAGCAGCTATGTGGCCTGCAAGCTGACCGGCACTCCCATGATCACCACGGTACACGGGCGCCAGCCGGTGCATGCCTCCCGCAAGGCTTTTCATGCCCTCGGTTTTCGGGCGGTGGCAGTGTGCGAAGATATCGCCAGCCAGATCATCGACAACCTGGGGGTGGATCCGGCCATCGTACAGGTGCTGCGCAACGGTATCGAGACCGACAAGTTCCAGCCCGTGTCGGCTCCGGACAACGCCAAGCCGGTGATCGCCATCATAGGTCGGCTCAGCGGCCCCAAGGGGGAGCTCTGCTACCGGTTGCTGGATGAAGTGCTGGATCTGGATGCCTGCCAGGTGAAGGTGGTGAGTGGCAGCCAGCTGCCCGAGCGCTTCGTGCGTTTTCGTGACCGGGTCGATTTCGTCGGTTACGTAGAGGATGTCCCTGCCCTGATGGCGCAATGCGATCTGGTGATCGGTGCCGGTCGGGTAGCGATGGAAGCCCTGTTGTGCGGTCGTCCGGCGTTTGCCATCGGCGAGGCCAAGGCCATCGGCCTGGTGACCGGGCAGAATCTGGATGAGGCGCTGGCCAGCAACTTCGGCGACATAGGCCCCAGGGATCTGGCTATCGATTTTGCCGCGCTGAAGACGCAGATTGCCCCGGCCCTGGCCAGCGGCAGCGTCTCCGACGTTATCCGTCAGCGCATTCAGGCCGAGTATGGCTTGGCAGGAGTCGTCTCCGGGCTGGAGTCCATCTATCAGGATGCGGTGGTCGAAACCCTGCGCCGCGAGATGCCGGTCATCATGTACCACCGCTTTATCGAACACGAGAGCGAGAAGGGGGTGCATGGTACCTGGATGCCGATCGCCATGTTCGAGAAGCACCTGCGCCTGATGAAGTGGCTGGGTTATGAGACCCTGACCTTTCGCGACCTGGCGGACAAGGGGTTCATCCATCGTCTGCAATACGGCAAGAGATACCTGATGATCACGGCTGACGACGGCTATCAGGACAACCTGACCCGCATGCTGCCGCTGCTGGAAAAATATGGTTACAA
Organism: Aeromonas sp. s3; assembly: GCF_040907805.1. Classification (NCBI taxonomy): domain Bacteria; kingdom Pseudomonadati; phylum Pseudomonadota; class Gammaproteobacteria; order Aeromonadales; family Aeromonadaceae; genus Aeromonas; species Aeromonas sp. s3. The sequence goes on from NZ_JBFOCQ010000021.1 coordinate 13,658, forward strand.
AGCCGTGGTATACGTGGTCACGGGGGAAGGGTATAACCGCTGGGACGTGGAGCAGGCGAGCAACCCGGACACCCGGGTGGACCTGATGAATGGCGAGCAGCTCAAGGCGCTGGTGGCCTCCGGCCATGTGGAGATCGGCGGCCATACCCTGACCCACCCCAGGTTGAGCAAGCTTGCACCCGAGCAGCAAGCCCATGAAATACAAGAGAACAAGCGGCAACTCGAGACTCTGCTTGGCCACCCTTTGCTGTCGTTCGCCTACCCTTATGGGGATATGGATGAGAGCGCCAAGGCGCAGGCGATGGCGGCGGGCTACCGTTTTGCCGTGGCCACCAACAGCGGGCCCAGAGCCATGCACCAGGACCCCTTCCGGATCCGCCGCATTGCCATCTTCCCCCGTACCGATGTGTTTGGCCTATGGCGCAAGATCCGGGGTAACTATGTCTTCAGGAAGTCGTGATTGATGCTCAGCAGAAGCCTCGTTTTGCTCGATAAGGTGACGACAGCCCTGTTCGGACTGACCATCATCTTTGCCTTTTGCGGCCTGTTTCTGGTGCCAGCCGGCCAGAGCATGCAATCCAACCTGCTGGCGGTGACCGGGATCTTCGGTCTGTTGAACTACTTTGTCGGCAAGCAGCGGGATGTTGGGCTCAGGGATCGACGGGTTCTCTTGGGTCTGCTTGTGTACGCCGTCATGATCTTCGTGAACCGATTGATCCATGGCGATCAGTACGGGGTGATGCGAGGGCTGTTTTATGTCGCTGTCTTCGCGCTGATGATGCCGCGCAAACCCGTGCTGCTGATGCTGGGGTACCTGGCCATCGTGCTGGGTGGCGTCGGGCTCGGGATCCTCAGCTTCTGGCAGTACCATCACGGTATCGTCAGGGTGGAGGGCTTCACCAATGCCATTCTCTTCTCGCAGGCGGCACTTGCCCTGGCGATTCTCAACTGGTTTGTCTTTCAGCAGGGGCAACTGGCCGCCTGGCTGAGAGGGGGGGCTCTGGTTGGCCTGCTCGCTGCCCTGTTTGCGCTGTATCTCTCCCAGAGTCGGGGGGTCTGGCTCGCCTTCGGGATCATCCTTGCCTACGTCATCTGCTACAAGGCCTACTTCAAACCCTGGAAATACATTGCCGTCGCCGTGCTCTGCATGGCCACGTCAGGTGCCATCTATCAGGCCAATCAACTGGTACAGGAGCGGGTTGCCGAAGCTGTGTCGGATCTTCAATCGGCAGAGAACGGCTCTTATGAGTCATCCTGGGGCCTGCGGGTGATTGCCTGGCAGAGCGCCTGGCTGGGCTTTCTGGATTCGCCGGTCGTCGGGGTGGGTACCGATGGCTTTGATGCGCTGAAGCAGACTCAGGTCAGCAATCATCAGATTTCCCAACTAATTTTGCATCCGTCGCTGGCTCATTCCCATAACCAGTACATGCAGAACCTGGTGATCCGGGGTGGCATCGGCTTTGTCGCGCTGCTGGTTTTTCTGGGATGGCCTATCTATCTTGCCGCGACCAATATCAGCAAGATTTCCGCCGGGGTGCTGGTGCCGCTGGCGTTTTCAGTTAATTCATTGAGCGATGTGCCGTTTGAGCATCAAGGGGAGCTCTATCTGTACACGCTCAGCCTGGTTTTCATCTGGTTTGCCCATGAGTTGAAAAAGGATACCCGTACGTCATGATTCCAGTTTTTGTCATCAGTCTGACTCGTAGCGTTGAACGCAGGGCCATGGTTGTACAGCAGATGGCGCATTTGGGCATAGATTTCGAATTTGTAGACGCAACCGACGGGAAGGCGTTGAGCAGTGCCGAACTGGCCAAGGTGGATTTTGAACTGGCCAAAAAGGTGTGTGGCCATGCGCTGAGCTTTGGCGAGATAGGTTGTGCCATGAGCCATATCCGGCTTTATGAGCGCATCGTCGCCGAGGGCATTGAGCGTTGCGTGGTGCTGGAGGATGACATCTACCTGCACATGCACAGCAAAGCCATCATCGAGGCCATAGTGCACTCCTGCAGATCGGAAATCGTCTTCCTGCACCATGGTAAAGCCAAACGCTGGCCGTTCCTATCATCCCTGCCGGGTGGTTATCGACTTGCCAGATACCTGACCCCCAGTCGCACCTCCAAACGAGGTGTGCTCTCTACCGCAGGGTATGTGCTGAGCCTGACCGGGGCCAAGAAGCTGTTGCAGTGCGCCTATCCGCTGCGGATGCCTTCCGACTATCTAACCGGCCGGTTGCAGCTCAATGGCCTGACCGCATCCGGGGTGGAACCCAGCTGTCTGGATGTGGATCTGTTCACCACCACCATAGATGACAGGGCCTACGGCCACTATCTGAAATAGGGCGGAGTGTGCCGACGGCGGGTCGGCACCCTGCAGGCCTTGCCAAAGCAGCGGCCACACATGCTGGATGACCCATGAACCTCAAAAAGTTGCTTACCCATTCCATTGCCAGATGGCTGATTGGCAGAGAGCCTGACGCCGCCCCATGCCCTGCCGGAGCGCAGGTGGAGAGAGTGCTGGTGGTCGGTTATGACGCCATCGGCGACTTCATTCTTACCCTGCCCGCCATCGCTCGGCTCAGGGAGATGTACCCCGCCGCGCGCCTCGAGCTGGTGTGCAGCCGGCGCAACCAGCTGCTGGCGGCATCGGTCGCCGGGATCGACGAATGTCACGTGATCACCCTCAACGACACCCTGTTGCCGGTGAGCATGTGGTGCAAGCTGCGTGAACTCAGGCAGCGGCGATATGACCTGGTGATCAATCTGTTTGACGAGCCTGACGATATCGCCATGGCCAAGTTGCTGTTGCTGGCCAACGGGCGCTTGCAGTCGTTGCCCCTGCGCTTCAAGAGCGAAGGGCAGCAGAAGTTGCTGCCGCTGTTCAACCAGAAGGCCACCATAGTGTCGTCACGTCCCAGCCGGGATCACTTCGTCTATCGCATGCTCAGCGTGACCGGCGAGCAGACCGGGGTGCCGGTCTGCATACCGTCCCCCTGCAATGAGCAGCTGGATACCCGTGCGTATGGCCGTTATCTGCTGGTCAACCTGACGGGCAGCCAGGTCGGCAACTCGATGACGGAGGCGCAGATTGACGGCATCCTGGCGCAGTTGCCTGCCTATGAGGGGGTCTCCTACCTGGTCTTCTCCAGGCTGCCCGTGGTCTGTTCACGACAAGACATGAGAGCGCTGTTTCCCGACACCATTCTCGATGCCGCCAAGATCATCAAGGATGCGCGAGGGGTCATCTCCACCGATACCTCCATCATCCATATCTCCTCTTCCTTCGGGGTGCCCACCCTGGTGTTGATGAACAACGAGCGCTGGCGCGATGCCTTCATCCCGCTGGCGGGTCGCAACATCATCCTGCGCTCGACCACGGATCAGCTGGCGGCCCTGTCGCCGGCCGAGATCAGTCGTCAGGTCGATGCCCTGATGGCGCTCTAGCCGCGTCAGGCTGGTATTATCCTTCTCCCAATTCAACGGCCCTTCTGGTGGATTCATGTCATTAATCAACGATCTGCAACTCCAGCGTGACATTCTTCGCCGCAAGCTGGGGCAGCTGCTGTTCGATCGCAAGCGGCCGGCTCCGCTGCACGAGCGCAAGGGGAAGATAGTGTTGCTGCGCTGGGATGCCAAACTGGGCGATGCCATCGTCTCGTCCTGGGTGGCCCGCGAGGTCAAGCGCGCCAGCCCGGAGCGGGAGGTGTGGATCGTCACGACCGCGGCCATGGCGCCCCTGTTTCGCGATCATTTCGGCATGGACAAGGTGATAGAGGTGCCCAAACGGCCGGGCTATGGCCAGCTCAAGCGGCTGGCCCATTCGCTGGGGGAGGTGGAGTGCCTGGTGCATTTTGGCAAGATGTTGAAAATGAAGGACATCTACTTCATCAGTCAGGTGAGGGCGGATTGGGTCGCCGGCATGGACGATGCCCTGCAGGCGGTCAACCTCAAGCTGGGCAAGGCCTCCAGCGGTATGCACTTCTCCGACAAGTTTGCCCTGCTGCTGCAGCGGCTCGGCGTGAGCAATCCGGATCAGCAGTACATAGTCCCGACCATGAGCCCACCCGATGCGCTGGCCAGCTGGTGGCCGGCCGAGCCGGTCCTCTGTTTCAACCCTTATGGCAGTGGCAGCTCCCGCCGTCTGCGGCCCGAGCTTATCAGCCAGATGATTGAGCAGATGCTGGCGGCTGGCTCTTGCGCCATCTGCCTGCTCTATCCGCCGGGCATGGAAGAGGAGGTGGCCGGGATCCGGGCCGGCCTGAGTCAACCGGAGCGCCTGCTGCTGTCACCGGATGTACCCTCGCTGGCCGGGCTGTTCGCCCAGCTGCGCCAGTGTCAGGGGCTGATCTCGGTGGACACGGCGACGGTGCACATCGCCGCCGGGCTGCACAAGCCCATTCTTGGCCTCTACAACCCGGACATAGGGGGCGGCAACGAGAACTTCCTGGAGTGGCACCCCAACTCCCCGTCAGCCACAGTGCTGTTCTCGACCAATACCAGGGAGCAGGATATCAACTCCCTCGATCTGGCCGAATTCGAGCGTACTTTCAGGGCGTGGCTGCTTGCCAATCAGGCAGCGCTGTCAGCCGTTCAATCACCAGCTCGGGAGTGATGGCGCGCAGCAGGGCTTCGTCGATGAAGTCCTTCTCCGCGTTCTGCGGCAGCTGGAAGCCGGGCCCCTTGGCATCGAACACATCGATGGCCTGATAGCGGGGGTGGTTGACCGGGTTGGCGATGATCTTGTCGCCACCGGGGGCCACTATGGTCAGCAGGGGCAGGTCGATGGCCTGCGCCATGTGGCGGGGGCCGGTATCATTGCCGACAAACAGCCGGCAGTGGGCGAACAGCCCCACCAACTCTCGTACCGAGCGGGTCTTGATGTGGTCGAAGACGCTGGCTTGCAAGGCGGCGGGCAGCAGCGGTTTCAGGCCGCGGTTGTACTCCTCCTCCCCCGGCCCGCAGTAGATCAGGATCTGGGCATTGTGCTGCTCGATCAGCCACTGGGCGACCTTGGCGAAACAGTCGATGGGCCAGCGCTTGTAGTGTCCTAGCGAGTTGACGCCCATGGCGATCAGCGGGCGGTTCAGGTCGACGCCAGCGGCCAGCAGGGCATCCCTTCCTTGTTGTTTCTCTTCTTCACTCAGCCAGAGGTAGTAGTTGCGATCCTCGCGGGCCAGCTTGAGCGGCTTGAGCAGCGAGAAGCGGTCGTCGACCAGGGTGCTGTTGCCCTGAAACTCGGTGTCCTTGCGAAAACGGACGATACGGTTGTGGCCGAGCCGCCAGGGGAAGGAGTCAAAGCCGATGCGCAGGCGGGCACCGGAGAAGAGGCAGCTGAGCAGGCCGATCATCTGGCCCTGGCTGTTGACCACCACGTCGTAGCGTTCGCGGCGAATGGCCAGCAGCAGATCCTTCATGTAGCGCCACTCGTTGCGCCTGGCCTTCTCGATGATGATGAGCCGATCGATATTGGGATTGCCCTGCGCCATACCCGCGCAATAATCCATGACCAGATAGTGAACCTCGCCGCTTGGGTCATTCTGCTTGAGGTTGTTGCACAGCGCGGTGGAGATCAGTACATCCCCTATCTGTTTGGTTTGAACTACTAGGTATTTCATAAGGCAGGCCTCAACAGAGGTCATGGTTGATCGTGAGCGTGACAGCATACCGCACAAGTGAGTCAGATGCTGTCGGTGCGGCGTGAAAATCCGATCTGGCGCAAGCCGGCCGGGCCGGCATCCGAGGCACATAAAAGAAAAGCCATTTTGACAATGGCTTTTCTGCTGCTTAGAAGGTGAGCGAGGTGGAGAGCTGGAAGGTGCGTGGCGCCCCCAGGCCGCCGGAGAGGCCGCTGCCGTCGCCGCCGGACCAGGAGCCGATCCAGTAGTCGCGACCGGTGAGGTTCTGCACCGCGGCCCGCACGGTCAGGGCGTGATCGGCGATCCGCATGGTGTAGCGGGCCCCCAGGTCGAAGGTGGTGTAGGAGGGCAGCGAGAGGCGGTTGTCATCGGTGACGAAGCGCTCGCCGATGAACTGGGTGTTGCCGGTCAGGGTCAGCCCCGGCACGGCGGCCAGATCGTACTCGGCGCCGAGCTTGGCCATCCACTTGGGCACCCCGGTGGCCTGGTGGCCGACGTTGCTCTCGTTGAGCGCCTTGGTCAGCTCAGCCTGGGTGTAGGAGGCCCCGCCCAGCAGGCGCAGCTCGGGGGTGAGCTCACCGAACAGATCCCACTCGATGCCGCGGTTGCGCTGCTCCCCGTAGACCCCGTAGACGTTGGAGCTGGGGTCTGTGTAGGCGCTCGGCTTGGCGATCTGGAACAGGCTCAGGGTATGGGCGAAGTGGCCCAGATCCAGCTTGGCACCGACCTCATACTGCTTGGTCTGATAGGGCTTCATGATCTCGCCGGCATTGCTGGCGGTGTTCGGTGCCGCGCCCCCCTGGCTCAACCCCTCGATGTAGTTGGTGTAGACGGCGAAATCGTCGCGCAGCTTGACCAGCAGGGTAGTGGCGGGCGAGACCCGGCTCTCCTCGTAGCGGGCGGTCTGGTCGCCGCTGCCGTTGAAGTTGCTGCTCTCGACCGTCTGGCGGCGGGCCCCCAGGGTCCACTGCAGGTCGCCATCGAGGAAGGAGAGGGTATCGACCAGCGCCACGCTCGCCAGGGTCGCCTCGCTGCGCGAGGTGACAGCACCGTACCCGGCGAGATCCGGCGCGGGCCCGAAGTCCAGCCGGTCGTAGTTGGTCATGGCGTGGTTGAAGAATATCTTGTCCCGGAAGGTCTGCTCCGAGGTGTAGCGGGTGGCGGCCAGCGACCAGGCGTGATCGACCGGGCCGGTGCCGAAGGTGCCGCGCAGACCCGCCTCGCCGGAGCGCTGGGTGCCGTCCCGCTCGGAGCGGGCCGCCATGGCATTGATGTCGCCGGCGTCATTGAGCAGGGTGTTGCGGGTGATGAGGGCGCTGTAGCCGCCGTCACGCTGGCCCCAGGCGATGAAGGCGGTGAGGTTGTCGGTCAGATCATATTCGGCGCGCAGCACGGCGGCCTTGGTGTCGTTGATGGTGTAGGCCCAGGCCGGCGCCAGGGAGTAGTCACCACGCTTGGGCTCGGGCAGCTGGGTCACCTGGCTGGCGACCGAGAAGATGCCGAAGTAGTTCACCCCGTCCACCCGCTCGTGCTGACGGTAGAGATCGGCCGAGGCGCGGGCCCGTTCGCCGCGCCAGTCCAGCCCGACCGAGGTGAGCTCCATCTTGTGCTGCTGGTCGTTGACCGCGGTGTCCCCGTCCCGATAGACGCCGTTGAAGCGTACCCCCCACTGCTGCTCGTCGCCGAAACGGCGACCCAGGTCCAGGTGCACGCCACCGAGGCCGTCCGATTCATAGCTGGCGGTGACCTTGGCCAGGGGGGTCTTGCCGGCGCGCTTGGGCACTATGTTGATGTTGCCGCCCACGCTGCCATCCGGCGGCATGCCGTTGAGCAGTACCGAAGGCCCCTTGAGCACGTCGGCCCGCGAGGCCATCTCGGTGGAGCTGCGCATGTTCGGTGCCATGCCGATGAGGCCGTTGAAGGTGATGTCGTTGGCGTTGGTGTTGAAGCCGCGGATGTAGAAGGTCTCGAACAGGCTGCGCTTGCTTGGCACATAGACCGAGGGGTTGGTGGCACCGGCCACGGCGCCTATGTCCTGGGCCTGGCGATCCTCGATGTACTCCTCGGTGTAGCTCACCGTGTTGAACGGCGTCTCCAGGAAGGGCTTGTTGCCGAGCAGGCCGACCCGGTTGTCGGCGGCGACCTGGCCGCCGGCGTAGGCCTTGCGACCCTCCACCACGACGACTTCGTCGGGACGGGGGGCGGCTTCTTCACGGGGAGCCGGGGCGGCCCAGGCGGTGCCCAGTTGCAGGCCGGCCAGGATGGCCAGCGTCAGGCGGGAGAGTCCGTGGCGCGGCACGGCAAGGGAGGATGAGTGCGATGTCTGCATGCAGGATTCCTTTCAGGGTGAGGAGTGCGTTTTTGTCTCCTTATGCTTTCCGGATGACACTCTCAAACCCTCAAATAAAAATAACTCTCATTTGCGTATTGATGCCCGGCGTTGGCCGGGCACGGGGGATCAGCTGCGATAGGCGGCCATCACCTCGTCGGCGATGCGGTTCAGGCAGGTGAAGCTGGCGGTGCAGAGGTACCAGGTTTCGGGGTCGACGAAACGTACCTTGCCGCTGCGCCACGCCTTGGTCTGGCGCAGTAGCGGGTTGTCCAGGGTACCGGCGTCGATGGCCGTGCGTCGCTCCATCACGGCGGTGCGGTCGATGACGAACAGGATGTCCGGGTCGGCCTGCTGGATGAACTCGTTGGAGATGGGTTGGCCGTGCATGCCGGTGTCCCGCTCCAATCCGGCCGGCTTGACCCCCAGGGTGTCGAACAAGAAGCCGTAGCGGGATTGGGTGCCAAAGGCGGTGAAGGCGCCGTTGTTGTGCAGCACGATCAGCGCTTTTTCCGGGCGATCCCGCGTCAGTGCCTGCACCTCGGCGATCTTGGCGTCCATCTGCTGCACCTTCTCTTTGGCCAGCGCCTCCTGGCCGAGCAGGGTGCCGAGGGTGAGCAGGTGGGCCTTGGCGGCCTCCAGGATGCGGCCGTCGCGGTTGGTCATGTCGATGTCGTAGTGCAGGGTCGGGGCTATCTGGCTCAGCGCCTCGTAGCTTTGGGCCTGCAGGGGGGAGATGAGGATGAGATCCGGCTTGAGCTTGTGCAGCCGCTCCAGGTTGGGCTGGATGGTGGTGCCCACGTCCATCACGGCCGGGTCGTCCCGATAACGCTGCAGGAAGTGCGCCACGTAATCCTTGGCGATGCCGGCCACAGGGGCCTGCAGCTGATCCAGGGTATCGAGTTCGCTCATGTCGAAGGCCACCACCCGCTTGGGCGGGGTGACGACCCGGGTGGTGCCGAGCTGGTGGGTCACGGTGACCACGGTGCCGTCGGCCCCGGTGGCGGCCTGCTCCCTGGGGGCGTCGCAGCCGGTGAGCCCTGCGATGGCGGCCAGCAGCACGGCGGTGAGCGTATTGATACTCATAACAATTCTCCAGACGGGGTTGGGTTGAAGTAGTTGCACAGCAGGCCGCGCTGGCTCGGCAGTATGTCGAAACGCAGGTCGTAGAGCGCCTCCAGGTTGGCCGGGGTGACCATCTCGGCGACCGGGCCGCTGCCCGCAAGCGCGCCCCCCTTCATGGCGACGATGTGATCGGAATAGTTGGCGGCGAAGTTGATGTCGTGCACCACCAGGATCAGGGTGCGCCCCTGCTCGTCGCTGAGGCGGCGGATCGCCTGCATCAGCTGCACCGCGTGCTTCATGTCGAGGTTGTTGAGGGGCTCGTCGAGCAGCAGGCAGTCGGTCTGCTGGGCGACGGTCATGGCGAGGTAGGCCAGCTGCCGCTGCCCGCCACTCAGCTCGTCGAGGTAGGCCCGGCGCAAGGGGGCGAGGGAGAGAAAGTCGATGGCCTCGTCGACCGCGATGCGGTCTTCCCGGGTCAGGTTGCCCTGGCTGTAGGGGAAGCGGCCGAAGGCGACCAGCTCGTCGACCGTCAGTCGCAGCCCCACGTCCGGCGACTGGCGCAGGGTGGCGACCCGCTTGGCGTAGTCACGGGCGGTGAAGCGGTGCAGGTCGGTGCCCCCCAGGCGTATCCGCCCCTGGCTGATGGGCAGCAGGCGGGCCATGGCCATCAGCAGGGTGCTCTTGCCGGCGCCGTTGGGGCCGATCAGCGAGGTGACCCGACCGGCCGGGAAGTCGACTGTGATGTCGCGCAGGACGGCGCGATCGCCGTAGCGCTGGTGAACCTGTTCGAGGGAGATCATGGCGAGCCTCTGGTTTTGACCATCAGGGCGAGGAAGTAGGTGCCGCACACCAGGTTGATGAGGATGCTGACCGTGGTGCGGTAGTTGAAGATCTGCTCCACCAGGAACTGGGCCAGGATGAAGAGCGCGATGGCGATGGCGCAGCCGAGCGGCAGGGTGACCCGATGGCGGAAGGTGCGCGCCAGGGCATAGCTGATGTTGGCCACGAACACCCCCATGAAGGCTGTGGGGCCGACCAGGCTGGTGGAGACGGCCACCAGCACGGCGATGAGCGCCAGGTGCAGGCGTACCGCCCGCCGGTAATCCACCCCGAGCGAGCTGGCCTGCTCGCGCCCGAGCGCCAGCACGTCGAGCTCGGCCTGGCGGCGGGCGATGACGAGACAGACCAGGGCGACCAGACCGCCCCCTATCAGCAGCTCCAGCGGCTGGGCCCGGTTGAACGAGGCATAGCCGAACCCCTGCAGGATGGCGAACTCCCCGGGACTGGTCTTGAGCTGGACAAACTGGGTCAGGGTGCTAAACACCATGGTCAGCACCAGCCCCGTCAGCAGCAGCTGGAACAGGTCGGTCTGCCCGGGCCGGAACAGCCAGCGGTGGATGATGGCCGAGTATCCCAGCATCAGCAGCAGCGACAGCACGCCGTTCTCCTCGCGTCCGAGCAGCAGCAGGCTCTGGCTGCCGAGCAGCAGCACCAGCAGGGCTTGCAGCAACAGATAGACCGCCTCGTACCCCATGATGGCGGGGGTCAGGATGCGGTTGCCCGCCAGGGTCTGGAAGCTGATGGCCGAGACCGCGATGCAGACGCCGGCGACTGTGATGGCGGCCAGGCGCAGCAGCCGCTGGGGGATGATGTAGCCGGTGTCGAGATCCGACCCGAACAGCACAAAGGTCGCGGCGAGCAGGGCCAGCAGTCCCCAGATCCCGTAACGCATAAGAGTCTCTCTCATCGGCGCTGCCAGAGGATTAGCAGCAGGAACAGCACGCCGCCGAGGCTGCCGGCGGTGAGTCCGATGGGCACCTCGAAGGGGTGGATCAGCAGCCGGCTCAGCAGGTCGCACGCCAGCAGCAGCAGGGCACCATAGAGAGCCACCAGCGGCAGGATCTTTCTCAGGTGCTGGCCGTGGCGCAGCACCACCAGATTGGGGATCACCAGCCCGACGAAGGGGATGGCGCCGACCGTGATGACGGTGGCGGCCACGGTGACCGCCACCAGCAGCAGGCCGAGGGTGGCGGTGGCCGAGTACCCGAGCCCCAGGCTGGCGGCGGCCTCCTCCCCCATGCCGAGCACGGTGAAGCGGTGGGCGTAGAGATAGGTCAGCAGGGTGATGGGCAGGATGAGGTAGATGATCTCGTAGTTGCCCTCGACCACCTTGGAAAAGTCCCCCAGCATCCAGCCCTGGATGCTCTGCAGTATGTTGTGCTGGTAGGCGTAGAACTCGGCGAGGGCGCTCAGCACGCTGCCATACATGAGGCCGATCACCGGGATCAGCACGGTATTCTTGAAGCGGATACGGCGCACGATGACGATGAACAGCAGGCTGGCGGCAAAGCAGAAGGCGAGCGCCACCAGCATGCGGCCGGTGGTGCCGGCGGCGGGCAGCTGGGTCAGGGCGATCAGGATGCCGAGCTTGGCGGCGTCGAGCCCGCCGGAGGTGGCGGGCTCGACAAAGCGGTTCTGCACTATCTGCTGCAGGATGACGCCGGCCACCGCCAGCCCGGCGCCGGTCAACAGCACCGCCGCCAGCCTCGGCAGGCGACTGGCGGTGAGGGTGAGCAGGCCATCCCCGGCGAAGAGCTCCGCCAGCGGGAGGGGGCGTGCCCCGATCAGCAGGGAGCATGCGGCCAGCACCAGCAGGGTCGCCGGCAGCAGGAGCGCCCTCACGCGTCCTCTCCGGTCAGGCGCCACCCCTTGGCGCTGGCGCGCTGCGCCAGGAAGTGGGCGTAGCGCCCCGGCTGGCGACTGAGCACGGCGTGGGGGCCCTGCTCGCACACCATGCCATCGTCGAGCACCACTATCTGATCGGCCATGGCCACGGTCGAGAGCTGGTGGGCGATGACGATCAGGGTGCGTTTGCCCCGCAGCCGGGCCAGCGTCTCTGTGATGGCGGCCTGGTTCTCCGCATCCAGCGCGGCGGTGGCCTCGTCCACCAGCAGGATGGGGGCGTCCTTGAGCAGGGCGCGGGCGATGGCGATCCGCTGGCGCTCGCCCCCCGAGAGGCGGGCACCACCCTCGCCAACCTGGGTGTCGAGCCCGAGCGGCAGGCGCTCGACTATCTCGCTCACCCCGGCCTGATGGGCGGCGTGCAGCAGCTCGGCATCGCTGGCCTCGGGCTTGCCGATGCGGATGTTGTCGGCAATGGTGCCCTGGAACAGATAGGCATCCTGGAAGATCTGGCTGATGTGACTGGCCAGGGTCTCACCGCTCATGGCGCGCACGTCCACCCCTCCCACCAGCACGGCACCCTCGCCTACGTCGAAGAAGCGGGCGATGAGCCGCAGCACAGTGCTCTTGCCCGAGCCCGAGGCACCGACCAGCGCCGTCATGCTGCCGGGCGCCACCGCCAGATCCACCCCCTTGAGCACCCGCGGGTGGGCCGGGTCATAGCCAAAGTGCACCCCGCGCAGTTCCACTGAGCCATCCAGCGGGGTAGCAGGAGTGGCCGGCTGCGGCTGGGCCGGGTAGTCGAACATGGTCTGCAGGGTTGCCAGCTGGGCACGGGCGCCGCGCAGCACGTCGCTGTAGCCGGCCACGTCGAGCAGGGGATCGATGAAGCGGTTGATGAGCACCAGGGTCACCAGGGCGGCGATCAGGCTCTCCTTGTCGGCACCGCCCAGGTGCTGGGCGGCGATCAGGCTCTCCTTGTCGGCACCGCCCAGGTGCTGGGCGGCCACCAGCAACAGGGTGGCAAAGCAGGCCTGCACTGCCCAGACGTTGAGCCCCGAGGCCAGGGCAGTGAGCCGGATCAGCTGCCTGCCGGAGGCTTGCTGCTGGGCGATGGCCTGCTCGAGGAAGCGGGTGCCCCCCTGCTCGCCGTTGAAGGCGCGCAGCACCGACTGGGCCTGGGCAAACTCCACCATGCGCTGGCTGGTATCGGCGGCATGCTGGTGGAAGGTCTGGTCGGCGTGCTGGTTGAGGCGGGTGGTGAGCAGGAAGACCGCCACCAGCAGCGGCAGGGCGATCAGGGCGATGAGGCCGAGCTGCACATCGAGGGCAAACAGGGCCACCAGCACCACCAGCGGGGTGATCACCCCGCCGAGCAGGGGGGTGAAGACGTGGGCCGGCAGCTGGGCCAGCTCCATCATGCCTTGCGAGGCCAGGTGGTTGAGGTGGGCGGTGTTGGCCGGGGTGAACCAGCCGATGGGCAGGCTGCCCACGTGTTCGCCCAGGGCGTGGCGGCCGGTGCGCAGCACCGCGATCCCCACGGCGATGCCGGCCTTTTCCACCCGGCGGCGCAGGTTCCAGCAGAGCAGCACGCCGATCAGCTGCACCAGCAGCCAGCCGGTGGCGGCGTCGGTCTCGGCCCGCAGCAGGTGTGTGAGCACCGGGATCAGGCAGACCAGGGTCAGGCCGCAGAGCAGGCCGTAGAGCAGGGCCAGCAGGCCGTAGCGGCGCAGCAGGACGGCATCGTCGCCGAGCAGGCGCAGGAAGGTGTTCAGCATGTGGAGACGGCCTCCTGATGAGGGATATGGGTCTGGGTGGGAGTGTCGTATCCCCCCTGTTCCCACAGACGGGCATAGCGGCCGCGGCGGGCCAGCAGTTCGTGGTGGCGCCCCTGTTCGCACAGGACGCCGTTGTCGAGTACCAGGATCCGGTCGGCGTGCATCACGGTGTCGAGCCGATGGGCGATGACGACCAGGGTACGGCCGCGGGCGAAGGTGGAGAGCGCCTGTTGCAGCTTCACCTCGTTGTCGGCGTCGGCGGCGGCGGTGGCCTCGTCGAGCACCAGCACCGGCGGGTCGAGCAGCAGGGCGCGGGCGATGCTGACCCGTTGCAGCTCGCCACCGGAGAGGTTGGCGTCCTCACCGACCACGGCGTCGTAGCCCCGCGGCAGGGCCAGAATGCGGTCGTGGATGTTGGCGCGGCGCGCGGCGGCCTCGACCTCCTGGCGGCTGGCGCCGGGGCGGCCGAGGGCGATGTTGTCGTGCAGGCTGGCGTGCACTAGGCGCACCTCTTGCAGTACGAAGCCGATGTGGCGATAGAGCTCGCGGCTCTCGAGATCGCGCAGGTCCACCCCGCCCAGGGTGATGCGCCCCTCGCTCGGGTCGAAGAAGCGCAGCAGCAGCCTGGCCAGAGTCGATTTGCCGGCCCCGGAGGCGCCGACGATGGCGGTGACCGTGCCCGGCGTCAGGGTGACGGTCAGCTCGCTGAGCACCGGGGTCTGGTCGTCGTAGCGGTAGCTCACCTGCTCGAGGCGCAGGGTGTTGTCGGCCGGCTGCAAACCGGTGCCGGCGGCGGGCTCCGTCAATACCGGGGTGGCGAGCAGGCCGTGGAGCCGTTCGGCGGCCGCGGTGGCGCTGCCGAGATCGTGCTTGAGGTAGCTCAGCAGCATCAGGGGGGCGCACAGCCCCGGCGCGACCAGCACAAAGGGCAGCACCTCGGCCGGTGTCATGGCACCCGCTCGCACCATCACCACGGCGCCGGCCAGCACCACCCCCAAGACCGAGGCGGGGGCCATGATGGCGTTGGCGTTGGCCATGGCCGCGACCAGCGGACGGGTGAAGTCGGTGAAGGCGCGGGCAAAATCATCGATGGCGTTGCGGTAGCTGGTGTGCAGCCGGCCCTGCACGCCGAAGGCCTTGACCACGGGGATGCCGCTCACGAACTCCACCACGGCGTTGTTGATGCGGGCCATGCCGGCGCCGAACTGCTGCATGTTGGCGGCGCTGGCGCGGTGGGCGCGGGCGGAGAACAGGAAGAAGAGCGGGAAGGGGGAGAGGGCGATGAGGGCCATCCGCCAGTCCATGGCGAAGAGGTAGAGCAGGGAGATGAGCACAGCGCCGCTACAGCGGCCCAGGGTGGTGTAGAAGTGGGCCGTCAGGCTGTGCAGGGTGCCGATGTCGTCCTGCATCGCCTGTTTGACCTCCCCCGAGGCGCGGGCGGTGAACCAGCCGAGGGGCACCCGGGCCAGGCGCCGGGTCAGGGCCAGGCGCAACTGTCCGGTGATGCGGTTGTCGGCCAGGTGGGCCACCAGATCGCCGGCGCTGAGCAGGATCATGCCGCCAAACAGGCAGGCCAGGCTGATCCCGAGTACTGCAGTGATTGCGTCGCCTGGCACGGCGGCATCTGCCAGCATCAGGCCCGCCAGGTGGGCGATCCCGGCCAGCGGGACCAGGGTCAGCATGGCGCCGATGGCCGCCAGCAGGGCGGCGGCGATCAGGTGGCCGCGAATGGGGGCCAGCACGCGGCTGATGGGCCCGCCAGCATTGGCCTCGGGGCACTGCACATCGTCTGCCTTCATGGCTATTTCTCCACGGTGAAGTGATGGTGGCCGCAACGAGCGACCGGATCTCTGTGGTTTTCCGTATGGGGGACAAAAAACCTCAAATGAATCTTTTTATTTCCCCCATCCGGGTCAGATGCCGCCGCCGGGCCGGCTGCGATGGCAGCTTTGCATGCCCTGGGCGATATACTTCTCGACCGATGAAATGGACACCTGCAGCTGGCTGGCGATGTCCTGATAACCGAGGCCGCCGAGGCGGGAGAGCAGCAGGGCCTGGCGGATCTTGGGGGACTGGCGTTGCAGGGCCGATGCGACGGCTCCCAGCGCCTCGCGCTGCATGGCGCGCAGCTCTTCCGAGGGGGCCTGAGCGT
Source organism: Aeromonas sp. s3 (assembly GCF_040907805.1). Lineage (NCBI taxonomy): Bacteria > Pseudomonadati > Pseudomonadota > Gammaproteobacteria > Aeromonadales > Aeromonadaceae > Aeromonas > Aeromonas sp. s3. The sequence continues at coordinate 29,296 of NZ_JBFOCQ010000021.1, forward strand.
CGGGCTGGTAGCTCTGCTGCTCGAGGTAGCGGGCCTCCAGCGCACGCCGGCGATAGAGATCGATCACCTTGCCCTTGGCGATCTGCATCAGATGGCGACGGCACTCGGCCGCCGTGGGGATGTGTCCCTTGCGCAGCAGCTGAAGGTAGATGTCGTGCGCCAGATCCGCGGCGTCGCAGCTGTTGCCCAACCTGCGTCTCAGCAGCGAGCAGAGCCATCCGTGATGTTCCTGATACAGACGATGCAACTGCGCCTGGAAGGAGCCTGTGCCCATTTCCACGATTTCTCTCCTGAACCTCGTGTTATTTTTATTTGAGAATGAAAATCATTATGGTAATCATTTGCACGGTATCGTGTTCATCGATATATCGCAATGCCTTTCCCGCCAATTAGGGGGGAGGGGCATGCGTCCGTGGTTATTTCAAATAAAACAGACGTAATTCACAGGGTTATATTTCCACAGAGAAGGAGATGGCTTTTGCTGCAATTCCATAATGAGGGGCTGCTTGAGCTGCCTGTCAGTGCCCATGAAGAGAGCTGCTGGTTGTTACAACAACAGCAGCCCGAGCAGATAATTAAACAGGCGATGTGTTGGCCGCTCCCTGACGATATTGATATTTCGCTGTTGATATTGAGTGTTGAGTTATTAATAAAGGAGCAGCCGGAACTCAATACCCGTTATTTTTTCAGTGCCGATGGAGATCTATTTAAATATCAGATAAATGGCTGGTATCCCTGTCTGGAATTTCATCGTCTGGCGGCTGACGAGGTGGATGAGCTGGTACGGCGAGTGCAGCAGGCCCCCTGGGACAGTACCCGCCAGCCGCCTTTCAAGGCATTGATTATCAACGCAGAAAGTAGTGTGATACTGGCGCTGGTGCTGCATCCTGTGCTTGCGGAACAGGGTTCGCCACAGACCCTGATGGCGGCGTTGAAGCAGCACTACGATCGGTTGGCTAGCGGTCAGGCCGGGCAAGTACCGCTGCTGCTATCATCCCCGGCACACCTTGCCGAACCAGCCTCTTGTGTCCCTGTTCATTATGTCGGCAAGAATATTTCACGGATTATTCTTGAGGAATTTCGCCGTGCCTTGTCATCGCCCGATATGGGACCGGATGATGACTTTTTTGATAATGGTGGCCACTCCCTGCTGGCGACCAGAATTATTGGGAAATTACTGAGCGAGCACGGTATCGAGTGCCGCTTCAACGACTTTTTCGAATCGCCGACGGCGGCTGCCCTGGCACGCAAGGCCGTGATATCAGAGCAGGCTTCATTGCCGGAAGCCGTCCCGGCAAATAACAGGGCACCGGCTCCGCTCGCCCTGGCGCAGGCCTCTCTGTGGCGGGCTTATGAAGCCCACGACTTTGGCACCATTTTTAATCTTCCCTTTGCCCTCGACTTTATTGACGAGGTGGACGAGTCCCTGTTTGCCCAGGCCTTTGCCGATATTATCGAGCGCCACGCCAGTTTGCGGACCCTGTTCATGACGCAGGATGGCGAGGTGCGGCAACGTATTCTCCCGGCCGATCAGCTGGCTGGCTATCGCTGGTTCTGGGGCAGTGCCGAGTCGCAGGGGATGACCCTGGCCGACGCCGCGGCCCATCGCTTCGACCTGACCCGGGAGCTGCCACTGCGGATCCGTTTCCTGCGCGATCCGGCCACGGGGCGCCAGCAGCTCTCCTTGCTGGTACACCACATGGTGGTGGACGAGTGGTCCATCAACCTGATGATGGGGGAGCTGGCCCAGGCTTACCTGGCTCGCGCCGCCGGAATTGCCCCCCGCTGGGATGCACCGGCGCCGGCGTTTCACGATTTTGCCCGCCGGCAGGCGGCGGATGGGATCAACGAGACGCACCTGGCCTACTGGACCCGTCTGCTGCACGGCGCCGTGCCGGCTTCCCGCCGTCCTCCCTTGCCGGTGATGCCCCTGCAGGGGGAAACCTGGGCCGCCCGCTGGCACGAGTGGCAGCCGGCCGGGGGCACGCTGGCCCGGCTCTATGAGCTGGCCCGCGCCCACGATGCCTCCCTCTTTACCCTGATGTACACGGCCATCGCCCTCTCCTTGCACCAGCTGGGTCAGGCCGAGGAGATCCTGATCGGTACCTCGACCTCGGGGCGCACCGATCCCGCCTTCTTCGACTCGGTGGGCTATTTCACCACCATGGTGGCGCATCGGGTGTCGTTTGCCGCGACCACCCGGTTTGGCGATCTGCTGCGTCAGGTGACCCGCACCATCAACGACTCACTGTGCTACGCGGACGTGCCGCTCGAACAGATCCAGCAGGGATTGGGCATGACGCCGGCCGACGGCTTGCTGTTCGACGTCTACATCCAGATCCACGCCAGCAACGCCCTCAACGGCCGTCTGCCGACCCCGGCGGGCGAGGGGCTGCGCTACCGCCAGATCGATGCGGACAAGACCGAAACCATGTTCGGCCTGCAGTTCGAGATCATGGAGGATGTGCTGGACGATGAGCGGCGGCTGCGGCTGGTCATTACCTACCGGGACGGACGCTACAGCCCGGCCCAGATACAGACTCTCTGTGCCCTGCTTGACCGGTTGCTCGAACAGCTGGTGCGGGAGGGGACTGCCAGCCCGCTCGCGGCCCTGGCCCCACAGGTGTGATGGCGTGAGCCCCCGCAAGGGGGCTCACTGTTTGACTCAGTCGGTCGGCAGACCGTAGTGCTGGAAGGTGGTGCGGGCGGGCAGGTGGTAGTGGGCGCGCCCCAGCAGCTGATTGAGGATGCAGGCATTGCGGTTGGGCCCGAGCCCCAGATCCGGCGAGCCTACCCCCTGCTGGAAGATGTCGGCGTTGTGGATGAAGACCCGGCCAGTGCCCCGATCGGCGCGGCGGGCAGTGAAGTCCTCCTGCACTATGCAGTCCCCCTGTTCATCAACGGCCAGCACCTCGCCCTTCAATTGTTCGAACCAGGCGGGCCAGGCGTGGGCATAGCCGGTGGCGGCCACCACGGCATCGGCCTCGAGGGTACAACGCTGATCGAGCTGGGTGTGGTGGCAGGTCAGACGCAGGGCGCCGTCGCTCAGGACTTCGGCCGCCTCCAGATTGCAGCTGGAGAAGAGGGTCAGCCCGGGTGTCTGGCCGCCGATGGATCGCTCGTAGAGCAGGTCGAACAGGGCGCCTATGGTCGCGAAGCTGATCCCCTTGTAGAGCATCCCCTGCCCGGCCACGATGGCGCGCCGTTTCTCCCGCGGGATGCGCTGGAAATAGTCCATGTAGCCGGGGGTGAAGCACTCCTGCCCCAGCTTGGAGTACTCCATGGGGTGGAAGCCGGGGGCCCGGGTGATCCACTGGATGGCCGCCCCGGCGGCCACCCGCTCCGGCGTGAGCGTCTGGAACAGGGCCAGCACGCACTCAGCCGCACTCTGCCCCGAGCCGACCACGGTCACCCGGCGGCAGGCGGCCAGGCGCTCCCTGGCGTGCAGGAAGTCGGCGGAGTGCAGCAGATTGGGATGATCGATCCCCTGCGCCCAGGCTGGCAGGGCCGGGCGGGTGCCGATGCCGATGGCTAGATCACGGCTCTGGTAGTGGTGGGGCTGGCCGTCGGCGTCGCGGCTCTCGAGGCAGAAACGCTCCTTGCCCGCATCGTAATGCACCGCCACCACCTCTTCGCCAAAGCGGCAGCCGGGGAGCTGCTCGGCGGCCCAGCGGCAGTAGTGGTCATACTCGCGGCGCGGGATCTGGAAGTGGTCGTAATAGTAGAAGGGGTAGAGCCGGTCGTGCCGGTGCAGATAGTTGAGGTAGCTCAGCGGATGGGTCGGATCGGCCAGGGTGACCAGATCGGCCAGGAAGGGCACCTGCAGCGTGGTGCCCGGCAGCAGGAGCCCCTGGTGCCAGCTGAAGGCCGGTTTGCGGTCCAGAAACACCCCGCTCAGCTCGGGATGCCGGTCCAGCAGGGCCGCCAGCCCCAGGTTGAAGGGGCCGATGCCGACCCCGGCGATATCCACGTGTGTGGTCTCCATAAACACTCCCAAAGGAAAGGTGATGCGCCCCGGCCATGCCGGGGCGCAGGGTCAGGTGTGCACGCTGGCCAGCAGCCCCTCGACGTCGGCTGCCGTGCGGCAGGCCAGCAGCTGGCCCGGTGACAGCTCCACGGCGAAGCGTTCGCGCAGCCGGGCCGAAATGGTCTTCAGGTGCTGGGGCCGCAACCCCAGTGCGGTAAAGGGTTGCCGGCTGTCGGCACTGCCCGGTGCCGCGCCCAGCACCTCCAGATAGATGTCGAGTACCCCGTGACGGGGGGCGGGTTGCGCCAGCAGGTGGCGTGCGGCGGGCTTGTCCGGCTTGCCGTTGGCGGTGAGGGGCAGCTGCGCGACGGCCAGGGCGCGGGTCGGCACATGGGAGGCCGGCAACTGCGCCCGGGCAAACTCGCGCAGGGCGGCCGGGTCCAGCCGGTGGCCGGTGGCGCAGACGTAGAGCAGCCCGATCCCCAGCTCTCCTTGTTGCTCGTCGCCGTACTCCACCACCAGCACCTGGGCGAGGGCCGGATGGGTGATGAGGGCACTCTCGACGTCGGGCAGCGAGACACGCACCCCGCGCACCTTGATGTAACCGTTGACCCGGCTGTCGAACAGCAGGGTGCCGTCGCGGCGGTAGCGGCCCCGGTCGCCGGTGCGAAACGCACGCACCGGCTGGCCCCTGTCATCGGTGAGGGTGACGAAGTCGGTCTGGACGAGCTGCCCCTGTTCGAGGTAGCCGAGGGCCAGGTTGACGCCGCTGGTATGGATGCGGCCCGCCACCCCGAGCGGGCAGTGTTCACCGCGCTCGTCCAGCAGCCAGTAGGCATTGCCCGGCAGTGGTGTGCCATAGGGAATGCGCTGCCGATCGTCGGCGCTTATCTCATGCCAGATGCTCCAGATGGTGGTTTCAGTCGGCCCGCCGAGGGAGAAGAGGCGGGTGGCAGGCAGGCCGGTGCGCAGGCGCTCTATGATGCCCGGCTTGATGTAATCCCCTCCCTGGGCGACGAGCCGCAGACTCTGCAGCGTGTCGACCGGGTGGCAGGCGAGCAGCATTTCCAGCATGGCCGGCACCGAACACCAGAGGGTGACGCCATGGCGCGCGATGAGTCGGCCCCAGTGCACCGCATCCTTGTCGGCGCCGGGCTCCGGCAGCACCAGGGTGGCGCCGGCGGTCAGGCAGCCAAACACGTCGAAGACCGACATGTCGTGGTGCAGCGGGGTGACGGAGAGAAACCTGTCCTGCTCTGTAATGCCCCAACGCAGCAGAGTGCTGCCGATCACGTTGGCGGTGGCCTGGTTGCTCAGCACCACGCACTTGGGGCGCCCCGTGGTGCCGGAGGTATAGAGGTAGTAGGCCGGCGTGGTGTAGGTACTTCTCCCCGCCCAGGGCGTGCCGAGGGGGGCGTCGGAGCCGGCCAGCAGGGGGGCCGGGGTCAGCGTGGGGTGGCCGGTCTCTGCGCCTGGCTCTGCCACCACCAGGTCGGGGCAGCAGTTGTCCAGCAGATAGCGGCGGCGTTCGGCTGGCGAGGCGGCATCGACGGGCACCCAGATGATGCCGCTGAGGGCGCAGGCCAGGGTCACCATGGTGTGTTCTGGGCTGCGCGGCAGGCAGATGGCGACGACCTGCCCGGCCTTGATGCCGGCCTCGCTCAGGGCATGCATCACGCACCCCACGCCGTGACCAAGCTCCCGGTAGCTGAGTTGTCGCTCCCCCTGGATCAGGGCCACCGCCTCGTGCTGCGGATGGAACAGGCGATCGGCGATGCGCTGCAGGAAGTCGGTGTGGCAGGCGGCGTCCGGCAGGCTGTTGTGACGGGCATGGGTGGGGGTGGCCAGATCCGGGAGGTGAAATGCCTTTCCCTCCACCAGCCGGGCCACGGCACGCGCCATGGCCGCGAGCAGATCGCTCACCAGCGCGGCCTCCAGAGCCTCGCTGGCGTAGTCGATGTCGAGCACCAGAGTGCCGTCGGCCTGCTGGCTGATGCGGATGTCCATGGCGACCTGGGGTGTCTGGGTCAGCCCCCCTTGCCACTGCATGGGGCTCTCTGGCGCGGCCACCGGCCAGGCCAGTCCGTTGGTGATGACCACGGGCAGGGCGGGCCCGCCGCCATGGGTCTCCACCAGCTGGCGGGCGATATCGACCCCGGAGAAGGCGAGCCGATCCAGCCCCTCCATGACGTCCTGCTGCAGGATGTGGGCCCGCTCCAGCAGGGTGCCCTCCGCGGGCTGCCAGGTGAGAGCGATAAAGCTGGATCGGTTGGTCAGCGGCCCGCCGGGTGGCGGGGCCACCGGCACGGCCACGCAGAGATCCCCCTCGTCGCGCCAGCGGGAGAGCACCTCCAGGATGACGGCCATCAGGGTGGTGTTCTTGAACAGGTGCTGGCGGGCACCCAGCTTGTAGAGCGCGGCCGCCTGCCCGGCAGGTATGTGTTGCCGCTGGCGTGCGTAGCGGGCACTGCGCAGACCTTCGAGCGGCTGGGTCCATGGCAGGCGCGGTGGCCCCTCCAGTCTGGCCAGCTTGCGCCGCCAGTAGTCCCCGGCTTGCTCCCGCTGCGCCGCCGTGGGCTCGTGAGCGGGCGGAGAGGGCAGCGCGGGGGCCACTATTCCTTCGAACAGTTCGCGCATCAGGGTGGCGATGGCGTGTCCATCCAGGATTAGGGCATCGATGCGCACGAAGGCGACCAGCTCGTCTCCCGGCAGGTGCAGCAGGGTCAGCTCCCAGGGGGACTGCGTCAGGTCGAACAGGGCATGGCTGTATGCCTCCCGGTGGCGAGCGAGCCTGGGAGCCACCTCCTCTTCGGTCAGCTGACGCAGGTCCTGTTCGTGCAGATTGAGGCGCGCCTCGTCATCGACGATCTGTACCAGGCGGTCGGCATCGATGCGGGTACGCAGCGCATCGTGGCGCTGCACCATCTCCCGCAGGCGGGCGCGCAGCAGCGCCGGCTCCATCTTGCCGCGGTACTCCCGGTACTCCTGCATGGCGACCCCTCCGAGCGGAAACTGGGTTGTGCGCCCGAGCAGGTAGGCCTGCTGCAGCGACGTCAGGGGGGCCTCTCGGCGGCGGCGCAACTGGGCGTCGAGCAGGGCGGGATCCCGCGCCAGCTGGCGCAGATGTGCCACCAGATCGTCGAAGAGGGCGGTGATCCAGGGGCGCGGCAGGGCATCGAGGCGGACGTCCCAGTTGATGAGCAGTTCGCCGCGCAGGCGCACCAGCTGGGCATCCAGCGCCACCTGGGGGCCCTGGGAGATGACCCAGTTCATGGCGCCGAAGACCCTGTGCACCCGTTCGTCAAACAGCGAGCCCCCTTCCAGATCCAGGGCGGCGGTGAAGACGATGGGGGCCAGCTGGGCCGAGCCGTGGTGGCGGGAGAGGTCGCGCATCACCGCCACGCCGGAATAGGCGCCGTGGCCGAGGCGCTGGTGCCATTGGGCCGCCAGTTGCCGGCACAGCGCATCCAGCGTGCCGGCCTGGTCAAGGTCCACGTCCACCAGGGTGAGGTTGGCGAACTCGCCGGCGATCCGCTGCTCGTTGCCAAGCACGGGCTCGCGCCAGAAGAAGGGGACATTGAGGCGAAAATGTCTGTCGCCGGTGGCCTTGCCCAGGGCGTGGGCGAAGAGGCCCAGCATCAGGCTGGAGAGGGTCAGGCGCCGCTGCCGTGCCAGGGTGGTGAGGGCCTGGCAGGTGGCGGCATCCAGGGTGGCGCTGAGGCGCTCGCTGGTGGGGGGAGTCTGCTGCGGAACGGTCGGCAGGGTGGGCGCCGGCGCCAACGTTGGCAGCTGTTGTCGCCACCACTGCCGATCCTGTTCCCGACGCTCACGCAGGCGCGTCTGCACCGCCTCGTGCCAGGCAAAAAACGAGGGGGCCGGCGGCGGCGTCCACGCCGGCTCTTCGTACCACCGGGCCAGATCGGCGAGCAGGATCCGCACGCTGGAGGGATCGACGGCCATCATGTCGGTGTCGATGTGCAGCCGCTGGCGCTGGTTTGCCAGCCGGGTGACGGAGAAGCGGGCCGCCTGACCCCGGCTCAGATCGAGTTGCTGATGGGTCCACTCCTGCCGCTTGCGGGCCAGGGCATCGGCCAGTGGCTGGCCGCTCAGGGAGCGGAAATCATCTATCTCCAGCACGGCCGGGGCAGGATCCCCCAGCGTTTGAGCGCCGTCCCGGGTGACGGTCAGGCGCAGCATGGGGTGCGCCTGATAGAGACGCTCCAGCGCACCGTGCAGGCGCGCCAGATCGAGGGCCGGGCCGTCAAACTCGGCGTAGAGGTGGGCACTGACGCCCCCCAGATGGGCATGCGCGCTGCGTCCCATCCAGCAAGCCGCCTGCATCGCGGTCAGTTCTTTCATCTCATTCATGGCGTTGACAACTTGTCGTGTTTCGTTGTTTATATATTTAAAGGTGAGAATGATTTTCATTTCAAGGTTAATTTATTCCGTCAACCCATATGGTTATATCGATAAGTCGCTTAATTAAATTGGCATCAGTCGTGGCCAGAGATGACTCTGGACGGTATTTCAGACCGGTATGGCGAAACCTATTTTTTGGCAGCCGTCGATCCAGTTTTCAGCAATTGGGTGGGAGCGGTGATTAAACAATCACGACTAGAAATAACCATGACAGACAGTGAGGAAATAACATGAGCAGGCCTACATTCATGACCCGTGAGTGGTTGAATGAACGAGTACAGAGCTTGGTGGAGGAGGGGGAGCTGGATCCGGAGGAGAGTCTGGTGCTGTATGGGCTGGACTCCCTCAGCATCATGCGCTTTACCGCAGAGCTGAAGGCACAGGGGGTCGATGTCGGCTTTGACGAGCTGGCGCGCAGGCCCACCCTGTCAGCCTGGTGGGAGCTCCTGAGCGGCTCCCAGGCGGCCTGACTGGCTGTATATATTCAATCAATTTCACGCATTGCTCTTATCATTCAGCAAGGGCGGCGCCAGGTCATGGCGCTCGCCACGGACACCATCATGACGCTGTCAGCAGAAGATCAGCACAGGCTCGAGCAGTTTTGGCAGTTCTGCCTTACCCATCAATATTTCAATGTCGGTTATCCGGAGGCTGCCGACTTTGATTATTCCCAGCTGCACAAGTTTTTACAGTTTTCTATCAATAACTGTGGCGACTGGGGTGCGCCTGGAAATTATTTGCTCAATACCTTCGAATTTGAGCGAGAGGTCATGCACTATTTCTCATCGCTATTTTCAATCCCGCCAGAGCAGAGCTGGGGTTATGTGACCAATGGCGGCACCGAAGGCAATATGTTTGGCTGTTATCTTGCCAGAGAGTTGTTTCCTGAAGGCACCCTCTATTATTCACAAGAGACACACTATTCGGTTGCCAAAATAATCAGGTTGCTGCGGATCAAGGCCAAGGAAATTCCCACACTGCCCAGCGGGGAAATAGACTGCGATAAATTGGCAGAGCAGATAGTGGATGATGGCGAGCGTCATCCCATCATATTTGCCAATATCGGTACCACCATGAAGGGGGCGGTCGACGACATCGGCGCCATTCAACGGCGGCTGTCGGCCATCGGCATCCCGCGTCAGGACTACTACCTGCACGCGGATGCGGCCCTGAGCGGCATGATACTGCCGTTTGTGGACGATGCGCCGGCCTTTTCATTTGCCGACGGCATCGATTCCATCAGTGTCTCGGGCCACAAGATGATGGGGTCGCCGATCCCGTGCGGCATCGTGCTGGCCAGGCGGCGTTTTGTAGATCGCATCGCCGTGGAGGTGGACTACATCTCGGCCAGCGATCAGACCATCAGCGGGTCGCGCAATGGCTTCACGCCCCTGCTGATGTGGGCCGCCATCAAGGGACGGACGCTGGCCCAGTGGCGTGAGCGGACCGGGCGCTGCCTGGCCATGGCCCAGCAGCTGGTGGAGCGGCTGAATCAGCAGGGGGTGCCCGCCTGGCGGCATCCGCACTCCATTACCGTGGTCTTCCCGCGCCCCTCGGAGCGCACCTGGAAGCGTCATTGCCTGGCGACCTCGGGTGAGCACTCCCACCTCATCATCCTGCCTCATCATCACAGCCTTCATCAGCTGGATGCGGTGATCCACGACATAGTGCGGGATCTTGGCCCGGCGGCCGAGCCCACCGCCTGCACGCTTCCTGTGCTCGCCTGCTCCGCTTAAAAAGAAAAAGCCATTGTCTCCAATGGCTTTTTCACGCTATCGAACCGATCTCATTCGATGTTCTGGATCTGCTCGCGCATCTGCTCGATGAGCACCTTCAGCTCGACGGCGGACTGGGTCACCTCGGCGTTGATGGACTTGGAGCCGAGGGTGTTCGACTCGCGGTTGAACTCCTGCATCATGAAGTCGAGGCGGCGGCCGCAGGCGCCACCCTTCTTCATGATCTTGTTGGTCTCGCTGATGTGCATCTCCAGCCGATCCAGCTCTTCCGCCACGTCGATCTTCTGGGCCAGCAGCACGATCTCCTGCTCGATACGGGCAGGATCCAGCTCCACCTTGGCTTCGGCCAGCCGGTCGGTGAGCTTCTGGCGTTGCCATTCGATGATCTGCGGCAGGTGCACGCGCACCTTCTTCACTTCCACCTGAATGCCGGCCAGGCGCTGTTCGATCAGCGCCTTGAGGTTGGCCCCTTCGCTGGCGCGGGAGGCGAGGAAATCTTCCATGGTCTGGTCAAACCCGCCGAGCAGCTCGGTGGCAACCACGTCCATGTCCTGCTCGGCGGCAGCCATCACGCCCGGCCAGCGCAGCACGTCGACCGGGTTGAGCTGACCCTGGCCAGCCTCTTTCATCACCCAGTTGGCGCTGTCGATGATGAGCTTGGCCAGCTCTTCGTTGATGTGCAGCTGGCTGGCAGCGGCTTGCGCGGCCTCGAAGCGCAGGTTGCACTCCACCTTGCCGCGCTGCAGCTTGGCGCGGAAGCGCTCACGCAGAACCGGCTCCAGGCTGCGCAGTTGTTCCGGCAGGCGAATGTAGGTCTCCAGATAGCGCTGGTTGACCGAACGAATTTCCCAAACGGCTGTGCCCCAGTCGCCCTTGAGTTCCTTGCGGGCGTAGGCGGTCATGCTGTGAATCATTGATTGTTCCGGGCTTGATGAAGTGTGGGGCCAGTATACTCAGCCAGGCCTGCTCCGTCAGCCGACAGCGTGGTTTTAGCGGCTGATATTTGGGCTGGGATCACTTATACTCCTGCGCCAATTCAGCCAGCCCAGAGGTCCGTCCCATGTCACGTCCCAGCGATCGCACTGCCGCGCAGCTTCGTCCGGTCACCATTACCCGCCACTTCACCAAGCATGCTGAAGGGTCCGTGCTGGTGGAATTCGGCAACACCCGCGTGCTTTGCACCGCCAGCGTCGACACCAGCGTGCCGCGCTTCCTGAAAGGGAAGAATCAGGGCTGGGTGACCGCCGAGTACGGCATGCTGCCGCGCTCCACCCACTCCCGGATGAACCGCGAGGCGGCCTCCGGCAAGCAGAGCGGCCGCACCCTGGAGATCTCTCGCCTGATCGCCCGCTCCCTGCGCGCCGCGGTAGACCTGACCGCCCTGGGCGAGCACTCCATCACAGTTGACTGCGACGTGCTGCAGGCCGACGGTGGCACCCGTACCGCCGCCATCACTGGTGCCTGTGTGGCGCTGGTGGATGCGCTGAACTGGATGGTCGAGAAGGGCATGATCAAGCAGAGCCCGCTCAAGCAGATGATCGCCGCCGTCTCCGTCGGCATGTTCGAAGGGGAAGCCATCTGCGATCTGGAGTACATCGAAGACTCCGCCGCCGAGACCGACATGAACGTGGTGATGACCGAAGATGGTCGCATCATCGAGGTGCAGGGCACCGCGGAGGCCGAGCCTTTCACCCACGAAGAGTTGCTGGAGATGCTGGCGCTCGCCAAGGGCGGCATCGCCGACATCATTGCGCTGCAGAAGCAGTCGCTCTCCTGATTTTAAAAACGCGGCATTGACCGCGTTTTTTTATACCCCCACACAAGACAACGACAAGCCAAGCAAGGAGCCAGAATGAAAGCCTACCAGCGTCAATTTATCGAGTTCGCCCTGGAGAAGCAGGTCCTCAAATTCGGTGAATTTACCCTGAAATCCGGTCGTAAAAGCCCCTACTTCTTCAACGCCGGCCTGTTCAACAGCGGCCGCGATCTGGCCCGTCTCGGCCGCTTCTACGCTGCCGCCCTGATGGATGCCGGCATCGAGTTCGACGTGCTGTTTGGCCCGGCCTACAAGGGGATCCCCATCGCCTCCGCCACCGCAGTGCAGCTGGTGGAGCAGCACGACGTGGACGTGCCCTGGTGTTTCAACCGCAAGGAGGCCAAGGATCACGGCGAGGGTGGCAATCTGGTGGGCAGCCCGCTCAAGGGGCGCATCATGCTGGTGGATGACGTCATCACCGCCGGCACCGCCATCCGCGAATCCATGGATCTGATCCAGGCCAACGGCGCCTCCCTGGCTGGCGTGCTGATCGCGCTTGACCGTCAGGAGAAGGGCAAGGGCGAGCTCTCCGCCATTCAGGAGGTGGAGCGTGACTACGGCGCCCACATCATCGCCATCATCCAGATGAGCGACCTGATCGCTTATCTGGAAGAGAAGCAGGCCGAGCAGCCGGAGCTGGCTACGCAACTGGCTGCCATGAAGGCGTACCGCGCCCAGTACGGCATCTGAGCCGGTCACACCGCGTAATAGTTGAATGCGGCGCCCGTTTGCTCCCTGGCAGCAAACGGGCGCTGTTTTTTCATCTGTAAAAAGTGAGTCAGGTGGCTTGAGCTTACCCTTACAGTAAAGGTTAGGGTTTGCTGGTCGGTGCTCGTTCTGGCCGACGGGTTCCGGGGAGGAACAAGATGACCACTCATATTCAATTACCCATCCATCTGCAGCTGCCGCTCACAGGCATGAGCTGTGCCAATTGCGCCAGCCGCATCACGACCGCCCTCAACAAGCTGGAGGGGGTCGAGGCGACCGTCAACTTCGCGCTGGAGCAGGCCGCTATCGACCTGGCCAGCCCCGACCGTTTGCCGGCTGTGCTGGAGAGCATTCAGGCACAGGGCTATGACTATGGCCACGAGACGCTCTCCTTCCAGGTCAGCGGCATGACCTGTGCCGGTTGTTCGGCCCGTCTGAACAAGATGCTGGCCGCGCTGCCCGGCGTCATCTCAGCCGACGTCAACTTCTCGCTCGAGCAGGCCCGTATCGTGCTAGTTCCCGGGATGCAGACCCCCGCCGCATTGCGCGAGCAGATCGAAGCCCTCGGCTTTGGTGCCCAGCTGGCGCAAGGCTCGGCCAGCGGCCGCCGTCAGCAGTTGCTGGAGCGGGAAGCGCAGGAGGCCGCCAGTGCCCGTCAGGCGCAGACCCGGGTCATCGTCTCGGCGCTGCTGACCCTGCCGCTGCTGGCGAGCATGCTGGCCATGGCAGGTCTGCTGCCCTGGCATCTGCCCGCCTGGCTGGAGCTGGTGCTCGCCACCCCGGTGCAGTTCTGGATTGGGGCCCGCTTCTATCGCGGTGCCTGGCTCGCCATCAAGAACCGCTCCGCCAACATGGACGTGCTGGTGGCGACCGGTACCAGCGCGGCCTACTTCTACAGCCTCTATCTGCTGCTGACCCTGGGGATGGCCGCCAGCGGCCAGCTCTATTTCGAGGCGAGCGCCATCATCATCACCCTGATCTCCCTCGGCAAGTTGCTGGAGGCCCGCGCCAGACGCAGCACCCAGTCCGCCATTCGCGAACTGATGGCGCTGCGGCCGGAAACCGCCACCGTCTGGCGCGGTGAGAACTGGCAGAGCGTCGCCATCGACGAGGTGCTGCGCGGCGATCGGCTGCGGGTGCTGGTGGGTGAGCGGGTGCCGGTGGATGGCAAGATCCTGAGCGGCGAGAGCGAGCTGGACGAGTCGATCCTCACCGGCGAGAGCCTGCCGGTGCCCCGCGGCGAGGGCGACAAGGTGCTGGGCGGTGCCATCAACCGCTCCGGCGTGCTGGAGATCGAGGCCACGACTGTGGGGGAGGACTCCAGCCTCAGCAAGATCATCGCCCTGGTGGAGAGCGCCCAGATGGGCAAGGCCCCGCTGCAGCAGTTGGTGGACAAGGTCTCCGCCGTGTTCGTGCCGGTGGTGATGGCCATCGCCCTCTTCACCCTGCTGGTGTGGTACGCCATCGGCAACGACTTCGGTCAGGCGCTGCTGGCGGCGGTGGCCGTGCTGGTGATCGCCTGCCCCTGCGCGCTGGGACTGGCCACGCCGGCCGCCATCGTCACCGGCACCGGGGTGGCGGCGCGCCACGGCATTCTGATCAAGGATGTGGATACCCTGCAGAAGGCCCACGCCATCAAGGCGCTGATCTTCGACAAGACAGGTACGCTCACTCAGGGGCGGCCGGTGCTGGCCAGCTGGAGCGGCAACGACGAGCAGCTGCGCCTCGCCGCTGCCCTGCAGCAGGCGAGCGAGCACCCGCTGGCGCTGGCCATGCGCGAGGCAGCCGGCAAAGATGCCGTGCTGCCCCAGCCGGAGGCGGTGGAGGTGCGGGTCGGGGCCGGTATCCTCGGCCAGGTGGTGGATCATTCGGTCGCCATCGGCAATGCCAGTCTGCTGGCCCAGCTCGGCATTGACGTACCACAACAGGATGAACAAGCCGCCGACGGCGCGACCCGGGTCTGGGTGGCCATCGACGGTGTGGTGGCCGGCATAGCGGCCCTGGCCGATACCTTGCGCCCCGAGAGCCCCGAGGCCATCGCCACCCTGCGCCAACGCGGCATCGCCAGCTGGCTGGTGAGCGGTGATGCGCCGGCGCCGGTGGCTCATATCGCCGCCAAGCTGGGGCTGGACGGGGCGTTCGACTCCGTGCTGCCGGCTGGCAAGGTGGAGAAAGTGGAGGCGCTGCGGGCGCAAACCCGCGGGCTGGTCGCCATGGTGGGGGACGGGGTGAACGACGCCCCGGCGCTGGCGGCGGCGGATGTGGGCATCGCCATGGGCTCCGGCTCGGACGTGGCGATGGAGACAGCCGCCATCACCCTGATGCGCTCTGATCCGCGGCTGGTGGCCGATGCCATCGACATCTCGGCGGCGACCTGGCGCACCATCCAGCAGAACCTGTTCTGGGCCTTCGTGTTCAACATCATCGGCATTCCGCTGGCGGCGCAGGGTTACCTCAGCCCCGAGCTGGCGGGGGCGGCCATGGCCCTGAGCAGCATCACAGTATTGAGCAATTCCCTGTTATTGAAGCGTTGGCAACCGCGGGCGCTCGCCCATGCCAGCCACCATGTCAGCACTGAATCGAACCGTTAAGGAGTCATCCATGAACATCAGCAAGGTAGCCAAGGCGACGGGACTGACCGCCAAGACCATCCGCTACTACGAGAGCATCGGCCTCATCTCGGCGCCGGTGCGCAGTGACAACGGCTATCGCAGTTACACCGAGGGGGCGCTGCGCGAGCTGCGCTTCGTCAAGCGGGCACGGGAGACCGGCTTCAATCTGGAGGAGTGTCAGGAGCTGCTGGCGCTCTATCGGGATGAGCACAGAACCAGCGCCCAGGTGAAGAAGCTGGCGCAGGAGAAGATCGTCGATCTGCGCGCCCGCATCGCCGGCCTGCAGGCCATGCTCAGCTCTCTCGAGGGACTGGTCGGCTGCTGCCACGGGGACGAGAATCCCGAGTGCCCGATCCTCGACGAGCTGGAGCGCGGCTGAGCCGCCCCTGCCGGCAGGCTGGGGTCTGGCATCATCGACTGACTAACCGCTTAATAACGGACGTTTTATTGTTGGCTCCGAAGGGGTAGTGGTAGACTGTGCGGCTCTTGTACAGGGAGTACGCAGTTGACCCAGAGTGTGACACGTCAGGTAAAGCAGGCCATCATGGCCCAGCTCTATACCCACGCCTCATTCAGCCTGCCTTGCCTGGGTCTGCTGGCACTTGGCTGGAGCCTGCTGTTCCACGACTACCTGCCCGCCAGCGAGGCGCTCGGCTGGCTGGCGAGCGTGATGCTGTTGCTGCTCTGCCGGGGTTGGCATCTGCGCTGGCGCCAGCCCAGGCTGGCACAGATCCCGCTGCCGGTGCTGGAGCGCGAACTCTTCATCGGGGTGACCATCACCTCCATCATCTGGGCCCTCGGCGTGCTGCTCTACATGGACAAGCTGCCCGATACCTACCGCGCCGCCATGATGATGCTCGCCAGCCTGATCCTCACCGGCAGTGCCATCATGCTGTTCGGCAGTCGCCGCTCCCTCTATGGAGCCGTGCTGCCGCTCGGGCTCGCCATGGTGTTCGAACTGGGGGCGGGCAACGAGCAGGAGCGGATCGTCTCCAGCATGCTGGCCGGCTACCTGTTCGTCTTCCTGCCGACCCTGCTGCGTCGCCTGCGGCGGGATCAGGTGGCCTCCCTCTATCACCGTTTCTCCAACGCCGACCTGGTGGCCGAGCTCAAGGCGGTCTCCGAGCACCTCAAGCTCACCTCCCGGCTGGACGGGCTGACCGGCATCGCCAACCGGGCCCACCTCGACTACTGCCTCGAGCGCGCCTGGCGTCGCTGCCACCGGGCTAGGGCGCCCCTGTCGCTGGTGCTGGTGGATGTGGACTACTTCAAGCAGTTCAACGATCTCTACGGCCATCAGCTGGGGGATGAGTGCCTGCAGCAGGTGGCGGGTCTGTTGGCCGAGGTGCAGCGGCGGGAGGACGATCTCGCCGCCCGTTACGGTGGCGAGGAGTTTGCGCTGCTGCTGCCCTGCACCAGCATGCAGGGGGCCATGCAGATCGCCGAGAACGTGCGGGTGGCGCTGAAGGATTTGAGCATTCCCCATCAGAAGTCCCTGGTTTCCGGTCGGGTCAGCTGCAGTTTCGGGGTGGCGACCCTGGTGCCGGACCAGACCCTCTCCATCAGCGAGCTGATACAAAAAGCGGATGCGGCCCTCTATCAGGCCAAGCATAATGGGCGGGATCGTATCGAAGTAGCCTTGATGGGTAAGGTTGCCTGAGTTTCACAAGACAGATTAAAGAGGTCGTCTATGCAATGTCATCGTATCGAAGAGCTGCTGGAGTTGTTGCAGCCTGCCTGGATCAAGGAACAGGATCTCAGCCTGGTACAGTTTGTTGCCAAACTGGCCGAGGAAGCGGGATTTGAAGGGCCTCTGTCCGAGCTGACCGACGACATGCTGATCTACCACCTCAAGATGCGTGAGTCCGACAAGCAGGCGATGATCCCCGGTCTGGCCAAGGACCACGTGCCCGACTTCAAGGAAGCCTTGCTCAAGGCCCGCGGCATCAAGTAAAGAGTGCGCTTGCTGGAAGCTTGATGGTTTTCAAAAGAATCTCTTAAAAAGACGTTTCGTCAACTGGCGATACGTCTTTTTTGTTGCTTGAAATTGCGACGCCACTCGAACATTAGATACATTTTACCCACACAATTAGCAGGCTGTTTAAGATATAATCCGCCCCATAACAATTAATTAATGGAGCGAAGTGTTGCAATGGCCGACCAGGACAAGATCGATATCAAGGATGTCACCGGCGATGTAACGGGGACGTTCAACCCCAATACCTTCAAAGCCAGCGACGACAGGTTCAACCCCGGCAACCGCATCTATGTCCGGGCCCAGACCGGCTACTGGCAGCGGATGCGCAAGGCCATGGGCTGGTTCTTCGTGGTGCTCTTCGTCGCCATTCCCTGGTTGCGCTATGACGGTCGACAGGCCGTGTTGTTCGATATCGGCCATCAGCAGTTCCACATCTTCGGTGCCACCATCTGGCCGCAGGATCTCACCCTGCTGGCCTGGGTCTTCATGATCGCCGCCTTTGCCCTCTTCTTCGTGACCACCTTCCTGGGGCGGGTCTGGTGCGGCTACCTCTGTCCGCAGACGGTGTGGACCTTCATGTTCATCTGGTTTGAAGAGAAGCTGGAAGGCTCCGCCAACAAGCGCCGCAAGCTGGACGCCTCGCCCTGGAACGGCGAGAAGCTGGCCCGCAAGGGGGCCAAGCACCTGGCCTGGCTCCTGCTGTCGCTGGGTACCGGCCTCACCTTCGTCGCCTACTTCCAGGATGTGTTCCAGCTGGTGCCTGACTTCTTCACCCTGCAGGCCAGCGGCTGGGTCATCTTCTGGGTGGTGCTCTTCGCCGCCTGCACCTACGGCAACGCCGGCTGGATGCGCGCCATCATGTGCATTCACATGTGCCCCTATGCCCGCTTCCAGTCCGCCATGTTCGACAAGGACACCTTCATCGTCGGCTATGACACCAAGCGCGGCGAGACCCGGGGTGCCCGTTCCCGCAAGGCCGATCCCAAGGCGCTGGGACTGGGGGACTGCATCGACTGCGACCTCTGCGTGCAGGTCTGCCCGACCGGCATCGACATCCGCGACGGCCTGCAGTACGAGTGCATCAACTGTGGCGCCTGCGTCGACGCCTGCGATCAAACCATGGAACGAATGGGCTATCCGAAAGGGCTCATCAGCTATACCACAGAGCACAAGCTGGCCAATGACTCCACCCATGTGGCGCGGCCCAAGCTGATCGGTTACGGCCTGGTGATGGCCATCATGCTGGGGGTGTTCGTCTACAACGCCATGTCCATCATGCCGATGGGGCTCGACATCCTGCGGGATCGCAACCAGCTGTTCCGCGAGAACAGCGAGGGGCTCATCGAGAACACCTATACCCTCAAGATCCTCAACAAGACCCTGCATCCCCAGACCTATCAGCTGGATGTGGAGGGGCTGCCGGAGCACGAGTGGTTTGGTCCGCGCGAGGTGACCCTGAAGGCCGGCGAGATCTATACCCTGCCGGTGAGCGTGGCCGTCGACCCCTTCAACCTGAAGAAGCCGACCCTGGACATCCGCTTCGTGCTCAAACGCGAAGGGGCGGCGCCGGACGACAGCAAGGGAACCCTGCGCCAGCCCAGCAAGTTCATCAGCCGGTTGTGATGGCAAGGCACACCGCCATGCACGGCAACGGCGGACAGTAGTGATAGAATGGGGCGCAACGGCGCCCCTTTCTCATGGTGGATGACATGCGTTTCAACTATTCCGATCTCACTCCCGACCTCATCATGGATGCGCTGGACCTCAGCGGTCTGCGGCTCGACTCGGGCCTCATCGAGCTCAACAGCTACGAAAACCGGGTCTACCAGTTCCAGGACGAGGATCGTCGCCGCTACGTGGTGAAGTTCTACCGTCCCGGCCGCTGGAGCCGGGCCCAGATCCTCGAAGAGCACGAGTTTGCCGCTCGCCTCTGCGAGGCGGAGATCCCGGTCGCCGCTCCGCTCGCCTTTGCCGGCGAGACCCTGCTGGAGCATCAGGGCTACCCGTTTGCCATCTGGCAGAGCGTGGGGGGACGCCAGTTCGAGGTGGACAATCTCGACCAGCTGGAGTGGGTGGGGCGCTACCTCGGCCGCATCCATCAGCTCGGTGCCAGCAAGCCGTTTCACCATCGCGTCCGGCTCGACGTGGAGACCATGCTGCACGAGCCGCGTCAGCTGCTGGCGTCCGGCGAGTGGCTGCCGAGCGGGCTGGCCAAGCAATTCTTCGGGGTGCTCGACGAGCTGATCAAGCACGTCGGCGACGCCATGACCCTGGATGTGGCGCAGATCTCCCTGCACGGCGACTGTCATCCGGGCAACATCCTCTGGCGCGACGGACCCATGTTTGTCGATCTCGACGACTGCCGCACCGGTCCCGCCATCCAGGATCTCTGGATGATGCTGAACGGCGAGCGCAGCGAGCAGCAGATCCAGCTCGACACCCTGCTGGCGGGCTACGAGGAGTTCATGGAGTTCGACCCGCGCGAGCTGGCGCTCATCGAGCCGCTGCGGGCCATGCGCATCGTTCACTACATGGCCTGGCTGGCGCGGCGCTGGGAGGATCCCGCCTTCCCCCGCCACTTCCCCTGGTTCAATACCGAGCACTACTGGCGCCAGCAGATCGCCACCCTGCACGATCAGCTGGAGGCGCTCAAGGCGCCGCCCCTGACCCTGATGCCGGGCTGGTGATGCGGCGGGTTGTCGGCCGTTCGCCATGCCTGTCGCAGACCCGCGGCAGCCTATCAAGGCGTCGGTGCTGACGCGGGGGGCGGGGAGAGAGCTTGACGACCTGGTGCGCGAGGGATGGGACTCGCACCCCCTGCTTGATCATTGACTGTGCAGTGGTGACGCAATAGGCTTGGCACTGCTTCGGTTCGCCGGGCGTGCCTCACAGTGATCCCTTAACAGGAAACGTCATGAAAAAAATTCTGTTTTTCCTTGCTGCCATGCTGATGATGCCCATGGTTCACGCCGCCCCCGAATTCAAGGAAGGCGTCAACTATGATGTGGTCAAGCAGACCGGTAGCGCCCAGCCGGAAGTACTGGAGTTCTTCTCCTACTACTGCCCCCACTGCGCCAAGTTCGAGCCGATTGCCGAGGATCTGAAGAAGAACCTGCCGGAAGGCGTGCCGATGAAGAAGAACCCGGTGGCCTTCCTGGGCCGCGAAATGGGTCCGGAGATGCAGCGTGCCTACGCCGTTGCCAGCCTGCTGAACGTTGAAGGCAAGCTGACCCCGGCCATCTTCGACAAGATCCACACCCAGCGTCAGATCCCGCAGAGCCGCGCCGACGTGAAGCAGATTTTCGTGGACAACGGCGTACCGGCTGAAGAGTTCGACGGCGCCGTCGACAGCTTCGCCGTCTCCGGCATGGTCTCCCAGTTTGACCGCAACACCGAGAGCTACAACATCCGCGGTGTGCCGGCCTTCCTGGTCAACGGCAAGTACATGGTGAAAATCGAATCCATTACTTCCCAGGAGCAGTTCAACCAGCTGGTGAAATTCCTGCTGGCCAAGAAAGACTGACCTCGTCTGATCCCATGAAAAAAGCCCGCCGGTGCAAACCGGCGGGCTTTTTGTTTATCAGGAGCCTGCGTCAGATCTGGCAATCCCGCTGAGTGGGGGCCGGGCGCGGCAAGCGGGTACGGCGGCTGATGGCCTCCGCCAACCAGACCAGCAACAGGATGGCCAGCAGCAGGGTGGCAGTCTGATCGTAACGGAACAGGCTCAGGGAGACATAGAGCTGCTGCCCCAGCCCGCCGGCGCCGACCACACCGAGTATGGTGGCGGCCCTCAGGTTCATCTCGCCGCGATAGAGGCTATAGGCCAGCCACTGGCGCGTGACCAGGGGAAACAGCCCGTACCAGAAGCTGGCAATGGACCCGGCCCCGCTCAGCTGCAGGGCGAGGCGGGGGGCAGGATCGGCGTTCTCCAGGGTCTCCACGAAGAGGCGCGCCAGCACCCCGGTGGTGTGCAGGGTCAGCGCCAGTATGCCAGCCACCGGCCCCAGCCCGACCGCGATCACCAGCAGGCTGGCGAAGATGAGCTCGGGTACCGAGCGCAGCAGGTTGAACAACAGCCGCAGCGGCCAGCAGTGGCGAGCGAGGCAGGCCAGCGGCAGGGCCAGCAGGGCGCTGAAGAGGGTACTCAGCAGCGCCATCTGCACCGTATCGAGCAGGCCGCTGGCCACCGTCTTGAGGAAGGGCCATGACCAGTCCGGTTGCAAGAACTCCCCCAGAAAGGTGCCCAGCCCCCCGAAGGAGAAGCTCAGCATGCGCCAGTCGAGTTGATAAAGAGCGAGAGTTGCGGCCAGCCCCAGGCAGATCAGCAACAGCAGGCCGGGGGAGCGGCTGTGGCGCAACCAGGCGCTGAGGCCATCCGCCAGGGTCACCAGCAGGATGAAGGCCAGCAGCAGGGTCACCACCTCGCCACCGGCAAACATGCGCAGGGAGAGCTCGAGCTGCTGGCCGAGCCCGCCGGCGCCGACGAAGCCCATGATGACGGAGGCGCGCAGGGCGCACTCCCAGCGGTAGACGGTGTAGGAGAGCAGCTCCTGGCGCACCGCGGGCAGCACGCCGTACCAGAGTGCCTGCAGCCGGCCACTGCCGCCCAGCAGCAGGGCGCGGGCCGGTTGCAGGGCGCCGCTCTCCATGATCTCGTTGTAAACCTTGGCCAGCATGCCGCCGTAGCTGACCGCGATGGCCAGGATGGCGGCCAGCGGCCCGAGCCCGGACAGGCGCACGAACAGCAGCGTCCAGATGAGCTCGGGCAGGCTGCGCAGCACGATGGCGACGAGGCGCGAGAGGGCCCGCAAGGCGCCGCGCAGCGGGCTGGGCACCGGCCCCAGTTCGGCCAGCGACAGGGCGCGCGAGCCGAGCAGGGCAAACGGCACGCCGAGCAGCAGGGCGCCCGCCAGCCCCAGGGTGGCGACGGCCAGGCTCTCCAGGGTCGCGGTCAGGGTCAGGGCGAGAAAGTCCCGATCAAAACGGGGTGGCCAGCTGGTAGCGAGGAAGTTACCCATCTGCCGCCAGCTCTGGCCGTCGAACAGGCCGAGCCAGCCGTCGGCCTGCTGCCACAGGCTGTAGCCGATCAGCAGCAACAGCCAGGGCAGAGGATGGCGCCAGCGGTGGGTCAAGGCGTGCACTGGGCCGCCTCGTCATCACCAGCGTAGAGCTCGGCCAGCATGGCCGGGGTGACGGCCGTCGCCGGACAGTCGAACTGCACTCGCCCCTCGCGCAGACCGATGATGCGAGGGAAACGGCCGAGCGCCAGCTCGACTGCATGCAGGTTGGCGATGAGTGTGCTGCCCCGGGCGCGGGCCTGGGCCAGCAGGGCATCCAGGCTGCTCTGGGCGAGCACGGGATCGAGGGCGGAGACAGGCTCGTCCGCCAGGATCAGGTCCGGCTGCTGATAGAGCACCCGGGCGATGCCGACCCGCTGCAACTGGCCACCGGAGAGCTCGCCGCAGCGCTGTTGCCACTTGTCGGCAAGGCCGAGGCGGGCCAGTTCGGCCCGCGCCCCTGCTGGGTCGCAGGGGCGCAGCAGGGAGAGCAAGGAGCGGCCGAGGGACCACTGGCCGAGCCGACCGGCCAGCACGGCGGTCATCACCTGCTGGGAGGCGGGCAGTGGCGGTTGCTGCCAGACCATGCCGATCCGGCTGCGCAGCCGCTGGCGGTCCCGGGTGGAGAGGCTCCAGGGATCCTGCTCCCAGAGGGCGAGCCTGCCTTCGCCACGCAGCTCGGTGCCGATCAGCCGCAGCAGGCTGGTCTTGCCCGCGCCGCTCGGCCCTATGATGGCCACGCACTCACCTGCCGCTATCTGCAGGTTGAACGGCTGCAGGATGCGGCTCTGGCCGAGCCGTAATCCTTCCCCGTCCAGTGTGACGGCGATCACTTCAGCAGGCCGGCCTGGGTGGCGGCGGCTTCGATGCCCAGGTAGTTCTCGGGTTTGGTCTCGATGAAGCGGCTGGCGCGTTGCAGCTTGAGGATCTCGGCCTGGGCGGGCACCGCCGGATCCAGGCTGAGGAAGGCCTGCTTGATCTTCTCTTGCAGGGCCGGATCCAGGCCGCCGCGCACGGTCCAGTTGTAGTCAAAGTAGGTCGGGGTGGTCCAGATCACCTTGACCTTGGCGGTGTCGACCTTGCCCTCTTCCACCAGCTTCTCCCACACGGAGGCGTTGAGCGCACCGGCTGGCACCTTGCCGGAGGCGACCCAGGCGACGGTGGCGTCGTGGGCGCCGGAGAAGGCGACGTGGGCGAAGTCACGCTCGGGGTTGATGCCCTGCTCGGCCAGGAAGTGGCGTGGCATCAGGTGACCGGAGGTGGAGGAGGGGGAGCCGAACGCAAAGTCCTTGCCCCTGGTGTCGGCCAGGGTCTTGATGCCGCTGTCGGCATTGGCGATGAACTTGGAGGTGAACTGGGCATCCTCCTGGCGCTGAACCAGGGGCACCACCTTGTCGGCACGGCGATGGGCCTGCACATAGGTGAAGCCACCGAGCCAGGCCATGTCCAGCTTGCCGGCGGCCAGCGCCTCGACCACGGCGGCGTAGTCGTTGACCGGCACGAACACCACCTCGCGGCCGGTCTTCTCGGCCAGGTAGTCACCCAGCGGGGCAAACTTGCGTTGCAGCTCGGTGGGGGCTTCGTCCGGGATGGCGGAGACCCGCAGCGGTTCGGTGGCGATAGCGCTCAGGCTGGTGAACAGGGTGGTGAGGGCGAATATCCATTTGCGGGTCATGGTGCATTCCTTGGTGGGCTGTCGTTCGGGCAATAGAAAGGCCCGACACCAGTCGGACCTGACGAGGAGAGAATGGTAGGGGGCCACTGGCCACTGGCGCAAGATACGTCCCCAAAAATAGGCGTTAGACCCCGACGTGGAAGGCCTGCTTGAGGTTGCGGATGAAGTCCGCGTCCCGGCACAGGGTCTTGCCCGGGCTGTCGGAGATCTTGGCGACCGGGCCGCCGTTGCACTCCATCAGCTTGAAGACGATGTTCATCGGGCTGACGCCGGGCAGATCGCAGGTGAGCTTGGTGCCGATGCCGAAGCTGGTGTTGATGCGGCCGCGGAAGTGGCGCAGCAGCTCAACGGCCTTGTCGAGATTGAGGCCATCGGAGAAGACCAGCGTCTTCTCGGTGGGGTCGATGCCGAGCCGCTGATAGTGGCTGATGGCCTTCTCGCCCCACACCACGGGATCGCCGGAGTCGTGGCGTAGCCCCTGATAGCGGCTGGCCAGCTCGAAGTCGAAGTCGCGCAGGAAGGCATCCATGGTGATGCAGTCGGTGAGCGCGATGCCGAGGTGGTTGGTGAACTCGTCCAGCCAGCTGGTGAGGGCGGCACGCTGGCTGTGCTCAAGCGGGAAGCCGAGCTGCTGATGGGCCTGGAACCACTCGTGGGCCTGGGTGCCTACCGCCGGCAGGCCGTACTTCTGGGCCAGCAGGTAGTTGCTGGTGCCGCGAAACGCCGGCAGCCGCTCCTGGAGGCGGCCCACCACCGCATCCTGTACCGCGAGGGAGAAGCGGCGGCGGGTGCCAAAGTCGATGAGGTTGAACTCGCTCATCTCCTCCCGGCTCAGCTCCCGCTCCAGCTTGTCGAGCTTCTGATCGAGCCGCTCCAGCGCCTGGCTGACGCCAAACTGGGGGTAGCGGAAGCGGTTGCGCATCTCGCTGATGATGGCGAGCACCGGGATCTCCCACAGGATCACGTCCTGCCAGGGGCCCTCGACCCGCACGTTGATACGACCATCCTGCTCGAACACCTTGAGCAGGGAGGCATCCAGCGGCTTGCGGCGCAGGTGGTCGAGGTAATCAGGGGTAAAGAAGGGGCGCTCCGCCAGGAAGTTGAGCTCGGGCCGGGTCAGGCGCAGGGAACCGGCGAGGCGCAGCTGCTCCTCGATCTGGCCCATCATGGGCAGCAGATCTTCCTCGTTGCGGCTGTGGAACTCGGCCACCACCTCGGCATCCGGATAGCGATGGAACACCGCCTGCTGCATGTGCAGCTTGTAAGCATCTGTATCGAGCAGGCTGTTGAGTATGGGTGGCATATCAGACTCCCCGCAGGCGGGTGAACGCAAGAGCGCTCCCCTGCCGCTTTTGTAGATTGCAGACGCCGGTATCGAGCAGGCTGTTGAGAATAGGAGGCATATCAGGCGTCCAGCAGGCGTTGTACATCGGCAAGGGTCTGGGCCAGTTCGGCGCCGGCCTCGATCATCTGGGTGTGGGCCTGAGCGACCGTTTCGGGGGCAATGCCACGGCAGGCATCGAGGTGGACGATCACCCGGAAACCGGCGCGGCGCAGCTGCAGTACGCTGGTCTTGACGCAGTAGTCGGTGGCGAGGCCGCCGGCCAGTACGGTCGTGACGCCGCGGGACTGCAGGAACTCGATGAGCCCGGTGCTGCGACGCTCGGCCAGATCGTGGAAGCAGGTGCCGTAGGGGTGCAGATCCGGCTCGACCCCCTTCCAGACGAAGAAGTCGTAATCGACCGGGGCCGGCAGGCCGTCGAGCAGTTCGAAGCCGCGAGTGCCCGGCACGCAGTGCACCGGCCAGGTGAGGTCGGCGTTGGGCATATCCAGCGGCAGCAGCATGCCGGCAGGGTCGCTGACGGCCCAGGCGGCGTTGGCCGGGTGTGAATCCTTGCTGCCGACCCGCAGGCTGGCGAGGGTGGCCTGAGCGTTGAGCGCAGCCACAATATCATCCCCGCCCGCGACGGGCAGTTCGTTCGGGCAGAGGGGGGTAAACCCCTTCTGCGCATCAATATCCAGGCTGGCGACGGTTCCCATTGAGTGGCTCCTGCACATACTATTCGTGTGATATTATCTACCAAACATTAATCGAAGGCGAGCAGGGCGATCGGCATGTTGAGAATGAGTCTGGATATGGTGGTGCTGCGGTTGAACGAGGAGCGGCTCGAGCTGCTGCTGGAGACCCGCGATCGCCCGCCCTTTGCCCACTGCTGGCAACTGCCGGCCCTGCGCATCGACGAGACCCGGGATCGGGATCTGGACGCGGCTCGCCATCGTCTGCTGAGCGAATGGGGGCTGGGCCACTGCTACAGCGAGCAGGTCTGCACCCTGGGCAACCTGGAGCGGGATCCCCGTGGCTGGTCCACCACCCTGGTCTACCTCTGTCTGGTGGATCCCGAGGTGGAGGTTCTCCACGGCTGTTGGCACCCGCTTGCCGCCCTGCCGGGGCTCAGCCTCGCCTTCGACCACACCCAGCTGATCGCCAGAGGGCTGGAGCGACTGCGCATCAAGAGTCGCTACAGCACCCTGCCGCTGCAACTGCTGGGGGCCGAGTTCACCCTCTCCGAGGTGCAGCGGGCCTTCGAAATCATCCTGCAGACCCCGATGAACACGGCCGCCTTTCGCAAGCGGATCCATCGCGCCGATATCCTGGTGGACACCGGCCGCAAGCGCACCGGCAAGCAGCGTCCCGCCATCCTCTACCGGCTGGAGAGCCCCTGCTGCGTGATGTTCGATCAGGTGATGCACGGAGCGGAAGCATGAGTGGTGCAGGTGTGCACAAGGTATTGGTAAGCGCCTGTCTGCTGGGTCCATGTTCGTTGCGCTACGAGGGCCCAGGTTTTAGCCAGCGGGGGAGCAAAGCATGAGTGAGACCAGCGTGCACAAGGTATTGGTGAGTGCCTGCTTGCTGGGTCAGCCGGTTCGTTACGACGGCCAGAGCAAGGGCATCGTCAGCGACTGGCTGCAGACGCTGGGGGCCGAGGGGCGGGCATTGGCCTTCTGCCCCGAGGTGGCGGGCGGCCTGCCGACCCCGCGCCCCCCTGCCGAGCGGCAAGGGGAGCGAGTGATGACCGCAAGCGGACTGGATGTGACGGCGGAGTTTGCCCGTGGCGCCGCGCTGGCGCTGGCGACTTGTCAGCAGCAGGGCATTCGCTTCGCTCTGCTCAAGGAGGGGAGCCCCTCCTGCGGCAGTGGCCGCATCTACAACGGCCGCTTCGAGGGGCAGTCCGTGGCGGGCGAGGGTATGACCACTGCCCTGCTGCGCCGCCACGGCATTGCCGTGTTCAGCGAGGATCAGCTGCCCGAGCTGGCCTCGGCGCTCGCCTCGGCGGCCTGCGGCTCGGTCTGAGCCGCCGCATCGGCCGCCTGCCACTGCGCCAGCACGGCGTCCTTCTCCTGCCAGCGCTGGTTCAGCCACTCCTGGAAGCCGCGCTTGAACTGCTTGTCATTGAAGTAATCCCCCACCAGCTGCTCGTCCACCGGCAGCTCCTCGATCCGCACCCGGATGCGCTTCATCCGCCCCATCAGGAAGTCCTTGAAGGGAGTTTCGACGTTGTCCGGATAGCTGATGGTGACGTTGATCAGGCTGTCGAACTGTTCCCCCATAGCCGCCAGAGTGAAGGCTAGCCCTGCCGCCTTGGGCGGCATCAGATGCTGGTATCGGGAGCGGGAGGCATCGCGCTTCGCCTCGGTGAAGCGGGTCCCCTCCACGAAGTTGATGACGGTGGTGGGGATGTGGCGAAACTGCTCGCAGGCGTTGCGGGTGGTCTCGATATCCTTGCCCCGCAGATGCGGGTTGCGCAGCAAGAACTCCCGTGAGTAGCGACGCATAAAAGGCATGTCCAGCCCCCAGCAGGCCAGCCCCAGCAGCGGTATGTAGATGAGCTCGTGCTTCATGAAGAATTTGGGCACCGGCAGCCGGTCGCGAAACAGGTGACCGAGCACGACTATGTCGGTCCAGCTCATGTGGTTGCTGATGATGAGATACCAGCCATCCTTGCGCAGCCGGGTGTCGTCCTCCACCTGCCAGTCGATGCGGGTGGTGAGGCGGATCACCAGGGCGTTGCAGGCCAGCCACAGCCGCATGAAGCGGTTGTTGAGCCGGCTGCAGGCACGGGCCAGGGGCGGAACGGGCAGCAGTTTGACCAGCGACACCAGCAGGATCAGGCTGGCGCACAGGGCGGTAAACAGTATGGTCAGGCTGGCGCTGATGAGCAGCACCAGCGGACCCGGGAGCAGGCTTAGCATGGCGTAGTTTGGGGCGTCTTGTCTGCCAGCAGCTGGTTCAGGGTCTGGTCCTTCTCGTGCCAGATCCCGTTCAACCACTGCTGAAACTCTTGTTGGAACTCGGGGTCATTGAAGTAATCCCCCACCAGATTGCGTTCGATCGGCAGAAAGCGGACCCGAACCTTGATCTCCTTGACCCGACCGCACATGAAGTCCCAGTAGCTGGGGATGCCGCCCGGATAGGCGATGGTCACATCCACCAGCTTGTGCAGCTGATCGCCCATGGCTGCCAGGGTGAAGGCAATGCCGCCAGCCCTCGGATGCAGCAGGTGGCGATAGGGCGCTGCCTGTTTGTTATGCTTGCGGGCGGTGAAGCGAGTGCCCTCCACGAAGTTCATCACGCTCACCGGCATGTGGCGGTACTTGGCACAGGCCTTGCGCGTGGTCTCTATGTCTTTTCCCTTCAGATGGGGCTTCTTTTCCAGCAGTTTGCGGGAATATCGCTGCATGAAGGGGAAGTCCAGCGCCCACCAGGCCAGCCCGAGAAAAGGTACCCAAATCAGTTCTTTCTTGAGGAAAAACTTCAGGAAGGGGATTTTTTGATTAAAAACCCGCTGCAGTACCAGTATGTCGACCCAGGATTGATGGTTGGCAATCACCATATACCACTCATTCCGGTGCCCTTTGTCCACTCCGACCACATCGAAAGGGGTTCTGATGATGGTTTTCTGGATCAGGTTGTTGAAACCGATCCAGCAGCCGGCGCTGCCATCCAGCAGGGCATTGCAGAAGGTGCGCCAGCCCTTGAGGGGCAGCATCAGCTTGAGCAGGCCCAGCGAGAGGATCGGGATAAACCAGAACAGGGTGTTGAGAAAATAGAGCAGGGTCGAGAGGCTGCCGCGCAGTCGCTCAATCAGCTTGTTGGGCATGGGTCGGGTCCGTCTTGCTGTCGATAAAGGGCCATCAAGTGGTCAGATCTGTGGCCATAATATCAGCCGATGGCCCGCGAGACCATGCAGGGCCGTCAGGTGCGCTTGCGACCCATCAACCGCTGCGCAGCCGTGACAGCAGCCGATCCATGGCCCGATAGCCGAGCGCCTCGATCAGGTGCTCTCTTTCGATGGCGGCGTGCCCCGCCAGATCGGCGATGGTGCGCGATACCCGCAGGATGCGGTGCCAGGCCCGGATGCTGAGCCCCAGCTTCTGGATGGCGTTCTCCAGAAACTCGGCATCCTGCGGCGACAAGCGGCAAATTTCTTCGATTTCGCGGCTATCAAGCAAATTATTGAGCTTGCCGTTGCGGCTCAGCATGCGCTCCCGCGCGCCCAGCACCCGTTCGCGGATCTGACCGCTCGACTCCCCCCGCTCCGCCTTGCCGGTCAGGCTGCCCTTGGGCAGCAGCGGCACCTCCACCGTCAGGTCGAAGCGGTCGAGAAAGGGGCCGGAGAGCTTGCCGAGGTAGCGCAGGATCTGATCCGGGCTGGAGCGGGTCTGGCCATCGCCATAGTGGCCGCAGGGGCTGGGGTTCATGGCGCCGACCAGCTGGAAGCGAGCGGGGAAATCGACCTGGCGGGCGGCCCGGCTGATGGTGATGTGGCCGGTCTCCAGCGGCTCGCGCAGGGAGTCGAGCACCTTGCGCTCGAACTCCGGCAGTTCATCCAGAAACAGCACCCCGTTGTGGGCCAGGGATATTTCGCCGGGCTTTGGGTGGCTGCCACCGCCCACCAGTGCCACGGCCGAGGCGCTGTGGTGCGGCGTGCGATAGGGTCTGTGATGCCAGTGACCGGCGCGCGGGGTGAGGCCGCCGATGGAGTGGATGGCGGCGGTTTGCTGCGCCTCCTGTTCGCTCAGCGGTGGCAGAATGCCGGGCAAGCGACTCGCCAGCATGCTCTTGCCGGTGCCGGGCGGGCCGATGAACAGCAGGTTGTGGCTGCCGGCGGCGGCGATCTCCAGCGCCCGTTTGGCCTGGGATTGGCCGATCACATCCTGCAGATCCGGCACATCGGGCAGGGCCTCCGTGGTCTGGTGATCCGGCAGTGGCAGTTCGTACTGGCCCGCCAGCCAGGCGGTGACGGCCAGCAGCTGATGGGCGATGCGCACCTCGGCGTCCTGGATCAGCGAGGCCTCGGGGCCGTTCTCTCGCGGTACCAGCAGGGTACGCCCCGCATCCCGGCAGGCGAGCACGGCGGGCAGCACCCCGAGCACGGGGCGGATCTCGCCGGTCAGGGCCAGCTCGCCTAAAAATTCGTGATCAAGCAGGTATTTTGCGGGTATCTGCTTGGAAGCGGCGAGAATACCGATGGCGATGGCCAGATCGAAACGGCCCCCCTCCTTGGGCAGATCGGCGGGAGCCAGATTGACCGTGATGTGCTTGCTCGGGAACTCGAAATTGCCGTTGAGCAGGGCACTGCGCACCCGGTCCCGCGACTCCTTCACCGAGGTTTCCGGCAGGCCCACCATGTTGAAGGCGGGCAGACCGTTGGAGAGGTGCACTTCCACCGTGACTTGCGGGGCCGCTATTCCCAGGCTGGCACGGCTATAAACCACAGCTAATGACATAAATCCCGTCCTTGGTTTGATGTATATGCTGGTTAACCGTTTTTTATTAGCTTTTTGTTCCAACTGACGCGATTGGACTCAGTGAAAATCAGAGTCTTGTCAGGCAAAAAACGCTTGCCCAATAAAATTCACCGTGCTAGTTCTAATAGCCATTCGCGGTAAAAACCGCCCCAATTTCACAGGATTTCCGGTTGTAACTATGAACATGGCCTCCCGTTTCGTCAGCATTATTGTGGTCCTAGTGGTGATTATTATCTCACCGCTCGGGGCTCGTTTAGCTGCACGGAACAAGGGATAGACCCACCACCGGACAGAACGAAACAAGCGACCCCCGAGCCTCACGGCCCGGGGGTTTTTTTTCGACCAAAGGACAGGATTTTCCAGATGAACGGCGCGCAGTTTTTGGTACAGGCTCTCAAGAAACAGGGTGTGACCCAGGTGTTTGGTTACCCGGGCGGGGCCATCATGCCGGTCTACGATGCCCTGTATGACGGCGGTCTGGCGCACCAGCTCTGCCGCCACGAGCAGGGGGCCGCCATGGCGGCGGTGGGGTATGCCCGCGCCTCCGGTCAGGTGGGGGTCTGCATCGCCACCTCGGGCCCGGGTGCCACCAACCTGGTGACTGGCCTCGCGGAGGCGCTGCTCGACTCGGTACCGCTGGTGGCCATCAGCGGTCAGGTGCCCTGCGCCGCCGTGGGGACCGATGCGTTCCAGGAAGTGGACGTGCTCGGTATGTCTCTCTCCTGCACCAAGCACTCCTTTATGGTGACGGACGTGGCGGATTTGCCTCAGGTGATCGCCGAGGCCTTCGCCATCGCCAGCGAGGGGCGCCCCGGCCCCGTACTGATCGATCTGCCCAAGGACGTGCAACTGGCCAATGTTCAACTGACCAAAGCGCCGACCCAGAGCCCGCTGTTTGCGGTAGCGGAGCCCGAGCATCTCAATCCGGCCGAGCTGACGGCCGCTCGCTCCCTGCTGGCCGCCGCCGAGCGCCCGGTGCTCTACGTCGGCGGCGGGGTGGGCATGGCCAATGCCGAGCAGCAGCTGCGCGACTTTGCCGTCGCCACCGGCATGCCTGCAGTCACCACCCTCAAGGGAATAGGCGCGCTCGACCCCGACAGCCCTGTTTATCTCGGCATGCTCGGCATGCACGGCACCAAGGCCGCCAACTATGCGGTGCAGCAGTGTGACCTGCTGCTGGTGGTGGGCGCTCGTTTCGATGATCGGGTGACCGGCAAGCTGGAGGAGTTCGCCCCCGAGGCCAAGGTGATCCATCTGGATGTGGACGCCGCCGAGTTTGGCAAGCGCCGCGCCGCCGAAGTGGGCATCACCCAGGATCTCAAACAAGTGTTGCCGCGTCTCGCCATGTCCCTCTCCATCGACCCATGGCGTGAGCACTGCGCGAACATGGCCCGCGAGTACGCCTTTCGTTACGACCATCCCGGCCAGCCCATCTATGCTCCGGCGCTGCTCAAGCAGCTTTCTGCCAGGTTGCCGGAGAGCAGCGTGGTGGCCTGCGATGTCGGTCAGCACCAGATGTGGGTGGCCCAGCACATGCGCTTCACCAGCCCGCGCAACCACCTCTCCAGCGCCGGTCTCGGCACCATGGGCTTCGGTCTGCCCGCCGCCATCGGCGCCAAGATGTCGCGCCCCGAAGATGAGGTGGTGCTGGTGAGCGGCGACGGCTCTTTCATGATGAACGTGCAGGAGCTTGGCACCATCCGCCGGGCCCAGCTCAAGGTGAAGATGGTGCTGCTGGACAACCAGCGCCTCGGCATGGTGCGCCAGTGGCAGGAGCTGTTCTTCGACGGCCGCTACAGCGAGACCATCCTCTCCGACAATCCCGATTTCGTCGCCCTGGCCGCCGCCTTCGGCATCCCAGGCGAGACCATCACATGCAAGGAGGAGGTCGCACCTGCGCTTGACCGCCTGCTGGCGAGTGAGAGCGCCTATCTGCTGCATGTGGCCATTTCAGAGGAAGAAAACGTCTGGCCCCTGGTTCCGCCAGGAGTCGCCAACCACCAGATGATGGAGCAACGCCCATGAGTCAGTTCAATACCTTGCAAATCCATGCCCAGCCCAGACCCGAAGTGATGGAGCGGGTGCTGCGGGTGGTGCGCCACCGCGGTTTCAACCTCTGCGCCCTCAACATGGAGCAGGATTGCCAACAACTGCGGATCACGGTTACTGTCGAGTCGGTGCGTCCCATCCAGCAGTTGTGGAGCCAGCTGGTCAAGCTGGTGGACGTCTCCCGGGTCGATGCACTGGAACAGCAACCCCGGATCAGAGCTTAAGGAGCCAAGCCAATGTCACAGCCTTCCCAATCCGCCACTCATCCCCAATACATCTGGTTCAACGGCAAACTGGTGCCCTGGCAGGATGCCCAGGTGCACGTGATGAGCCACGCCCTGCACTACGGCTCCTCGGTGTTCGAAGGGGTGCGTGCCTACGACACTCCCAAGGGAACCTGCATCTTCCGTTTGCAGGAGCACACCCGCCGCCTGTTCGATTCCGCCAAGATCTACTGGATGGAGGTTCCCTACAACGAGGCCGAGATCAACGAGGCCTGCCGCACCGTGGTGCGCGAGAACGGCCTGAAAAGCGGTTACCTGCGCCCGCTGGCTTTCATAGGTAACGTGGGCCTTGGCCTGCATCCTCCCAAGGATGCCAAGGCCGACGTGATCGTTGCGGCCATTCCCTGGGGCGCCTATCTGGGGGAAGAGGGGCTGAAAAACGGGGTGGATGTGTGTGTCACCTCCTGGAACCGGCTCGCTCCCAACACCATTCCCACCGGCGCCAAGGCGGGCGGCAACTACCTCTCTTCCCAGCTGATCAGCCGCGAGGCCAAGCGCAACGGCTTCGCCGAGGGGCTGGCGCTGGACGTGAACGGCTACCTGAGCGAAGGGGCGGGGGAGAACCTGTTCCTGGTGAAGAACGGCGTGCTGTTTACCCCGCCCGCTACCGCGGCCATCCTGCCCGGCATCACCCGCGACACCATCATGACGCTGGCCCGTGATCTGGGTTACGAGGTGCGCGAGCAGGCGTTGCCCCGCGAGGCGCTCTACGTCGCAGACGAGATCTTCATGACCGGCACGGCGGCCGAGGTGACCCCGGTGCGCTCCGTCGATCGGATGCAGGTGGGCGCCGGTTGCCGCGGCACGGTGACCGAGCAGATGCAGAACGCCTTCTTCGGCCTGTTCAACGGCCAGACCGAAGACAAGTGGGGCTGGTTGACGCCGGTGGCTGACTGACAAATGAGGGGAGGCGATGTGCCTCCCCGAGTCGCTTCCGGTCAGGGCACAGTGCGGTGCCCTCACCAGGATCGATTCCCGATCCGAGAGTCACTTTTTCATTTCCAAAGATAATGAGCCCGCTGGGCATTCAGGGAGTAGAGACAATGCCGAAGTTGAGATCCGCCACCACCACCCACGGACGTAACATGGCCGGGGCCCGCGCCCTCTGGCGTGCCACCGGCATGACCGATCAGGATTTCGGCAAGCCCATCATCGCCGTGGTCAACTCCTTCACCCAGTTCGTACCGGGCCACGTCCACCTCAAGGATCTGGGTCAGCTGGTCGCCCGCGAGATCGAGGCCGCCGGCGGGGTCGCCAAGGAGTTCAACACCATCGCCGTGGATGACGGCATCGCCATGGGCCACGGCGGCATGCTCTACTCCCTGCCGTCGCGCGAGCTGATTGCCGACTCGGTGGAGTATATGGTCAACGCCCACTGCGCAGACGCCATGGTCTGCATCTCCAACTGCGACAAGATCACCCCGGGGATGCTGATGGCCGCCCTGCGCATCAACATCCCGGTGATCTTCGTCTCCGGCGGCCCGATGGAAGCGGGCAAGACCAAGCTCTCCGACCAGATCATCAAGCTGGATCTGGTGGACGCCATGATCCAGGGCGCCGACCCCAAGGTCTCCGACGCCCAGAGCGAACAGGTGGAGCGCAGTGCCTGCCCCACCTGCGGCTCCTGCTCCGGCATGTTCACCGCCAACTCCATGAACTGTCTGACCGAGGCGCTGGGTCTCTCCCAACCGGGCAACGGCTCGCTGCTGGCGACCCACAGCGATCGCGAGCAGCTGTTCAAGCTGGCGGGCCAGCGCATCGTGACCCTGGCCAAGCGCTGGTATGAACAAGATGATGCGAGTGCCCTGCCGCGCAACATCGCCACCAAGGCGGCGTTCGAGAATGCCATGGCGCTCGACATCGCCATGGGCGGCTCCACCAATACCGTGCTGCACCTGCTGGCGGCGGCCCAGGAGGCGGGCGTCGACTTCACCATGGCCGACATCGACCGCATGTCGCGCAAGGTGCCCCAGCTGTGCAAGGTGGCGCCCTCTACCCAGAAATATCACATGGAAGACGTGCACCGCGCCGGTGGCGTCATCGCCATCCTGGGCCAGCTGGAGAAAGCGGGTCTGGTGCACGGCGACGCCCGCAACGTGCTGGGCACCTCGCTGGTGGAGCTGCTGGCCGAGTATGACGTCAGCCGCCAGCCCAGTCAGGAGGTGGTGGACTTCTACCGCGCCGGCCCGGCCGGCATCCGCACCACCAAGGCGTTCAGCCAGGATTGCCGCTGGCCGGAGCTGGATCTGGACCGCACCGAGGGCTGCATCCGTTCGCTGGACAACGCCTACAGCCTGGAGGGCGGCCTCGCCGTGCTCGCCGGCAACCTGGCGCTGAATGGTGCCATCGTCAAGACCGCCGGGGTGGACGAGGAGAACCTCACCTTCCGTGGCCCGGCCCGGGTATTCGAGAGCCAGGACACGGCGGTCGCCGGCATTCTGGATGGCACAGTCCAGGCAGGTGAAGTAGTGGTGATCCGCTACGAGGGTCCGAAAGGGGGCCCCGGCATGCAGGAGATGCTCTACCCCACCACTTATCTGAAATCCATGGGCCTCGGCAAGGCGTGTGCGCTGATCACCGACGGCCGCTTCTCCGGCGGCACTTCGGGTCTCTCCATCGGTCATGTCTCGCCGGAGGCAGCCTCCGGCGGCACTATCGGTCTGGTGGAGGATGGCGACATCATCAACATCGACATCCCGGCTCGCAGCATGGTGCTGGAAGTGGCCGACAGCGTGCTGGCTGCCCGCCGCGTCGCCGTCGAGGCCCGTGGCTGGAAGCCGCTCGATCGCCAGCGTCAGGTCTCCTTTGCCCTGCGCGCCTACGCCATGTTCGCCACCAGCGCAGATAAAGGCGCGGTGCGTGATCGCACCCTGTTGGGGGAATAAGTCATGGTCTCTGCGGCGGATTATCTACGCAAGGTGCTGCTCTCCCCCGTCTACGAGGCGGCGCGGGTCACCCCCTTGCAAACCCTGAAAAAACTCTCCGAGCGGCTCGGCAATCACGTCAGTCTGAAGCGGGAGGATCTGCAACCGGTCCACTCCTTCAAACTGCGCGGTGCCTACCACAAGATTGCCACCCTGACCCAGGAGCAGAAGGAGCGCGGCGTCATCGCCGCCTCTGCCGGCAACCATGCCCAGGGGGTCGCCCTGTCGGCCGCCAGGCTTGGTATCAAGGCGATCATCGTGATGCCCAAGACCACCCCGGACATCAAGATCGATGCGGTGCGCCGCCAGGGCGGCAACGTGCTGCTGTTCGGCAACAGCTTCGACGAGGCCTACGGCGAGAGCCGCCGTCTCGCCGAGTTGGAGGGCTACACCCTGATCCCGCCGTTTGACGACGTCGAGGTGATCGCCGGGCAGGGCACCATCGGCAAGGAGCTGCTGGAGCAGGATACCCATCTCACTCACGTCTTCGTGCCGGTGGGTGGCGGCGGCCTGGCCGCCGGGGTGGCGGTCTACATCAAGCAGCTGCTGCCGGATGTGAAGGTGATCGGGGTGGAGGCGGAGGGCTCCGCCTGCCTCAAGGCCGCGCTGGAAGCTGGCGAGCCGGTCAATTTGGAGCGAGTCTCGCTGTTTGCCGACGGGGTGGCGGTCAAGCGCATCGGCGAGGAGACCTTCCGCCTGTGCAACCAGTATCTGGACGAGGTGGTGACCGTTTCCAATGACCAGATCTGCGCCGCGCTCAAGGACATCTTCGACGACTGCCGCGCCATCGCCGAACCCTCCGGCGCCCTGTCCCTGGCGGGTCTCAAGGCCTACAGCGAGCGGGAGCAGGTCAAGGGTGGCCGGATGGCGGCCATCCTGTCCGGCGCCAACGTCAACTTCCACAGCCTGCGCTACGTGTCGGAGCGCTGCGAGATCGGCGAGAAGCGCGAGGGCATGCTGGCGGTGACCATCCCCGAGCGCAAGGGGGCCTTCCTCGACTTCTGCCGTCAGCTCGGGCCCCGAATGGTGACCGAGTTCAACTACCGCTACGCCGATGCGGAGCAGGCCTCGCTGTTCGTCTCGGTGCGCCTCAGCGGCGGCGACGAGGAGCTGGGTCAGATCATCGATCAGCTCGGTGGCAATGGCTATCCGGTGGTCAACATGACCGAGAGCGAGCTGGCCAAGAACCACGTGCGCTACATGATTGGCGGCCGCCCGGCCCGGCCCCTCGGTGAACGTCTCTACAGCTTCAAGTTTCCGGAGCAGCCTGGCGCCCTGATGCGTTTCCTCGAGACCCTCGGCTGTCGCTGGAACATCAGCCTGTTCCACTACCGCAACCACGGCGCTGACTATGGCCGGGTGCTCTGTGCCTTCGAGCTGCCGGACGAGGACGTTGCGTCATTCCACGACTACCTGCACGAGATTGGCTACGGCTGGAAAGAGGTGAGCGATGACCCCGCCTATCGGCTGTTTCTGGCCAGCTAGGTGCGTTGCAAGCAGCAAGAGGGAGGCCATCGGCCTCCCTTTTTCATGGTGCTGCCGGCGCATCCGCGAATACCCCTGCATGGGGCGTTTTGCGGTCGGGAATGCCGGGCGCTTCACACTCTTGAGTCCCAAGTCATTTGAGGCTGACAACAGATGGGATAACCTGATGGGCGGGGCCGGGTTTGCCCCATCAGGGAAGAGAGGCGCAAGAGCGCCCATCACGACTCATTGCAGAGGCTTTTACCATGAACAAATCGATACTTGCCGTGCTGGTCAGCGGCCTGCTCGTCAGCGGGGCCGTGCAGGCTGCCGCTCAGGACAACACCTGGTACGTCGGCGGCAAGGCCGGCTGGTCCAAGTTCTTCGACGTGGATCAGAAGCAGGTCGTCTCCGACACCCTGGGGGCGCTGCAAAACACCAGCACCAGCAAGGATACGCTCGGGCTGGGCGCCTTTGCCGGCTATCAGCTCAACCCCAACCTGGGCTTCGAATTCGGTTATGACTGGTTCGGCAAGTACACCTCGTCCGGCGAATTGAGCGGGGTGAGGGTGGAAGGGGAAGCCAAGAGCCAGATGATCCAGACCACAATGAAGATAGGGTTCCCGGTCAACGATGCGCTGGATCTCTACGGCCGGATCGGCGGCGGTTACGCCTGGACCAACAGCGAGTTGTCGGCCCAGACGGCCACCGACTTCATCAAGGATACCGGCAACAAGCATGGCGCCGTGTTCGTCGGGGCGCTGGGGGCCGAATACGCCATCGACCGTGACTGGGCCGCCCGCCTCGAATACCAGTACACCACCCCGCTCGGGGATACCTCCCTCGATCGTTCCGGCATCGAGATGGACAACGGCCTGCTGGCCTTCGCCATGCTCTATCGCTTCGGCCAGCAGGGCGGCGAAGTGGCTGCTCCCGCACCGGCCCCGGCGGCGGCGCCTGCTCCCGCCGTGGTGGTGGTGCCCAAGACCTTCAGCCTGAGCTCGGACGTGCTGTTCGAGTTCAACAAGGCGACCCTGAAGCCGGCTGCAAGCCAGGCGCTCGACGCCCTGTTCAGCCAGATAGTGGCGGCCAATCCGAAAGACGGGGTGGCAACCGTGATCGGCCACACCGATCGCATCGGCTCCGATGCCTACAACCAGGCGCTCTCCGAGCAGCGCGCCCGCAGCGTGGCAGACTATCTGATTGCCAAGGGGCTGTTTGCCGACAAGGTGCGGGTCGAGGGGCGCGGCAAGTCCTCTCCGGTCACCGGCAACAACTGCAGCAGCGGCTCAAGACCGGCGCTGATCGCCTGTCTGGCACCGGATCGGCGGGTGGAAGTGCGACTGGAGGGGGTCTCCCAGCAGGCGCAATGACCAGAGTGACAGCATGAACGACGAGGGAGGCCCAGGTCTCCCTCGTCTGTTCAGCCGGTACCAAGCCGTCGCTGCCATTTGACCCGCTGGAAGCCGTAGCCCAGCAGGATCAGCAGCAGGGCGCCGGGCAGTACCGTGTGCCACAGAAAGGGCCACTGCTGCCCCGTCATCAACACCAGCAGGGGGTTGGCGCCGGCGGGCGGGTGGATCAGATCCAGCCCCTGCATCAGCGTGATGGCCAGCCCCACGCCCAGAGCCAGTTGCAGCTCCAATGGCAGGGGCAGCTCCTGTACCAGCAAGCCGACGGTGGCCGTCAGCAGATGGCCGCCGAGCACATTCCACGGCCGTGCCAGCGGGCTCGTCGGCAGGGAAAACAGCAACACGCAGCTGGCCCCGAAGGGCGCCATGATCAGGGCGGCATGCCAGCTGATGTTCAACCAGCCCAGCACGCCTATCGCCAGTGCCGCCCCCACTCCTGCCCACAAGGGGCCATACCATCTCGTCATCACGGTTTCCTTCTTGGTTTGTCAGCCGTGATTAGGCACATTAGGTAGACAGATCGGTGTACTTCAAGGGGAAAAACGCGATGAGCGAAAAACGGCAGCAGCTGGTGGAGACGGCCTACCGTCTGTTCAACCGCCATGGCTTTCACGCCACCGGCATCGACCGCATCTGGGCGGAGGCCGGCAGCACCAAACGCACCCTCTACCGCCATTTTCCCACCAAGGATGCCCTGATCGAGGAGGTGCTGCAGTCCCGCGAGCGGGAGTTCTTCGCCCTGCTGGAAGCGCGCCTGCAGGGGCAGGAAGGGCGGGAGAGTCGCCTGCACGCCCTGTTCGACGGTTTCGGGGAGTGGTTTGGCCGCAGCGACTTCTATGGCTGCAACTTCATCAACGCCAGCGCCGAGTTTGCCGATCCCCGTCACCCGGTTCGCAAGCTGGTGGTGGCGCACAAGCAGGAGCTGCTGGATTGGGTCTGCACCAGGCTAGATTGCCACGAGGCGCAAGCCACCGGCATCTGCCTGTTGCTGGAGGGGGCCGTGGTGATGGCGCACAGCTATCAACAACCGCTGGCACTGGTGCAGGCAAGGTTGCTGGCATTGGCGCTGTTATGTGCCGATGGTGAGGTGCCTGCCGGCTGATATAGCCAATCGGTGTTAAGCCCGCCCCGGCAGCTGGTCGATAACTGACCAGATGTATGGCGCCGAGGGCGAAGATATGCGCATCGATCACTACGACCTCCAGGGGGAGGTGCAATACCAGCAACAGCAGGCCCAGGCCCGCAAGGTGCGCCGGCTCGGCCCCGTGCCGCCAGCCAGCCAGGTACAGTCCCCTGCCACGGCGCCGGCGGACTCTACACCCGTTGCTGCCAGCGGCAGCAGCCAGCTCACCTTCACCCGCAGCAGCCTGCTGACGCTGCAGATGGCCAGCCGCAGCGCCGCCGGTGCGGCTCAGAGTGCCCCTGAACCGGCGTCGGCCAAGTCCACCGAGACCGGCAAGAGCGAACAGGATGGCATGCCCAACGACGGGCTCGACAATCGCCAGCGGCTCATCAAGCTGATGATCGAGGCCATGCTGGGCCACAAGATAGAGCTGCCGGATCCCATCAAGCCGGCCGAGCAGGGCGCGGAGGGGGTGAGTGCCCCGACGGGTGAGGGGCCCCAGCCTGCTGCCGAGCCGGATCAGCTGGTGGAGGTGACCGACAGCCTGCTGCAAAAGGAGCAGCTCAACGTGGTGGCGGCGGCGAATGTGCAGACCCAGGATGGCCAGACCCTGCAGCTGGATCTTGGATTTGTGCTGGACTGGCGTCAGCTCGACATCAGCCAGCGCCGTACCACCCTCAATGCCTTAAAGGATCCGCTGGTGCTCAGTCTGGATGGAAAAATCGCCGGCCTGACCGACGCCCGGGTCAATTTCGACCTCGATCAGGATGGCAAGGCGGACAGCCTGCCCGGCCTGAGTGAGGGGAGCGGCTTCGTGGCGCTGGATCGCAACGGCAACGGTACCATAGATGACGGCGGCGAGCTGTTCGGCGCCCGCTCCGGCAACGGTTTTGGCGAGCTGGCGACCCTGGATGAGGATGGCAACGGGGTGCTGGACGAGCGGGACAGCCAGTTCTCTGCGCTGCAGTTCTGGCAGCCGGACCAGTCCCCCATCGCCCTGGTGGAGCTGGGGATAGGTGCCATCCTGCTGCATCCCCTCGACACCCCCTTCAACCATCTGGGGGAAAACGGCAATCAGGGGGTGTTGCGCCAGTCCGGCCTCTATGTGACCGAGCAGGGCAAGGGCGGCTGGGTGCAGCAGGTCGACCTGCGGGTCTGAACCCTGCGCCCGCATGGCAAACCCGGTCGCTGACGCTGCACGTTGATGACCGCTTCACCCTCAGCAACCAGCACCTGACTCAATTCAGCTCGGTGGGGTCTATGTCGAGGCTCCAGCGTACCCGCTTGGTCTCGGGCCACCCCTCCAGCTCCTTCACCGCCCAATCCAGCAGCTGGGCCAGTGGCGCCCGGTTCGGCCCCTGTACCAGCAACTGCATGCGGAACTTGCCCGCCTTGCGCTCCATGAAGCCGCTGATGGGCCCCAGCACCTGCACATGTGGGTAGCGGGCGCTGCGCAGGGTGTCGGCGAGGCGGGCGAGGAACAGCTGCACCTCGTCGCGGCCGTTGGCCTCGGCCCGAAACAGCCCCTGATAGCTGAACGGGGGCAGCCCCAGCAGGCGGCGCTCCTTCAGCGCCGTGTCGGCGAAATGGCCGTAGCCATTCTGGGTCAGGTCCTGCAGCAGGGCGTGCTCGGGATGGTGGCTCTGCAGCACTACCAGCCCCGGCTTGCTGGCGCGGCCGGCGCGGCCCGCCACCTGGGTGTAGAGCTGGGCCAGCTTCTCGGCGGCGCGAAAATCGGCGCTGAACAGGGCGCCATCCACATCCAGCAGCCCCACTAATGTCACATCCGGGAAGTGGTGGCCCTTGGCCAGCATCTGGGTGCCGATCAGGATCTTGTACTTGCCCGCCTTGATGTCGCCGAGGTGGGTCTCCAGCTCCCCCTTGCGACGGGTGTTGTCCCGATCGATGCGCACCACCGGATATTGCGGGAACACGGTGCCGAGCAACTGCTCCAGCTGTTCGGTGCCCACCCCGGAGCCGATCAGTTCGTTGCTACCACACTCGGGGCAGTGGTGGGGCAGCGGACGCACGCTGTCGCAGTGGTGGCAGTGCAGCCGTCGCCCGGCCTGGTGCCAGGTGTACCAGGCGTCGCAGCGCTCGCAGGCGGCACTCCAGCCGCACTGGTGGCAGATCAGGGCCGGCGCATAGCCGCGGCGATTGAGAAACAGCATCACCTGGTTGCCGGCCGCCAGATGCTCCGCCATCAGCTGCTCCAGCTGGGGGGAGAGGCCGGCCTGCAGTCGCACGTTCTTGATGTCCAGGATCACCTGGCGGGCGGTCTGGGCGTTGCCGGCGCGCCGGGTCAGGCTGAGGTGGTGATACTTGCCGCTGCGGGCGTTGTGCAGCGTCTCCAGCGACGGGGTGGCCGAGCCCAGCAGGATGGGAATGCCGGCACGGTGGGCGCGCATCACCGCCAGATCCCGCGCGTGGTAGCGAAAGCCGTCCTGCTGCTTGAAGGAGCCGTCGTGCTCCTCGTCGATGATGATGATGCCGAGGTCGTGAAACGGGGTGAACACGGCGGAGCGGGTGCCGATCAGGATGGCGGCACCGCCGTCGCGGCAGGCCAGCCAGG
Source organism: Aeromonas sp. s3 (assembly GCF_040907805.1). Lineage (NCBI taxonomy): Bacteria > Pseudomonadati > Pseudomonadota > Gammaproteobacteria > Aeromonadales > Aeromonadaceae > Aeromonas > Aeromonas sp. s3. Next base: position 71,902 of record NZ_JBFOCQ010000021.1, read on the forward strand.
CGTCGAGCCGCTCCCGATCGTTCATGGCCGAGTTCATCGCCACCACGGGTACGTTGAAGCGGCGGCGAAAGCGGTTGATGGTCTGCGGGGTGAGGCCTATCTCCGGCACCATCACCAGCGCCTGCTTGCCCGCCTTGAGCAGGGGCTCGAGGATGCTCAGGTAAACCTCGGTCTTGCCGGAGCCGGTGATGCCGTCCAGCAAAAAGGCGCCGAACCTGTCGCTCTGGCTGGTGACGGCAGAGACCGCCAGCGCCTGCTCGCCGTTGAGACGCAGCCCCTCGCCCGGCTCGAAGCGGGCGGCCCAGTCACCCTCATGGCTTGGCTCCAGCGAGCGTTTCTCCAGCAGCCCCTTCTTCTCCAGTGCGCTGAGTGCTGCACTCTGGATCTCCTCCTGCTTGAGGGCGGAGGGGGTCTGCGGCCCCTTGCGCAGCAAGGCGAGCGCCTGCTGCTGCTTGGCCGCCCGCTTGAGCTCGTTGAGATCGACCGCCATGCCGGCCTCGGTGGCGAACCAGAACTCCAGCTCGCGATAGGCGGCGGGCTCCCCCTTGCGCACCAGCACCGGCAGGGCGTGGGGCAGCACCTCCCCCAGCGGGTGCTGGTAATAGCTGGCACTCCAGTTCATCAGTGCCAGGATATCCGGCCCCAGCACTGGCGCCGCATCCAATACCCGCTTGATGGGTTTGAGCTTGTTGCGCGGCACCTGGCTCTCGGCCGGGTGATCCACCACCAGTCCGACCAGGGTTTGCGGGCCGAACGGGATCTCGACCCGGCAGCCGGGGGTAGGCAAGGGCAGGGGGGAGAGATAGTCGAAATGACGGCGTAACGGCACCGGCACAGCCACACGAACCAGATCCAGCGTTTGGGAAGAATTCACCAGAGATTGCCTATTTTTTCTGCGAAGCCACTTGCCTGATCTCAGGCATTTCCTATATTATTCGCAGCCTTTGAAACTGTGTTCAACAATCGTGTGGTGTCCGACAGAAGATCGGATGGCGACACGGCCTATTACTTTGAGGTTGTCCATGAAAGCTGGTATCCACCCTGACTACGTAGCCATCACCGCCAAGTGCTCTTGCGGTAACGTCATCAACACTTTCTCTACCGTTGGTAAAGATCTGAACCTGGACGTGTGCTCCGAGTGCCACCCGTTCTACACCGGCAAGCAGAAAGAAGTTTCTAGCGGCGGCCGCGTAGACAAGTTCAACAAGCGTTTCGGTGCGATGACCACCAAGAAGTAATTTTACTTCTGAAGAATTCTGAAAAAGGCGCCCACTGGGCGCCTTTTTTATTGGTCGGCGTTCTGTCAGGGCCCGCTTTGCCCTATGGTGGTGTGGTTGACGAGGGATGCAGAGCAGGAGCGAGTGAATGAGGAATTGTCTGGTGATGGGGGCGGCGGGTTACATAGGTTCTTACCTGGTGCCCCATCTGCAGGAGCTGGGTTATCGGGTGATTGCCGGGGCGCGGCGCCCCTGCCGGTTGCCGCCCGGGGTGGAGTTTCGCCTCGCCGACAGCCTCAAGCCCATCACCCTGCTGCCTGCGCTGGCAGGCATCGACACCGTCTTCTATCTGGTGCACGCCATGGGGGCGGGGGCCGACTTTCACCGGCTGGAGCAGCAGGGGGTGAAGAACTTCGCCGCCGCCGCCCGCGCCGCCGGGGTGCGCCGCATCATCTATCTCGGCGCCATCCAGCCCGAACCCTGCAACAGCCGCCATCTCAACTCCCGCCGTCACTGTGGTGAGCTGTTTCGGGGCGCCGGCGTGCCGACGGTGGAGCTGCGCGCCGGCATCATCATTGGCCCCGGCTCGGCGGCGTTCGAGGTGATGCGGGATCTGGTGTTCAACCTGCCGCTGATGGTGACCCCCAAGTGGGTGCGCTCGCGCACGCCGCCGATTGCACTGTCCAACCTGCTGCACTATCTGGGCGGGCTGGTGGAGGCCGAAGGGGTGGACGGCCAGATCTTCAACGCCGCCGGCCCGGAGCTGCTCAGCTATCAGCAGCAGTTGCAGAAGTTCGCCGCCCATATCGGCAAGCGCTGCCCCATCATTCCCATCCCCTTCCTGAGCCCGCGCCTCTCCGCCTGGTGGCTGCAGTTTGTGACCTCGGTGCCGCAACCTGTGGCCAAGGCGCTGGTGGGCGGCCTCAAGCACGACATCCCGGCCGACGACGGCCCGTTGCGGGCTCTGCTGCCGCAAACCCTGCTCAGCTTCGACGAGGCGCTGGCCGAGAGCCTCTCTCTGGAGCAGCGGCTCGGCGCCGAACAGCAGGGGGAGGATACCCCGCTCGGCCTGCGCTGGCGTCATCCCGAGTACGGCTTCTATGACCGCACCGCCAGCGGCGATGCCCTCAGTCTCGCCTCGCCGGAGGTGGTGTGGCAGGAACTGCAGCAGCTGGGGGGCGAGCAGCGCTACTTCTACATGAACCAGCTGTGGGTGGTGCGCGAATGGATGGATCACCTGATCGGCGGCCCGGCGCTGACCCGCGGTCGCACCAACCCGGATCGCTTCGTGAAGGGGGACATGCTGGACTCCTGGCAGATCCTCGGGGTGGACGAGGGGCGCAGGCTGGATCTGCTGTTCAACATGCGGGCCCCCGGTGTCGGTCGGCTGGAGTTCAACATACTGCCGGAGGAGTCGGGGCTGACCCGGCTCAAGGTGACGGCCCACTGGCATCCGCAGGGGGCCTGGGGGCTGGCCTACTGGCTCGCCATGCTGCCGTTCCACCTCTTCATCTTCCAGGGGATGACGGAGGCGATCGCCCGGAAGGCGGAGGCCAGGGCGGGAATCCCCGTCATGGATTGAAACCATATCTATAACTAAATAGGTAGTGGTAAGTGGTATGACATGCTAATTACTGGCTTGTCATTGGCGGGTTGGCGATACTTTCCTCTGTGAAAGCCCGGTGGTTTTCTTTATGATCCCCAGCCCTCGCCCGTGGGCGAGCCAATGCACCACTCATTCACTACCGTATCGGGGTCCCCCATGTCCGATCAGCAGCACGATCTCCGCCAACAGGCACTCGACTATCACGCCCAGCCCGTGCCGGGCAAAATCGCCATCGCCCTCACCAAGCCCGCCGAGACCGCCCGCGATCTGGCACTGGCCTACAGCCCGGGCGTCGCCGAGCCGGTGCGCGAGATCGCCGCCAACCCGGCCGATGCCTACCGTTATACCGGCAAGGGCAACCTGGTGGCCGTCATCTCCAACGGCACCGCCATCCTGGGGCTGGGCAATCTGGGCCCGCTGGCCTCCAAGCCGGTGATGGAGGGCAAGGCCCTGCTGTTCAAGCGCTTTGCCGGCATCGATGCCATCGACATCGAGGTGAAGCACGACACCAGTGCCCAGTTCATCGACACGGTCGCCGCCATCGCCGACACCTTCGGTGGCATCAACCTGGAAGACATCAAGGCCCCCGAGTGCTTCGAGATTGAACAGGCGCTGATCGAGCGCTGCGACATTCCGGTGTTCCACGATGACCAGCACGGCACCGCCATCGTCACCGCCGCCGGCCTGCTCAACGCGCTGGAAGTGCAGGGCAAGCAGATTGGCGACAGCCGCATCGTCTGCATGGGGGCCGGCGCCGCCGCCACCGCCTGCATGGACCTGCTGATCAAGTGTGGCGCCAAGCCCCACAACATCTTCATGCTGGATCGTCAGGGCGTCATCCACAGCGGTCGCACCGATCTCAACCAGTACAAGCAGCGCTTCGCCAACGACACCCCTCTGCGCACCCTGATGGAGGTGATGGACGGGGCTGACGTCTTCGTCGGCGTCTCCGGCCCGGACGTGCTGCCTGCCGAGGCGGTAGCGCTGATGGCCGCCAACCCGGTGATCTTCGCCTGCTCCAACCCGGACCCCGAGATCAAGCCGGCGCTGGCCCACGGGGTACGTGGTGACCTCATCATGGGGACCGGTCGCTCCGACTACCCGAACCAGATCAACAACGTGCTCTGCTTCCCCTTCATCTTCCGCGGCGCCCTCGACGCCCGTGCCAGCCGCATCAACGATGCCATGAAGATTGCGGCGGTCGAGGCGATCCGTGGTCTGGCCAAGGAGCCGGTACCGGCCGAGGTGCTGACCGCCGCCGGCGTCAGCGAGCTGGCCTTCGGCAAGGATTACGTCATTCCCAAGCCGATGGATGCCCGTCTGCTGCCGCGCGTCGCCCGCGCCGTGGCGCTGGCGGCGGTGGAATCCGGCGTTGCCCGCATCGCCCTGCCGGCGGACTACATGCTGGGCTGAGTCACGGCAAGCGTGCAGAAAACAGAAGGGGCCCCATGTCGGGGCCCCTTTTTATTACGGGAAGCTTGCTGGTCGATTACTTGGTCTTGGGAGCAACCTTGACGGCCGGCGCTTTGGCGTGGGCAGCCTTGTGGTGTTTTTTCACGACCTTGGTCTGGGTAGCCTGGGGAGCGGCAGCCTTGGTCGGGGTGGCAGCCATGGTGAAGCCGGAGGTCAGGGCGAAGACAGCAGCCAGGCTCAGGGGGATCAGCTTGTTCATATTCCAGTTCCTCATTCGGGTTGATGACATGGAGCGTTTCTCCATGACTTCATCCTAGGGCTGTTCCGCCTGTGGTTCAGTGAGTGACTGGTGACGGTTTGTATCCAAATGTACAGGCAGCATCAGGCAGAAACGGGCACCGCTGTTGCTCGGCAACAGCTGCACCTCGCCGCCGTGGTGGCGGGCTATGCTGCGCACGATGGCCAGCCCCAGCCCGGCGCCGCCGGTGCGTCGGTCGCGGCTCTGATCCAGCCGCACGAAGGGCTCGAAGATCTGCGGCGCCAGCGCGGGATCGATGCCGGCGCCGTCGTCGGCCACCTCCAGCAGATAGTGATCCTGCTGGCGCGTCATGCTGAGGGTCACCCGGCCGGCGGCGTGGCGCAGGGCGTTGCCGATGAGGTTCTCCAGCGCCCGATCGAGCAGGCGGATGTCGCCGCGCCAGGGCAGGGCCATGGCTGGGCGCACAAAGTCGAGCCGTTTGTCCGGTCGCAGCGCCTGCCAGTCGGCGAGGCGGCTGCCGGCCCAGCTGCCGAGCTCCAGCTCGCTGCACTGCAGCGGCAGCTCGGGGCGATCGAGCCTGGCGTAGGTGAGCATCTCCTCGATGAGGGCGTCCAGCGCGCCGAGATCCCGCTCCAGCCCCTGCTGCTCGTCGGTCGAGGGGGCGGGATCCAGCATGGCGAGCCGATAGCGCAGCCGCACCAGCGGGGTGCGCAGCTCGTGGGCGATGGCGTCGGTCAGCTGCTTGCGGCTGGCCAGCATGGCCTGCAGCTGCTCGGTCATCTGGTCGAAGGTGCGGCCGACCCGGCCCAGGCTGCTGCCGGGCGGCAAACGGGTGCGGCAGGAGAGATCGCCGTCGCCGACCCGGCGGGCGGTCTGTTCGAGCTGCTGCAGGCCGCGCCAGTGCGGGCGCAGCCAGAGCAGGATCGGCAGCCCCAGCGAGAGGCCGATGGCCAGCAGCAGCCCCACGTCGACCCAGTGCAGCTCGTGCAGGTAGGAGAGATAGGGGACGGGGCCGACGATCAGCACCTGATCGGTGCCCGGAATGCGCTGCAGGAAGGTGTCATCCTCCTCGACGATGACGATGTTGCCCGCCTCCAGGAAGGCCTGATCCTCGCTGGCCAGCGGTTGGTTGGCGAGGGCGCCGATCTGCAGCGGCAGGGTGAGCTGGCGGCTCTGCTCCGCCATGCGGGCGGGCCAGTGTTCGGCCGGCAAGCGGGCCAGCTCGCCGGTGAGCAGGCCGAGAGAGCCCTGCATCATCCGCTCCAGATAGCGATCTCCCGCCCGCTCGGCGGTGACCTGATAGACCATGCCGACCAGCAGGATGGCCAGGGTGAAACAGCCGATCAGCAGCAGATAGAACTGGATAAACAGGCGTCGCATCGGGCTCTCCTCTTGCCTGGATTGCGTCTGGGCATTGCCTTGTTGCCCCCTCATCCCCAACCCTTCTCCCGCAAGGGGAGAAGGGAGCAGAGAGCATCAAGGTCATTCGGCGGGGCTTATTCCCAGGCCTGGGGTACCAGTAGATAACCTTTCTGGCGCACCGTCTTGATGCGGGTCGGGTTGCTGGTGTCATCCCCCAGCTTGCGGCGCAGACGGGAGATGGCCACGTCCATGCTGCGATCCTGGCCGTCGTAGTCACGACCGCGCAGGCTGCGAAACAGCGCCTCGCGACCCAGGATCTGGCCGGCGTGGCAGGCCAACTCCCACAAGAGATCGAAATCGGCGGTGGAGAGGGGAATACTGTCGCCGTCGAGGCGCACGTCCCGGCCCGGCCCGTCGATCTGCAACCGGCCGAACTGCAGGCGCTGGGGCGGCGTACCGGCGACCACGGGCTGCGGGGCCTGTTGCCCCTGCTGGCGGAACTGGACCCGCAGCCGGGCCAGCAGCACGGGGGGCGGCGTGGTCTTGAGGATGTAGTCGTTGGCCCCCAGCTCCAGGCTCAGGATCTGGTTCATGTCGCTGTCGAGGGAGGTGAGCATGACGATGGGGCCGGCAAAGCGCGGGCGCAGATCCCGGCACAGGGAGAGACCATCCTGACCCGGCAGCATGATGTCGAGCAGCACCAGGTCCGGCTGCTCGGCCTCGACCCTGGCCAGCGCCCGATCGCCCCTCGGCTCCAGCAGCACTTCCATGTCGTGGCGGGCCAGCCAGCTGCTGATGAGCTGGCCTATCTCGGGATCATCTTCAACAAAAAGAATGCGTTGCATGGCGGCATGACACCCAGACTGTGGCGCGGATGCGCGTGCCGCCAGCATAGCGGCTCCGGCCGCCCCATGCACTGGGATAAATAATCAAACAGGGCCCGCGGGCCCTGTCTTGTCTTGCTGGTCAAGCGGGGGCTCTGCCCCGGCGGCATCAACCCGCCTTGCGTTTGAGATAGACCCCGGCTTCCATGTCGTGAACCCAGGGGGAAGTGGTTCGGACAGGGCGACGTGCTCTCCCCTGTGGCATCAACCCGCCTTGCGCTTGAGATAGACGCCGGCTTCCATATGGTGAGTCCAGGGGAACTGATCGAACAGGGCGAAGCGGGCGATCTCGTGGGTTTCGCCCAGCACCGCCATGTTGGCCTGCAGGGTCTCGGGGTTGCAGGAGATGTAGAGGATGTTGTCGTAATCCTGCACCAGCTTGACGGTGGCGTCGTCGAGGCCGGCCCGGGGCGGGTCGACGAAGATGGTGTTGCACTGGTAGGCGGAGAGATCCACCCCCTTGAGGCGGTTGAACTCCCGCTCGCCGCGCATCGCCATGGTGAACTCCTCGGCCGACATGCGCAGGATGATCAGGTTGTCGACGCCGTTGGCGGCGATGTTGAACTGGGCGGAATCCACGCTCGGCTTGGCGATCTCGGTGGCCAGCACCTTGCTAAAGTTCTGCGCCAGCGCGATGGAGAAGTTGCCGTTACCGCAGTAGAGCTCCAGCAGGTCACCCTCGCTCCCCCTGGTCACGTCCAGCGCCCAGCCCAGCATCTGTTCGTTGATGGCGGCGTTGGGTTGGGTGAAGCTGTTTTCCACCTGCTTGTAGATCAGCTCGCGGCCTTGCACATTCAACCGTTCGATGACGAACTCCTCCCCCAGGCAGATTTTCTGCTTGTGGGCGCGGCCAATCAGCTGCAGCTCGAACCCCTGAGCCCGCAGGTCGGCCTGCAGCGCCTCGGCGGCCTGCTGCCACTCGCTCTCCAGCTTGCGGTGGTAGAGCAGGCTGACGCAGATCTGGCCGGACTGGGTGGAGAGGTAGTCGATCTGGAACAGCTTGCGGCGCAGCACGGGGTGCGGGCGCAGCCCCTCCAGCAGCACCGGCATCAGCTGGTTGATGAGGCGGCTGGCGGTGGGGAACTGGTCGACCCGGATGATCTCCTTGGTGGCCGGCGCATACATGCAGTGGTACAGGTCGTCACCGTCGTGCCAGATGCGAAACTCGGCGCGCATCCGGTAGTGTTCGGCGGGGGAGGCGTGCACTTCCAGCGCAGGCAGGGTGAAGTCGGCAAACAACCCGCAGAGGCGCTCGCGCTTCTCGTCGAGCTGGGCCTGATAGTCGGCCGGGGTTCGAAGGGGCGCCGGGTCGGCGGAAACCTGCTGGGATTGGGTCATGATTTACCTCACATGCACACCGGTCTGGCCGGGACGAAATCGGGGGAAGCCTGCGGCCACCCAAAGGGGCCCGATTTTAAAAGGCCGCTGCGGATTGTCCAGCATTTTGTGGTCAAGAAGTGTGCAGTCAGGCCGATAGCTGATCTACAGGCATGGTGGGAGGACACATTATGCAGATCGACGGAGTGGGCGCGGCCCAACCCAAGGGAGTGGGTGTTGCTCCCAAATCGCCCCAGCAGGCGGAATCAAAGCAGACCAACAACGAGGATGAAGTCTCGTTGCACAAGGCGCCGAAATGGGCGCAAGTGCTGGTGCAGCAGGCGCTGCAGTTCGCGCTGGAGATCAACGGCCAGGGCTACAAGGCGCCCAAGGCACAGGATCAGCCGGAGGCGGTGACCCCGGATACCCTGTTCGACTTTCAGTCGGTGGCCGACAACGTGCTGCAGTTCGTCACCGGCCGGCTGGGGGCTGCCCGGGCCGACGGCAAGTCGGACGACAGCCTGACCGGCATGATGGAGCAGGCCCGCAAGGGGGTGGACAAGGGCTTTGGTGACGCCAGGAAACAGCTTGGCGACTGGGCGGACAACGAAGACATCAAGACCGGCATGGATCAGAGCTACAAGCTGATCCAGGAGGGGCTCGACCAGTTCGAGAAGGAGTTCTTCGGCAAGGTCTCCACCACCGACATGGGGCAGGCCGAGATGGCCAGCCGCCAGCAGGGCTCGCTGGAGATCCAGACCAAGGATGGCGACAAGGTGGTGCTGCGCTTCAACGACAGCTGGCAGACCAAGTCCCAGAAGGATGACAGCGGCAGCCAGTTCAGCCTCAAGTCGAGCCAGAGCTTCAGCTTCTCGCTGGAGGGCAACCTGAGCAGCGAGGAGATGGACTCCATCGGCAAGCTGGTCAAGGGGATCGACGATCTGGCCGGCAGCTTCTTCTCCGGCAATTTCGACGACCTGTTGAAGAAGGCGGGCGAGCTGAAGCTGGATGACAGCCAGCTGGCCTCCTATTCGCTCAAGCTCAAGCAGAGCCTCAAGCTGAGCCAGACCTATCAGGGGGCGCACTCCCTGCAGGAGATGCTCAAGCCGCTGGCCGACTACCTGCCCAAGCTGGATCAGGTGCAGCAGCAGGCGGATTCTCTGCTGCCGGCATCCCAGCAGCAGGCGCTGACGCCGGCGGTGCTGGCGGCCCGTGGCCAGAGCGATCCGGCCCAGGTGGGCAGCTTCACCAGCTTCAACCAGCGGATGCTGGATGCGCTGCGGATGATCGGCCAGTTCCAGCCGGCGACGGATGCCAGCAGCAAGAGCGTTTGAACCGTTTCGAATCGAGGACCATGACCGGCCGTTTGCCAGCTCCTGCGGGGGCTGGCAAACTGGCCTTTTTCCCGATCCGGCTGCCCCATGAACCCGAAAAAGCCCAGAGACAAGCGCGAGCTTTGCTACCCCTTCATCTTCGAAACCCAGTTCCAGTGTGACTACGAGATCGCCACCGACGAGCTCTGCTGCCAGGTGGGCGCCGTGTTGTCACTCCTGGCACCGGATGCCGAGCTTGCGCCCATGCAGGCGGATCTCGCGGCGCTGCAGCGGCTTATCTACAACCTCAACGGCTCGGTGCGCGGCCGGCTCGGCATCTTCGAGGAGGATCTGGCGTGGCTGAAGGGGCGTTACGATCACTACAACGAGGCGAGCCGCGGCCGGGTCACCGGTTTCGTGCTGCCGCAAGGGCCGCAGCCGATCCCGACCCTGCATCTGTGCCGCTGCGGCAGCAAGAAGGTGGTGCGGCTGCTGGTGCGGTTGGAGGAGAGCGGGGTGTGCTTCGACCCCATCCTCTATCGGTTCGCCAACCTGCTGGCCAACTTCTTCTTCGTGCTGACCGTCTACCTCAAGCAGCTGTGGCAGGTGGAGGAGGTGCCCTACGTCAGCATCAACTACTGAATACGGCCAAAAAAGCTTTTGTTTTTCATGAAGATCAAACACGATCATCCCATTTGTCGGTTGCCGGGATGGTCCCGGTAGTGCAGGGGGAAGGTCATGACCATGCTTCATCTCAGTGGCAGTTCGTTCTTGATGCCGGGCAACCTCGCCTGGCGCCCCCTGGCTGAATATGGCGAAGTGCAGGTGGCCCCCCATGGCCAGTGGTTGCAGACCCTGATGAATCAGGGCGCCGATGCCGCGGCCGGGACCCACATCATCATCTGGCTGTGGGAAGATCTGGTGCCCGCCCGGACCCTGCAGGAGTGGGGCCGTCTGGCGCAGGACGAGCAGCAGCTGGCGGTCGCCGCCTTTGTCGACGCGCTCTGTCAGCCTCTGTTGCAGCATCTGCAGCGCCGCCCGCAGGATCATCTGCTGGTGGGGGCCTGCAGCCATGCTCCGCTCTGTGTCTATGGCCCGGCCCCTGCCGTGCTCGCCGTGCTGGCCAGTGCGTTCGAACAGCAGATGGCCCGCCTGCGCCTGCAGCAACCCGGCCTAGACGACCTGCACCTGCCGCACTGGCTGCAACAGCATGGCCGCCAGCACTGCTTCGATCGGCGCAACCTCTATCTGATGTCCTGCCCCTTCTCCATGGCCGGTCTGGCCAGCCTGGCGCAGTGGATTCTCCCCTTGCTGCAGCGGTTGCAGCAACCCGCCCACAAGGTGCTGGTGCTCGACTGCGACAATACCCTGTGGGGCGGCGTGGTCGGTGAAGACGGTGTCGGCGGCGTCCTGCTGGGGCAGGACGGGATGGGCCGGCTCTACCAGGCCTTCCAGCAGGCAGCCAGCCACTGGCACGGGCAGGGTATAGTGCTGGCGCTCTGCTCCAAGAATCTGGCGGACGATGTGTGGCGGCTGTTTGACGAGCATCCGGGCATGGTGCTGACACGGGCGCAGATCGCCGCCGCCGAAATCGGCTGGGAGCCCAAATCCCAGGGGCTGCGGCGGCTGGCCGCCCGCCTCAATGTCGGGCTGGACAGCCTGGTCTTCTGGGATGATAGCGAGCTGGAGCGGGCCGAGGTGCAGGCCAACTGCCCCGAGGTGATGGTGGTTACCCCGCCGGCTGACCTCTGGAGCTGGCCGGATGCCCTGCTGACGCTGCCGGCCCTGTGCAGTCGCCACCAGAGCCGGGATGACGGCCTGCGGCAGCACTCCTATCAGGCCCAGGCCGAGGCCGAGGCGGTGCGCCGGCAACTGGGCGACGAGCACGCCTTCCTGCGGCAATTGGCGCTGCAGGCCGACTGGCAGATGCTCTCCCCGGGCAACCAGTTGCGAGCCGAACAGCTCAGCCAGAAGACCAATCAGTTCAACCTCTCCGGCCGCCGCTATCAGGCGGCGGAGCTGGCCCGGCTGGCCGCCGAGGGGGGCGAGGTCTGGCTGGCCAGTCTGCGAGACAGATTTGCCGATCACGGCATGACGGCGCTGCTGGTGGTGCGCCCGCTCGATGAGGGTAGGGCGCTGCTGGATACCCTGGCCATCAGCTGCCGGGTGCTGGGGCGCGGTTTCGAATACTGGCTGCTGGCGCAACTGGCAAACCATCTGCGGGCGCAAGGCGTGACCGAGCTGGTCATCAGCCTGGTTGCCACCACCCGCAACCAGCCGGCGCGGGATTTTCTGGCGAGCCTGCCAACCCGGCCGATAACCACTCCAGCGGGCTTGCTGCCGCTGGCGGATGAGCTGTTCCTCACGCTTGATCTCTGCTCTCTTTCTCTCCCGTTTTTGGAGTTCTATGCCAATGAATGACCTTATCGCGCTGGCACACCAGCAGTTCCCCCAGGCCAGCATCAACGCACAATCTGCCCTCGGCAGCTTTCCCGAGTGGGACTCTCTGGGTCACTTCAACCTGCTGTTGTTGGTCGAGCAGCACTATGCCGTGCGGTTCGAGCCGCAGGAGCTGGCCGAGTTGAAGAGCCTGGCCGACATCCAGCAAGCCCTGCTGCGCAAAGGGGTTGCCGTGTGAAACAGGCGCTCGAGCAGGCGCTGACCGAGCTGGGGATCCCCAGAGGCGGCGCCCTGATGGTGCACTCGGATGCCATGGTGGTGGCCCAGTTTGCCGGCATGGGCAACGCCGCGGGCATTGCGGCTTTCTGGACATGCCTCGAGCAGTGGCTGGGCGGGCACCTGCTGGTGCCGACCTTCAGTTACAGCCCGATGGCGGACGAATGCTTCGACCCTGCGCAGACCCCGAGCAAGGTGGGCTTGATGACGGAGCTGTTCCGCCAGCGCGAAGGGGTGGTGCGCACGCGGGATCCCGTCTTCAGCATGGCGATCAGCGGCCCGCAGGGACCTGCGCTGGTGGCCCGGGAGTGCCACGACTGTTTCGGTCAGGAGAGCCCGTTCGGCTGGCTGGCGGAGCAGGACGGCTGGCTGCTGGGACTGGGTTGCCACCCCGACCGCATCACCTTCACCCACTACGTGGAGCAGCGGCTGGCCGTCCCCTACCGCTATCACAAGATGTTTGCGGGCCGGGTGCTCGTCGACGGCCAGGTGCGGGAGTGGCAGGCGGATTACTATGTGCGCGACCTGTCGCTGGCCAGCGAAATCGACCTCTCCCGGCTGGTGGCCCTGCTGCAGGAGCGGGGTGCCTGGCGCCAGACGCTGTGCCAGCGGGTGCCGGTCTGGGCGGTATCGTGCCGCGACTTCATCCTGGCCGCCAGCGAGTTGCTGGCGGCAGCCCCATACGCCCTGATCCGGGCGGGAGGAGAGTCCCATGCAGTTTGATCACATCGGACTGGTGGTACCGGACCTGGCGAGCGGTGTGGCCTATTGCCGCGACGTGCTGGGGCTGAGCCGCTTCTCGGCGGCGGTGGAAGATCCGCTGCAACGGGTCTGGGTGCAGTTCGTGCACGACGACCATGGTATCTGCTATGAGCTGGTCGCTCCGGCCGGCGAGGAGAGCCCGGTCGCCCAGGTACTCAAGACCCGGCGCAACGTCATCAACCACCTTGCCTATCGGGTGAGCCACCTGCAGGAGAGCGCCGAACGGCTGCGCGCGCAGCGCCACCTGCCCCTCGGGCCCAGCCAGCCGGCCATCGCGTTTGGCGGCGTCCACGTCCAGTTTTTCCTGAGCCCCCTTGGCCACATTGTCGAATTGATCGAGGCACCCACCCCATGAGTTTTTCACCCAAGAGCGGCTATCTGCCCACCGACTGGGACGACCAGGCACAAGTCGGTGAACAGCTGCATCGGCTGCTCACCCTGCTGTTTCCGCTCAACCGCAGCCTGACCGGGGACGGGGTTCGGCAGTCGCTGGCCCTGTGGCGCGAGCACTGCCTGCCCGAGCTGCAGATCCATGAAGTAGCCAGCGGCACCGAGTGCTTCGATTGGACCGTGCCTGACGAGTGGAACGTGCGGGAGGCCTACATTATGGGGCCGGATGGACGCAGAGTGGTGGACTTCCAGGATCACAACCTGCATCTGGTCGGTTACTCGGAGCCGGTACGCTGCACCCTCTCGCTGGCCGAGCTGCAGCCCCATCTTCACTCTCTGCCCGAGCAGCCGGACGCCATTCCCTATGTGACCTCCTACTACAAGCGCCGTTGGGGCTTCTGTCTGCCCCATCGGCTGCGAGAGGCGCTGCCGGAGGGAGAATATCAGGTGGTGATCGATGCCACCCTGGCCCCGGGCTCGCTCACCTATGGTGACTGGGTGCTGCCGGGAGAAAGCGAGCAGGAGATCCTGCTGTCGAGCTACACCTGCCACCCCTCCATGGCCAACAACGAGCTCTCCGGCCCCTGTGTCGGTGTATTCCTGATGGCCTGGCTTGCGTCACTGCCCACACGTCGCTACAGCTATCGGCTGATGCTGGTGCCTGAAACCCTGGGGGCCATCGTCTATCTCTCCCGCCACCTGGATCAGCTCAAGCAGCGTACCCTGGCCGGCTTCAACCTGACCTGTCTTGGCGATGACCGCGGCTACTCCTTCCTGCCTTCCCGCCAGGGCAACACGCTGGCGGACCGCATCGGTCGCCATGTGCTCGGCCATCTGGCGCCGGGCTACAAGGCGTACAGCTTCCTGGAGCGGGGTTCCAACGAGCGGCAGCTGTGCGCGCCCGGCATCGATCTGCCGGTCACCTCGGTGATGCGCAGCCGATACGGCTGTTATGCCGAGTACCACACCTCGCTCGATGACCTCTCGCTGGTGACGCCGGCCGGTCTGGCCGGCGGCTTCCTGGCGCTGCGCCGGGCCATCGAGTGTCTGGAGCGGGACGAGCGCTGCGAGGTCACAGTGCTGGGCGAGCCCCAGCTCGGCAAGCGGGGGCTCTACCCGGATTTGTCGACCCGCTATTCGGGCTGGCAGGTGCGGGAGATGATGAATCTGCTGGCCTACAGTGACGGCAAGCTGACCCTGTTCGAGATTGCCGAGACCATAGGAGCGCCATTCTGGCGGGTGGAGCCGCTGGCGCGGATGCTGCTGGAGGCTGGGCTGCTGCGTCGCCTCAGCCCGCAACCGGACTACTCGATCACCAGATAGGCCGGGCCCGGGTTGTGCGGGGTGCGGCGAATGGCGTAGCGATCCAGCCCCAGCACCTCCTTGAGGGCCAGGGTCTCCCCCGGGAAGGCGGGCCAGTTGAGCTCATCGAATGCCAGCACTGATCCCTTGGTCAGGTGCGGCTTGATGAGCTCGAGGCAGCGGCGGGTCGGCTCGTAGAGATCAAAGTCAAAATAGGCCAGCGCGACCATGGTCTCCGGCTGACGAGCCAGATAGGCCGGCAGCGTCTCGGTCACATCCCCCTTCACCAGCTCATGCTTGACGATATGGTCCAGGGGACTTTCCGCCTCATGGGCGGCGAGCAGTTGGGCTAGATGCTGTTCATAGCCTGGCGTCACCCCGTAGGCGCCGGGCTGGATGGCGGCGTCGCTGCCATCTTGCGGGGCGTGGGAAGGGAAGCCGCTGAAGGTATCGAACCCCACCAGTTTGCGGTTGTAGTTGTAGGGTTCATACATGCCGCGAAACGAGGAGAAGAGCGCCAGGTTCTGACCCCAGCGGGTGCCGAAATCCATGATGACGCCGTGGACCGGCACGATCTTCTGATACAGCTCGTGCATGAACAGGATGCGGGAGAGCGACTGGCGCTTGAGGTAGAGACCCAGGTTGTTCTGCAGCTCTGCCGCGGGCAGCGGGCTGGCGTGCAGCAACTCGCTGAAGGTCTGACGGCGTGACAGCTCCTGCTCGGAGGCGTTGGACATGGCCTTGATCATCAATGGTCTCCTGTGGTGGTGTCGCCGGCCGGGGTCGACAGGCAGTGCACCACTTCATATTCGAGGTAGTCGGCCAGTCCCAGCCAGTCCTGGCGTTCCTGGCACTGCAGCAGGGCGGCTACCAGTCCGGGCGGCAGGTTGCCCTGCTCGGTGAGCACCTCTTGCAGCAGTTCCGGCAGTGCCTGACTCGCGGCGACCGACTGCCCCAGCCGAAACTGGTGCGCCAGGGCGGTGAGGCGGGTGATCTGGCCGTTTTTCATTGCACGTACTCCGGGTGATAGTGGCAGCCGGCGATCTCCGCCCCCTCCCTGCTGCAGTTCCAGAATTGCACCTCGGGGTGGCGCGCTATGTAGCGCTCGAGCTCGGTGCGGTAGGCGGAAAAGTTCGGATTGGTCTTGACCCGCCGGCCATGGCCGTCGAGGGTCCAGCTGAGCGCCAGCGCGGCGCTGGGGCCGAGCGCACCGTCGGCCCAGCCAGAGTGGGTGAGCTCGCCGGGAAAGGCGAAGTCGGTGCCCAGCAGGATGACCTGGCGGCAACCCATCTGCACGGCGAGATCCACGGCGGGATGAATGACGCTGCCGCCCGAGTGCAGCACGCCCTTGGGGAGCGTCTGTCGCAGTTGTTGATACATGGGGCTGCGAGAGTAGGCGGTCTTGCGCGGCCCCTGCCAGGCCAGCAGGGCTGCCGTGGGAACCGTGGGGTAATAGACCAGGGTGGTCTGGGCCGACTGGGCGGCGGGTAGCCGGTTGCCGTGGATGGCGTCATCTATGGTGACGACGATGTCGGGCCGGATGCCGTGGTCAAGCAAGAAGGCCAGCGCGGTATCGACGCTGATCAGCAGGTAGTCCTGCCGACGACTCTGCAGCTGGGCCTGCAGGGTGGCCAGGTTGTGTTGCAGAGTCGGGCCGCTCGCCACGATCAGGGCCTGCTTGCCCTGGGCCAGACCGAACAGGGAGGCCACGTCGCCGTCGCCGGCCACCAGTTCACGGTTTTCGGCCAGCCGCCGGGTGACGTCGGGGTGTTCGGCGTCGAACCTGGCCCGGGCGAACGGCAAGTCGATTTCACTCACCAGCCGGTCGCGGATGCGGGCGGCGGCATCTTCCACCAGCAGCAGCTCGGGCGGTAGGGCGAAGAAGGGCAGCCGCACCTCGCCTTCGTCACCGGCCATCATCAGCTCTACCCTGGGGTCCGTCAGCCAGTCCTGCTGATCCAGCAGCCGCAGCACCAGGGCAAACAGGGCGCCATTCATGATCTTCACTTCCAGCCGCTTGAGGCTGCTGCGCCCCAGCAGGGCGCGCGGCAGATCGCCAAGCCCGGTGCCGTAGAGGTGCAGCACCGGCTGCTCGGGCAGGCTGGCGGCCTGCAGTTCGGCTTCTTTCACCCGGTCGTGCCGGCTGGTGAGCTGGATGCCGTGGAGGCTGAGGGTAGAGCCGAGCCCTTCGGTCAACTCGGCCGGCAGGCTTTCCACGTCCTGTGCCAGCAGGCGGGGCCAGAGGGCGGGCCAGCGCTGGCTGATGAGTCTGCCGTGCTGGTTGAACAGATCATCACTCATCCTTGTCTATCCACTCCCAGCTCAGCGGTTGATTGGCACTCAGGCTGCGGTTGACTCGCTTGCCGATGATCCGATCGTAATCGGCGGGAGGCAGGCCGAGGGCGGGGCGCACCGACTTGATATGTTCTGCGGTGAGCACCTCGCCGGCTGCCATCTCCTTGACCAGATAGAGGGAGCGGCGAAACGCGCGGTTGCCCTGTTCACTGGCGGTGAGCTGGTAATCGGCCACCCCGAGGGCGGCATGGGCGGTATTGACCGAGGCCACCAGCTCGGTGAGTTCGGCCGGTTCCATGGAGAAGGCGCAATCCGGCCCGCCGTCGGCGCGGGCCAGGGTGAAGTGTTTCTCGATGAGGGTCGCCCCGAGCGCGGTGGCGGCGATGGCCGTGGCCGACCCCAGGGTGTGATCGGAGAGCCCCACCTCGACCCCGAAGCGCTGGCGCAACATAGGGATAGTGCGCAGGTTGTATTCGGCGGCCGGCGCCGGATAACCGCTGACGCAGTGCAGCAGGGCCAGCTGGCCGTTGCCGTGCTTGAGCGCCATCTCGACCGCGGCGGCGATCTCGGCCTCGTTCGCCATGCCGGTGGACATGATGAGCGGCTTGCCGGTCTGGGCGGCGTAGCGGATGAGGGGCAAGTCCACCAGCTCGAAGGAGGCGATCTTGTAGGCCGGGCAGTCGAGGGATTCCAGCAGATCCACCGCGCTGAAGTCGAACGGACTGCTGAAGACCGTCAGTCCCAGCTCGCGCCCCTTGGCAAACAGGGCCTGATGCCACTCCCAGGGGGTGTGCGCCCACTCATAGAGGTCGTACAGGTTGTGACCATCCCAGAGACCGCCGTGGATCTGGAACTCTGGCCTGTCACTGTTGAGGGTGATGGTGTCGGGCCTATAGGTCTGCAGCTTGACCGCACTGGCCCCGGCCTCCCTGGCGGCGGTCATGATGGCCAGTGCGCGATCCAGGTTGCCGTTGTGGTTGGCCGACAGCTCGGCGATCACGTAGGGAGCCTGCGCCGGGCCGATGGATTGATGGGCGATCTGCATCTGTGTTCAGACTCCTGTGCCAAGTTGCCAGCCTTGCGGCGCCGGCTGCCAGGGGGCAGGGGGCGCTATCTGCGGTGGCTCGGCAAGATAGAGGGGAAATTGGGAGAAAATTGTTTGCAAGCGATGTGCCAGCTCTTGCCACTCCGCTGGTTGCAGTGGTCGGGCGGCCTGCCATGTCAGCCGCTGGTCGTTCAGGGTCAGGGTGAGCAGCAGTTTGCCATCATGGCGTAGTTGCCAATGTTGGCCATCTGGTAACAGCTGATAATCCAATTGTTGCAGCAATCGGGCGGTGAGCCGATCCAGCCCCAGCCCGTCCACCTGCTGCTGGCCGCGGCGGCGGTAGTCGTCTGATTGTTGTTCAAGCCGTTGCAGGGCCTGCAGCAGCCGCTCAGGCTCGGCCAGCTCGCTCAGGGTCAGCCGCTCGGCCAGCTGGAAGCGGGCGATCACCTGGTCGTTGAACTGCTGGTTGTCGACGATGGGCAGCGCCAGGGTCGGCAGACCGAGACAGGCCCGCTCCCAGGTCATGCCGCCGGCGGCGCCGATGGCGAAGTCGTGCCGGCTCATCAGGTCGGCCATCTGGTCGCTCTGGCGCAGCAGCACCAGGTTGAGGTCGGCCAGCTCGGCCACTCTCTGCTCCAGCTCGGGCCAGAAGGGATTGGCCCCGCCCGCCACCAGGGTCCACTGGATGGTGCGGGCCCAGGGCAGCCGGGCCAGGCTGTTGAGGGTGACGAGGCAGGCGCCGGCCGGGTCGGCGCCGCCAAAGCAGACAAGGCCTCGTCGCCACTGACTGGCATGTTGCCGCGCCAGCTGGCGATAGGCGGGGCGCAGCAGGGCATAGTCGGTGCCGAGCAGCAGCCGGCAGCCGGCGGGGGTGAGCGGCTGGTAATCGGCGGCGCGGCGCAAGGGCCCCTGATCCAGCAGCAGCTGGCAGTGGTGCGGCCGATCGGCCAGATCATCGATCACCAGCACGCGGCCGCAGTGGACCGCCAGTTTGTGTTCGATTGTGTGGTCAATCTGGTAGTGATCGAACACCAGCCAATCGGGCTGCAAGCCGGGCAGCGGGCCGGCGTCATCGAGCGCGCTCAGAGGATGGTGGTGATGGGGTCGCAGCAGCGGCAGCAGGTGTATCGGCAGATCGTGGCAGAGGAAGTGGCACTCGGCCCCGGCGGCGTGCAGCCGATCGGCGATGGCCAGGCAGCGCATCAGGTGGCCCAAGCCGATCTCGGCGCCGGCATCGAGCCGGAAGGCAACCTTAAACGTCATCTTGGGCCAGCACTTGATAGAGCAGTTCGGCCAGGTGCCAATCTTCCGGCGTGTCGATGTCGACCACCCTGTGCCTTGGCAGTATGTGGCCGATCCCTTCTCCCCCCACCGGGCTGATCCCCCCCAGCCAGGCCGCGCGGCTGCCCCAGTAGAACTGGCCGGCATCCTGATAGGCGGGCTCCAGATCCTGGGAGCGTTTCGCCATCTGCTCCGGCCAGAACGGCGTGACTCTGCCTTGCGCGTCCATGCGTACCGCCCGCTGGATCGGGAAACCGAATTCGGCCACCGTGTAGACGAAGGGGGCCTTGCTGGCGAGCAGGCGGTGGTGGGCGGCGCGCATGTCGGCGGCCTGGATCAGTGGCACTGTGGCATAGATGCAGCAGTAGTGCTCTGCCTGGATGCCAAGCTGGTCGAGCCGCTGGATGGTGTCGATCACCACAGGGGTGGTGCCGGTATGGTCATCGGCCAGCGCCGCGCCGCGCAGGAAAGGCACCTCGGCCCCGAGGCGACGGGCCACCTCGGCGATCTCCGGGTCATCGGTGGAGACCACCACCCGACTGAAACAGCCCGAGTCTCTGGCTGCCCCGATGGCGTAGGCAATCATGGGCAGGCCGCAGAAGGGGCGGATGTTCTTGCGGGGAATGCGCTTGCTGCCGCCCCGTGCCGGGATGATGGCGATGGCCATGATGCTCTCTCCCTGAGGAGCCCGACGTGGTCGCCGAGCCGGATAATTGATGACAACTCGTTGATTATTTTTGAGATTATACCGAGTTTTCATCTTATATTATTGAGCTTTGCTACGGAATTGCCCGGTGATGGTCGATAACATGGGCAAGTGATGGGACGTCGTTGGTATTGAACATGAGTTATGGTGTCGAATTGCGCCCGCTCCAGCCCTGGGATCTGCCCACCCTGCGACGCTGGCGCAACCTGGACGAGGTGCGGTTGCAGATGGTGGAGCAGGCGCTCATCTCCCCCCGCCAGCAACGGCAGTGGTTCGTCAGCACCCTGGAACGGGCTGACCAGCAGCACTGGGTGCTCTGGTGCCGTGGCCTGCGGGCCGGCTACGTCAACCTGAAAGGGGAGATGAGGCAATCGCTGCAGGGGCAGCAAGTGGCCGATGCCGGCCTCTATCTGGGCCGCTCCAGCGTACGCCACCCCATGCTGGCTGTCGCCGCCGCCCTGTCACAGCTCGATCAGGGCTTCGATACCTTCGGGCTCGGCTGCATCCGCACTCTGGTGCGCACCGGCAACGACGCCGCTTTGCGCCTCAATGCACAGCTCGGCTATCGCCAACAGGGGCAACAGGGCGACTTCATCGCCCTCGAACTGCAGCCCGCCGACTATTATGCCGCCCGAGAACGGCTACGGAGATTTTTCAGATGACTACAGCGTTGGAACAGGTTTTTGCCGATGCCCTCGGCATCGACGTCGGCACTGTCAGCGACCAGCTGGCCTACAACAGCATTCCCCAGTGGGACTCCGTCGCCCACATGGGCCTGATTGCCCAGCTGGAGGACTGCTACGGCGTGCTGCTCGATACCGATGACATCATCGACATGAGCTCGGTCGCCAAGGCGCGGGAGATCCTCGCCAAATACGGGGTCGCCCTCTGATGCAGGGGCTGCTGCAAGGCAAGCGGGTGTTGATCACCGGCGCCGGGCGCGGCATCGGGCTCGCCATTGCCCGGTTGTTTGCCGCGCAGGGGGCCGAGCTGTGGCTGGCGGGGCGCGATGAGGCGGCCATGAGCCGGCTGGCAGATGAGCTCGGCGCCGAGTTCGGCGTGCCTTGTCACTCGCTTTGTGTCGACGTGGCGCAGCCGCAAGCAGTCAAGCAGGCCTTTCAGCAGCTGTTTGTCCAGACCAGAACGCTGGACGTGTTGGTCAACAATGCCGGCATGCTGGAAGAGGGGCTGCTCGGCATGGTCAATCAGGCTCAGCTGGAGCAGACCTTCAGCCACAACACCTTCAGCGTGGTCTATTGCAGCCAGTATGCCGCCCGCCTGATGCAGCGCAGCGGTGGCGGCAGCATCATCAATCTGGCCTCCCTGATGGGGCGGGTGGGTGCTGCCGGCCTTTGCAGCTATGCTGGCAGCAAGGCGGCGGTGATCGGCATCACCCAGTCGCTGGCCAAGGAGCTGGCCGCCAACCGGATCAGGGTCAATGCCATCGCCCCCGGTTTCATCGACACCGAGATGGCCCACGCCATCCCGGACGACAAGTTTGCCGAGCGACTCGCCAGTATCGCCATGGGGCGCATCGGCACCCCGGACGAAGTGGCCAAGGTCGCGCTGTTCCTCGCTTCCGACCTGGCAAGCTATGTGACCGGTCAGGTCATCGGTGTGGATGGAGGCATGACGGTCTGATGGATCACGCGCACGCACTGCTCGCCCACCTGCGGGAAGACAACCCGTCACCGGCCTGGCGCGACCCGCAAGAGGGCTGGCTCTCCTACGGCGAGCTGGCACTGCGGGTGGCGCGGCTGGCGGCCAGCTATCCGGACGAGCGCAGCCTGATCTATCTGCCCTTTTTCACCCGCACCGTCCACCTGCTGCACTATCTGGCTGCGCTCAAGCTGGGGCATGTCGTGATGCTGGCAGACCCGGCCCTCCCAGCGAGCCAGCACGATGCCAGCTGCCGGCAGTTTGGCGTGAGCTGGCGGGTCAATGATGTCGGCCAGCTGGAGCGGCTCGCCGCGGCGACGCCCGCCCTGCACCCGGCGCTGGCGGTAATGCTACCAACCTCGGGTAGCACCGGCAGCGCCAAGTGGGTGCGGTTGTCGGGGCGCAATCTGGCGGCCAACGCCGCCTCCATCGCCGATTATCTGGCGCTGACCGCGGCCGAGCGGGCCATCACCAGCCTGCCGCTGTACTACTCCTACGGCTTGTCGGTGCTCAACAGCCATCTGCTGGTGGGCGCCTCCCTGGTGCAGCACGAGGGGAGCGTGCTGGAGCGCGACTTCTGGCAGCAAGTCGATCTGCACTGCGTGAGCAGCTTTGCCGGGGTGCCCTTTACCTATCAGATGCTGGCCAGACTGCGCTTTGACTGGGCCCGTTACCCCTCGTTGCAGACCCTGACCCAGGCGGGCGGGCGTTTAGAGCCCGCGTTGGCGCAGCAGTTTGCCGAGCAGGCCCTGCGGCTGGAGCGGCGCTTCTTTGTCATGTACGGCCAGACCGAGGCCACCGCCCGCATGGCCTGGCTGGCGGCGCCCGAGGTGGCCGCTCATCCCGATGCCATCGGTCGCGCCATTCCCGGCGGCCAGTTCGCCTTGCGCGCGCTGGAGGGGGGCAAGCCCGGGGAGGGGGAGCTGGTCTATCGCGGCGACAACGTCATGCTGGGTTACGCCGGTGCGGCCGAGGATCTGGCGCTGGGCGCCCAGCTGCAGGAGCTGGCTACCGGCGATCTGGCCCGCTGTGACGAGACGGGCCGCTACTACATCTGCGGCCGGCTCAGCCGTTTTCTCAAGCTGTTCGGCAAGCGGGTCAGCCTGGCGGAGGTCGAGAGCCAGCTCCATCGCTGGGGCTGGGCGGGGGCCTGCGGCGGGCGTGACGACTGCCTGCTGGTGGCCGTCGAACCCCGTAGTGACCAGACGACCGACGGCTTGCAGCGCGAGCTGGCGCAGTGGCTGCAGGCCCCGCCGCGGGCGGTGCAGGTGGTGCAGGTGACACAACTGCCGCGCACCGCCAATCACAAGATTGACTATGCCGCCCTGGCCAGACTGGCGGGGGAGGCGTGATGGAGCAGTTGCTGAGCACGCCGGTCTTCGCGCTGCCCCAGGCCGCCAAACAGGCGCTGCTGCTGGCGCGGCTCAACGCGCTGACTGCGCACCATCGGGCGCACTGCACGGCCTATGACAATGTGCTGCAAGCCTTCGGCTGGACGGCCGCGGCGACCGACTACGCTGCGCTGCCCTACCTGGCAGCCCGGCTGTTCAAACTGGCCCAATGGCAGAGCGTGCCGCAGAGCGAGGTGTTCAAGGTGCTCACCTCGTCGGGCACCACGGGTTCACCATCACGGATCGTGCTGGACCGGGAGACCGCCGCCCTGCAGAGCAAGGTGCTGGTGAAGATCCTGCAGGAGTTTGTCGGCAAGCAGCGCCTGCCCATGCTGCTGGTGGAGCAACCCGCCCTCATCCAGAACCGCAGCGGCTTTTCGGCGCGCGGCGCGGGTGCGCTGGGGCTCTCCTTCCTCGGCCGTGACCATACCTATGCCCTTGACGAGCAGATGCGGCCCAACTGGCCCGTCATCGAGGCCTTCTGTGACAAATATGCCGGCCAGCCGGTGCTGCTGTTCGGCTTCACCTTCATGGTCTGGCAATGCCTGCTGGAGCCGCTGCGCGAGCGCGGTCTGCAACTGCCGCTGACACAAGGCATTCTGTTTCACAGCGGCGGCTGGAAGAAGCTGCAGCACCTGGCGGTGGACAATCCCGCCTTCAAGGCCCGCTGCCGTGACCAGCTGGGGCTGGGTCGGGTACACAACTTCTACGGCATGGTGGAGCAGGTGGGCTCCATCTTCGTCGAGTGCGAGCAGGGACACCTGCATGCTCCCGTGTTTGCCGATGTACAGGTGCGCGATCCGCTCACCCATCAGCCACTCGGGATTGGCAGCCCAGGCCTGCTGCAGGTGCTCTCCGCCATCCCCGGCAGTTATCCCGGCCACAGCCTGCTGAGCGAGGATCTCGGTGTGCTGCTGGGAGAGGATGACTGCCCTTGTGGCCGCCATGGCCGTTATTTTCACGTAGCGGGACGCCAGCACGGCGCCGAGGTGAGGGGATGCAGCGACACCTTCCAATGACCCTGTCCGGGGCGACCACAGTGCTCTGGCAGGAGGGGCCGGCGGTCGGCTTCGTGGCCCCGACGGCGGGCTGGCAAACTTTCTGCCCGCAGCCGCTGCCCTGCTTTGCCCCCGTCATCTGCGACTTCGTGGCGGCGCTGTCGGCCCGCCTGCAACAAGAGGGTCGTCGTCACCCTGATCTGGTCGCGTTCGGTTTCTGGCTGCGGCCCCGCCAGCTGGCCAGAGAACAACAGCGCTTGCAGGGACGGGGGCCGCTTGGGGTCACCTTTCACCTGGTGCCCTCCAACGTGCCGACGGTGGCTTTCTACTCCTGGTTGATGGCTCTGTTGATGGGCAACCCCTGCGTGGTGCGGCTGTCGTCACGCCGCGATCCGCAGCAGGAGGCCATGCTGGCGATCCTCAGCGAACTGTTCAGCTTCGGTGAATGGCAAGAGATCGCCGCCCGTACCCGCTTCATTCGCTATGACCACGACGAGGGAATCACCGCCTGGCTGTCGGCGCGCTGCCGGCTGCGCATCATCTGGGGCGGCGACGAGACCATTCGCCAGGTGCGGGCCATTCCCCTGGCACCAACGGCGCAGGAGGTGGTGTTTCCGGATCGCCGCTCGATGGCGGTGCTCGACAGCCGCTGGCTGGCCGGGCTGGATCCGCAAGAGTGGCAACGGACGCTGGATGCCTTGCAGCAGGACTGCACCCGTTTCAACCAGCAGGCCTGCGCCTCGCCAACCACCCTCTGCTGGCTGGGTGAGCCCGACGAGGGGCTGCGCCGCCGCCTGCTGGAAGCCCTGTTTGCCCCCTTTGCCACCGATCCCGCCCTGGCGATGGAACGACTCATCCACAGTCAACAAAATGCCGCCGAGCTGGGGGGAATGAAGGTGACCAGCTTGCCCGGCGTCACCTTATTGACTCCGACCAGCACGCTGCGGCTCGCACACGTCGGAGGAGGTACAGTTGCCGAATTTGTGGCCGATACCCTGAATGAGCTGCTGGCGCAGCCCTGGGACATGCAGACCTGCGTCTGGGTCGGCTGTGACAGGGCCGGGGTCGAGGCAGCGCTGCCGACAGCCTCCACCTGCCGGATTGACCGGGTGGTGGCGCCGGGACAGGCGCTCGCATTCGAATGGCACTGGGATGGCATCGACATGCTGCAACTGTGCAGCCGTGGTCTCAGTCGACGTGAATAATCGGGTGTGGCTCACATAAATCCAGCAGCTTCAATGGATTAGCTTGGTCAGGCATACCTCTTGCAGTAAAACCTGACAGAGAGGGAGAAGGGTTGACAGGGACCGTGCGGTAGCCTTGCCCATTTTCTCCCATCCGCTTCTTTTCTATTCATTTTCCCTTGGATTTCCCTATGAAAGTCAGCGTATTGGTGCCCGTCTACAATCTGGCGCGCTTCATCGAACCCTGCCTGCTCAGCCTGCTCGAGCAGCAGACGGATTTCGAGTTCGAGGTGATCGCCATCGATGACGGCTCGAGTGATGACTCCTGGTCCATCATGCAGCGGCTGGCAGGGCAGTGGCCGGCCCTGCGGGCCCTGCAAAACGAACAGAACATGGGGTTGGCCAGAACCCAGAAGCGGCTGCTTGGCGAAGCAAAAGGGGCCTACCTTGCCTATGTGGATGGCGACGACCTGGCCTTGCCGGGCAAGCTGCAGCGTCAGGCCGACTATCTGGACGCGCACCCCGGCTGCACGCTTTGCTATCACGAGGCGGAGATGTTTGACGATGAGACTGATGCGCGCATCAAGCTCTTCACTCACGATTACTACAATGCCCGTTACCTCGAACCCGTGATGACGCGGGAGGCGCTGATCCGCTTCGGGGTCTTCGTCAATGCCAGCTCCATCATGTTCCGCCGCTATGACGGCATGGCCGATGCCATCGATGAAGGGTGCAAGATCATTCTCGATTATCCCTGGCACATCCTGAATCTCTCCCTCAATCCGGGCTCCCTGGATTTCATCCCCGAGCTGCTGGGGCGTTATCGCTTCCATACCCAGAGCTTCGGTGGGCAGACCCGCAAATCCGCGGAGCGGCGTGAGCAGTCGCTGCGCGACCTGCTGCGCGCCTGTGACAATGCGGCTGCATTCGGTGCAGACCCGGTGGTCATTGCCCAGGGGCGTGCCCATCACTACTACTCTGCCGCGCTCTACTTTTTGCGGCAGGATGACGTCGTCCGTTTCACGCAGCTCATCGAGCTGTCGGCGGCAGAGGTTGCGGGGCTGGCGCCTGGCTGGTTCTTCGACGAGCGCCATCAACTGGCGTGGGCGCAGCGGGCCCATCCCGCCCGGGTAGTGCAACAACTGTTTGGAGAAGCGGCGTGAGTTATCAGGCAATCGTCATTGGTGCCGGGCTGTCTGGTGCCGTCATGGCTGAACGCATGGCCAGCCAGCTTGGCTGGAAGGTGCTGGTGCTGGAACAGCGCGACCACATAGGGGGCAACTGCTTCGACGAGTATGACAAGCATGGCGTGCTGATCCATCGCTATGGGCCGCACCTCTTCCATACCGACAGCAAGGAGGTGTGGGATTACCTGTCGCAGTTTACCGAGTGGTTGCCTTACGAGCATCGCGTGCTGTCACGTATCGACGGGCAGTTGGTGCCTATCCCGTTCAACCTGACCAGCATCGAGCGCTGTTTCCCCGCCGACAAGGCCGGCGCCATGATTGAGGCCCTGCGAACCCGGTTTGGTGATGGTGCCAGAGTGCCTATTCTGGAACTGCGTAAAGAGGCGCATCCCCTGCTGGGTGAATTGGCAGATTTCATCTATCAGAAAGCTTTCGTCAACTACACCAGCAAACAGTGGGGGGTACCGCCCGAGCAGATCTCCCCCGAGGTGACGGCGCGGGTTCCCGTGGTGGTCAGTCGGGATGATCGCTATTTCACCGACCCCTGGCAGGCGGTGCCGGCCGCAGGCTATACCGCCATGTTTGAGCGCATGCTCGCGCACCCGCTGATTGAAGTGAGGCTGTCGACCCCAATGGCAGAGCATGTCAGGTTGGACTGGCAACATAAGTGGGTGCTGCTGGATGGAGCGCCGTTTGACGGCCCCTTGATCTATACCGGGATGCTGGATCATCTGCTGCCGGCAGAGGGGAATTACCTGCCATACCGCTCACTGCGTTTTGAGCATCGCCATCTGGCGCAGGAACAATTCCAACCGGTTACCACCGTCAATTATCCGAATGAAGAAGCCTTCACGCGGATCACCGAGTTCAAGCACTTCAGCGGGCAGGTACATCCCGGTACCAGCATCGTTTACGAATATCCCTGTGACTATCAGCCGGAACGGGGGCTCGAACCTTATTACCCGCTATTTACCGATACAGCCAAACAGCATTATCAAGCGTGCCGTGGTGAGTTGACCAATTTCCCACAACTGATCGCCTTGGGGCGCCTTGCCGAGTATCGCTATTTTGATATGGATGATGCGGTGAATAATGCGTTGAATCACTTTGCCAAGCACACGACAACTCTTTGAACCTTGGATACACATGCCGTGACCAAACCACTGTTATCTGTATTAATGCCTGTCTATAACTGTGCAGAATATATCGAAGAAGCACTTGCTAGTATCCAGGCTCAAACTTTCACAGACTTTGAAGTGCTGGTGATCGATGACGGTTGCAGTGATGAGACACCTGCAATTGTTCGGCGGATAGCTTGTCATGATAAACGGATAAAGATCATTTCCCGGGAAAATAGCGGAATTGTAGATTCTCTTAACGAAGGGGTGGCATTAGCCCAGGGCAGATGGTTGGCCCGCATGGATGGCGATGATATTTGTGAGCCTCATCGTTTCTCTTGTCAGTTGACTTTTCTCAACGCTCACCCAGAAATAGATATTGTTGGAAGCTGGGTGCAGCTTTTCGGGGCTCGCAGCGAGATTTGGCATCACCGCCGGGAAGATACATTTATTAAATTCATGCTGTTGTTTCGTTCATCAGGGTTCAGCCATAGCTCAATCATGGGCAAAATCGAGTTGTTTCAGAAATTTTCATATGACAAACATTATGAAGATGTTGAGGATACTGAGCTCTGGTCCAGAATGGCGCTTTGTCGTGGAATTAAATTTGCCAACATCCCGGAAGTATTGGTCCATTACAGAGTTCATGATGCCCAAGTCTCAAAAATAAAACGTGTTCGTCAAATGACCTTGTATCGGCAGATAATGATCAAATACATGCAAACTCTCGGCGTCGTGGACATAGATATTGAGGCACATGAATGGTGCTGTGACCTACGAAGTGATTTAAGTGATGCAGAGTTAGAACGCATTTATTTATGGCTAGAAAAACTCAGCAGCAGTATCAGGGCTGACTGGACGGATGATTTTGGTGTGATATCTGAACGTTGGGCCAGGCTTTGTGCGTTGAATGGGCATGTGAATAAGAAAAATGGTCTGTTTGGGTTTCGCCCCGTGACCTGGCTGTACAATACACCATCCGTATTGAACTACAATAAATAGGGTTGACTCATGAATCTCATACTGTTTCCCTTCGATCGCGTCATAAAGGGAGCAAACATTGCTATCTATGGTGCTGGAGAAATTGGTGAATATTTCCTTCGCCAGTTGGCTGCAGTTCCTTTTTGTCATGTATCTTGGCTGGTCGATAGAAAATTTAAGTCCTTGGAAAAACAGCAACAACTCATTTTTCTACCACCGGATTTGATGAATTGGCAACAACCTGAGCAAATTATTATTGCGTCTCAATTATTTGAAGAAGAGATAACAGAGTATCTTGTTAGTGAGGGCGTTGATCCTACGAGAATTGTAGGTATCGGAGCTGAGCAGAAAATTGATGTGCTAGACCTGATTCAAACCAGACTGAGTGCTACCCCGGCAGATGATGAATGGGATGCCTACTATAAATTGGCAGAGAATTCAGCCCAAGCCCAATATAATAGATTCATTCAACCTGTATTGAGCCGGCTGGAAGGTGTGTTGGATTATAGCAATGTCCTTGATTTTGCCTGTGGTAAGGGACGTATTGCAGAGATAGTGCATACACGTTGTCAGTATCTGCAATTGGTTGATGCCAGCTTTGACGCAATAGAGTTCTGCCGCCAGCGCTTTGCTAAATATTCAAATGTCAGTATGCAATGTAATGGTACAGATCAGTTACCTCAGCAAACCAGCTCTCTAAGTCTGATATATTCTTGGGATGCGATGGTTCATTTTTCCTATAAAAGCTTGGATTTCTATCTCGGCGAGTTCAATCGTGTACTGAAAGATCATGGGTATGTTGTAATGCATCACTCTAATCTTGGTGCATTGGTGGATAATATGAGAGTATTCGACCAATGGAATCTGAATCCGGCCGGACGTAGCAGGATCTCAAAAGATGATGTTGCTTTCATTGCCCAGCACCATGATTTCGAGGTGGTGGAGCAAACACTCATCGATTGGGAGTGCAAGGATATGGATTGTATCAGTGTATTGAGAAAAACGGCAGGTGTTCATGGCTGACCTCTGGTTTTAGAATGCACTTTATACTGGTCTAATGGATGAAAATTGAATGAAAGTTTCTATCATTACAGCAACATATAATAGTGCTGCAACTATCGAAAGATGCTTATCTAGTGTGGCTAAACAAACAGCCATTTCCCAGATAGAGCATATTATTATCGATGGCCGTTCTTCAGATCAAACACTTACCCTAGTGTCTACATTTCCACATATAGCGAAAGTAGTGTCAGAAGCAGATAACGGTGTTTATGATGCTTTCAACAAAGGATTAGCTGCTGCAACGGGTGAAATTATTTATTATCTTAGCTCAGATGATCATCTCTGTGACTCAGATGTTATTTATGATATTTTGGCCGAATTTGTAAAAGACGATTCTCTAGATTATTTGGCTGCTAGAGTTATTATAAAGGATCCTGCGACCAATGCTGAGTGGATTTTGCATGGAAATGAATTGCGTAATGGTGAACAGGAATTTAGCCATCCTCATCATCAAGGCTTTTTCATGAAGCGAGCCCTGCTGCAGGAATATGGTGGTTTTCCCCGGTCTTTTAATATAGCTGCTGATTCCTATATTATGTTGAAGACCATTCTTTTTAAGCGTGGGGATTTTTCTGACAGAACAGTGGCCCATTTCTATCTTGGTGGGCTGAGCAGTAATATTGAAAACTATAACCTAATCAATCGGGAAACCAGGATTATTTACGAACTTCTTGATTTGGAAAGGGTAAACCAACAAGACGTAGCTTTGGCATTGGCAAATAAAAATATGACGTTATTGAAGCGGCTTTTTCATAGTTATTTGGAGAAGGAGCAAGATGTTTCAGTACTGAAAGGAAGACGTATTGGTATCTTTGGTACCGGTATTATGGCTAACATAATATACATGCTGCTTGAAAAATCGGGTATTGTGACAGACTTCTTTATTACCTCTCTGGGGAGTGATAGTACCTTTAATGGTAGACAAGTCTGGTCTTTACATGATTTCCCCTCCAATGTGGAAATTTTATTTAACTCTGTAGAGGGAGAGCATGGTGATGAAATAGTTTTGAAGTTACAACACAAGGCTCCTGTAGCACGGATCATCAAGTGGCATGAAATCTATGAATAAGAAAGTCGCACTTATCACTGGTGTAACCGGGCAGGATGGCTCCTATTTGGCCGAGTTTCTGTTAGAAAAAGGGTATCAGGTGCATGGGATCAAGCGTCGAGCGTCATCGTTCAATACTCAACGTATAGACCATATCTACCAAGACCCTCATATTGAACATCAAAACTTTGTACTGCATTATGGTGATCTGACGGACTCCTCTAACTTGACCCGTATTATTCAAGAGGTTCAGCCAGATGAGGTATATAATTTGGGGGCTCAATCTCACGTAGCCGTCAGCTTTGAGTCTCCGGAATATACGGCCGATGTGGATGCTATGGGCACACTGCGCCTGCTAGAGGCGATCCGGTTGTTGGGATTGGAGAAAAAAACCCGGTTTTATCAAGCTTCGACGTCAGAGTTGTTTGGCCTGGTCCAAGAGATACCGCAAAGAGAAACCACCCCCTTCTATCCACGCTCTCCTTATGCCGTTGCCAAACTTTATGCATACTGGATCACGGTGAACTATCGTGAGGCTTATGGTTTATATGCATGCAACGGTATTCTTTTTAATCATGAATCTCCCCGTAGGGGAGAAACTTTTGTTACTCGAAAGATTACCAGAGGTTTGGCCAATATTGCCCAAGGTTTGGATAGTTGTCTCTACATGGGGAATATTGATTCTCTACGGGATTGGGGTCATGCAAAGGATTATGTACAACTACAATGGCTCATGTTACAGCAAGAAGAACCTGAAGACTTTGTGATAGCGACTGGCGAGCAGTATTCTGTGCGTCAGTTCATTCTTTGGGCAGCAGAAGATGTAGGTATGCAATTACGTTTCGAAGGCAAGGGTGTTGAAGAAGTTGCAGTGGTGGTATCAGCCAAGGGAGAGTTGGCTCCGGCAGTTCGTCCTGGTGATGTGGTCCTTCGTATTGATCCCCGGTATTTCCGTCCTGCAGAAGTTGATTCTTTGTTAGGTGATGCGAGTAAAGCACGAGAAAAACTGGGTTGGAAACCCAGTATTACAGTCAGAGAAATGTGTGCCGAAATGGTTGCTGCTGATGTGAAAGTAGCGCAGTGCCATGCCTTGTTGAAAAAGCACGGATTTGAGATTGGTGAGTCCATGGGGGACTGAATATATGGCTAAGAAGAGAGTCTTTGTTGCTGGACATCTCGGCATGGTAGGACAAGCCTTGTGTCGGCAACTTACGATGCTGGATTCAGTTGAACTGGTGACCGCTACTCGAGGTGAGCTAGATCTGACAGATCAACAAGCGGTAAAACGGTTTCTGATGCATCAACAAATAGATGAAATATATGTGGCGGCTGCCAAGGTTGGAGGAATTTATGCAAACGAAAGTTTCCCAGCCGAATTCATCTACCAAAACTTGATGATTGAAGCTAATTTAATTCACAGTGCACATCTTGCTGATGTACAGAAAATGTTATTTCTGGGATCTAGTTGCATTTATCCAAAGTTGACCCCACAACCCATTTCGGAAGAGGCACTGCTTACCGGCCCATTGGAGCCGACCAATGAACCTTATGCTATTGCCAAAATTGCCGGTATTAAACTGTGTGAAAGTTACAATAGGCAATATGGAAGAGATTATCGCTGTGCCATGCCGACCAATCTTTATGGCCCATATGATAATTTTCACCCTCAGTACAGTCATGTTATCCCTGCTTTAATAGGAAAGTTCTATCGAGCCATTGAACAAGGCGATAAGTTTGTAGAGATCTGGGGTAGTGGCAACGCCCGTCGTGAATTCATGCATGTCGATGACTTGGCGGCAGCATGCTTACATATTATGTCTATATCTAAACAAAACTTACAGTCACTGACTGATCCTAGATGTTCTCATATTAATATTGGAACTGGTATTGATTGCTCTATTCGTGAAGTGGCAGAGCTTCTTAAAGCTATCAGTGGTTTCACCGGAGAGTTTTGTTTTGATGAGAATAAACTTGAGGGTACTCCTGTAAAAAGACTGGATGTAACAAGATTGAATAAATTGGGTTGGCAGGCAACCACTACATTGGAGTTAGGCATGCGAAATGCGTGGGACTGGTATGTTAATAATGTTAATTTAAAAGAATAAGGTTTTTTATGAGTGTTGTGTGGATTGGTGCTTCAAGCTTGGCTGAAAAGCTTTTTAATAAATGGGTTCGTATTTATGGTGATACAGTCCCTAGAGTTATTTTGGATAATGATCCAAA
The DNA here is from genome assembly GCF_040907805.1 of Aeromonas sp. s3. Taxonomy (NCBI): domain Bacteria; kingdom Pseudomonadati; phylum Pseudomonadota; class Gammaproteobacteria; order Aeromonadales; family Aeromonadaceae; genus Aeromonas; species Aeromonas sp. s3. Next base: position 104,581 of record NZ_JBFOCQ010000021.1, read on the forward strand.
GAAAAGTGGTCGCTTGTTTAATGGTATAACGATTGATCTGGTCACGAATATAAATGAATATTTGCAGAGTGATAGTAAGATAATCATTACGTCATCTTATGTGACAGAGCTCCAGTGCCAACTAAGTGAGTTGGGTGTTAAACACACCATCATGGATTATAGTACATATGATAGTATTATTTCTAGCCATGTGTTGAACAAGAATAAGCAACTTAAAGATAAGCGAAAAACTGATCGTTGTTTTATCATTGGCAATGGACCTTCACTGAAAACTATAAATTTAAGCAAGTTAGCCCAGTTTGACTGTATTGCGGTTAATCATGCCTATAAAAGCCATGAGATTGTTAAATTATTACCTAAATTCTGGATATTGGCAGACCCTCTCTTTTGGTTGAAAAGTGATTTATTACTAGAACCAATAATTAACGTGCTGTCGACTAAACTTCCTGATACCAGATTAGTAGTCAATGCTGATGCTTTACATTATTTTGACAGGCAAAAAGCGGAAATGGAGAACCTCTATTTCTATGATATGTCATCTGGGCTTGCTACAGATGAGATAATAAGCTGTGACTTTAGTGCGAAAATGCAGCATTGTGCTCAGAATGTATTATGTCCTGCGATACTACTGGCCCTTTATATTGGATATGAAGAAATTTGTTTGGTTGGATTTGATCATACTTGGTGGGCTTTTACTAAGGAGGATATATTGTCTGGAAAGGTTATTCCGCATGTTTACCAACATACTTCGGTGGATGATAAAATATCACTCGATGCATATAAGGAATTGGGTTTTCATGGACTGCGAGAAACTATTGAACGACAAAAGTTAGAGTATGGTTATATTCGTCGACTTGCCGAAAGAAGAGGGCAGAAGATATACAATATAACGTCTGGTGAGCTAGATTGTTTTGTTAATAAGAAGGCAGATTTTTTTCTATAAGGAAAGCCTTTATGCTAATGTTACATCGCCTTATGATTGAAGAAAAACTCTCTCGTGGTAGAAATTTAATCATCTATGGTACTGGGTCTGCGGCAGAGGATTTTATTAATAAAAATTCTTGGTTGTATTCACAAGTGACTTTTTTTATGACTACACGTCCTGAGAAAAAGTGCTTTCTTGGCAAAGAAGTTGTTACTCCGGATAGTTATTCACAGCCCATTAATGAGGCTTTTATAGTAATTGTTAGTTCGTTTTTTATAGAAATAAGCCAATATTTGCGTGATATTGGCTTAAAGGAGGGGGAACACTTCATTCAGGTCTTTAAAAATGTAGATGTATCGACAACCTCAAAACGTAGCATCAATGGCGTTGAGGTTGGAAAGTATACATACGGCTATGAACGCCATTGTTTCAAAGGTTCATTACTTGAAAGCATTGGTGCTTTCTGTTCCATTAATGAGTCAGTTAAAATCGGCGAGTTCAATCACCCTCTCGATTGTATTACATCCCATCCCCTACTCTATATATCCAAACATGATATTCTAGGTTATGAAGGTGTTCCTGGTATCTGGGAGAATGACGATCTATTGGATTTGTATAACATGTCTTCCAATCAAAAGATTACGATTGGCAATGATGTATGGATTGGTGCTAATGCAATTATATTACCTGGGGTGACAATTGGCGATGGTGCTGTGGTCGGGGCTGGTGCTGTAGTGACTCGTGATGTACCTGACTATGCCATCGTGGTGGGAGTCCCGGCTAAAGTTATTCGTCAACGCTTTAATAAGGAACAAATTTCAATATTGAAAAGAATATGTTGGTGGGATTGGGATGATGAGCAGATTCAAGAAAATGCTGGGCTCATTAAGAACCCAGATCTATTTTTTTCATACTATAGTAATTAGGATAATGATCAGATTTTGATAAATCTATGGTATATCAAAAAAAGATGATTTTTGTTATGTTTCGCTGGGAAGTAATATAGCTACCGCCTCATTAAAGCTTAAATTGCTCGAGTCTCTCTAGTGCTATCCAGAATCCTTCGCCGTTATTTTTGTGCCCTTGCCATATTTCAGGAATAAAGGATGCTGTTGGTGCGTGTTGCTTCAATAATTCAGAGACTTCGTCAAAGTCTATCTCTCCCTCACCGATTTGCAGCCCTTCGCCATCAACATCCTTAGCATCAACAAGGTGCAAGTGAGCCGTATATGGAGCTATTTGTCGAATAAATCTTGCAAAGGAATCCTTATTCAGGTTACAGGCAAGTTTTGAATGTGATATATCCAAACATACTCTCATCCCCTGTTTTTCACAGAAGTCAGAAATCTCGTCGGCCTCCATGAATAGATTGTGATAGCGTTGCCCACCAAAATGCCATGGATAAGGAGGCATTGTCTGAGGAATAATTTCGACCCCTTGGCTGTCAAGCTTTTTTATAGCTTCCGCGATTAACTTATATTTAACCTCGCGCTCTGAACGTGGCATGAAACTATCTAAAGTGAATCCACCTGCATTGATGATGATTAGAGGTTTAGTCGCGCGATGAAAGTAAGAGGCTATCTGACGAGTTTTATCAATAACCCTTTGCAATTCTTTAATAGAGTGTTCACGATATATTTTATCTTCTGAACAGAGATCCATTATATGGTCTCCATAAAATAACTCAGGACTATGTACTATTACATCAAGGTCATAGCCTTCAGATGCTAAATAATCTGCAGGATCAAGATCTAGGTCCTTGTAGCTAAGGTGAAACTCAACTAAATCTAGATTGGTCTTCCCAAGCATATCTTTCAGGTCATGGTAGCGGACTGGGATACCAAAAGGACGATTGAATGAATATTGACGAGCATGTGTGGTCTTTTCATTAAGATCAGATGGATAGAAGAAATCACCAACAGCGATATCTCGTCGAGCAACCATACCTATGAGTTTATTTTTTTCATATGGAGGCAATCCTTTTCCGGGGCTACGTATGTCTACAGCGTTCGACGTGATAATTTCTCCAATTTTTAGATCCCTGGTACATATTAGACTCTTTCCAAGCACTTCTCGATTCATCATTTCTCCCTGAGTGACTTCTCTAGCTTTGCGATGTCCCATAGCGAGCTCTATTTCACGAATCCCCTGAACCATCATAGTGAATTCATCTGGCAGCAAACTGACTCGATGGTCATTGCCTTCCATGTTCCTGTCCAGAGTGAAGTGTTTTTCAATAACCTTTGCTCCCAAACTAACTGCTGCCATAGCGACCGACATTCCACGTTCATGACCAGAATAACCAACATGGCCACTTTGAATGAGTTCCTGTAAGCGACTTATGTATTTTAGATTGATGTCTTTGAAGGGCGCAGGGTAAGTCGAGTTGCAATGTAAAATTATGAATTGGGTACCATTTCTCTGAAAGAGAGCAATAGCATTTTTTATTTCTTGCTCACTGGACATACCAGTAGAACAAATCAGTGGTTTACGTGTAAGGATCAGTTTTTCTAGGAATTCATGATTTGTCAGGTCTGCCGAGGCTACTTTGTACGCCGGCATGCCATAGTTTTCCAATTCATCAAGGCTGGTTGCATCCCAAGGTGTGCAGAGAGGGATAATGCCTTTCTCTTTGCAGTAATCGAATACTTCAATCAGTTCCTTAGTAGTCAGCTGGAAGCGCTCTAGCAACTGAAGCGTATACTCTGATCCGAGATCTTCTCCAGCCGTTTTTTGGGGTGTATTTTGACGATACATGGAAGCTAAATGGCGCATTTGAAACTTGGCACAATTGGCCCCACTAGCAACAGCCAAGTCTACCAATTTTTTTGCCAATACAATGTCACCGTTATGGTTGTTGCCAATCTCGGCTATTATAAAGGTCGGACTTTCTTCTGCTATTACGAAATTATCTATCTGGATTGGCTGGTTGTGTTGTGTAGCAACTGCCATCAAGCGATGTTGTCTATCGAGTAGAGGGAGATATTTAATTCGACTTGAAAACAGAGCGGAAATACTCTCGTGAGGACTTTCTATGTCTGCGCTCGTAAAATTATGGTTGCTAACTATGGCAACTGGTAAGGACAAGTCGAAGTTAGTTTCCTCTAGTAACCAGCGTCTTAAGTCACCATCTGTCATTACTCCTTCGAGAACACCACTTTGAGTCAAAACAAAAACGATACCACTCTTGTTCAGACTCATTTTTTGTAATGCATGCATTATGGTTTCATCGCTGAAAACAACATAACGAGTAACATTTCTATCAATGATCATTAAAGATATTCCCGTATCAGAGTTTCTACAATAGCAAAGTCAGTTAGAGAGTCTATTTCCCAAGACTCATATTCTTGCATAGAGTACATAGCTATTTTACCCCCAAGACGATTTTTCTTCGCTCTTAGCAAGGGGATTTTAGTAAGATATATGGACCCATTTTCACGATACTGACGATCTGCTTCTCGAATATCCTGCCTTCTGGGGCGATTCTCATAATCGTAAAGCGCTCTAGGTGAAGAAGGAGATTTCCAGAAAAAAGCATGACTCTCGCAAACGGATACGAGTGAATCAGCTCGTTCGCGGCAGAACTGATCTATGGCGTTGGCAATGCTTTCCGGCATGCGTAAAGGTGAGGTAGGCTGAAGCAGCACGACAACTTCATCATTATCAGCGTCTAACCAATGCTCCATGGCATGGAGCATGACTTCTTCAGTTGAAGTGTGATCTTGAGCAAGCTCAGAGGGTCTGAGTTCTGGTACTTCAGCTCCCCAACTCTGGGCGACATTGGCGATGTGTACTGAATCAGTAGAAACAATCACTCGACTAATCTGGTTACAAGCCAAGGCTTGACGGATGCTCCAACTGATGAGTGGCGCCCCCATGATAGGTCTGATGTTTTTATCAATGACACCTTTTGAGCCTCCCCTTGCAGGGATAAGTGCAGTGAATTTCATTTATCTTCTTCCTGAAGCTTAACAACGAGCAATAAACAATAAAGTGTCAGTACAATTTCTTATGGCATTATAATTACCATAAGCCTCATGCAGTATACGTGCCGATTCATCCATTATCGTATTGCCCATCCCAGAGGGCTTTTTATCAGTCAGCCAATACAGGTGATTCCATATGGGATAACGCTGTACAGCTACTTCCGATTGTACTGTCCAACCACTTTTTTCAAGTAATCGGTGTAACGATGCCCTTGTATGTAAGACAAGATGCTCTGACCAGAAAGTAAATTGACGATATTCTTCAGGGCCATTCAACAACAACCAATCCTTGGCGTGCGGAACCTCAATGATTAGTTGGCAGCCTTTGGATGCTATCGATTTTAGTTCTTCCAATATATCTTGAGGGGAAAGCAGATGTTCTAAAACATGAAAGAGACTAATCACTTCAGGCTGAAAATTAGTAACTTGTTCCAAAGATGACTCGATATGGAAGCCATCCTGCCGGAGTTGATCCCTATCTCCTTCGTTTATCTCTATACCTATTGCAGACAAACAAAGATGAGCATCTTTGCGTAACTGGTAACCAGGGCCACATCCAAAGTCTAGCCAGCGACGTCCAGGTATCAGAGAGGATAAAACTTTCGTTCTTCTTTCTGCATCAAGCAAGTCCACTTCACTGCGATACTTTCCACATCCCATCGAGTTTTTCTGTGTATAATAATGTGCTGTTTTTCCAGCATCAGTAGGGTCTAGATAGATTATGCCAGTTAATGTATCTTTGTATACGGCTATATGCAGGTCTCTGCACGCTGGGCTTATAATTATACTTCTGTTTGGTGAAATTAGGTCTTCAGCTAACAAAAAGTCAAAAATGTTATTCATGATCCTTTGCCCTGTCTGAAATCTGATGAAAATATAAATTAATGTGAGGCTATGGTCGAAAAGTTTAGAAAATCATCGACGAAGTCACCAATTACTTAAGACTTGTTGAGAGAATATATCTCTATTCCATATCGATCAGTCTTTTAATAAGCTTCAGGTTGTTATTTACTAATGTTATAGCTTGAGCTTGGGTATTAGCCTCTGCATAACAGCGAAGTTCCGGCGCATTGGCGGAAGCTCGCAAGTGTAAGATATTGTTACCCGTAAGCTGGATTCTTATACCATCAGTCAGATCTATATCAAGATACGTATCTGTTGCCAGCCCCAGTAACTGAAAAAGCCAAGTGGGCTCATTGCTGGCTTTTTGCATCAAGGCCGTCGGATTAACCTTGATCCTGTCGCTATGAGTAAAGCGGTTTGGTAGCGTGGCCAAAATGGCAGCAAGCCCTTTTTCTCTTGCCTGGATCAATGCAGCCAATGCTGGTAGCAGGGCATCACGAGTGGGGAGGGCCGAAAGATGCCGCCCTTTATGATCAATGCTACTGCCTAACATGAAGCCTCCATTTGCTTCAAAACCGGCTACTTTGCCTGCGAGGGCCCCCATCGCTTCCAATACATAAGGAGATCCAATCCGAGTGCGTATGACTTGTGTGACAATTTCCGATCGTTCAACGGCACTATTGCAGTTAAGTGGCATGGCCACGCTCTGTATGCCTAGGTATTGGCAACAGAGTAGCCCCAATATGTCTCCCTTTATCCAATGGCCCTGCTCGTCGGCGAGCATGGGCCTGTCACCGTCACCATCGGTGGAAAAAAGAGCATCCAGACCATATTGGCGGGTCCAATTGATGGCTATCTGTTCATCTTCCTGGCTTAGGGCTTCTGTATCGATGGGGACGAAATCATTGCTACGCCCTAATGGTATCACCGTTGCTCCGAGGGCCTTGAAAATAGTAGGGTAGATGTCTCGTCCGGCACTGCTGTGTTCGTAAATGCCAATCCGTTTATGTGCCAGTGCGTTTTCGTTGAAAAAATGCAAGTAACGCTCTGTATAGCGCACTGCTGCCTCTGTGGAGGGCCGCAGCGTGGGCTGTGCCATTATCTTGGAGAACACTATATCCGCTTCTAGGATCTGTCGTTCTTCAGTTTTGGTGATCTCTCCACCAGGGCCATAGAACTTGAGACCATTTCGGTCATGTGGGATATGACTACCGGTCACCATGATGGCCGGAATGCGGCAATGAATGGCTTGTAATGCCAAGGCAGGTGTTGGTAGTACCCCATAGAAGAGGGGCTCAACGCCAAGTTGTTGCAGGGCGGCGGCGCAGGCGCTTGCCATGCCGAGGCTACTGGGCCTGTTGTCTATGCCTAGCGCTACCTTGTTAAAGGCATAGCGCTCATGCATGACTGAGATGAAGGCATGCGTAAATGCCTGGCAGGCTTCCGGCGTCAATTGGCTGACCAAGCCCCTTACACCGCTTGTACCAAAGCCTAAACCACTGTGCTGGATAATCGTCTTGGTACTCAGCATGGCTCGCTCCCATCTTTGTGATAGTGCTCCCCCAGCCTTACAATGTCGTCTTCCCCCAGATAGGAGCCTGATTGAACTTCGATAAGTACCAAGTCGACTTTACCCGGGTTTTCCAACGAGTGAACGGTTGCAATAGGGATATAGACGGACTCATTTTCCGTGATGAAACGCTCGACACCGTTCATTGTCATCCTGGCTGTTCCGGAGACCACTATCCAGTGTTCGGCCCTGTGGTGATGCAGTTGCAGAGAAAGCTTGGCACCAGGCTTGACTGTGATGCGTTTGACGTGGAAACGCTCTCCGGTATCGATGGCATCGTATTTGCCCCAAGGACGGTAAACCTCGCGATGGAGCTCGACTTCCGGGCGATGCATACTCTTGAGATGTGATACTAGCGTCTTGACGTCTTGAACCTTGTCGTGCGCGGCAACGAGTATGGCATCCTTGGTTTCCACTATGACTAGCTTGTCCAATCCAATGGTGGTCACTAGCCGGTTACTGCTTTTGATATAACAATCTGTCGTCTCCAAGGCCAATATGTCTCCCTCCAGTACATTCCCCTGCTGGTCTTTTTCATGGACCTCCCACAGGGTGGACCAAGAGCCTACATCGCTCCATCCTGCATCCATAGTAACGACGACGGCATCATGCGTTTTTTCCATCACCGCATAATCTACTGATTCGCTCGGCGATTCTTCGAAAGCCGCGCTACCGACACGGATAAAATCGAGGTCATGTTGTCTGGTGCTGAACGCTTTTTCACAAGCGGCCAAGATATCAGGACGATAAAGTTTAAGCTCCTCAAGATAGCGGCTGGCCTTGAACATAAAGAGGCCGCTGTTCCAGAGGTATTTTCCAGAGGAGAGATACTGTTTTGCCGTGTCCAGATCCGGTTTTTCGATGAAGGCGTCGACGCGAGAAACGCCTCCCCCAAGAGATTCCCCTGCTCTGAGGTAGCCATAACCAGTTTCAGGTGTTTGGGGGACGATGCCGAATGTCACCAGTTTGCCATTGGCTGCAAAGGGGGATGCGGCCTCTATGGCTTGTCGGAAGGCCTGCGGCTCCTTGATTGCGTGGTCTGCAGCCAGCACCAACAACACGGGGTCATCAGCGATCGTCATACCATGCAGGGCTGCCACAGCGATAGCTGGGGCCGTATTGCGTGCTGAAGGCTCCAGCAGAATATGGTTCTGGACTCCGGCTGCCCGCAACTGCTCCGCGACAATAAAGCGATGGGTCTCATTGCAAACCACGGTGAAGGGGTGAGCGGCAAGTTCTTTGACCCTGCCAATGGTATCCAGCAGCATTGAGGTTTCACCCAACAGCGGCATGAACTGCTTTGGATATAACTCACGAGAAAGAGGCCAGAGCCGACTACCTGATCCCCCCGCCATCACAACTGGCAAGATTGCTGTATCCGTCATTTTATCTCTCTGTATATCGAGTATCTGGACCTTTTGACGGCAAGCTCAGAGCCTGCTTGTTCTTTTATGTACTGCTATGCATCTATGTACTGCTATGCATCGGCAGTTACCAATGTAAATACCTGATGTTGTTCCGCTGTCGTTAAATGAGGGAAAAGCGGGAGAGTGATGGCTCCGTAATAGTGAGTCTCTGCCATCGGTAGGGCTGACTGGTGGCCTTCTTGGTGCCAAGGCTGCTTGTAGATCGGCATATAGTGCACGTTGGCCCCAATGCCCTGATCGCGTAGTCGCTGGAACAGGTTACCGCGCTGTTCGGGGGCAACATGGTGTACATACAGGTGGAATGCGCTGCGCCGCTCTTCGCCGAAATAACGGGGCAGACGTTCAGGGGCCAATGCTTCAAAGTAACGACGGGCAATCTCGCCTCGCTTGGCGATCCAGCTTTCCAGATTCTGCATCTGGCTCAATCCCAATGCTGCCTGGATATCGGTCATGCGGTAGTTGAAGCCCAGCATCTGCTGCTCGTAGTACCAGGGGCCGTTCGGCTCATTGATGAAGTCGGCCGGATCCCGGGTGATGCCGTGGCTGCGCAACATGCTCATGGTTTTGGCGAGCGCAGGGTCATTGGTCATCGCCATGCCACCCTCGCCGGTGGTGATGATCTTCACCGGGTGGAAGCTGAAGACGGTGATGTCGCTGTAGCGGCCGTTGCCGGTGGGTTCGCCGTGATAGCGGGCGCCGAGAGCGTGGCAGGCATCCTCGATGATCCGAAAGCCGTACTCTTGTCCCAGGCGATGGATCTCCTGCATGTCGCAGGGCAGGCCCGCGAAGTGTACCGGGATGACCACCTTGGGCAGACATCCTTGAGCCTTGGCGGCTACCAGCTTGCGCTCCAGCTCCATGGCGCACATGTTGCCGGTATCGGGCTCGATGTCGACGAAGTCGACCTGAGCCCCGCAATAGAGAGCGCAGTTGGCCGAGGCGACAAAGCTGATGGGGGAGGTCCAGACCCAGTCACCCGGGCCCACACCCAGTGCCAGACAGGCGATATGCAGGGCGGCCGTGCCTGAGTTGACCGCCACCCCGAAGCGGGCTCTGCAGTAATCCGCCACTGCCTGCTCGAAGCGGGGCACCACGGGTCCCTGGGTCAGAAAATCTGACCTCAATACTTCGACCACGGCTTCGATATCCGCTTCGCTGATCGACTGTCTGCCGTACGGGATCATTCCATTACCACCTTGCTGTTCAATGCTTTCAGCTGTTCAACCGTCAGAAAATCAGCGTTGTCACGGGAGTTGTACTCGAATCCCTGGGCTACCATGGTTCCCTTTTCACCCGAGGCGGTGACGGAGAAGTCATTGTTGCGATTGTTGAAGTTGATGGTCGGTCCGATGATGAAGAAGTCGTCGAACTCGAAGGTGTGGTAGGAGTCGTCACACGGGCACATCACTTCATGCAGTTTCTCACCCGGGCGGATGCCGATGATCTCCTGCTCCAGCTGAGGGGCCATGGCGGTAGCCAGGTCGGTGATCCGCACCGAGGGCAGCTTGGGCACGAAAATCTCGCCCCCCTTCATGCGCGGGAAGTTGTTCATCACGAAGTCGACCCCCTGCTGCAGGGTGATCCAGAAACGGGTCATCTCGGCGTGGGTGATGGGCAGGGTGGTGGCGCCCTGATCGATCCGTTTCTGGAAGAAGGGCACGACCGAGCCGCGCGACCCCACCACGTTGCCGTAGCGCACCACCGCGAAACGGGTTGGATCCTGACCGGCGATGTTGTTGGCGGCGACAAACAACTTGTCGGAGGCCAGTTTGGTGGCGCCGTACAGGTTGATGGGGTTGGCGGCCTTGTCGGTGGAGAGGGCGATCACTTTCTTGACCTGATTGAGCAGGGCGGCCTGGATGACGTTCTCGGCCCCGTGGATATTGGTCTTGATGCACTCCATGGGGTTGTATTCGGCGGCTGGCACCTGCTTGAGCGCCGCCGCATGCACCACATAGTCGACCCCGCGCATCGCCATGGTTAGCCGGTTGGCATCCCGCACGTCACCGATAAAGTAGCGCATGCAGGGGGCGTTGAAGACCTGCTGCATCTCGAACTGTTTCAGCTCGTCGCGGGAGTAGATGATCAGCCGTTTCGGCTTGTAGCGTTCCAGCACTGTCTTGACCAGCATCTTGCCAAACGAGCCAGTGCCGCCGGTAATCAATAGGGTTTTATTGTCGAACATGACGGATTCTCGCTAGTGATGCCAAGTGACAAGCAATTTATGTGCCTTGGGCCAGTTTAGCCGAAAAGGGGCGGAAGCGGCCTTGTATGATGCCAGTTTTATTCCACTCTGAGTGAACTAACTAGATGATTCATAGAGAAATCCAACCCAGTTCAAACAACTTTATGCGATCTCGGGGGCTTTAACAAAAAGCGGAACACAGGGGTTCCGCTTTTTTGACGCCTAGCTGGAGAGCAGCACTCTGGCCGAGTTGGCGGGGATGGTTAGCTGTACCTCGCCCTGCACCACTTCGAACTTGTCGCCGTTGAAGGCATCGGTGAAGCGGCTGGCGGGGCTGGCGGTCTGCCACAGGGGCAGGCTGATGGTGCGCGGCTCGCTGGGGTGACGGTTGCAGGCCACCACCACCTGATCGCTTTGCAGGGTGCGGGCGAACACATAGCTGTGGGGGCCGGCATAGAGGGTCTGGATGTCGCCGCGGCGCAGGGCCGGACGTTGTCGGCGGATCTGGATTAGCCGGCGGTAGTGGTCGTGCAGCACGTGATCCCAGGCGGTGGTCTCCCACGGGAAGCAACGGCGGCAGTCCGGATCGTTGCCGCCAGAGAGCCCCACTTCGTCGCCGTAGTAGATGGAGGGCACGCCGATGTAGGTGAGCAGCAGGGTGGCCGCGAGCCGCATCCGCTGCTTGTCCTCCCCCAGCAGATGGAGAAAGCGGGCGGTATCGTGGCTGTCCAGCAGGTTGAACTGGGCCAGCTGATTCTTGAACGGGATGTGGGCCCGCGCCAGCTTGAGCCAACGATCAAGCTCTTCGGCGCTGATCTTGATGGGGTGGTAGGCGATGTCCTGGCCAGCCAGGAAGGCGCGGATCGGGTGGGCGAAGCCGTAGTAGTTCATGGCGCCATCCTCCTGATCCCCCTGCAACCACTGGCTCGCCTCGAAGAAGTGCTCGCCCAGCACGTAGGCGTCCGGGTTCTCCTGCTTCACCGCGCCGCGAATGGCGCGCACGTGGCCGCGGTTGCCCTCGGCGGTGCCGCGCTCCCCCAGCATGTGGATGACGTCGAAGCGCCAGCCGTCGATCTGGTAGGGGGCGCGCATCCAGTAGCGCAGGATGGCGTCATCGGCGCGGTAGACGGCGTCCTGCACCTGTTCGCTGGAGAAGTCGAGCTTGGGCAGGCTGCGGATGCCCTTCCAGCTGACGTAATCCCCTTCGCTGTCAAAGGTGTAGAAGCTGCGCCACGGCGAGTCCGGGTTGCGCTGGGCCCCCAGCGGGGGGCAGAACCAGGGGTGCTCGGTGGAGGTGTGGTTGACCACCGCATCCAGGATGATCTTCATGCCGCGCTGGTGCAGGTTGCGGGTCAGCTCGGCAAACTGGGCGTTGGTGCCCAGATGCGCATCCACCTTGAAGTAGTCCTGGGTGTCGTACTTGTGGTTGCTCGGCGAGTCGAAGATGGGGTTGAGGTAGAGCGCCGTCACCCCGAGGGACTGCAGGTAGTGCAGCTTGGCATCGATGCCCGCCAGGTCGCCGCCGTAGAACTCGCAGGCGCCGTGGCCCTCTTCGTGGCGGCTGACCGGCTCGCCCCACGCCTTGCTGATGACCGCCTTGCCGCGGTACTCGTATTCGTGATGTTTGACGCTGAGAGACGGGTCGCCATTGCAGAAGCGGTCCGGGAAGATCTGGTAGAACACCTGATCCTGCACCCAGGCCGGCGGCTGGTGCAGGCTGTTGAAGCGAAAATGCTGTTCCCGCGGCGGCATGGCCGAGCTGACGCCGGCACCGTGCAGCCACCACTGCTCCTCGTCGGTGAGACACTTGAAACAGTAGAGGTGGATGTCCTGCCCCTTGTGAAGCGGCAGGGTGCCCTGCCATACCTGCAGCCGATCGCGGGTGGAGACCGCCGTCATCGGCACCAGATACTCCTCGTTGTCCGGCTCATGGCGCAGCCACACCTCGCGGATCGGCGCGTCCAGCTCGCTGAACAGGGTGAGTTGCAGGGCGTCGGCGCTCTCTTTGAACCAGGGCGCCACCTGGGGATGGAACAGAAACGGATGGGTCATGATGCTTATTGAGTCAGAAGATCGGCGAGGGCATTACCCTGTTCATGCAGTGTTTCGAGCTGACCGGCGAGGGACTTGGGATCCAGTCCCAACTGGTCGGCCAGCGGCTTGGGGAAGCGGGCTATGATGGCCTGGGCCGGCACCCCGGCGTTCCAGGCGAAGGAGATGAAGACCGCCAGGCGGATCAGTACCGCCTCCTTGCTGACCGGATCGTGGGAGAGGGGATCCAGCTGCTGGGAGATGGCGTCAACGAAGGCCTCCGACAGGTTCCAGCGCCGTGCCAGCTCGGCACCGAGCTGGGCGTAGTCGTACCCCAGCATCTCGCGCTGGGCCTCGACCCGGCTGCTCCCTTTCTGGATCGCCAGATTGATGAGCTCCGCCTCTTCCGGCAAGGTGCTCTGGATCAGCAGCTCGCCGATGTTGTGGATGAGGGCGCAGGTGAAGGCGGTCTCGGGGTCGAGCACCTTGGCCTCCTGGGCCAGCGTCTTGGCGATGGTGGCGACCTGGAAGGTCTCGGTCCAGAACTTGTTCTTGTCGAAGCTGGGAGGGGCCTTGAAGCTGCCGATGATGCCGGAGGCGACCACCACAGAGCGCAGCCGGTTGAAACCGAGGCGGATCACCGCCTGTTCGATGGAGGTGACTTCGTTGCCGCGGCGCAGGGCGGCCGAGTTGGCCATTCGCAGCACCTTGACGCTGATCACCTGGTCCATGGCGATCTTGGCCGCGATCTGGTCGATGCGGGCATTTTCATCGCTGAAGCTCTGCATCAACTCATGCAGCAGTTGCGGGATAGTGGGGAGTTGTTTGATCTTGTCAAACAGACGGTCCATCGACATGGCTGAGGCAGCCTCCATTGCTAGCACTGCCTCATATTGTGCCACAGGCGGGGCACATGTTCCTGTTTGTGATCCGGCTTTGTGATGCGAAGGGGGGGTTACAGCACCCAGTCGCGCAGGGTGTATTCCAAACGATGCCGTTTGCCCTGCAGGATCAGGGTCTGGGTGGTACCATCCAGGGTGGCCCCTTCGGTGAGGGTGGTCAGCACCGCCTGCTCCACCGCATCGAGCGGGGCCTGGCAGGCCATCTCTGTGCTGCCCAGACTGGTCACCCAGAACTTGTTCCCCTCGAGGTGGCCCTGACCGAAGTAGCGGTTGCAACCGGCGATGCCGTTGACGGTGAAGTGCTCACCTATCTCGAAATCGGGCGGATTGTCTCGCGCCGCGGTGACGGATTGGCCATCCAGCTTGTCGAGCACCCAGTGGTGGTGCTGCAGGTCTTGCGAGGCAAAGCGGGGAGTACTGCTGCAGGCGCTGAGCAGAAGCAGGGCGAGCAGCAGTAGCAAGAATCTGGGCATGAAAGGGCTCCGGTAGTGGGAGTGACAAGCATACCCTCTGTGCGGCCCCCCAGGCAGGGCAAGGGGGAGTGCCCCCGACCGCTTCTGTCGTCCCGCGGATTGGGCCTGTGTCGTTAAATGGCAACACCAGCCTTGCAAAGGGTGCCTGCGTCGTCGCTGGCACCCTCGCCGGGGCGTCAGTTGCCGAACAGCCGCTCGGCGTAACGGGCCAGACCGGAGGCGACCGAGCCGAAGTCATCGCCCCCCTCCAGCGGTACCTGGGGTAGCTTCTGACGGATGAAGGCCTGGATGAGGGGCGAGCGGGCGCTGCCGCCGGTGATGAAGACCCGGTCCGGCTGGACGCCGGCGGCGGCAATGGCTTCGTCCATCAGCTCACCGATCTTCTCCAGCAGCGGGGTGGAGGCGCTGGCCAGCTGATCTCGCTTGAGCTCGGCCGTCAGCCCGCGCTCCAGCTCGGCCAGAGATTGCTGGGCCGACTCCTCCTGGGAGAGGGCGATCTTGCCCTGCTCGGCGCGCCACACCAGCTGGTGGCTCAGCTTGTGGGCACGCAGGCTGACAAGGCGCCCCAGCTTGCTGCCGGGCAGGCTGTCGAGCTGCAGATCCTGCAGCTGGCGGCCCGTCTCCAGGCTGTAGAAACGGCTCTGTGCACTGACGTCGTTGATGGCGGCGGCATCCCAGAACAGCGGGTGGGGCAGCGGCTTGCCAGTCTTGAGAGTCTCGTGCATGCCGAGCAGCGGCATCATGCCCTCCACCGTCA
Organism: Aeromonas sp. s3; assembly: GCF_040907805.1. Classification (NCBI taxonomy): domain Bacteria; kingdom Pseudomonadati; phylum Pseudomonadota; class Gammaproteobacteria; order Aeromonadales; family Aeromonadaceae; genus Aeromonas; species Aeromonas sp. s3. The sequence goes on from NZ_JBFOCQ010000021.1 coordinate 119,680, forward strand.
GCCGGATGTCGAAGTCGTTGCCACCGATGCGCTGACCGCTGTGGCCGAGCAGATCGCCGCTGCGATCAAGCTGGGCACGATGGCTTGGGCCCATCCGCAGCACCGAACAGTCGGTGGTACCGCCGCCGATGTCCACCACCAGCACCACCGCATCATCGTTGAGGCGGGCCTCGAATTCGAAGCCGGCTGCCACCGGCTCATAGAGAAACTCCACCTGCTCGAATCCGGCGAGGCGCGCCGCCTCGCTCAGGATGGCGATGGCCTGACGGTTGCTCTCTTCCCCCGCCAACCCCTGGAAGTTGACCGGGCGGCCAACCACGGCCCGGCGAATAGGCGCGCCGAGCTGCTGCTCCGCCTCGCGCCGCACGTGCAGCATCATGGCGCAGACGATGTCTTCGAACAGGGCGATCTGCGGTGCCTTGAGGCCGTAGGCGCCGAGGAAGGATTTGGGCGACTTGATGTAGTAGCCGTCGTCCGGCTCTTCCAGATAGCGCTCCAGCGCCGCGGCGCCGAAGCTGAGCTCGTCGATCAGCCCCTCTTCGCGCATCTGGCGGCGTACCGCCTGGGCCCGGGTTACCACGGGGCCGCGCAGCTTGAGGTACTCGCTCTGCTGGGCAGGCGCCAGCCCTTCGGCCAGCAGGCCGGCGATGGCATCCCGATGGGGGGCGTGCAGGGTGGAGGGAAGATAGTGGGCACCGCTCAGGTTCAGCAGCCGGGGGCTGCCTTGTTCCATCACGGCGACGGCACAGTTGGAGGTACCGTAATCAAATCCGATAAACATGGGCAGCCAGACTCCTGAGCAAAAAAGGGCTGGTAGCCTACCCGAAGGCGCCGGGTCTCACAACCCGGCGCATGGCAATGAACCGCTGAGGGGAAGGGGAGGCCCCTTATTCCACCTCGTTGTCAGAACGGCCCTGACTGTCGATGGCGCGGATGTTGCTGAGGGTGGTGTCGGCGATGGCGTGCAGCGCCTCGCGGGTCAGGAAGGCCTGGTGGCCGGTGAACAGCACGTTGTGGCAGGCCGACAGGCGGCGGAACACGTCATCGGTGATCACCTCGTTGGACTTGTCGGCGAAGAAGAGATCTTCTTCTTCCTCGTAGACGTCCAGCCCCAGCGCGCCGATACGGGCGGTCTTGAGCGCCTCTATGGCGGCGTTGGAGTCGAGCAGGCCACCCCGGCTGGTGTTGATGATCATCACCCCGTCCTTCATCTTGGCGAACGCCTCCTTGTTCAGCAGGTGGTAGTTCTCCTTGAACAGCGGGCAGTGCAGGCTGATGACGTCGGACTGGCGGAACAGGGTATCGAGATCCACATACTCGGCGCCCAGATCGATGGCCGCCTGGTTCTGATAGGGATCGCTCACCAGCAGGCGCATGCCGAAGCCCTTGAGGATGCGCAGGGTGGCGATGCCGATCTTGCCGGTGCCTATGATGCCGGCGGTGCGGCCGTGCATGTTGAAGCCGACCAGCCCCTCCAGCGAGAAGTTGGCGTCACGGGTGCGTTGATAGGCTTTGTGGATGCGACGGTTGAGGGTCATCATCAGGCCCACCGCGTGCTCGGCGACCGCTTCCGGGGAGTAGGCGGGTACTCGCACCACCTTCAGCCCCAGCTCCTTGGCGGCGGCCAGATCCACGTTGTTGTAACCGGCGCAGCGCAGGGCGATCACCCTGGTGCCGTTGGTGGCCAGCTCGGTCAGCACCTCGCGGTCGGCATCGTCGTTGACGAACAGGCACACCACGGGGAAGCCGTGGGCCAGCCGGGCAGTCTTGGCCTCCAGCCGCACGTCGAAGAACTCAAGTTCATAACCGTACTGGCTGTTGGCCTGATTGAAGTGCTCTTTGTCGTAGCTCTTGGTACTGAAAACGGCGACTCTCATGGTGCGCTCTCCGCAGATAATGATGTAGTTAAATTACAACAAATATGGGTCGTCATCACGGGATAAATGGTGGGGATTCAGCCCCACGGCATGATGGGCACGGCGCTGACCGCACTCTTGTAAGAACCATCCACCAGCTTGGTGCTGTAAGTCAGATAGACCAACGCATTGCGCTTTTGATCGTAAAAGCGCACCACCTTCTGCTCCTTGAACACCAGCGAGGTGCTGACGTCGAACACCTCTTCCCCCGCCTTCAGCTTGGCAGGCAGGGTGATGGGACCAATCTGGTGGCACGAGAGGGAGGCATGGGAGGGATCTTCCGCCAGCCCGAGCCCGCCCTTGACGCCACCGGTTTTGGGGCGTGCCAGATAGCAGGCGACGCCGTCGATGCGCGGGTCGTCGAACGCCTCCACCAGGATCTTGTGGTTGGGGCCAAACAGCTTGAAGGCGGTGCTCACCTCGCCGACGGGGTCGGCCTTGTCGGCCAGTGCCGGGCCGGCAATCAATGCGCCCAGCAGCAGCGGCAGGGCGCGAGCAAGGGTGTGACGGTATCTCATGGTCTCTCCTGTTGGCTTCCCTCAGTAGGGAATGCCCAAACGACGATAGAGGCTGGCCAGCACCCAGGCGGGGCCGATCAGCAGAAATTGCAGGTCGGTAAGGAAGGAGGGGCGCTTGCCCTCGATCCTGTGACCGACGAACTGGGCTATCCAGAGCAGCACGAACCCGGCCAGTGCCGGCCACAGCAGCGGGCCCTGCCAGCTGTGGCAAGCGACCAAGCCCAGCGCGGTCAGCACCGCCATCCCCACGAACAGCGCAAACGACAGCCGCAGGTAGAAGGCCAGCACCGGAATGGCGACCAGCGCAGCCCAGTTGAGCGACGGTGGCAGCGGCCCGGCCGGCAGGCACCAGAGCAGGGCCAGGGCGCAGAGATAGATGCCGGGTACCGCCAGCTTGTGGATCGCCACATTGACCGGGTGCCGGTGACTCTGGCCGTACAGTTCAAACCACTCCACGATTCCCTTCATGGCACCTCCCTGGCGCGCTGTGTGTACCACCTCGGTGTGAGGTGGCCGATTCGTCATCCCTGCGGGGGATACTCCCAATATTGGGCCGGAATGCTCTTGAGCAAGGGGGTCATGTCGGGATTGGGCAGGGCGATGGTGACCCGCTGGTCGAGCTTGGCACTGGCCAGCGCCTCGCGGATCTTGGGGTTCTCCCGGAAGAATTTCATGAAGCTGCCGTCGGCATAGGCCCGCTCAAGCCCGGTCTGAATCGCCTTGGCCAGTTTCGGCGCTTCGGGGCTGACGAAGAAGAACTCGGCGAAGGGGTAGCGGATCAGCAGATGCTGATCGATGACCAGGTTGGGGTATTGCGCCACCAGCTCGCTGCGCTCGGCGAAGATCTCCACCAGGTTGCGCGGGAAGAAGTCCAGCTTGTCGCCGTCGTTGATGAGGCGAAACAGGTTGCTGTAGCGCCCCGAATAGGTGGGGATGCCCGCGTTTTCGAGGATCTTGTTGTCGGCCCAACCCACCCCTTGCGCCGCCTTCAGCTTCTTGAGATCGGCCAGCGAGTTGATCTGGTTGAACTTCTCCTGGGCATCGGCGTGGATGAAGGAGAGCCGCAGCCCTTCCAGACCGCGAAACAACGGGATCGGCACGGCGATGAGGGAGGATTCGAGGGCGCTGGAGGTTCCCATCCAGAACACATTGATGGTTTTGCCCTTGCTGAGCTGCTGCTGCAGGCTGTACTGGTTGAGGTTGAGTTCGACCTGCTGGATGCGAAATGGCTGGTCGGCATGGGTGAGGGCCAGCTCCAGCAGCTTGAGCTGGTACTCTTTGTCGAGGTCATTGATCGGTCGGCTGGGCACCTTGACCGTGAGGGTCTGTGCTTGTGCCAGCAACGGCAGACACAAGCACAGTTTGAGGAACCATTTCACTCTCTGCTCTCCTGTAGATTCCGGGGCTTGCCCGGAGTCTAACAGAACTTGTCACTCTGTTGCTGCGCCGCCGTGGCGCGGGGAGCGGCGAGGCAGGGACCCCGCCTGCATCGAGGCAGACAGGGCCTGCTCGTCATCCCGCCGGCGAGCGCCAGTGACGGTGCCGGGAGGCGTCAGGCGACGCGACGATACACGTGGGTATCGTTGAACTCCTTGGTGCTCTGGCATTCAACGCAGAAGCGGGACTCGGGACGCGCCTGCAGTCGCTTGAGGGAGATCTCGTCACCGCAGGATTCGCAGTAACCGAAATCCCCTTCGCTGATGCGCTTGAGCGCACCACGCAGCTTGCGCAGATGCAGCTTGTCATGCTCGATGCGGTTCAGCTCCAGACGGCGGGCTTCCTCGATGCTGGCACGGTCAATTTCATCAGCCATCTCGTTGGTATCGGTGGCGATGGCCTGGCTGGCCTGGGAGTTGAGGCGATCTTCGAGTTCGAGGATCTGGCGCTCGATCTGTCCCTTGTAAAAGGCCAGTTGGTCTTCAGTCATGAAATCACACATACGATTTACTACCAGTCAGTTTACTAACCCAATTATCCCTGTTTATGGGGGCTGTCTGCCTGCAGACCAAGCCCTGTGTCCTGTATTTGCACCAAATCCATGCAGGAGAGTGCAAATCAGGGCGGGCCTTGTACCAAAAAAATGCAGGCATGCAAAGCAAAGAGGACAAGGATTGTGCGCCCTTGCAAAAAAATGGCCCGATTCCGACAGGGTCTGACTGAGAACATACGGGGGTAACTCGTCTCGTTGGCACCGGCTTTGCAGTGAGTCGTTACCATGACAGGGTGTTTAGTATTTGTCCCCGCCATGGTCATTATATGCGCCGTTATTTATAGTTTTTTAAACACCACCGCTTGACATTGCCCCTGATGGCGGGCTTTTATGGTGGTGTTGATTACAATTTGATAACAAGGGTGTTCCATATATTAGACACCCTTGCCAATGGCAACCGTAGAGTCGGGGTTTAACATGGACAGTATCAAGGGCTGGATGGAGAGCAATCGCATCACGGAAGTGGAGTGCCTGTTTCCGGATTTCACCGGCAATGCCCGAGGCAAGATCATTCCAGCCAACAAGTTTCTGCGCGAAGGGGGCATGCGCCTGCCCGAGGTCATCTTCACCCAGACGGTGACCGGCGAGTATCCGGATGACGACAGCATGATCGACCCGCTGGAGCGGGACATGCAGCTCTATCCAGATCCCAATACCATTCGTTTCGTACCCTGGGCACTGGAGCCCACCGCCCAGGTGATCCACGACTGTTTCGACATCAATGGCAAGCTGATCGACATAGCGCCGCGCTCCGTGCTGCGTCGGGTCCTGTCATTTTACGAGAAGCAGGGCTGGAAGCCGGTGGTGGCCCCCGAGCTGGAGTTCTACCTGGTCAAGCGCAACGAAGATCCCGACTATCCGCTGGTGCCGCCCACCGGCCGCAACGGTCGCCCCGAGACGGCCCGCCAGTCGTTCAGCATCGACGCGGTGAACGAATTCGACCCCATCTTCGAGGACATGTACGACTACTGCGAGGCGCAGGAGCTGGAGGTGGACACCCTGATCCACGAGTCCGGTGCCGCTCAGATGGAGATCAACTTCCTGCACGGGGATGCCATCGATCTGGCCGACCAGGTGTTCCTGTTCAAGCGCACCATGCGCGAGGCGGCCCACCGTCACGGGATTTACGCTACCTTCATGGCCAAGCCGATGAGCGATGAGCCCGGCTCTGCAATGCACATCCACCAGAGTCTGGAAGATGAGAACGGTCGCAACCTGTTTGGGGTTGAGAACGGCGGCAACTCCGAGCTGTTCATGCACTTCATCGCCGGCCTGCAGAAATACACCCCGGCGGTGACCGCGCTGCTGGCCCCCAACGTCAACTCCTACCGCCGCCTCACCTTTGGTGAGAGCGCGCCGCGTAACGTCCAGTGGGGGGTGGAGAACCGCACCTGCGGGCTGCGGGTACCCTTCTCCGAGGCCAGCGCCCGCCGGGTGGAGAACCGCTTCGCCGGCGCCGATGCCAACCCATATCTGGCGCTGGCCGCCACCCTGGCCTGCGGCTACCTCGGCATGATGGAGAAGCTGGAGCCGCTGCCGGAGATGAAGTCGAGCGCCTATGAGCTGCCCTACAGCCTGCCCCGCTCGCTGGAGGAGGCACTGAGCCACCTGGAGCAGTGTGATCCCATCAAGGAGATGCTGGGCGAGCGCTTTACCCGCGCCTTCGTGGCGGTGAAGCGCAAGGAGTATGAAACCTACTTCGGGGTGATCAGCCGCTGGGAACGGGAGTTCCTGCTGCTGAACGTGTGACCCGGGTGCGTGCCTGACGCGCATCGGCCTGCCGGGCGCGTCCGAGGGCGTTCCCGCTCATATCGACAATGCCGGGGTCAAGGTCAGGCTCTCCCATGCGTGAGTTGGGGAGCCCCCCTCCCTCATCCGTTGACGAACAAACATCGCTTACATCGAAGGAACCGAGGAGCAAGCAATGCAGCACACCACCCGTGAGTGGCAGCAACTGGAAGCCAGCCATCACCTGCATCCGTTTACCGATTTTCAGGCGCTGAACAAGAAAGGCAGCCGCATCATCACCCGTGCCGAGGGGGTCTATCTGGAAGACTCCGAAGGCAAGCGCATTCTGGACGGCATGGCGGGCCTGTGGTGCGTCAACCTGGGTTACGGTCGCCAGGAGCTGGTGGACGCCGCCACCCGCCAGATGCAGCAACTGCCCTACTACAACCTCTTCTTCCAGACCAGCCACCCGCCTGCCGCCGAGCTGGCAACCCTGCTGGCCGAAGTGACGCCCTCCCACCTCAACCACGTCTTTTTCACCGGCTCGGGTTCCGAGTGCAACGACACCGTGCTGCGCATGGTGCGCCACTACTGGGCCAGCAAGGGGCAGCCGGAGAAGCAGGTGATCATCAGCCGCCACAATGCCTACCATGGCTCCACCGTGGCTGGGGCCAGCCTGGGCGGCATGAAGGGGATGCACGCCCAGGGCGGGCTGCCGATCCCCGGCATAGTGCACATCGATCAGCCCTATCACTTCGGGGAAGGGCAGGGGATGAGCGCCCACGAATTCGGCCTGGCTCGTGCCCGTCAGCTGGAGGAGAAGATTCTGGAGTTGGGGGTGGACCAGGTGGCCGCCTTCATCGGCGAGCCGATCCAGGGCGCCGGCGGCGTCATCATTCCGCCCGACAGCTACTGGCCCGAGATCCAGCGCATTTGCGACAAGTACGGCATCCTGCTCATCGCCGACGAGGTGATCTGCGGTTTTGGCCGCACCGGCCACTGGTTCGCCAGCGAGGGTTTTGGCATCAAGCCGGACCTCATGTGCCTGGCCAAGGGGATCACCTCCGGCTACCTGCCGATGGGGGCCGTGATGGTGGGGGACAGGGTCGCCAAGGTGCTGGTGGAAGAGGGGGGCGAATTCAACCACGGCTTCACCTACTCCGGTCATCCGGTGGCCTGCGCCGTGGCCATTGCCAACATTACGCTTATGCAAAACGAAAGCATAGTTAAGCGAGTTCATGATAGTATCGGCCCCTATTTGCAGCGTCGCTGGGCGGAGCTGGCGGACCATCCGCTGGTGGGCGAAACCCGTGGCAAAGGCCTGGTGGCCGCGCTGGAAATAGTGCAGGACAAGCAGACCAACAGCCGCTTCCCGGCTGAGCTGCAGGCCGGTATGACCTGTCGGGAGTTCTGCTTTAACAATGGCTTGGTGATGAGGGCGGTCGGCGATACCATGATCATATCGCCCCCCTTGGTGATCACCGAGGAACAGGTGGATGAATTGGTCAATCTGGCCAGGCTCAGTCTGGATCTGACGGCGGCAAAGCTGCGGGGATAGGCGGGCGCCGGGCAGGTTGGCTTGCGCATACAATTTGCTTAGGAGACAAGGACGATGTCTTTCAAAACGGGAATGATTGCAGCCTCGGTGGCGCTGGTCATGATGAGCGGCGCGGCGATGGCCGAAGACAAGGTGTTGCACGTCTACAACTGGAGCGACTATATCGCGCCGAACACCCTGGAAGACTTCCAGAAAGAGACGGGCATCAAGGTGGTCTACGACGTGTTCGACAGCAACGAGGTGCTGGAAGCCAAGTTGCTGGCAGGCAGCTCGGGCTATGACATCGTGGTGCCGTCCAACCCCTTCCTGGCCAAGCAGATCAAGGCGGGCGTGTTCCAGAAACTGGACAAGTCCAAGCTCTCCAACTGGCAAAACCTGGATACCTCGTTGCTCAAGGCGCTCGAACCGAGCGACCCGGGTAACCAGTACTCCATTCCTTACCTGTGGGGCACCATCGGTTATGCCTACAACCCGGAGAAGGTGAAAGCCGTGCTGGGTGACAAGGCGCCGGTGGACTCCTGGGATCTGGTGTTCAAACCGGAAAACATGGCCAAGTTGAAGGAGTGCGGTGTCTCCTTCCTCGATTCGCCGACTGAAATGCTGCCAGCCGCCCTGCAATACCTGGGCTTCAAGCCGGACAGCCAGAAGCCGGACGAGCTGAAGAAGGCGGAGGAGCTGTTCCTCTCCATCCGTCCCTACACCGCCTACTTCCACTCCTCCAAGTACATTTCGGATCTGGCCAACGGCAACCTGTGCGTGGCGGTCGGCTATTCCGGTGACTTGCAGCAGTCCAAGTCCCGGGCGATCGAGGCCAAGAACGGCATCAATCTGACCTACGTGATCCCGAAAGAGGGGGCAGGCAGCTTCTTCGACATGCTGGCCATTCCGGCCGATGCCAAGAACGTGGAAGCGGCCCATGTATTCCTGAACTATCTGATGAAGCCCGAGGTGATCGCCCAGATCTCCGACGCCGTCAGCTATCCGAGCGGGAACAAGGCCTCTGTGCCGCTGGTGTCCGAGAAGATCCGCAACGATCCGGGCATCTACCCGAGCGACGAGACCCTCAAGAAGATCTACACCTTCCCGGATCTGCCGGCCAAGGTGCAGCGTCTGATGACTCGTAGCTGGACCAAGATCAAGTCAGGCAAGTAAGTGAAGAGTGCCCCTCCCGGTCCGCAGTTCGGCCGGGAGGGTGGTGACCCACCCGACAGGTTGGACGGCGCGTATGGATGCGCACTGGCAAATCACACATAAAGAGGACTGAGTAAGTGCACATGACCAAGATAGCTACGCTGGCCCTGACCCTGGGGTTTGCAAATCTGACCCAGGCAGCCCCTGTGGTTCATTTTTACAACTGGTCCGACTATATCGGCGAGACCACCCTCAGTGACTTCCAGCAGAAGACCGGGATCAAGACCGTCTATGACGTGTTTGACTCCAACGAGACGCTGGAAGGCAAGCTGCTGACCGGGCGTACCGGTTACGATCTGGTCGTGCCCTCCAACAATTTCCTGGCCAAGCAGATCAAGGCGGGGGCCTTCCAGAAGCTGGATCCCGCCCTGCTGCCCAATCTGGCCAACCTGGATCCCGTGCTGCTCAAGCAGCTCGACAAGGTGGATCCGGGCCATCAATACGCCGTGCCCTATCTGTGGGGCACCAACGGCATCGGTTACAACGTCGAGAAGGTCAAGGCGGTGCTGGGGGTCGACAAGATCGACTCCTGGGCGACCATCTTCGAGCCGGAAAACATGAAGAAGCTCTCCCACTGCGGGGTGGCCTTCCTCGATTCGGCGGACGAGATGATCCCGGCGGCACTCAACTATCTGGGGCTCGACCCCAACAGCCATGAGCCGGCAGACCTCAAGCGGGCCGAAGAGCAGCTGCTCAAGGTGCGCCCCTACGTGGCCTACTTCCACTCCTCCAAGTACATCGGCGATCTCGCCAATGGCAACATCTGCGTGGCGGCCGGCTTCTCCGGCGACATCCTGCAGGCGGCGGCGAGGGCCGAGGAGGCGGGCAAGGGGATCAAGATCGCCTACAGCATTCCGAAGGAGGGGGGAAACCTCTGGTTCGACATGATGGCGATCCCGGCCGATGCCACCAACGTGAAAGAGGCGCACGCCCTCATCAACTACATTCTCGAGCCTGACGTCATCGCCAAGGTGAGCGACTACGTGGGGTATGCCAACCCCAACAGCAGGGCGGGAGAGTTCATGGAGAAACGCGTGCGCGAAGACGAATCCGTCTATCCACCCCAGGCGGTGCTGGAACGGCTCTATGTGCAGCAGGCACATCCCCGTGCGGTGCAGCGTCTGATCACCCGGAGTTGGACCAGGATCAAGTCCGGAACCTAACCTTGGCGCCCGTCCCGGGGCGCCAGACTGTTTTATGGATCGGCCCCGGCCGGTATTACCTTTGGGAGTTTGGTAATGGCGATAGCCTCCAGTGCCTACAAGAAAGCCCTCGAGGGCAGCCAGCAACGCAAAGAAGTGCTGGTCAAGATAGACAGGGTAAGCAAGCAGTTCGATGAAACGCTGGCGGTCGACAACGTGTCCCTCAACATCCACAAGGGCGAGATCTTCGCCCTGCTGGGCGGGTCCGGCTCCGGCAAGTCGACCCTGCTGCGGATGCTGGCGGGGTTCGAGCGCCCCACCGAGGGACGGCTGTTCCTCGACGGCGTCGACATCACCGACATGCCGCCCTATGAGCGTCCCATCAACATGATGTTTCAGTCCTACGCCCTGTTCCCCCACATGACGGTGGCCCAGAACATCGCGTTCGGTCTCAAGCAGGACAACCTGCCTAAGGCGGAGATCGACGCCAGGGTGGAGGAGATGCTCAAGCTGGTGCAGATGACCCAGTATGCCCGCCGCAAGCCCCATCAGCTCTCCGGCGGCCAGCGTCAGCGGGTGGCGCTGGCGCGCTCGCTGGCCAAGCGGCCCAAGCTGCTGTTGCTGGATGAGCCCATGGGGGCGCTCGACAAGAAGCTGCGTTCCCAGATGCAGCTGGAGCTGGTCGAGATCATCGAACGGGTCGGGGTTACCTGCGTCATGGTGACCCACGACCAGGAAGAGGCCATGACCATGGCCGAGCGGATCGCCATCATGCACCTGGGCTGCATCGAGCAGATCGGCAGCCCGATGGATATCTACGAAACCCCGGCCAGCCGGCTGGTGTGCGAGTTCATCGGCAACGTCAACCTGTTTGACGGCCTGCTGGTGGAGGACGAGCAGGACCACGCCACCATCGCCTGCGCCGATCTGGAGCAGCCCATCTACGTGGGTCACGGCATCAGCTCCCGCGCCGAGAACAAGAAGGTGACCTACGCCCTGCGGCCGGAAAAGCTGCTGATGAGCCTGCAAAAGCCGGTGGAGATCGAGCATCCGGACTTCAACTGGACCAAGGGCGAGGTCTACGACATCGCCTATCTGGGCGGTCACTCGGTTTACTACATCCAGTTGCCCTCGGGCAAAATCGTTCAGGCTTTCATCGCCAACGCCGAACGCCACGGCAAGCGGCCGACCTGGGATGACCAGGTGTTCCTCTACTGGGAAGATGACAGCGGCGTGGTGCTGCAATCATGATGGCATTGAAACGACTGAAGTCGTTGGGGGGGCGGCAGCTGGTGATCGGCATCCCGTTCTTCTGGCTGTTCCTGTTCTTCCTGCTGCCCTTCATCATCGTCGTGAAGATCAGCTTCGCCGAAGCGGACGTGGCAATCCCGCCCTACACCGACGTGGTGAGCTGGGCGGACAATCAGCTCACCATACTGCTCAACATGGGCAACTACCTGCTGCTGCGGGAGGATGAGCTCTACATCGCGGCCTATCTCGGCTCCCTCAAGATGGCCCTGGTCAGCACCATTCTCTGCTTGCTGATCGGTTATCCCATGGCCTACTCCATCGCGCGGGCCAACAAGGAGACCCAGACCGTACTGCTGCTGCTCATCATGATGCCGACCTGGACCGCGATCCTGATCCGGGTCTACGCCTGGATGGGCATTCTCAGCAACAACGGCCTGCTCAACAGCCTGCTGATGGGCATCGGCCTCATCGATGAGCCGCTGCAGATCCTCAATACCAACCTGGCGGTCTACATCGGCATCGTTTACTCCTACCTGCCGTTCATGGTGCTGCCGCTTTACGCCAACCTGGTCAAGCATGACCAGAGCCTGCTGGAGGCGGCCTCCGACCTCGGCGCCCGCAACCTGACCCGGTTCTGGCGGATCACGGTACCGCTCTCCAAAAACGGCATCATCGCCGGCTGCATGCTGGTGTTCATTCCGGTGGTGGGTGAGTTCGTGATTCCGGAGCTGCTGGGCGGCCCCGAGACCCTGATGATAGGTAAGGTGCTGTGGCAGGAGTTCTTCAACAACCGCGACTGGCCAGTGGCCTCCGCGCTGGCGGTGGTGATGCTGGCGGTGCTGATCATCCCCATCATCCTGTTCAACCGTAACCAGGCCAAAGAGCTGGAGGGCAAGGCATGATGAGACGTTTCGGTTTTGCCAAGCTGATGCTGTGGCTGGGGCTGCTGTTCATCTACCTGCCCATGATCATCATGGTGATCTACTCCTTCAACGCCTCCAAGCTGGTGACGGTATGGGGGGGCTGGTCGCTCAAGTGGTACTTCGGCCTGCTCGACAACAAACAGTTGATCAGCTCCGTGCTGCGCTCGCTGGAGATCGCCTTCTACACCGCCGTCTCGGCGGTGGCGCTGGGGACGGTGGCGGCCTTCGTGCTGACCCGGATCCCGCACTTCCGCGGTCGGACCCTGTTCGGCGGCATGGTGACGGCGCCGCTGGTGATGCCCGAGGTGATCACCGGTCTGTCGCTGCTGCTGCTGTTCGTGGCCATGGCCCAGCTGGTGGGCTGGCCTGCCGAGCGGGGCATGGTGACCATCTGGATAGCCCACACCACCTTCTGTACCGCCTATGTGGCGATCGTGGTGTCGGCTCGGCTGCGGGAGCTGGATCTCTCCATCGAGGAGGCGGCCATGGATCTGGGGGCCAAGCCCTGGAAGGTGTTCTTCCTGATCACCATCCCGATGATTGCCCCCTCGCTGGCGGCGGGCGGCATGATGTCGTTTGCCCTGTCGCTGGATGACCTGGTGCTGGCGAGCTTCGTCTCCGGCCCGGGCTCCACGACCCTGCCGATGGAGGTCTTCTCGGCGGTGCGGCTCGGGGTGAAACCCGAGATCAACGCGGTGGCCAGCCTGATCCTGTTGTCGGTGTCGCTGTTCACCTTCGGCAGCTGGTATCTAATGGCCAAGGCGGAGAAACGCCGCCGTGCCGAGATCGCCATGACCACACAGATGCAGGCGGTCGCCTGACTCCTCACATGATAAGATCCGCATTCTCTCGTCAATCCGGAGGATGAGAATGCGGATCTCCATCTTTAGCGGCCAGGGTGCCGAACTGGTTCCCGGTCTTGTCAGTGCCATCCACAAACAAGCCACCACCATACCGCTCTGGTGCGGCGTCAGCGGTCTTGCGGGCGACGAACAGTGCGACCAGCGTCACCATGGCGGCCCGGATCGGGCGTTGCACTACTATCCCGCCGATCACTACCCCTGGTGGCACAACTGGCAGACGGCGCTGGGCCTGCCGGCCCCGCGTACCCCCTGGCAGCCCGCCGCCTTCGGCGAGAACCTCTCCGGGGTCGGGTTGACCGAGGCGCAGGCCTGCATCGGCGATGTCTATCGACTCGGCGAGGCGCTGATCCAGATAAGCCAGCCCAGATCCCCCTGTTTCAAGCTCAATCAGCGTTTCGGTTATGGTCAGTTGTCGCAGGTGATGCAGCTCAGTGGCCGCTGCGGCTGGTTGCTGCGGGTGCTGGAGGAGGGGATGGTGATGCCGCAGGAGAGGCTGGAGCTGGTGGACAGACCCTACCCTGAGCTCACGGTGAAGCGTACTGCCGATATCCTGTTCAATCAGCTACGCAACGAGGCGGACCTGCTGTTGCTGCTGGAAAATCCGGCCCTCTCGCCCAACTGGCGCAAGCATGCGGCGGACTGGCTGGAGCACGGCACGATTGCGGACTGGCAACGCCGGTTGCTGGGGCCTGAGTCGCTTCGTCTGCCCTGAGGCTGGGTTAGCGAAATGTCACCGTCCGGCTGCATTTCGGTAAAACGGCGAGGGGAGTGCTGAATAGTTGAGCGAACAGCACTTTTTTTCCTTTTTAATGCAAAAAAGGCTTGTGTCGGGTCGGGGCTTTCGGTAAATTCCCGTCCCGCAGACATCGGTGTGTAGCGCAGCTTGGTAGCGCACTTCGTTCGGGACGAAGGGGTCGGAGGTTCGAATCCTCTCACACCGACCACATTAGAAAAGGCCGCTCAATAGAGCGGCCTTTTCGCATTTGGCTTTCGCCTCAGCAGAGGCTGGCTCCAACGCTGGCAGTCGTCCGATGGTATGCGATGCTTTCCTGCCTCGCTGCCTCGCTGCCTCGCTGCCTCGCTGCCTCGCTGCCTCGCTGCCTCGCTGCCTCGCTGCCTCGCTGCCTCGCTGCCTCGCTGCCTCGTTTGCAGGATTGCCCGACAATAAAAGGGCCACCGCTCGGTGGCCCAGGGTGGAGTCTGATCCTAACTCCGGCACTCTAGATTGTGGCAATCTCTCGTTGGGTTCTGTCTATGGTGCCCTCCTTGCGCGCCAGGCGCCTGTTAGATATGCCAGTGCTGATGCCGCAATGCCTTGAAGCTGTGTTGAGGTTGCAAGGCCGCGTGCTTGGGGTACTCACTAATGAAATGTTCTATTCCCTCCATCAGTTGTTCGCGTAATGAAGACACGGGCTCATGCCAGGCTTGCAGGCACAGATGGCCAGGGATCAGCTGCTCCTGATAATCTTCCAGCAGCTGTTCTGGCCAGGGCTCAATACCGGAATTGCGTTGTAGCAAATAGTGGGCGGCGGGTTCACGGGCATAGATGAACTGAATCTGGGCCAGATCGCGTTGGCTTAGCGTTTGACTGTTGATATGACAAGTCAGGTATTTTCCCGTCTTCAGGTCCAAGAAGTGACCGCGTTGCCGACAGGCTATGATGCGATACCAGGGCAGGGGCGAACAGAGAGAGTATCCCTCAAGCTCCTGTTCCAGCCAGTGACGACACTCGGGTGTCTGCACCTCGTCGAGCATGGACTCGAGCTGCCTCAACAAGGCTCTGGATGGTTTGGTGGCCAGTTTCGCACTCATCGCCTGCAATCCTCCCTCTGCACACAATCCCGACTTTCAGTATGAACCCCGTGGCGGCAGAGGGGGTAAGGTTTCTAATGATTAAAATCAGATTAGCAGCGCTGTTTTTATGCAATGAGCGGGTTCAGCCCACCAGATAGGTGCCGGTACCGAAGGCGATATGGGTGCCCTCTTCGTTGTGCAGTTCCATCCGGGCAACGGCCACCTTGCTGCCGGCCCGGATGATGTGGGCAGTGGCGATGAACTCGTTGCCGCGCCCCGGCCGCAGATAGTCCACCCGCAGATCGATGGTGCCGAGGCGGGAGAAGCGCTCCTTGAGATAGCTGGGGGAGAAGTCTTCCAGCTCGTCGATGCAGGAGGCGGCGACTATCATGCCGCCGGCCACGTCGAGCAGGCTGGCGGTGACGCCGCCGTGCAGTATGTTGTGGAAGGGGTTGCCGATCAGCTTCTCCTCCATCTTGATACGCAGCTCCACCTTGTCGAAGTCGTAGTGGGTGACCTGCATGCCGATCAGCTTGTTGAAGGGCATCCTCTCGGCGAACAGGTTGGCAATGCCACTGAGCGCCATCTTCTTGAGCATCTGTTTCATTCCTTGAGTCCAATCCCTGTCGGCATAGCCGAGTAAAAACTCCAGCCAGTCTGCAACACTTCCTTAACAGTCGCAATGGCAGGTTTATTGTGGGCGGCGGCTGCTTTAGAATGGCGACCCCAAAGGAGAGCCCATGACCGTCATTGCCGAAACCCTGCCTGACCCTCAGCCAGAGAACCCCCTTGCCCTGTTGCAGGCGGTGTTCGGCTATCAGCAGTTTCGGCCGGGCCAGCTCGAGATCATCGAGCAGATAGTGGCGGGGCGCGATGCGCTGGTGCTCAAACCCACCGGCGGCGGCAAGTCGCTCTGCTACCAGATCCCGGCACTGCTGCGGCCCGGGCTCGGGGTAGTGGTCTCTCCCCTCATTTCGTTGATGAAGGATCAGGTGGACAGCCTGCGCGCCAACGGCGTAGCGGCGATCTACATCAACTCGGCCCTGAGCCGGGAAGAGATGATCCAGAACTTTGCAGCCATGCGGCGCGGCGAGATAAAAATCGTCTACGTCTCTCCCGAACGCCTGTTGCAGCACGAATTCATGGACCGGCTGGCGGAGTTGCCGCTCGGCCTGTTCGCCATCGACGAGGCGCACTGCGTCTCCCAGTGGGGTCACGATTTTCGGCCGGAGTATGCGGCACTGGGCCGGCTCAAGCAGTGGTTCCCCCAGGTGCCCGTGGTGGCGCTCACCGCCACCGCCGATGAGGCGACCCGCAGCGACATGCTGCACCGGCTGGAATTGCAGGATCCCTTTATCCACACCGCCAGCTTCGATCGGCCCAATATCCGCTACAGCCTGGTGGAGAAGTTCAAGGCGGCCGAGCAGCTGCTGCGCTATGTGCAGAGCCAGAAGGGCAACTGCGGCATCGTCTACTGCTCCAGCCGCAACCGGGTGGAGGAGGTGGCCGAGCGGCTCTCCCGCCACGGCTGCAAGGCGGCCCCCTATCACGCCGGTCTGCCACTCGAGCTGCGCCAGCAGACCCAGGAGGCCTTCCTCAAGGATGACATCGAGATAGTGGTGGCGACGGTGGCGTTCGGTATGGGGATCGACAAGCCCAACGTGCGCTTCGTGGTGCACTACGACATCCCGAAGAACATCGAATCCTACTATCAGGAGACCGGCCGTGCCGGGCGCGACGGCACCCCGGCCGAGGCGCTGCTGCTCTACGATCCCGCCGACATCGGGCGGGTGCGCCGGCTGCTCGACAACATCGAAAACCCCCAGCAGCTGCAGGTGGAGCAGTACAAGCTCAACGTGATGGCGGCCTTCGCCGAAGCGCAGACCTGCCGGCGTCAGGTGCTGCTCAACTACTTCGGCGAGTACAACGACAAGCCGTGCGGCAACTGCGATATCTGCCTCGATCCACCCAAGAGCTATGACGGCACCGAAGATGCCCAGAAGGCGCTCTCCTGCGTCTGGCGGGTGGGTCAGAACTTTGGGGTGGGCTACGTGGTGGAGGTGCTGCGCGGTTCGCTCAATCAGCGCATCAAGGATCACGGCCACGACAAGCTCTCGACTTACGGCATCGGCAAGGATCAGAGCCATGAGTACTGGATGAGCGTTATCCGCCAGCTGATCCACAAGGGGTTGCTGACCCAGAACATCACCCGCAACCTGGTGCTGCAGCTGACCGAGGCGGCCCGCCCCGTGCTGCGCGGCGAGGTGAAGCTGGAATTGGCGGTACCCCGCCTGCAGCCCATCTCCAGTCGCAAGGAGAAGCGCAACGGCCTGCTCGACAACGCCAATTACGACAAGCGGCTGTTCAAGGAGCTGCGCGCCCTGCGCAAGCAGATCGCCGAGGATGAGGAGGTGCCGCCCTACGTGGTGTTCAACGATGCCACCCTGGTGGAGATGGCGCAGCTCATGCCGATGACGGAAGACGAGATGCTGGCGATCAACGGCGTCGGTCACCGCAAGCTGGAACGCTTCGGCGAAGCCTTTATGGACCTGATCATCGACTACTGCCGCCGCTAGGGGAGATTAGCAAGGCGTCACCGATCCGGCAGACTCAGGCCTGGGCGGCACATCAGGGGAATGGCGCCCGTTGGCCGGACGCCGTGAATTATTTCAGGCTGGCGTAATAGGCTGCCAGGTCCTCTATGTCCGCATCGGTGAGCGGCGCCATGAAGGGCACCATCAAAGGTTCCTTGCGGCTGCCATCCTTGAAGGCCTTCAGCTGTTTCACCAGATAGGCGGCGTTTTGTCCCGCCAGATGGGGATAGTTGGGGACAAGGGCCCTGCCTTCGGCCCCATGACAGGCGGCGCATACGGCGGCCTTGGCCTTGCCAGCCTCGACATCGGCCGCCTGGGCCGGCCCCCACAACAACAGCAACAGGGGCAGGGCGCCCAACCATCTTTGCATCTTCTTCTCCTTGAAATGAAATAGCGCATCGCCCGTTAGCCACTGCTGGCCGACGGCGGTATAAAGAGTGACACGAGCATACGCAGGGACGAACCGCACCACCATGAAGCTGATCAACACTTTTGCCACCGAACTGCCCTGGGCCTGTGAGCCCGTCGCCCCCCAGCCATTGCATGCCCCCGGCCTGCTGCACCTCAACCGTGCGCTGCTCGGCGAGCTGGGGCTGGGGGCGGTGAGCGATGCCGACTGGCTGGCCTGCTGTGGTCATGGCCAGCCCTTGCCCGGCATGCAGCCGGTGGCCCAGGTCTATGCGGGCCATCAGTTCGGCGGCTACAGCCCGCGTCTCGGTGATGGCCGCGCCCTGTTGCTGGGGGAGCAGCTGGCGCCGGATGGCAGCCGCTGGGACCTGCACCTGAAAGGGGCGGGCAAGACCCCCTTCTCCCGCTTCGGCGATGGCCGTGCCGTGCTGCGTTCCAGCATCCGCGAGTACCTGGCCTCTGAGGCGCTGCATGCCCTCGGCATCCCCACCACTAGGGCACTGGTGCTGGTGGGCAGTCAGGAGCCGGTTTACCGCGAACAGGTGGAGACGGGCGCGACCGTGCTGCGCACCGCCCCGAGCCATCTGCGCTTCGGCCATGTCGAGTATTTCGCCTGGAGCGGGCAGGGGGAGAAGATCCCGGCCCTTATCGACTATGCGCTGCGTCATCATTTCCAGGAGCTTGCGAACGGGGCCGAGCTGTTTGCCGAAGTGGTGCGCCGCACCGCGCGGCTCATCGCCAAGTGGCAGGCGGCAGGCTTCTGCCACGGGGTGATGAACACCGACAACATGTCGCTGCTCGGGCTGACTCTGGATTACGGCCCCTACGGCTTCATCGATGCCTATGTGCCGGACTTTGTCTGCAACCACTCGGATCCGGGCGGTCGCTATGCGCTGGATCAGCAGCCGGCGGTCGGCTACTGGAACCTGCAGAAGTTGGCCCAAGCGCTGGCCGGTCACGTCGATGGCGACGCGCTGGCGTCGGCCCTGGCTCAGTACGAACACCAGTTGATGCTGCACTATTCCGAGCTGATGCGGGCCAAGCTGGGGCTGGCGGTGTGGGAAGAGGAGGATCCGGCGCTGTTTCGCGAGCTGTTCAGGCTGCTGGCGGCGCATAAGGTGGATTACCACCTGTTCCTGCGTCGGCTGGGGGCGCTGACCGCTCAGGGCGACTGGCCCGCCAGCCTGCTGGCTCTGCTGCCTGACCCTGCCGCCTGGCAAGGGTGGCTTGAGGCCTATCGGGCACGCCTCGCCCGGGAGGGGAGCGAGGACGCTGTCCGCAAGTCGCAGATGGATGCGGTCAATCCCAAGTATGTGCTGCGCAACGCGCTGGCCCAGCGGGTGATCGAGGCTGCCGAGCGAGGAGACATGGCGCCGTTCGAGCGGCTGTTTGCGGCCCTGCAGCACCCCTATGATGAACAACCCGAATACGAGGATCTCGCTACTCCGCAACCAGCATGGTATTGCGGTGGCGAGCTCTCTTGCAGCAGTTGAGGAGCAGCCGATGAACTGGCGGATCACGCAGATAGACAGGGAGGCCGGGGTGGTGACGCTGGTGCACCCCGCGCTCGACTGGGACAGCTTTCCAACCCTGGCCGATGCCCTGTTGCAGGAGTGGGAGCTGGTGGCGCTCGAGCGGGAGTGCGGCGCCGATCGCCACAGCTGGTTGCTGGAGTTCGAGGGGAGCCGCTTTCGGCTCGAGTACGAACACTACAGCGGCTGCTGGCTGGCGGCGGAGCAGCCGGCCGATGCCGAGGCGTTGCTCTGGCTGGCCCGCCAGCATCAGGGCTGAGCAGGCGCCTCAACCAACAGCATAAAGATTGAACTATCAATTTGGGGGCGTATAATCTCGCCCCTCAATTATCGCCAATGGTGGCGGTATGGGTTCCCTAACCCCATTAACCAAAAAGGTCACAATATGAATCTGACCCCTGCTCAGCACCAGACGGCGCTGGTGCGCCTCTCGTTGTTCCACATCCTGATCATTGCCAGCAGCAACTATCTGGTGCAGCTGCCGATCACCATCTTCGGCTTCCATACCACCTGGGGCGCCTTCAGTTTCCCGTTCATCTTTCTGGCCACCGATCTGACGGTGCGGATCTTCGGTGCCGGTCTGGCGCGCAAGATCATCCAAACCGTGATGTTGCCGGCGCTGGCCATTTCCTATGCGCTGTCGGTGCTGTTCTTTGAGGGCAGCTTCCAGGGCGCTGGCAATCTGGCAGAGTTCAACCTGTTCGTGGCTCGTATCGCCCTGGCCAGCTTTATGGCCTATCTGGTGGGCCAGTTCATGGACGTGGTGGTGTTCAACCGGCTGCGGCTGCTGAAAGCCTGGTGGGTGGCACCGGCGGCCTCCACCCTGTTCGGCAATCTGGTGGATACCATCACCTTCTTCACCATCGCCTTCTGGCGCAGCACGGACCCCTTCATGGCCGAGCACTGGGTCGAGATCGCAACCGTGGACTACGTGTTCAAGCTGCTGATAAGCCTGGGATTGTTTGTGCCGCTCTACGGCGTGCTACTGCGTTATCTCAGCCGCAAGCTGGTGGGCGAGGCCAGTTTGAGCGGCCTGCAAACGGTCACACGGCAAGCCTGACGACATTGACCACCCCTCGGGGTGGTCAATTTTTTTGCATTTATGGCAAATAAGGGTTGCTTAGTTAAATGAGAATGATTATTGTTACCTTGTTTTCCGGGAAAGACTTCATTCGTTCCAACGTGATGGACTTCTTGTGAAGGCACGACATTGCTCACATTGCTTCCAGTTAAGGGGCCAGTTTTTACTGGCCCTCTTTTTTTGTCCGCGTCCGGCAGCACGCGGGCATAAAAAATGGGAGCCTTGGCTCCCATTTTCACTCTGCTCTGCTTACTCGATGTCGAGCGCATCGGGGGAGAGGATCACCCCTGTGGTATCGGCGTAGAGATGGTCGTCCGGCAGGAAGGTGACGCCGCCGAAGTTGACCGGCAGATCGGTCTCGCCTACATCCTTGCTGTCGGCCCCCACCGGAATGGCCGCCAGCGCCTGAATGCCGATATCCAGATCTTCCAGAATGTCGACCTCGCGCACGCAGCCGTAGCAGACGATTCCTTCCCACTCGTTCTCGGCCGCCGTGGTGGCGATCTCGCTGTCGATCAGGGCACGGCGCATGGAGCCGCCGCCATCGATCAGCAGTACCCGACCAACGCCATTTTCTTTGACGAGTTCACGGATCAGGCCGTTCGATTCGAAGCATTTGACTGTGGTGATGACGCCGCCGAAGGAGGCGCGGCCGCCGAAGGAGCAGAGCATGGGTTCGAGCACATCCACCATGTCCTGATAGATGTCGCACAGTTCTGAAGTGTTGTATTCCATTGTGTCAAATCCACCGCTGGAAACAGGTGGGATCCAGTATAAGGAGTGGGACTGGCATTTCAATGAATATTCCTTGAACAACAACAGGGATAACGTTTTCTGCATAAGCTCAATGCATGCCACCCCATGTTTGTGAGAGGTTCATCGTGCTCATCCGTCATAAATTGATCCTGAATACCGCGCTGGTCGCCGTGGCCATGCTGGTATTGAGCAGCCTGTTTTTCTACTCCAACCAGGTGAGTCGCCATCTGACCGAGGCCCAGCGCAATGTGGACAGCCTCGAGATCGCCATGCTCAACCTGCGACGAGCGGAGAAAGACTTCCTGATCCGCAAGGATCTGACCTTCGTTGCCCGCTTCAATGAAGTGCTGGCTGACTTTCACCGGCTCAACCAGACCCTGAGCCAGGAGGATAACCTGAGTGCCGTGCAGGGCGAGCTGACCATGCTGGATCAGCAGATGGAGGCCTATGGCAAGGCCTTCAACGAGCTGGTGGTCCAGCAGCAGAAGATCGGGCTGGGGCCGGAGGATGGACTCTACGGTCGCCTGCGGACGGCGGTGCACGAGGTGGAGGAGGGGCTCAAGCAGCTGGATGAGCAGGGACTGCTCATCACCATGCTGCAGCTGCGGCGGGCGGAGAAAGACTTCATGCTGCGCTCCGACATCCAGTATCTGGAGCGCTTCCAGACCCTGCACAAGGATTTCCAGCAGCGGCTGGCAACCTTGCCGGAGGCTGAACGCGGCAAGCTGGAGCAGGCCAGCGAGCAGTACAAGCAGGACTTCATCGCCCTGGTGCAGGGGATGCAGGTGCTGGGGCTGAATGAGGGGGAAGGGCTGCGCAGCCAGATGCGGGATCTGGTGCACCAGACCGAGCAAGGGTTCGCCGCGGTCGACAAGCACATCGCCGACGAGCTGGTACGGCAGACCTCGCGCCTCAACACCCTGATGCTGGTCTGTGGCGGCGTCATCATAGTGCTGATGGGGATCATGAGCATGCTGCTGGGCCGCAGCATCGATCGCCCCATCTCGCGGGTGAACGACACCGTCAACCGCATCCGGCAGGACAATGACCTGCGCCTCAAGATAGAGCTGCAGGGGGCGGACGAGATGGCGCAGCTGGCGAGCAACCTGGACGTCATGCTGGGAGGTTTTCGCCACCTCATCGGCGACGTGAAGCAGAGCGTGCACACCCTGACCGAGGCGGCGGATCACCTCTCAGGCAACGTGCGCCGCACCAGTGAGGGGGCGGCCCGCCAGCTGCAGGAGACCGACATGGTGGCGACCGCCTCCACCGAAATGGGCTCCACCATAGAGGAGATCGCCCGCAACACCGAGCAGGCAGCCAACAATGCCCAGACCACCAACAACAAGGCGATGGAGGGGCGCAGTGCGGTGGAGAACACCGTCAGCCAGATCCGCTCCCTGGCCGACAACCTGGAAAACTCCTCCCGCGAAGTGGCCCAGCTGCAGCAGGAGAGCGAGACCATCGGCTCTGTGCTGGACGTGATCCGCGGCATCGCCGAGCAGACCAACCTGCTGGCCCTCAACGCGGCCATCGAGGCGGCGCGGGCGGGGGATCAGGGGCGCGGCTTTGCGGTGGTGGCGGACGAGGTACGCAGCCTTGCCATCCGCACCCAGAAGTCGACCCAGGAGATCGCCGGCATCATCAGCTCGCTGCAGAAGCAGACCGGCAACATAGTGGGCATGATGGCGACCTGCCGCGAGCAGGGCAACAGCAGCTCGGAGCAGGCCAGCATGGCGGGTGAACTGCTGGAGCAGATCACCCAGGACGTCACCCACATCATGGACATGAGCACCCAGATTGCCGCCGCCATCGAGCAGCAGAGCCTGGTGGCCAACGAGGTGAACCGCAACGTCAACAACATCCGGGACATCGCCCAGGAGTCGAGTCTGATGGCGGAGGAGAACGCCAAATCGAGTCATGGCCTGACCGAGCAGGCCAAGCTGCTCAACCAAGCGGTGGCCAAATACCGGGTATAGCGGCCGCACCGAATGAACAAGGGAGCCATGAAGGCTCCCTTTTTATTGCCAAGCGGATTAAAGCAGGAACAGGGTGGCCAGCCCCAGGAAGATGAAGAAGCCGCCGGTGTCGGTGATGGCGGTGATCATCACGCTGGCGCCCACCGCCGGGTCGCGCCCCAGCCGGCTCATGGTCATGGGGATGATGACCCCCATCAGCGCCGCCACCAGCAGGTTGAGCATCATGGCCAGCGTCATCACGGCGCCCAGCGCCGCATCCTGATAGAGGATGTAGGTGGCGACCCCCATGGTGCCGCCCCACACCAGGCCGTTGATCAGGGCCACCCCCAGTTCGCGCCACAGCAGGAAGGAGACGTTGCCGGTCTGGATGTGCTGCAGCGCCAGCGCCCGCACTATCATGGTGATGGTCTGGTTGCCGGTGTTGCCGCCGATGCCGGCGACGATGGGCATCAGCGCCGCCAGCGCCACCAGCTGGGAGATGGTGTGCTCGAACAGGCCGATCACCCGCGATGCCACGAAGGCGGTGCAGAGGTTGATGGCGAGCCAGGCCCAGCGAGTCTTGACCGCCTTGGAGACGGGCGCAAACACGTCCTCCTCCTCGCTGATCCCCCCCATCCGGCGCAGGTCGGTGTCGCTCTCCTCATAGACCAGATCCACCACCTCGGCGACGGTGAGGCGGCCCATCAGTTTGCCCCTGGCATCCACCACGGCGGCGGAGACCAGGTCGTCCCGCTCGAAGGTACGGGCGGCGGCCTCATCGTTGTCTTCCGGATCGAAGGTGACCGGATCCTTCTCCATCACGTCGCTCACCCGGGTCTCGGGTCTGTGCAGCAACACGGTCGTGAGCGGCAGTTCTCCCTGCAGCCGGTTGCGCCGGTCGATGACGAACAACTTGTCGGTGTTGTCGGGGATCTGGCCGCGCAGGCGCAGGTAGCGCTGGACGGTGGCCAGGGTCACATCCGGACGCACAGTCACCAGGTCGAAGTCCATCATGGCGCCAACCGTGTGCTTGCCGTAGCGGATCACCTCCCGCACCCGATCCCTGTCCATGGGAGCCATGGAGGTGAGCAGCCGCCCCATCAGGTTGCGGGGCAGGTACTGGCCCAGATAGATCTGATCGTCGATGTCGAGGGTGCTCAGGGCATGCAGCAGCTCCTTGTCGCTCATGCCGCTGATGAGGCTGTCCCACACCGTCTCCGAGGCCTCCACCAGGATCTGGCCGTGCTTGTCCGCATCCACCTGTTGCCACAGTACGTGGCGCTCGTCCGGTGGCAGGGACTCCAGCGCATCGGCGATATCGGCGGCGGGCAGGCTGTTGACCAGTCGGGTGAGCTCGCTGGTCTGGTCCCGCAGTTCGGCGTCCTGCTCCCCTTGCGGGTCGAGCAGGCTGTCGGTGAGGGCGTCGTCGGCGAGCAGCAGGGTGAGGATGCGGGCTCTGTCCTGTTCACGCTGCTTGGCGTTGTTCTTGGCGGGGAGAGACATGAAACTGAATTCCTGAATTCTGTGGTCCGGCTGACACACCCCATAGGATACCAGACTCAAAACAAGAGGTTATGACAGTAAATGCAGGAAAAGAAACGCCACCCCTGGGTGGCGTTTGCATATGAGGTGATATCAGGCCGAAGCCAGCGCCCTCTCCGTGGCAGCCCCTTGCCCGAACCAGGCGAGGGAGTCAGCCAGGGTTACCACAGATCCCACCATGATAAGGGCCGGGCTTTCGACGCCGATGGCCAGCTCGGGCAACTGGTCAAGGGTGCCGCGAATGACCCGCTGGCTCGGCTGGGTGCCGCGCTCGATCAGCGCCACCGGGGTGTCGCCCCCCTTGCCGTGGGCCAGCAGCTGCTCGCGGATGGTGGCGCAGGATGAAAGCCCCATGTAGAACACCAGGGTCTGCTTGTCTTTTGCCAGCAGCGGCCAGTCGAGATCCCGGGCGCCCCCCTTGCCGTGGGCGGTGATGAAGCGCACGCTCTGGGCGTGATCGCGGTGGGTCAGCGGAATGCCGGCGTAGGCGGCGCAGCCGCTGGCCGCCGTGATCCCCGGCACTACCTGAAAGCCAACGCCAGTACCAACGAGTGTCTCCAGCTCCTCGCCGCCGCGGCCGAAGATGAAGGGGTCGCCCCCCTTCAGTCGCACCACTCGCTGCCCCTTCTTCGCCTCCTCCAGTAAGAGCTGGTTGATCCCCTCCTGAGGTACACAGTGGTTGCCCGCCTGCTTGCCGACGAAGATGCGCTTGGCGTCGCGGCGCACCAGCGCCATCACCTCGTCGGAGACCAGCCGGTCATAGACCACCACGTCCGCCTGCTGCATCTGGCGCAGGGCGTGCAGGGTGAGCAGACCCGGATCCCCGGGGCCGGCACCGACTAGCACCACCTCGCCACCGGTCTGGCTTTCATCGGCAAACAGGTTGTCGGCCAGCTGGTGGGCAGAGGCGCTATCCCCCCGAGCCAGCGCTTGCCCGAGCCGATCCGCCCCGAGCAGCCGTTCCCAGAAGCGGCGCCGCTCCCCCATGCTGGCGAAGCGCGTCTTGACCCGATCCCGCAGGCTGCCGGCAAAGGCCGCCACGGCCCCCAGATGCTGGGGCAGCATGGCTTCGAGCTTCTCCCGCAGCAGCCGGGCCAGTACCGGGGCCTTGCCGCCGGAGGAGATGGCCACCATCAGCGGCGAGCGGTCGATGATGGACGGCATGATGAAGCTGGAGCGCTTGGGGTCATCCACCACGTTGGCAAAGATCCGCGCCTGATTCGCGCTCTGGTAGACCAGGGCGTTCACCTCGCGTCGATCGGTGGCGGCCACCACCAGCCACTTGCCCGCCAGTTGCGCCGGTGCGAATTCACCGGCCAGCCACTCGATGCTGCCGTTGGCAGCCAGTTCAGCCAGCTCGGGGTCTAGCTCGGGAGCCACGACTGTGAGCTGGGCACCGGCATCCAGCAGCAGGCGCGCCTTGCGCTCCGCTACCTCGCCGCCGCCGACCAGCAGCACGGGTTTGTTGTCGAGTCGGCAAAAGATGGGCAAGTAGTCCATGGGGCCTCCTGATCAGGCGGTTCGGGTCTGGCTGGCGGAGCTGGTGGTTTCGGTCACGGCAACCTGGCGCTCAGCCTTGGGGGTGGCATACCAGTAGCCGAGTCCCATGAAGAGGGCGCCGGAGACGGTGTTGCCCAGGGTCACCCACAACAGGTTGTGGCCGATGCCGCCCAGGGTGTAGGTCTCGGAGTGGGCGCCGAACCAGGAGAGGGCGAACAGGGTCATGTTGGCGATGGAGTGCTCGTAGCCGGAGGCGATAAAGGCCAGCAGGCACCACCAGATGGCGATGAAGCGGGCGGCACCTTCGGTGCGCAGCGCCATCCAGATGGCGAGGCAGACCAGCCAGTTGCAGAGGATCCCTTTCATGAACAGGGTCAGGGCCGGTGCCTGGGTCTTGGCCAGCGCCACCTTGTGGGCCAGGCTGCCCGCATCCGGCAGCAGGCTGCCGCCGTAGGAGTAGATGAGTGCCACGACCACGGAGCCGAGCAGGTTGCCAGCCCAGGTTTGCGGCAGGATGCGCAGCAGGTCGACCATGGCGATCTTGCCGGTCTTCACCCCGAAGGTGAGGAACATGGTGTGGCCGGTGTAGAGCTCGGAGCCGGCGATGATGACCAGGGTCAGGGCGATGCCGAAGGTGGCCCCCATCACCAGCGGACGGATGGTGGGATCCACCAGGTTGCCCAGGGTGAAGATGAGGATGATGCCAAGGCCCACATAGGCCCCCGCCATGGCGGAGCTGAGCCAGAAGCCGAGCTTGTCGCTGCGCTCGAAGCGGTTGATGCGGGCCGCGTTGGCGGCGCACTTGTTGATGGTTTCGGTATACATCTTTGTTTCCTTCAAGAGGGCCGCCCGCAGGCAGCCCGAAAGAGAGTGAAATCGGCTTTAGACGGCGACCCAGACCTGCTGGTCGCGTACTTCAACGGGATAGCTTTGCACCGACATGGCGGGATTGTCGAAACAGTGGCCGTCCCTCAGGCGAAAGCGCTGCTTCTTGAGCGGGCTGGCGACCCAGAGCTCACCCTCGTGTTCACCTACGATGCCGCGCGACAGCACGTTGGCGGCGAAGAAGGGATCCCGGTTGTCGATGGCGAATACCTCGGCCGCCGCGCTCGGGCGGAACAGGGCGATCTGATACCCCTCGAGCAGAGCGCAGACGCCGGTTCCAGGGAGGATGTCATTGAGTTGGCAGGCTAATTTCATCATTTTGTCTCCACCTCGATCTGGTAGACGGGGATGCGCTCGGCCGGGGTGGCCGGTCGGTGCTGCGCGCGTTCGCTGACGAACTGGACGTCCGGGTCGCGCTTGTCGCTGTTGATGAAGTGGCTGAAGCGCTGCAGCGCCTGCTCTTCGTTGAGGGTGCGCGACCATTCGCATTCGTAGCTGTCGATGAGGGTCTGGATATCGCGCTCCAGGGTCTCGTTTAACCCGAGTTTGTCGTCGACGATCACTTCGCGCAGGTAGTCGACGCCCCCTTCCAGGTTGCCGAGCCAGACCGAGGTGCGCTGCAGTTTGTCGGCGCTGGTGACGTAAAACATCATAAAGCGGTCGATCAGCTTGATCAGGGTCTCGCGGTCGAGGTCAGATGCCAGCAGATCGGCGTGGCGCGGCTTCATGCCGCCGTTGCCACCCACGTAGAGGTTCCAGCCCGCGTCGGTGGCGATGATGCCGACGTCCTTGCCCTGGGCTTCCGCACATTCGCGGGTACAGCCGGAGACGCCGAACTTCATCTTGTGCGGGGTACGAATGCCCTTGTAGCGGTTCTCGAGGAAGACCCCGAGGCCGACGCTGTCCTGCACGCCGAAGCGGCACCAGGTGCTGCCGACGCAGGTCTTGGCCATGCGCAGCGCCTTGGCGTAGGCCTGACCGGTTTCGAAGCCCGCTGCCAGCAACTTGCGCCAGATGGCGGGCAGATCATCCTTCTGGGCCCCGAACAGGCCGATGCGCTGGGCGCCGGTGATCTTGGTGTAGAGCTTGTAGTCGCGGGCCACTTCGGCCACCGCCAGCAGCCCTTCCGGGGTCACTTCACCGCCGGCCATGCGCGGGATGACGGAGTAGCTGCCGTCCTTTTGCATGTTGCCGAGGAAGATGTCGTTGGTGTCCTGCAGCTGGGTGTTGAGCGGGCTCAGCACATAGTCGTTCCAGCAGGAGGCGAGGATGGAGCCGACGGTCGGTTTGCACACCTCGCAGCCATGGCCGTGACCGTGCTTGGCCAGCAGCTCGTCGAAGCTCTTGATCCCTTCCACCTTGACCAGGTGGAACAGCTCCTGACGGGAGTAGGGGAAGTGGCCGCAGAGGTGGTTGTTGACCTCGATGCCCTGCTTCACCAGCTCGGCGTTGAGCACCTGGCTGATGAGCGGCACGCAGCCGCCGCAGCCGGTGCCGGCCTTGGTGTGCTGCTTGATGGCGGCGAGGGTGGTGTGCCCCTCGGCCACCGCCTGGGCGATGTCGCCCTTGGAGACGTCGAAGCAGGAGCAGATCTGGGCGCTCTCCGGCAGGGCATCCACCCCCAGGGTCGGTTTG
This sequence comes from Aeromonas sp. s3, assembly GCF_040907805.1. Taxonomy (NCBI): domain Bacteria; kingdom Pseudomonadati; phylum Pseudomonadota; class Gammaproteobacteria; order Aeromonadales; family Aeromonadaceae; genus Aeromonas; species Aeromonas sp. s3. The sequence goes on from NZ_JBFOCQ010000021.1 coordinate 148,445, forward strand.
GCCCCGGCGTAGGCGGGCAGGATCAGGGTGTCCGGGTGGCTCGGCAGCGGCAGGGCGTTGAGCATCATCTGCAGCAGGTTGCCGTAGTCATCCACGTCACCCACCAGCACGGCGCCGAGCAGACGGCTGTTGTCTTCGCTCACCACGATCTTCTTGTAGACGCCGGCCTGGTCGTCCTGGAACACATAGCTGTGGCTGCCCGGGGTGCGGCCATGGGCATCACCGATAGAGCCGACGGAGACGCCGAGCAGCTTGAGCTTGGCGCTCATGTCCGCCCCTTCGAAGCGGCTGTCGCCACCGAGCAGGTGGTCGACGGTGATCTGGGCCATCTTGTAGCCCGGTGCCACCAGGCCGAAGAAGCGACCCTGCCAGGCGGCGCACTCGCCGATGGCGTAGATGTCGGGGTCTGAGGTGAGGCAGTGATCGTCGATGACGATGCCGCCGCGCTCGGCGATGGCGAGATCACCGTAGCGGCCGAGGGTATCTTGCGGGCGGATGCCGGTGGAGAAGACCACCACGTCCACTTCCAGCTGGCTGCCGTCGGCGAAGGCGAGGCGGTGCTGGGCGTCGCGGCCGCCGTGCATCAGGATCTCGCTGGTGCTCTTGCTGGTGTGCACCTGCACGCCCATGGATTCAATCTTGCGGCGCAGCAGCTGGCCACCCTGACCGTCGAGCTGCTCGGCCATCAGCACAGGAGCAAACTCCACCACGTGGGTCTCGAGACCCAGTGCCTTGAGGGCTCCGGCCGCTTCGAGGCCAAGCAGGCCGCCCCCGATCACCACGCCGCTCTTGCCGCTCTTGGCGGCGTTGCGGATGGCTTTCAGATCCTCGATGGTGCGATAGACGAAGCATTCGTGGTGCTGACTGCCCTGAATGGGCGGCACCCAGGGGTAGGAGCCGGTGGCTAGCACCAGCTTGTCGTAACCGACCACAGTGCCCTTGTTGGAGTGCACTTCGCGGTTGGCCCTGTCGATTTTTTTCACCGCTTCACCAAGCAGCAACCGAATGCCGTGCTTGTCGTAGAAACCGGGTTTGACGAGGGAGAGATCTTCGCTGGTGTGGTGGGAGAAGTAGGAGGAGAGATGGACGCGATCGTAGGCGGGACGGGGTTCTGCACCGAAGACGGTGATCTCGTAGCGGCCCGGGTCGGCCCGCTCGATCAGCTCTTCGATGAAGCGGTGCCCCACCATGCCGTTGCCCACAACGACCAGTCTGACTTTGCTCATGATTGCCTCTAGTTTGGAGTAATAAAACATCATTCTGAGGCTAGGCTACCCAGTCGGCAGGGGCGGGCGATTGATGCAAATCAAGTGTCTATTTATATATCTCCTCAGGGGTAATTCCTGATAATTCAAAGCTATACATAAATAGGTATACCAGTGGTGCAATTGGTTATGGCGTGGGGAGCGGAGCCACCGCTGCAGGGGCTGCCTGGCTGACCCTGCAAAGAAATGCCCGTACCGTCAAAAAGCGTGAAAAATTCCTTCATGGGATGGCGGCAGCCATGGGTTGCCAGCAGAACCGGGGGGCGTCAGGGAAGGGGGCGGTAAGGCTCCTGGGCGCAGATATCGCGGATGAGGGTGCGCAGCCAGCGGTGGGCCGGGTCGGCATCCAGCCTGGGGTGCCAGAGCAGGGCGACCCGGATCGCTGGCAGCGCGAAGGGCAGGGGACGAACAACCAGCTCCCCCAGCAGGGCGGCGCAGTGACGCTCAGGCACAGTGGCCACCAGATCGCTGCCGCGCACCAGCGCCAGCGCGGTGGCAAAGCCGGGCACCAGGGTGGCGACGGTGCGCGAGAGCCCCTGCTTGGCCAGCGCCTCATCGACCGGGCTGTGGGGTTGGCCGCGGCGGGATACCAGCACGTGGCGCGCCCCGGCGTAGCGGCTGGCGGTGAGTAGGCCGTCGCACAGTGGATGACCGGGGCGCATTACGGCGACGAAGTGGTCCTGAAACAGGGCCTGGGTACGCAGCTCGGGCGCCGTGGTGGCGCTGATGACCCCGGTCTCGAAATCCAGCTCGCCGCTGCGCAAGGGGCCGCTCTCCTTGTCCGGCTTGGCCAGAAAGTGGAGCCGTACTCCGGGCGCCTCGGTGGCGAGCCGGCTCAGCAGGGCGGCGCCGAACAGTTCCACCAGCCCCTCGCTGGCGCGCAGGGTGAAGGTGCGCTCCAGCCGCGCCGGGTCGACCTCCTGTCGGGGGCTCAGCATGCTCTCTGCTTCCTGCACCAGCCGGCCGACCTGCTCGCGCAGCAACTGGGCTCGAGGGGTCGGCACCAGGCCGCGGCCGGCCCGTACCAGCAGCGGGTCGCCGGTGGTCTCCCGCAATCTTGCCAGGGCCCGGCTCATGGCAGAGGGGCTCAAGCCCAGTCGTCTGGCGGCGCCCGCCACGCTACCTTCGTCCAGCAGGGCATCCAGGGTGATCAGCAGGTTGAGGTCGGGAGTGCTCATGTGCATGCCTTCATCGGAGTGGGAGCAGAGGGGCCAGCTTCATCATACCCGAGAACGGGTACCCTCATATGGCGTCCGCTGCATTGATAAGCTGCAACTGGTGCGTCTTCCGCCTGCTCACCGGCCCCACTAGCCTTGTCGTCATCACCCCTATGTGGAGCCCTGCTCATGTCAACATCAACCCATTTCCCGCCCCTGGCGGCGCCTCGTCTCGGTCTGCTGGCGCTTGGCCTCGCCACCCTGTTGCCCATGCTGGCGGCCAGCATGGGCGGCATCTTGCTGCCGGCATTGGGGGCTGCCTTTCATCTGCCCTTCGCCACCTTGCAATGGGTGCTGGTGGCTTACCTGCTGGGGCTCACCTGCCTGACAGTGGTGGCCGGCCGGCTGGGTGACAGGTTCGGCCGGCGTCGGCTGCTGCTCTGGGGCATGGGGGGATTTGCGCTGGCCTCCCTGCTCTGCGCGCTGGCACCGACCATCGGCTGGTTGATCGCCGCCCGGGCGCTGCAGGGGGCGAGTGCGGCCTGCATGCTGACGCTCTCGCTGGCCATGGTGGGGCAGCTGGTGTCGCCGGCCAGACGGGGCTGGAGCATGGGATTGCTCGGCACCCTGTCGGCCTGTGGCACGGCGCTGGGCCCCTCGTTTGGCGGCCTGCTGCTGGAGGTGGCGGGCTGGCAGGCTGCCTTCCTGGCGCTGCTACCCCTTGGCCTGCTGGCGCTGCTCTGTGCCCGTGCCGGTCTACCCGATGACGGGGCGAGCGGGCAGGGGGCACGACTCAACCTGGCCAGCCTGGGGTGGCTGCTGGTGACGCTGCTGGGCTACGGGCTGGCGCTCACTGCGACAGGCATCCTGGCCCTCTGGCTTGGGGGCGGGGCGCTGCTGGCCGCCGCCTGGCTGATGCGCAGCGAACTGGGCTCCCCCGCCCCTCTGTTGCCGTTGGCATTGCTGCGAACCCGGCGGCTGCGCGGCGCTCTGGCGGCCAGTGCGCTGGTGGCCGGGGTGATGGTGGCGACCCTGCTGATCGGTCCCTTCTATCTGCAGGGGGTATTCGGGCTCGGCCCGCTGACCAGCGGGCTGCTTATCTCGGGTGGACCCCTGCTGGCGGCACTGAGCGGGATGCCAGCCGGTTGGCTGGTGGATAGGGTCGGCGCCATCACAGTGGTGCGACTGGGCTTGCTGGTGATGAGCGCGGCGGTGGTGCTGCTGGCCACCCTGGGCAGCGGCGGGGGCCCGATGGGATACCTGCTGCCCGTGTTGCTGCTGACTGCCGGCTACGCCCTGTTCCAGACCGCCAACAACAGCCTAGTGATCGGCGCCGCCGACGAACAGACCCGTGGTGCCGTGGCCGGGTTGCTGACCCTGTCGCGCAATCTGGGCCAGCTGACGGGGGCGGCGGGGCTGGGGGCCCTGTTTGCCGCCCTGGCGGGAGGCGGCAATCCGGCCGTCGCCAGTGCGAGCGAGCTGGCGTTCGCCATGCGGGCCACTTTCGCCCTGACGGCTCTGCTGCTGATGAGCGCACTCTGGCTGGCGGGGAGAGGTGAACGCGACGTGCCGGGCAATGCGACCCGGGAAGGCTGCGAGCTGAGAGAGCGCTGAAAACGAAGACGCCTCCACAGGGGAGGCGTCTTGCTACGGGGTTGAGCAGGATAGTAAACCGCTCGGATCTTCGTCTCCGATCAAGCTGTTACAGGATAAAGCGGCTCAGGTCCTCGTCTTCAATCAGCTTGCCGAGGTGGGCGTTGACGTAGTCGGTGTTGATGACGAAGGTCTCGCCGGACTTCTCGGAGGCGTCGTAGGAGATGTCTTCCATCAGGCGCTCCATCACGGTATGCAGACGACGGGCGCCGATGTTCTCGGTGCGCTCGTTGACCTGCCAGGCCGCTTCGGCCAGACGGCGGATGCCGTCCTGGGTGAACTCGATGTTGACCCCTTCGGTGGCCATCAGTGCCTTGTACTGATCGGTCAGGGAGGCGTTCGGCTCGGTCAGGATCCGCTCGAAGTCTTCGGTGGTCAGCGCGGTCAGCTCGACCCGGATCGGCAGACGGCCCTGCAGCTCGGGGATGAGGTCGGACGGCTTGGCGATCTGGAAGGCGCCGGAGGCGACGAACAGGATATGGTCGGTCTTGACCATGCCGTGCTTGGTGTTGACGGTGCAGCCCTCGACCAGCGGCAGCAGGTCGCGCTGAACCCCTTCACGGGAAACGTCCGGGCCTGAGCTCTCGCCGCGCTTGCAGATCTTGTCAATCTCGTCGAGGAAGACGATACCGTTGTTCTCGACGGAGGCGATAGCCTTCTGCTTCAGCTCTTCCGGGTTGACCAGCTTGGCAGCTTCCTCTTCGATCAGCGCCTTCATGGCCTCTTTGACCTTGATCTTGCGCTTCTTCTTCTGGTTCTGGCCCAGGTTCTGGAACAGCCCCTGCAGCTGGTTGGCCATCTCTTCCATGCCCGGCGGGGTCATGATCTCGACGCCCATCGGAGAGGCGGAGAGCTCCAGCTCGATCTCCTTGTCATCCAGCTGACCTTCCCGCAGTTTCTTGCGGAAGATCTGGCGGGTGTTGGAGTTGTCGGCCTTCTCTTCCTCGCCCCAGCTGTTGCGCGGGTTGGGCAGCAGGGCGTCGAGGATGCGCTCTTCGGCGGCTTCCTCTGCGCGGTATTTCATCTTCTCCATCTCGGTCTCGCGCACCAGCTTGATGGCGACATCGGTCAGATCGCGGATGATGCTGTCCACTTCCTTGCCCACATAGCCCACTTCGGTGAACTTGGTCGCTTCCACCTTGATGAAGGGGGCATTGGCCAGCTTGGCCAGGCGACGGGCGATCTCGGTCTTGCCGACACCGGTCGGACCGATCATCAGGATGTTCTTCGGGGTCACCTCGTGGCGCATCTCCTCGGAGAGCTGCATCCGGCGCCAGCGGTTGCGCAGGGCCACGGCCACCGCACGCTTGGCGTCGGCTTGACCAATGATGTGTCTGTCCAGCTCGTGGACGATTTCTCTCGGGGTCATCTCGGACATGATGGTGTTCCTGTATCCGGGGCGGGCAGGGCCCACCCCTTGGAAAATGGGGTTTGGCTGGCGGCCTTATTTGGCGGTGTAGTCCAGCACTTCGATGGTGTGGTTGCCGTTGGTGAACACACAGATGTCGCCCGCAATCTTGAGGGACTTCTCGACGATGCTCTTGGCATCCAGCTCGGTGTTCTCCAGCAGGGCGATGGCGGCGGACTGGGCGAAGTTGCCGCCGCTGCCGATGGCGATGAGATCGTGCTCCGGCTGCACCACGTCACCGTTGCCGGTGATGATGAAGGATTTGTGCTCGTCGGCGACGGCCAGCAGTGCCTCGAGGCGGCGCAGGGCGCGATCGGTGCGCCAGTCTTTGGCCAGCGCCACGGCGGCGCGCTCCAGGTTGCCCTGATGGGCCTGCAGCTTGGCCTCGAAGCGCTCGAGCAGGGTGAAGGCGTCGGCGGTGCCGCCGGCAAAACCTGCCAGCACCTTGCCGTTGTAGAGGCGATGAACCTTGCGGGCGTTGCCCTTCATGACGGTGTTGCCAAGAGAAACCTGGCCATCGCCACCGATGACGACCTGACCGTTGCGGCGAACTGAAACTATGGTAGTCACTTTACTTACCTCGCTTGAGCCGAATGACGGCCTGACTGTGCATGGCAAGAGAGATGGGGATGGCAATCCGGCTTTTCAAGCCTGCGCTTTGGCGCGGCCAACGGGGTTGGCTGGGAGTGGTGGCGACTGGCACCAAAAGAAACAGGGCCGGGTGTTGCCACCAGGCCCTGTTTATGGACGCTGCGATCACCCCTTCTTGGGGATGCAGCCGCTGATGCCAGAGCCCTGCAGCTTGCGGTTGGCTGCGTCGGCCGCCGCCTTGCCGCTGAAGGGGCCCACCATCACCTTGTAGACGGCGCCACCGGCCCCGTTCACCACCTGCAGGCTGGAGGAGAGCCCGGCGGTGAAGGCGATGCGCGCCTTGAGGGATTCCGCGGAATCCTGCGAACGCAGGGCGGCGCACTGCATCATGTAGCGCTCGTTGTCAGCCGCGGCAGGCGGGGTCGCCGCCTTGGCCTTGGCGGCCTCGGCCCGTTCCCGCTCCAGTTCGGCGCGCAGCTCCCGCTCCATCCGATCCCGCTCGGCTTTGCGGTCGATCACCTGCTCCTGGGCACTGGCTACCGGCGCGCCGGTCGCCGGCTTGGCCGGTTGTACCGGTTGCGGCTTGTAGGGCTGCACCTGGCCGATGGGGGTTCCAGGCTGGGGAATATTGGTCGGCACCGGCTGCGGCAGCTTCTCCGGCTGCAGGGTCATGGTTTCCGCCGGCGGTGGCGGCAGCACGCCCGGCTGGGGCGGCGGCTCGACGATGTCGACCTGCTTGTTCTCCAGCCGTTCGATGTAGCTCCATTTCTCCTGCGGCAGGCCGTTGCTCTGGGCCTTGGGCTTGTTGGCTTTCACCTGCTCCTCAATGGTGGGGGCGTCGTTGCCCTTGCCACTGATCATGTAGAGGAAACCGCCGAACCCCGCCAGCAACACCACGGCCAGCAGGGCCGGGATAACAGGAAAGCGGCGAGGTGCCGCTTTCTTGGTGTTGCGACCACCCGCCCGACGTCGCGGGCGGCTGCCGACATAATCCCGGGTCGCCATCTATTACATGCGCTCCAGGGTGTGGATGCCGAGTACGCCCAGGCCCAGCTTGAGGACCTTGGCGGTGGCGGCGCACAGCAGCAGACGGCTCTGACGGGTCGCCTCGTCCACGCCATCCTTGTTGATCGGACAGGCTTCGTAGAAGGTCATGAAGTTGCCGGACAGCTCGTACAGATAGGTACAGAGCAGGTGCGGCATGCCCTTGTCTGCCACGCCGTTGACCGCGTCGGAGAACTGGATCAGCTTCTGGGCCAAGGTCTCTTCCGCTTCCTCGCTCAGGAGCACCTTGCCACCCAGGGTATCGGCATCGACGCCGGCCTTGCGGAAGATGGACTGGATACGGGTGTAGGCGTACTGCAGGTAGGGCGCGGTGTTGCCTTCAAACGACAGCATCAGATCCCAGTCGAAGATGTAGTCGGTGGTGCGGTTCTTGGAGAGATCCGCATACTTGACCGCGCCCATGGCGATGGCGTGCACCACCTGGGCCTTCTCCTCGGCGGAGAGGTCGCTGTTGCGGCTCTCCAGCAGGGCGGCGGCGCGCTCTTCCGCCTCATTCAACAGATCGACCAGCTTGACGGTGCCGCCGGAGCGGGTCTTGTAGGGACGGCCATCCTTGCCCAGCATCATGCCGAAGGCGTGGTGCTCGAGGGGCACGGATTCCGGCACATAGCCCGCCTTGCGGGTGATGGTCCAGGCCTGCATCAGGTGCTGGTGCTGACGGGAGTCGATGAAGTACATCACCCGGTCGGCGCCCAGGGTCTCGTAACGATACTTGGCACAGGCGATGTCGGTGGTGGTGTAGAGGAAGCCGCCATCGCTCTTCTGGATGATGACGCCCATGGGCTCGCCATCCTTGTTCTTGAACTCGTCCAGGAAGACGACGGTGGCGCCTTCACTCTCGACCGCCAGGCCGCGCGCTTTCAGATCGGCGACGATTTCCGGCAGCATGTCGTTGTACATGGACTCGCCCATGATGTCCTTGTTGGTCAGGGAGACATTCAGGCGGTCGTAGTTGCGCTGGTTTTGCTCCATGGTCATGTCGACCAGCTTCTTCCACATGGTGCGGCAGTACTCATCACCACCCTGCAGCTTGACCACGTAGTTGCGCGCGCGCTCGGCGAACGCTTCGTCTTCGTCGTAGTGACGCTTGGCCTGGGTGTAGAAGGCTTCCAGATCGCGCAGCTCCATGTCGGAAGCGTGCTCGTTGGCCATCTTCTCCAGATAGGCGATCAGCATGCCGAACTGGGTACCCCAGTCGCCGATGTGGTTGGCACGCACCACCTTGTGGCCCAGGAACTCGAGGGCACGGGCAGCCACGTCACCGAGGACGGTGGAGCGGATGTGATGCACCGCCATCTCTTTGGCCACGTTGGGGGCGGAGTAGTCCACCACCACTGTCTGCGGGGTTGGCAGCTTCACGTTGGCGTTGGCGGAGGTCACCATGGCCTCTACCTGACCGGCCAGCCAGCTCGGGTCGAAGAAGAAGTTGATGAAGCCGGGGCCGGCGATCTCGACCTTGGCGATCAGGTCGGAGGCGGGCAGGTGCTCGATGATGGCAGCGGCCAGCTCACGGGGATTCTTGCGGGCCGGTTTGGCCAGTAGCATGGCCAGGTTGGTGGCCAGGTCACCGTGAGCCTTCTCCTTGCATCGGTCTACTTGCACGCGGGCTTCCAGGTCCGCCGGCAGGATGCCCGCTGACTTGAGATTGGCTACCGTTTGTTCAAGTAGATGATGAATATGCTCTTTCATAACTGACCACCAAGGTTGCGCGTCGAAAAATGACTGATATATAAGGGCGTGAATTTTACCCGCATCGGCCCGAGAAAACTATAGGGATGACCCGCCGCTCGCGGTCGGGCGGATATTTCACTGCATTTGGCACCAGATCCCAGAATATTGGACGGAAATTACGGTGCTTATCCATTTCTACTGCATATTGAAGCGGCTTGTCCAGGCTATTTTCCCCTGATTGTTAAGGGTTTTTTTATTCCAACTCGTTCTGAATGATCTGCCCCGCCGCCCCGGTCGTATCAACAGGTACCTTTTACCGAGGAATCTGTCGATGAAACTGGCGCTGTTTCCCCTCTCGGCCCACCTGCTGCCCGGTGGCATCATGCCGCTGCGCATTTTCGAGCCAAGATATCAGCGCATGATCGCCGAGGCGGGAGAGCAGGGTTTTGCTATCTGCATGCTGGATCCCCGCCAGCCCGATGCGCTGCGCAACATGTACCCCATCGCCACCCGGGTACGGATCGTCGACTTCGATCAACTGCCGGACGGTCTGCTCGGCATCACGGTGCTCGGCATGGAGCGGGTCAGGATCACCGATCTGTGGCAGGAGTCGGACGGCTTGCGGGTCGGGGAGGTGGACGTGCTGCCCCCCTGGTGTACCGGCCGGCTCAATGCCGACCAGCACTCGCTGGCCAGGGCGCTGCAGGAGGTGTTCAACGACTACCCGGAGTATGCAGCCCTCTACCGCAACCCGGACTGGGACGATGCCAGCTGGGTGGCCCAGCGCTGGCTGGAAGTGCTGCCCATCCCCGTTGAGCAGAAGCAGTGGCTGGTGGCGGCGGAAGACAACCAGCCGGCACTCTCCCTGCTGAGCGGATTGCTGGTCGCCAGCCACTGAGCCGTTTTTGATGGCAGCGCCGGTGATCCTTTTGCCGCGCCGCACGTATTGGCACTCACCACCCTCTTCAAGGCATGGCGCAATGGCATATACTGGCCAATCACAATCGACTCCGTACAGGATATCGCCCCCCATGGATGACCCAGCCGGCGATCTCAAGTCCCTGCTCGTCAGGGTTGCCGAACATGGCGACAAGGCTGCCTTCGCCACCCTGTTCCAGCACTTCGCGCCGCGTATCCGCAGCTACGGGCTGCGCCACCTCGGCAGCGAGGCCAACGCCATGGAGCTGGTGCAGGAGACCATGCTGCTGGTCTGGCAGAAGGCCCGTCTCTACCACCCCGACAAGGGAGCCGCCACCACCTGGATCTACACCGTCATGCGCAACCAGGGCTTCGACATGTTGCGCCGGCGCCGCGCCAGCAAGGAAGAGCTCTGCGCCGAGGAGCTGTGGCCCATGCTGGAGTACAGGGCGGAAGAGGAGCACCTGAGCGGCGGCGAAGACGCGGTGCTGACCCGTCAGATGGCCCATTACCTCGGCACCCTGCCGGAACCACAGCAGCAGGTGGTGCGCGGCATCTACCTGCAGGAGCTCTCCCAGCAGGAGCTGGCGGACCGGCTCGGCGTGCCGCTCGGCACCATCAAATCCCGCCTCAGACTGGCGTTACAGAAATTGAAGGAACAAGTGGAGCAAGGCCATGATTAAAGCCCATCCCGTTCAGGCCATGTTGCGCGCCTTTGCCGCCGACGAACTGCCCCTGCCGCTGGCCGTCGGCGTCTCCGCCCACTGCGAGCTCTGCCTCGACTGTGCGGCCCGGCTGCGGGCCTGCGAAGAGGAGCTGGCCCGGCAATACCTGACTCCGGCCGAAGAGTGCGAGCCACTGCCGGCAGAGTTCGATGCCATGCTGGCCGGCATACTGCAGCAGCCGGTGGCCACTGCGGCCGCGTTGAGTCAGTCGGCGGCGGTTCAGCCCGAGCTGCAGGTGGCGGGCCAGTCGTATCGGTTGCCGCGGGTACTGGCCCGTCACCACGCCCCCAGCTGGCGCCACATCGGCGCGATCCGGCAGGTGAGCCTGCCGCTCGACGAGCAGGGGGCCCGTGCCAGCCTGCTGCACATAGAGGCGGGCGGCCGCATCCCTGAGCACACTCACAAGGGTTATGAGTTGACCCTGCTGTTGGCCGGCACCATCGAAGATGGCGACACCCGCTATCAGGCGGGGGACTTCATCTGGCGCGATGCCAGCCACGCCCACAGTCCGCACACGCCGGACGGCTGCCTCTGCTACACGGTGCAGGACGCGCCGGTACAGTTCACCAAGGGGCTGTCGCGGCTGCTCAACGGCATCAGCCATCGCCTCTACTGAGCCGACAAAGCAATAAAAAAAGGGACCCTCGGGTCCCTTTTTGCATGGTGTCGCGGCCATCAGGCCACGAACACCAGGTAGACGGCGAAGGCCACCACGAAGCGGTAGATGGCGAACGGGATGAAGTCGAGGCGACGGATCAGCGCCAGGAAGGTCTTGATGGCGATCATGGCCACCACGAAGGCGGTGACGAAACCCACCGCGAACATGGGGAAGTCAGCCATGGAGAGGAAATCGCGACTCTTGTAGAGATCCAGTCCGCTGGCCGCCACCATCATGGGCACCGCCAGGATGAAGGAGAACTCGGCCGCCGCCTGGCGGCTGATCCCCATCAGCATGCCGCCGCTGATGGTGGCACCGGAACGGGAGAAGCCGGGCCAGAGCGCCAGGCACTGGAACAGGCCGATGCCGAACGCCTGCTTGTAGCTGATGTCGTCCAGGGTTTCGGAGCGTACCGCCGGGCGGAACTTCTCGGCGATGATCAGCAGGATGCCGCCGGCCACCAGGGCGTACATCACGGTCTGCGGGCCGAACAGATGGGCCTTGATCCAGCTGTGGATGGCGAGGCCGATGACGACGGCGGGCAGCATGCCGAGGATGATGTGCACCAGCGAGAGGGTGGCGTGTCCCTGCGCCGGCTTCTGGCCGAAGTGGATGCCGATGAGGCCAAACAGGCGGCGCCAGAATACGGCGACCACCGCCAGGATGGAACCCATCTGGATCACTACTTCGAAGGTGGCAGCCTTGGGGCCGTCGAAGCCAAGCAGGTGGCCGACGATGATCATGTGGCCGGTGGAGGAGACGGGGAGGAACTCGGTCAGGCCCTCCACTATGCCCAGCACGAAGGCGACAAACAGGGCGTAAGACTCTGTCATGTTTCAGATCTCTTGATTATTGGTCCGGTTGAAGTCGGCCCCGAGCCGAGGGCGACCAATGATGGAGGAAAATCGGGCAGGCAACCAGTGAATATTGTGTTGGCGCCAGGCCCCGCCGGCGGGATCGACGGTGAGGTCATTGGTTTTCATTCGGGCCTACATGGCGTTCGGCGCTCAGCGGCCCCGATCAGGCGGGACCCTGCCCGGCCAGGATCCCCTCGATTTGCTGCAGCAGCGCCGCATCCAGCGGGGGCTGGGCCTGGGCCTCCACCGCGCTGACAATCTGCTGCGGGCTGCTGGCACCGATCAGGGCGCAGCTCACCACTGAGTCGCGCAGGACCCACTGCAGCGCCAGTTGTGACAGTGGTTGGCCCCGCTGCTGCGCCAGCGCATGCAGGGCACGGATGGTGGCCAGCTTGTCGGCGGTGATCTGCTCGGGCTTGAGGAAGGGGCTGGCACTGGCGGCGCGCGAATCTGCCGGAATGCCCGCCAGGTAGCGATCGCTCAGCAGTCCGCCCGCCAGCGGCGAGAAGGCGACCACCCCCATGCCGTGCTCGCGGCAGACCGGCAGGGTTTCAGCCTCGATGTCGCGCTGAAAGAGGGAGTATTTGAGCTGGTTGACCAGACAGGGGGTGCCCAGCTCCGCCAGCCGGGCGGCGGCCTGCGCGGCGAGCAGGGCCGGGTAGTTGGAGAGGCCGACGTAGAGCGCCTTGCCCTGACGCACCATCAGCGCCAGCGCCTGGCAGGTCTCCTCCAGCGGGGTGCGCGGATCCGGCCTGTGGTGATAGAAGATATCCACGTAGTCCAGACCGAGCCGGCGCAGGCTCTGGTGCAGGCTGGCAAACAGGTATTTGGCACTGCCGCCGTCGCCGTAGGGGCCATCCCACATGATGTATCCCGCCTTGCTGGCGATGATGAGCTCGTCCCGATAGGGAGCCAGGCTCCCCTTGAGCAGCTTGCCGAAGGTTTGCTCGGCCGACCCCGGCGGCGGCCCGTAGTTGTTGGCCAGATCGAAGTGGGTGATGCCCAGATCGAACGCCTGGTGCACCATGGCTTTCGCGGTGGCGGGATCGCACTCGGCGCCGAAGTTGTGCCAGAGGCCGAGAGCTATGCCGGGCAGACGCAGGCCGTGGCGACCGGCGGGTCGATAGGGCTGGCGCTGATAGCGGTCGGGGGCGGCGAGGTAGTGATCATCCATAACGACTCCTTGCGTGGACTTGCGTGCGAGCTGATGTGATGGGTGACCCCGGCCCTCTTCGCTCGGCATGTCTGGGTGGGAGAAGAGGGGGCCGGGGTCAGCTGGTGGCGATAAAGCGGTAACGGGTCTGGTGGCGATAGGTCTGCCCCGGCAACAGCCAGGGATCGCCGAGGGCGGGCCGGTTGGGGCTGTCGGGCAGCTGCTGGGCCTCCAGGCAGAAGCCGTCGTGATCCCGATGGAGCTGGCCGCCTCGTGCCGGCGTATTGGCCAGCCAGTTGCCGCTGTAGAACTGCAGCGAGGGCTGGTTGGTGTAGACCTCCATGGCCAGCTGGCGATCCCCCGAAACCACCCGCGCCGCCCACTCGGCGCTCGGCCCGTTGAGCACAAAGGCGTGGTCATACCCCTTGGCCTGTTGCTGCTGAGGGTGGCTCAGCCAATCTTGTCCGATCAGGCGCTCGTGGCGCAGATCGAACGGCCCCTCCACCGGTGCGATCGCGAGCGGCAGACCGCTTGGGTCGGTCGGCAGGAAACGGTCGGCATTGAGGCGAATGAGGTGGTTGCGCACATCGCCACCGTCCGGGTTGTCATCGAGATTGAAGTAGGTGTGGCTGGTGAGGCTGACCGGGGTCGGTGCATCCGTGCTGGCGACGAAATCCACCACCAGATCGCACTGCTCCAGCCGATACTCCAGTGTGACCCGCAGGTTGCCGGGAAAGCCCTGATCCCCCGCCCGGGAGATCAGCGCCAGCCTGACCCGGTCCGCCTCCCGCTCTTTGACCTGCCAGGGCTGGCGATGAAACCCCGCCCGTCCGCCGTGCAGGCAGTGGGGGGGCTGGTTGGCATCCAGCGGCCAGCGCTGGCCGTCGCGCAGCAGCTCGGCGTTGCCGATGCGGTTGGCAAAGCGTCCCGCCACCGCCCCCAGCCACACCTGTTGAGCGGGATAGGCCTCATCGGCGCAGCCCAGCAGCACTTCACGGCGCCCACCCGCCACCGGCAGGGTGAGGGAGGTGAGGGTGGCCCCGAAGTCGAGGCCGCGCAGGCGCAGCCCCTCCTCGTTTTCCAGCTCGAACGGAATCATGGCGTCGTTCATAGTCTGCCTGCACCTGTGTTGCCGATCCGGCAGGCCTGCATCATACATGGGCTCATAGTTTTCCCGCCCCCGCGCTGGCGCGGCAGACGTAGCTGTCGGCCTTGAGGCCGAAGCGGGCCGGGTACTCGGCATCGACCGCGGCGATCACCTCGGCCACTTTCTCTGGGCGCAGCAGGGCGACCACGCAGCCACCGAAGCCGCCGCCGGTCATCCGCACGCCGCCCTCGGTGCCGATCCTGGCCTTGATGATCTCCACCAGACCGTCGATGGCGGGCACGGTGATTTCGAAGTCATCGCGCATGGCGGCGTGGGAGTCGGCCATCAGCTCACCGAGGCGCACCAGATCCCCCTGCGCCAACGCATCGGCGGCGGCCAGGGTGCGGCTGTTGTCGCCCACTACGTGACGGGCACGGCGGTAGCAGACCTCATCCAGCCCGGCCTTGCCCGCTTCCAGCGCCGCCAGATCGAGATCGCGCAGCGCCTTGACCCCGTAGTGACGGGCGGCTGCTTCGCACTGCTGACGACGGGTGTTGTATTCGCTGTCCACCAGACCGCGACGGACGTTGGAGTTGACGATCAGCACCGCCAGGTCGGTGGGCATGGGGATGAGCCGGGTCTCCAGCGAACGGCAGTCGAGCAGCAGGGCGTGATCCTGTTTGCCGCTGGCGGAGATCATCTGGTCCATGATGCCGCAGTTGCAGCCGACGAACTGGTTCTCCGCCTGCTGGCCGTTGAGGGCAATCTCGGCCTGGCTGATGGTGAGCCCCAGCGCCTCCTTGAAGGCCTGGCCGATGGCCACCTCCAGCGAGGCGGAAGAGGAGAGGCCGGCTCCCTGCGGCACGTTGCCGGAGACCACCAGATTGAGGCCGCGCAGGGGATAGCCGCGCTCCTGCAGGTACTTCACCACCCCGCGGATGTAGTCGCTCCAGCGCTGGTCGGCATGATGATTGATGGGCTGGCCGAGATCGAACAGGTCGCGCTGGTTGCCGTAGTCGGCGGCGACCACGTGCACCAGGCTGTCATCGCGCAGGCCGATGGCGACGCAGGTCTCGTAGTCGATGGCGCAGGGCAGCACGAAGCCGTCGTTGTAGTCGGTGTGCTCGCCGATGAGGTTGACGCGGCCGGGGGCCCGCACCAGCAGGTCGGGTTGTTGCTCAAACTGCTCGGCAAAGACGGCGCTGACGCGCTGGCTCGGGGTCATGGGGTCACCTCATTGGCTTTGTAATGAACGGGGGAAAGGGTACGCAGGCGTTCTGCGGCTTGCTCCGGGGTCAGGTCGCGCTGGGTCTCGGCCAGCATCTCGAAGCCAACCATGAATTTGCGCACCGTGGCGGAGCGCAGCAGGGGCGGATAGAAGTGGGCATGCAGTTGCCACGCCTCTGGGCAGTCGGAGCGGGGCGGCGCAAAGTGCCAGCCCATGGAGTAGGGAAAGCTGCACTCAAACAGGTTGTCGTAGCGGCTGGTGAGCTCCTTGAGCGCGATGGCCAGATCCTGCTGCAGCTCGGGGGTGAGGTCGAGCAGAGAGGGAACATGGCGCTTGGGCAGCAGCAAGGTTTCGAACGGCCAGGCCGCCCAGAAGGGCACTACCGCCAGCCAGTGTTCGGTCTCCACCACGATGCGGGAGCGATCCTGCAGCTCCCGCTCCACGTAGTCGACCAGCAGCGGTCGGCCGTGCTCCGCCAGCCAGTCGCGCTGGTGCTGCTCTTCGCGGGCAATCTCGTTGGGCAGGAAGTCGCTGCCCCACAGCTGACCGTGGGGGTGCGGGTTGGAGCAGCCCATGACGGCGCCCTTGTTTTCAAACACCTGCACCCACTCCCACTGGGCCGATAGCTCGGCCACCTGCTCCATCCAGGTGGTGATCACCTTCTCGATGGCGGGCAGAGGCAGCTCGGGCAGGGTCTTGCCGTGATCCGGCGAGAAGCAGATGACCCGGCTGGTGCCGCGGGCGGCCTCCAGCTTGAGCAGGGGATCCTGCTCGCCACTGGCGGCCGGGGTGTCCTGCATCAGGGCAGCGAAGTCGTTGGTAAAGACGAAGGTGTCCCGATAGTCGGGATTCTGGTCGCCGGTGACGCGCTTGTTGCCGGCACAGAGGAAGCAGTCGGGGTCATGGGCCTGGCTCGGCGCCTGGCTCACCTTCTCGACCTGGCCCTGCCAAGGGCGCTTGGCCCTGTGAGGGGAGACCAGCACGTATTGGCCTGTCAGCGGGTTGAAACGACGGTGGGGGTGATCAACCGGGTTGAACATCATCACTCCTCAAGCTCAATAAAAGAAAATGCGGGCAGTTGATGAGGGCGGGTGCGCCTCTCATCTGTGACCCTTCCCCCTAAAGGGAGAAGGGAGCAAAACGGACATCACGCCTCGTACCCCTGCGGGTTGGCGGATTGCCAGCGCCAACTGTCGGCGCACATGGCGGCCAGATCCCGCCGGGCACGCCAGCCCAGCTCGCGCTCGGCCCTGGCGGGATCGGCCCAGCATTCGGCGATGTCGCCGGGGCGTCTTGGTTCGATGCGATAGGGCAAGGGGCGACCGCTGGCCGCCTCGAACGCCGCCACCATCTGCAGCACGCTCTGGCCCTGGCCCGTGCCCAGGTTGTAGACGTGCACGCCGCCCTTGCTGGCGCAGTGCTGCAACGCCTTGACGTGCCCTTCGGCAAGATCCATCACGTGGATGTAGTCGCGCACACCTGTGCCGTCGACGGTTGGGTAATCGTTACCAAAGACCGAGAGGCAGTCGCGCCGGCCGATGGCGACCTGGGTCAAAAACGGCATCAGGTTGTTGGGGATCCCCTGGGGATCTTCCCCCATGGTGCCCGACTCGTGGGCGCCGACCGGGTTGAAATAGCGCAGTAGGGTCATGCTCCAGTGCGGTTCGGCCCGCTGCAGATCCTCGAGGATCTCTTCGATGATCAGCTTGGACCGGCCGTAGGGATTGGTGGCGCTGCGCGGGAAATCTTCCCGGATGGGCGTGCTGGCGGGGTCGCCGTAGACGGTGGCCGACGAGCTGAACACCAGGTTGTGGATGCCGGCCCGCTTCATTGCCTGCAGCAATACCAGGGTGCCGCTCAGGTTGTTCTCGTAGTAGTCGAGGGGGATGCGGGTGGACTCGCCGACCGCCTTGAGGGCGGCGAAGTGGATCACGGCGTCGATCCTTTGCTCGCTGAAAATGCGATCCAGCAGGAGCGGGTCACGGATGTCCCCCCGATAGAAGCGGGGCTCGCGCCCGCTGATGGCGGCGATGCGGGCCAGCACGCCGGCCTTGCTGTTGCAGAGGTTGTCCACCACCACGGGCTCCATGCCGGCCGCCTGCAGTGCCAGGCTGGTGTGGCTGCCGATGTAACCGCAGCCGCCGGTGACCAGTACTTTCATCCTCATCTCCACGCTCAAAAAAAGCCTGTGAAGGAGTCTAGCCGAGGGGCTGGCGGGCAAACTGTGAACTGGCTAACAAATATGTGTAAACGATTACACTTGTTTTGGTGGTCATCATTTCAGCAATATGGTTTTTCCCCCTGTTATCAGTGACATTGCTCGGTATAATGGCCTAGTCCCGAACCGTGAAATAAGTGAAAACAGCATGAGTACCATCAAGGATGTCGCCCGTTTGGCCAACGTATCGGTGGCAACGGTTTCACGGGTGATGAACAACTCACCCAAGGCCAGTGCCGCCTCTCGCGAGGTGGTGTTGAAAGCCATGGCCGAACTGGGCTACACCCCCAATGCCAACGCACGGGCGCTGGTCAGCCAGACCTGCGACACCATGGGAGTGCTGGTGGGCGATGTGGCGGATCCCTTCTTCGGCGCCCTGGTCAAGGGGGTCGCCGCGGTGGCGGTGGAACAGGGGCTGCACCTGCTGATGGGTAATGGTTTTCACACGGCACGGCAGGAGCGCGAATCCATCGAGCTGCTGATCGGCAAGCGCTGCGAGGCGCTGGTGGTGCACAGCAAGGCGCTGAGCGACGAGGAGCTGATCGACTATGCGCTGCGGGTGCCCGGCATGGTGCTGATCAACCGCGACATCCCGGCACTCAAGGGGCGCTGCATTGCCCTCAACAACCGGCAGGGGGCTGCCACGGCGACCCGGCATCTGCTGGAACTGGGCCACCGTCACATCGCCTTCCTGAGCTCCGATCACGCCATCGAGGATGCCATCCTGCGGCTGCAGGGCTATCAGGATGCGCTGGCCGAGGCTGGCGTGCGCGCCGACCCCGAGCTGGTGGAGAGCGGCATGCCCAACGAGGAGGGCGGCGAGCGGGCCATGCTCAACCTGCTGGCCAAGGGGCTGCCCATCACGGCCGTGGTGGCCTACAACGATGCCATGGCGGCGGGGGCCATCTCGGTGCTGGCGGACAACGGCCTCAAGGTGCCGGAGGAGGTGTCGGTGGTGGGCTTCGATGACATCATCTATGCCAGATACCTGAGACCCAAGCTCTCCACCATGCGCTATCCCATCGAACTGATGGCAGCCCAGGCGGCCAAGCTGGCCCTGCAGCTGGCAGCGGGCGAAAGCGAGGTGGTACAGAGCCGCATTTACACCCCGACCCTGATCAACCGCCACTCGGTGGCGCCCGTTCGAAGCTGATCCCTTTCATTTACCTCCGTTTATCGCTCCGGATCGTCGTTTTTGAGGCGCTCGCTCCGGAGCCTTGGTCTTTTACCTGCATTTAGCGCATTTTTACCCTGTTTTACTTAACAAATTTAGTGTAATCGTTTACATCTGTGTGAGCGGGATCGCCGATCACCGGGCAAATCTCCCCTACACTGCATACGTTTTCGGCGTTCATGCAGGGAGAGAGACGAATGCTCAGGGAGATAGTGGCCCGTCAGGACTGGCAGACCCAGGCGATTACCGCAGTGAATCGGTTGCCCGCCCATACCCCCTTGTTCAGCTGGCGCAGTGAAGCAGCTGCGCGGGATGATCTCGCCTCGCCTTCGCGCACCCTGCTGGATGGGGAGTGGCGTTTCTCCTTCTTCGCGGCGCCCGAGCGGGTGCCGGAGCAGTGGCTGGCACAGGATCTGGCCGATGCCTGTCCCATCCAGGTGCCAGGCAACTGGCAGCTGGATGCGGCCTACCCAGGGTTGCGGCCTGTGACAGATGTGCCCATCTACACCAACATCAAGTATCCCTTCCCGTGTGATCCACCGCGGGTGCCGGCAGAGAATCCTACCGGCTGCTACTCCCGCGAGTTCAGCGTGCCGACCGACTGGCTCACCAGCGGCCAGACCCGGATCATCTTCGACGGGGTGGACAGCGCTTTTCACCTCTTCTGCAACGGTCGCTGGGTCGGTTACTCCCAGGACAGCCGACTGCCTGCCGAATTTGACCTGACCTCTTTCCTCTGCCGTGGTGACAACCGGTTGGCAGTGCTGGTGCTGCGCTGGTCCGACGGTTCCTATCTGGAAGATCAGGACATGTGGCGCATGAGCGGCATCTTCCGCTCCGTCAGCCTGCTGCACAAACCGGCTCGTCATCTGATGGATATCCGGGTAACGCCCGAGCTCGACGCCTGCTACCGGGATGCCCGCCTCAAGATCGCATTGCAGGTAGCCAATGGGACCGGCCTGTCGGTGGAGATCAGCCTCTATGACGACGGCGATCGGGTGGCGACCCTGTGCCAGCCGATCGGCACGCAAGCCATTGACGAGAAAGGGGCGTATGACGATCGCGCCGAGTGCTGGCTCGAGGTGGCGGCCCCGCGCAAATGGAGCGCCGAGACCCCCCACCTCTATCGCCTCACCCTGACCCTGCTGGACGAGCAGGGGGAGCCCATCGAGAGCGAAGCCTGTGACGTGGGCTTTCGGGCGGTGGAGATTCATGGCGGCCTGCTGCGGGTCAACGGCCAGCCGCTGCTGATCCGTGGCGCCAACCGCCACGAGCACCACCCCGCAACGGGGCACGTGGTGACGCCCGCCGCCATCGAGCAGGATCTGCTGTTGATGAAGCAGCACAACTTCAACGCGGTGCGCTGTTCCCACTACCCCAATCACCCCGAGTTTTATCGGCTGTGCGACCGGCTCGGCCTCTATGTGGTGGACGAGGCGAACCTGGAGACCCACGGGATGACTCCCATGGGGCGCTTGGCGCGGGATCCCGCCTGGAGCAACGCCTTCCTGGAGCGGGTGACCCGCATGGTGGCCCGCGACTTCAACCACCCCAGCATCATCATCTGGTCCCTTGGCAACGAGTCGGGTTACGGCCCGGCCCACGATGCCATGTATGGTTGGGTCAAGAGGGCGGATCCGAGCCGCCCGGTGCAATACGAAGGGGGTGGTGCCGATACGCCGGCCACCGACATCATCTGCCCCATGTATGCCCGCCCCCATCAGGATCAACCCTTCCCGGCGGTGCCCAAGTGGGCGCTGGCCAAGTGGATCGGCCTGCCGGGGGAGACCCGGCCGCTGATTCTGTGTGAATACGCCCACGCCATGGGTAACAGCCTAGGGGGCTATGCCCAATACTGGCAGGCGTTTCGCGACCATCCACGCCTGCAGGGCGGGTTCGTCTGGGATTGGGTCGATCAGGGGCTGGACAAGCTGACCGATGACGGCCGCCACTTCTGGGCCTATGGCGGTGATTTCGGCGATACCCCGAATGATCGCCAGTTCTGCTGCAACGGTCTGCTGTTCCCCGACCGTACCCCCCATCCGTCGCTGTTCGAGGCCAAGCGGGCCCAACAGCCCTTCGTGCTGACCTTGCAACACCGCCAGCCGCTGACGGTCGAGATCCGCAGCGAATACCTGTTTCGCGAGACGGACAACGAAACTCTGCAGTGGCGATTGTGCGAAGACGGCGTGGTGGTGAGCCAGGGTGAATGCCCACTCACCCTGGCGCCGCAGAAGAGTGTGACGCTGACCCTGCTGGAGCAGTTGCCGGCCTTTGCGCCGGGGGCGCTCGTCTGGCTGGATCTCGCCATCGTGCAGCCCGCCGCCACGCCCTGGTCAGCGGCCGGCCACGAGGTGGCGCGCCAGCAATGCATGCTGCCTGCACCGCTTGCACTGCCCGCTACCCGCACGCCGGCCACCTTCATCGAGCTGGCGGATGGCTGGCAGATCCGGGCGGCCAACAGCGAGTGGCGGCTGGACAAGGCCGGCGGCCGCGTCCGCAGCTGGCGCAAGCTGGGGCGCGAGCAGCTGAAAGAGGCCATCGCCGATCACTTCTATCGGGCGCCGCTCGACAACGACATCGGCACCAGCGAGGCGGACCACGCCGATCCCAACGCCTGGATCGCCCGCTGGCAGGCGGCCGGGCTCAATGAGTTGCAGCACCGCTGTCTCGAGCTGGTAGTGAGCCCTGACCAAGGGGTTGTGACGGTACGCCACGGCTACTTCGTCGGCGAGGCGCTCAAGCTGCTGACTTGCTGGCGCCACTCCTTCGATCAGGATGGGGCCATGCACCTCGCCATCGAGGTGCATGTGGCAGCCGAGATGCCCTCCCTGCCGCGCATCGGCGCCCTGCTCTGGCTGGCCGACGAGGTGCTGGCGGCAGGGGAGGAGGTGAGCTGGCTGGGGCGTGGTCCGCACGAGAACTATCCGGATCGCCTGCTGGCTGCCGACCTCGGTTGCTGGCAGTCGTCGCTCGATGCGCTGCACACCGCGTATGTGTTCCCGACCGACAACGGGCTGCACTGTGACACCCGTCAGCTGCGATTCGGCTCCATCGAGGTCGAGGGACTGTTTCATTTCAGTCTGAGCCGTTTCAGCCAGCAGCAGCTGGCCCAGGCTCGTCACCAGACCGATCTGGTGGCCGCAGGCGGGCTCCATCTCTGTCTGGATGGTTTTCATATGGGGATTGGGGGTGATGACTCCTGGAGCCAGAGCGTACGGCCGGAATATTGGCTGCAACCAGGCAGCTACTATTGGAACTGTGTTCTACGCTGAATCTGAGCGATTGCTTAACAAGAAAGAGTCCCGTTCAGAGCTGCAATGTTGCCAATTAATTGTAACCATATGATTTTTAATTGATTTATTGCTATGTAATAGAGTGTAAACGTTTTCATTTTGTTGTCATGATCACAGAACGACATACAACAAACTGATTACATTAGGCTGGCGCCAGTTCACTTGGTGTACAGCATTCCCTACAAAAACAGATAGAGAGATCGGAGCATAACAATGAAAAAGATCACGACCATTGCCGCCGTACTGATGAGCCTGATGGCAGGAGCCACCGCCCATGCCGAAACCCGCATCGGGGTGACCGTCTACAAATACGACGACAACTTCATGGCGGTAGTGCGCAAGGCAATCGAGAAGGAAGCGGCGGCCAACCCGGGGGTGGAGCTGCTGATGAACGACTCCCAGAATGACCAGTCCAAGCAGAACGACCAGATCGACGTGCTGCTGGCCAAAGGCGTGAAGGCGCTGGCCATCAACCTGGTTGACCCGGCAGCGGCCCCGGTCGTGATCGAGAAAGCCCGTGGCGAGGATGTGCCCGTGGTGTTCTACAACAAGGAGCCCAATGCCGCCGATTTGGCCAGCTATGACAAGGCCTACTACGTGGGTACCGATTCCAAGGAGTCTGGCATCATCCAGGGTCAGCTGATCGCCAAGCACTGGAAAGCCAACCCGGCTTGGGATCTGAACAAAGATGGCGTCATCCAGTACGTGCTGCTGAAGGGCGAGCCGGGTCACCCGGATGCCGAAGCCCGTACCACCTACGTCATCAAGACCCTGAACGATGGCGGCATCAAGACAGAGCAGCTGCACATGGATACCGGTATGTGGGATACCGCCATGGCCAAGGACAAGATGGACGCCTGGATCTCCGGCCCGAACGCCAACAAGATCGAAGTGGTCATTGCCAACAACGATGGCATGGCGATGGGTGCCGTCGAGTCGCTGAAGGCTCAGGGCAAGACCGCCATCCCGGTGTTCGGCGTGGACGCACTGCCTGAAGCGCTGGCGCTGGTCAAAAGCGGTGCCATGGCCGGTACCGTGCTGAACGATGCCGCCAACCAGGCCAAGGCGACCTACGAGCTGACCAAGAACCTGGCTGAAGGCAAACCGGCCGGTGAAGGCACCAGCTGGAACATCGTCAACAAGGTCGTGCGTGTTCCCTACGTTGGCGTAGACGCAGACAACCTGTCCAAATTCGAATAATTCCCTCCTCCAGGGCAAGGGAGATCCCTTGCCCTTTTTTCAACCAGATGTGATGGCTGATATGACAACACAGCAACAATCAGAATGGCTGTTGGAGATGATTGGCGTCAGTAAGAGCTTTCCTGGCGTCAAGGCACTCGATAATGTCAATTTACGGGTCCGTCCTCATTCTGTGCATGCGTTGATGGGCGAGAACGGGGCAGGGAAATCGACGCTGCTCAAGTGCTTGTTCGGCATTTACGAGAAGGATGAGGGCAAGATCTTCTTCAAGGGGCAGGAGATCAACTTCACCTCCTCCAAGGAGGCGCTGGAGAACGGTGTCTCCATGGTGCATCAGGAGCTGAACCTGGTATTGCAGCGCTCCGTGATGGACAACATGTGGCTCGGCCGCTATCCCACCAAGGGATTGTTCGTCGACCATGGCAAGATGTATCAGGACACCAAGCATATCTTCGACGAGCTGGACATCGACATAGACCCGCGGGTCAAGGTCGGTACCCTCTCCGTCTCCCAGATGCAGATGATCGAGATCGCCAAGGCGTTCTCCTATGACGCCAAGATCGTCATCATGGACGAACCCACCTCCTCGCTGACCGAGAAAGAGGTGAGCCACCTCTTCAAGATCATCAACAAGCTCAAGGAGAAGGGCTGCGGCATCGTCTACATCTCCCACAAGATGGAAGAGATCTTCCAGCTCTGTGACGAGATCACCATATTGCGGGATGGCCAGTGGGTGGCGACCCAGCCGCTCAAGGGCATGACCATGGATCAGATCATCGGCATGATGGTCGGTCGCGAGCTCACCCAGCGCTTCCCGGAGAAGACCAACCAGCCGAAAGAGGTGATCCTCGAGGTCGAGCACCTGACGGCGAAGAACCAGCCCTCCATCCAGGACATCACCTTCAACCTGCACAAGGGGGAGATCCTCGGGGTGGCCGGGTTGGTGGGGGCCAAGCGCACCGACATCGTCGAGACCCTGTTCGGCATTCGCGACCGCAGCGAGGGGTCCATCAAGCTGCACGGCAAAGAGGTGGCCAACCACAACGCCCACGAGGCGATCCGCAACGGCTTTGCGCTGGTGACCGAGGAGCGGCGCTCCACCGGCATCTATTCGCGCCTCGACATCGCCTTCAACTCCCTGATCGCCAACATGGACAACTACAAGGGCTCCATGGGGCTCCTCAGCGACAACAAGATGAAGAGCGACACCCAGTGGGTCATCGACTCCATGCGGGTCAAGACGCCGACCCAGCAGACCCAGATCGGCTCCCTCTCCGGGGGCAACCAGCAGAAGGTGATCATCGGCCGCTGGCTGCTGACCCAGCCGGAGATCCTGATGCTGGACGAACCGACCCGCGGCATCGACGTGGGGGCCAAGTTCGAGATCTACCAGCTCATCCTGGAGCTGGCGAAGAAGGACAAGGGCATCATCATCATCTCGTCGGAAATGCCCGAACTGCTCGGCATCACGGATCGCATCATGGTGATGAGCAATGGCCGGGTCGCCGGGATCGTCAATACCAAAGAAACTGACCAGAGCGAGATACTGCGCCTGGCATCTCTGTACCTCTAGAGACAGGAAGACATTTATGGAGTCGGCTAAAAATTTCAATCTGATGCGGGCGCTCAAGGAGAACGGCATCTACGTGGTGCTGCTGGTGCTGCTCATGATCATCGTGATCAAGGAACCCTCCTTCCTGAGTCTCACCAACTTCAGCAACATCCTGACCCAGTCTTCGGTGCGGGTCATTATCGCGCTCGGGGTGGCTGGCATCATCATCACCCAGGGGACGGATCTGTCGGCCGGTCGTCAGGTCGGTCTGGCGGCGCTCATCGCGGCGACCATGCTGCAGGCGCTGACCAACGTCAACAAGGTGTTCCCAAGCCTGGGCGAGGTGCCCATCCCGGTGGTGATCCTGCTGGTGTGCGCAGTGGGTGCCCTGATTGGCCTGGTCAACGGTCTCATCGTGGCCTATCTGAATGTAACCCCGTTCATTACCACCCTGGGCACCATGATCATCGTCTACGGCATCAACTCCCTCTACTTTGACTCGGTAGGCGCTTCGCCGGTGGCCGGTTTTGACCCCCGTTTCTCCAGCTTCGCGCAGGGGTTCATCAAGCTGGGTGGCTTCAAGCTATCCTATCTGACCTTCTACGCCGCCATAGCCAGCGTGTTCGTTTGGGTACTGTGGAACAAGACCCGCTTTGGCAAGAACATCTTCGCCATCGGCGGCAACCCGGAAGCGGCCAAGGTCTCCGGTGTCAACGTGGCGGTCAATCTGGTGATGATCTATGCGCTGGCGGGGGTCTTCTACGCCTTCGGCGGTATGCTGGAAGCGGGCCGGATCGGCAGCGCCACCAACAACCTGGGCTTCATGTACGAGCTCGATGCCATCGCCGCCTGCGTGGTGGGCGGGGTGTCGTTTGCGGGTGGCGTGGGTACGGTTGCAGGGGTGATCACCGGCGTGCTCATCTTCACGTTGATCAACTATGGTTTGACCTATATCGGCGTCAGCCCTTACTGGCAGTTCATCATCAAGGGCGGCATCATCATTCTGGCGGTGGCACTGGACTCTATGAAGTACGCCAAGAAGAAATAACGATTGGCAGGGAGGGCTAGCAGTGCCGGCCCTCTCTTCTGGAGGGATCCCATGCCATTCAAGGTCAAGATTTACGTCCTGTTGCTGCTGGCCATCCTGGTCACCATCGGCACCGCCTGGTTCAGCGTCAATCACTTCATCAGCGCCTACATCCGCACCCAGGCGACCCAGAACATCAACGAACAGATCTCCCTGGTCAAAGAGAAGCTGGCCGGCGACATCAATCAGAAAATTCTGCTGGCAGCCAACCTCAACTTCGGGGTGACCAACGTCAAGAAGACGCTGGAAGAGACCGGCTTTCACAACATCGTCAAGGTGATTGGCGACATGGCGTTCGACGTGGGCGGTGTCATCAACGATACGGCCAAGGTTGACGCGCTGCGCAAGCTTATCCCTGCCGCCAACAACCAGATCACCGTCAGCCCGCTGCAGCAGGTGGACGGCAAGCCCGTCATCTCGATTCTGGTGCCGCGCGGTGCCGACTCTGCCTACCTTTATTACCTCGACATGAGCGAGTTCAAGAACCTGCTGGCCAACGTCAGTGGCGAGGGGCGCTACTTCTCGCTGGCCGATGGCCAGGGCAATGAGCTCTACAGCAGCAAGCCGCAGGGGGAGAACGAGGCTCGCCCCAACCAGCTGGATATTCGTGGCAGCAGCTGGACCCTGACCGGCTACATCGACCTCGACTACATCCAGGCCATGACCCAGGCACTCAACGGCCAGATCATCATGGCGCTGCTCGGGGTGGCCGTGGTGGTGATGGTGCTCGCCGTGCTGGCGCTCAACGTGGCCTATCGCCCCATACTCTCGCTGCGGGATTTGGTGCTGGAGCTCTCTCACGGCAGCGGTGACCTTACCCGCCGACTGGCAGTGACCAGCAAGGATGATCTCGGTCAGATCTCGGCCGGTATCAACCGCTTCATCGAGCGGCTGCAGGAGATGATGAACGAGGTACGCCAGGCCAGCGGCCAGCTCAACAGCGGTATCGAGGGGCTGGCCAGCCAGACCGGTGCTGCCCAGTCTCTGCTGGCGGATCATGTGCGAGAGACCGAGCAGGTGGTGACCGCCATCAACGAGATGAGCCGCACCGCGGTCTCGGTCTCGGAGAGCGCGGCCAGCACGGCCCAACTCACCGGCCAGAGCCAGCAACTGGCGAGCCAGTCCCGTCAGGTGGTCGATCAGGCCATGGCCAGCGTGATGGCGCTGGTGGATGAGGTGGAAGCCACTGCCCGTTCCATCGAGGCCATGCAGCAGGATGTGCAGCAGATTGGCTCGGTGCTCGGAGTCATCGGCAGCATAGCCGAGCAGACCAATCTGCTGGCCCTCAATGCTGCCATAGAGGCCGCCCGCGCCGGCGAGCAGGGGCGTGGCTTTGCCGTGGTGGCTGACGAGGTGCGTTCACTCGCCGCCCGTACCCAGCAGAGTACGGCGGAGATCCAGACCATGCTGGCCAGCCTGCAGCAGGTGACCCGGACCGTGGTGAATGCCATGAGCAATACCAAGCAGAGTTGTCAGGGCGCCGCCGAGAACACCACTCGGGTCAACGAATCACTGGATCTGATGGCGGGCGAGGTGGTGGAGATCAACGATCTCATCAGCCATATCGCCACGGCTGCGGAGCAGCAGAGCGCGGTAGCCGAGGAGATCAATCGCAACATGAGCGCCATTGCCGAGGTGATCCGCCAGCTGACCCACAACGGCGAGGCGACGGTGGCCAGTGCCGGCTCGATGCAGCAGACCTATGACAGGCTGCGGGAGATTGTGGGGCACTTCCGGCTGGAATGAGCGGGTAGAAAGGTAGGCCGGGGTAAAAATGGCCAAAAAAGATGGGGGCGACTTGCGTCGCCCCCGATAGTCTTATCGCTCATATCCTTGAACGAAGTTGCTCCCTGCAATCCCTGACTATACCTCTTCCTTTAGGTTTCCCCTTCCCAATCCTTTGGGGTGTCCTTTAGCCATCATGGCCTGACGAGTCATCCGTTCCCGTCGCACTTTCTCCGTCCTGGGAGGTGTCCTTTACCACATCCTGTGGTGAGTCCATTTGCCCAACCCTGGCAGCCAGTCTTCCTGACCGACTTCATTGCGTCCGTGCAGGAGTAACTATAAGGATTTCATGGGGCGGGACAACGGCAGAGTGAAAAACGTTTTTACGTATCTCGTTACGAAGGAAACTTGTTTCAATATTTATCCTTTAATTTCATTGGTATAGGTGTTTTTTGTTCATGTTTTACGATCTTATCTTCCGACTATCGCGGGATCTTTTCTGGCGCTTTACCTACATCGTCTATGGCGAATGTCTTACACTTTGTTCAACTGTTATTCAGAAAGGGGGAGGCGAGCAGATAAGAGCCTGCTGGCAACGAAGCATGGCTGGAGGAAGATAGCGTCAGTTGTGTGCCTGCAGCCGCTCATAGATGGTCTGGCGTTCTTCCGGGCTCAGGGAGGAGAAGTAGTGGGTAAACAACCGCAGCAGCAGAGATTTGTTCATGCCGTCTTGCTGGGTCAGGTTGCCAAGCTCATCGATGGCCGTGGTGCTGAGCGAGAAGGTGGCTTTCTTGAAGCTGGGTTTGAGATGTTCACCGCTCTCGATGAAGGCGAGTGCGGTCAGAGCCTCGTCTCGATGCAGGGTCAGCTCCAGGCTGACGACCTTGGGCTTGCCCTTGGCATAGAAATCCGCGTCCTCGATGAACTCGTCTATGGTGAACTTCTTCTGGTGATGCAGATTGTGTTTCTTCTTCAGGTCGGCAAGTCCCATCTCATACCCCCAGCTCCAGAAACTCCTTGGCGATGGCGCGGATCTCTTCGGCAGACTTGCCATCCGGCTCTATCTCCATCACCGACAATCCCTTCTCCTCGCTGTCGTCGTAGACGTTGCGGCCATAGGTGATGGAATTGAGCACGTCGACACCGAAGGAAGAGCAGACCTCCTTGGCTTCCAGTATCCGCTTCGCCTGGTTGGGCAGGGCGGGGCATTGGGTCAGTACCACGGCAGCCCGCAAGGTCGGGTTGACCATCTTGCAGGTGGTGATGAGGTCTTCCATGTGCGGCAGAGTCTTGAGATCGCGGCGCTTGGGACGCAGCGGGATCAGGGCATGGGTGGCGACGGCCATGGTGGAACGCAGTGCCCGGTTGTCCTGGCCGCCACAGTCGACGATCAGGTAGTCATAGCGGTTCTTCAGGCTGAGCAGATCGTTGCGGATGTTGCCGTAGAGCTGGACGCAGTTTATCTGGGGCAGATCCGGATTGTCGTTGCGCTCCTGGATCCAGTCCGAGGTGGTGCGCTGCGGATCGCAGTCCACCAACAGCACTTCGCCGTGAAACTGGGTTCTGAGGTAGACCGCCAGATTCTGGGCCAGACAACTCTTGCCGCTCCCTCCTTTCTCACCACCGACCAGCAGGATCATGACCGTCTCCTATCCCTATGAAAAACAGCTGCATTGAGTATAGGAGGGGGTTGGGCCATGACAAGCCAGGAGGAGAAGACCTCCTCCCGGGGTTTCGCTCAGTAGTGCTGGCTGCCGCCATGCCACTGACACACGTAGGCGGGTACCAGCATCTGAGGGGCCTGATCGACATGGCACACCACCAATGGCATGGCAGGGGCACCCTCCGCATGGACCAGTGCCGGGGTCATGGGCAGCAGCAGGGCAGAAAGCAGCAGCAGTGACTTCATCTTCATGGCTATCTCCTTGGTGACATAACAGGTGTGATCCTGATCACTTTCTGAGTTAAGCCGAGCCGGCTTGTGACGCAAGTTGCTGAAATAAATTCAACTAATGAAAAAAGTTTGAAAAAGCCCCAGTGCCGGCCAGTTGAAAATTGGCCGGCCAAGATGCGCAATTCGTGCATATCCATATAAGAGGTGAAGAGGCAACACTGCCTGTAGTCTGGCCCGGCAAGCGGAACAGACGCGATTCCATGATCTGGAACAACAAAAAGATTATTCAGCGCGGAGCCTGGCCGTGACTTTTTATTTGCTGCGAGCGCCTCGTAAAGAGCGCGGAAAATTCAAATATCTGCATATAAAATTCATTCTGTGTTGGTTGTATTTTTATCTTCATGAAATTAAAGGTTTTTTGTTTTTACGTTTATCCCTTTGTAGATATTTGGCGTGAATGAAACAAGGTAAAATATGAAATGTTTGCCGAAGAAAGTGCGTATTTAAACGGGAGAGGTGAATGGGAGATTGTCAGTTCTGTTACCCCTATCAAAGAATAAACCGTGAATTTATTCAGTTCTGGGTGAATGTGATCAATGTCTAAGTTTATCGTGATTGGCAGGTCTAACCTCGGTCTCGAAAGGCAAGGGCAGGATAGAACACAAGCCGATTACCCTACATAAAGAATATCCCGCCTTAGCCACGAGCATGAATAGAAGGAATCTATTCAATCACTCGCAGGGACCACTGCTAGACGGAATATAATCATGAGCAAATTTTATGTAGGTTCTGAAGTTGGCCAATTGCGCCGTGTCATGTTGCACCGCCCCAACCTCAGTCTGAAGCGTCTGACTCCTTCCAACTGCCAGGATCTGTTGTTCGATGACGTCCTGTCCGTTGAACGTGCCGGTCAGGAGCACGACAAATTCGCTCAGGTACTGCGCGATCAGAATGTCGAAGTTTTCCTGCTGACCAATCTGCTGGCGGAAACCCTGGACGTGCCGGAAGCCAAAACCTGGCTGCTGCAACATCAGGTCTCCGACTATCGCCTCGGCTCTTCTTTCGCCAACGACGTACGCTGCTTCCTGGCCGACATGCCACACCGCGAGCTGGCCCGCATTCTCTCCGGTGGCTTGACCTACTCCGAGATGCCCTACAGCGGCGTCAACATGGTAGTGGGCATGCACGCACCAACCGACTTCATCATCGAGCCGCTGCCCAACCACCTCTTTACCCGTGACACCTCCTGCTGGGTCTATGGTGGCGTCTCCATCAACCCGATGGCCAAACCGGCCCGCCGTCGCGAAACCAACCACGTGAAGGCCATCTATCGCTGGCACCCGCAGTTTGCCGGTCAGGACTTCATCAAATACTTCGGTGACGAGGATCGCGACTACGACAACTCCACCATCGAAGGGGGCGACGTACTGGTCATCGGTCGTGGCGCCGTGCTCATCGGCATGTCCGAGCGCACCACACCGCAAGGGGTCGAGCACCTGGCTCGCGGCCTGTTCAAGCACGGCCAGGCCAAACAGGTCATCGCCATGCAACTGCCTAAACACCGCAGCTGCATGCACCTGGATACCGTCATGACCCACATGGACATAGACACCTTCTCCGTCTATCCGGAAGTCATCCGCAAGGATGTGAACTGCTGGAGCCTGACTCCGGGCGGTGCCACCGGCATGAACATCAAGGAAGAGGGTTACTTCGTCACCGCCATCGAGAAGGCACTGGGTGTCGATCAGCTCAAGCTCATCACCACAGGTGGCGACACCTTCGAGGCCGAGCGCGAGCAGTGGAACGATGCCAACAACGTGCTGACCGTGCGCCCCGGCGTGGTGGTGGGTTACGAGCGCAATACCTACACCAACGAGAAGTACGACAAGGCCGGCATCACTGTGCTGCCCATCCCGGGTGAAGAGCTGGGACGTGGCCGCGGCGGCGCCCGCTGCATGAGCTGCCCGATGGAACGCGACGGCATCTAACAAGACGGCGTGGCGCCGGCAGAGGCTGGCGCCACACAGCACCAAACTCGAGAGTAACACTCATGAAAAAACCAACTGTCGTCGTCGCCCTGGGTGGCAATGCTCTGCTCCGTCGTGGCGAGCCGCTTGAAGCAGATATCCAGCGCAAGAACATCGCCACCGCCGCCAAGACCATCGCCCTGATCGCTCAGGAGTACAACGTGGTGCTGGTGCATGGCAACGGCCCGCAAGTCGGCCTGCTGGCTCTGCAGAACAGTGCCTACACCAAGGTATCCCCCTATCCGCTGGATGTGCTGGGTGCCGAGTCCCAGGGCATGATCGGCTACATGCTGATCCAGGAATTGAAGAACCTGATGCCGAGCCGCAACGTCACCGCGCTGCTGACCCAGGTGCAGGTTGACCCGCAAGATCCGGCCTTCGTCAATCCGACCAAATTTATCGGCCCCGTCTACGAAGAGGCTGAAGCCCGCGCCCTGGCTGCAGAGAAGCAGTGGGTGGTCAAGGCTGACGGCAAGTTCTTCCGCCGCGTGGTGCCGTCTCCACTGCCCCAGCGCATCGTCGAAGGCGACGCCATCGAAACCCTGATCGCCCAGGGCCACCTCATCATCTGTACCGGTGGTGGTGGCATCCCGGTGACCTGGGATGGCCAGAGCCTGACCGGCATCGAAGCCGTCATCGACAAGGACATGTCTGCCGCCTACCTGGCCAAGCAGATCAAGGCCGACGCCCTGCTGATCCTGACCGATGCCGATGCCGTCTACCTGGACTGGGGCAAACCGACCCAGCGTCCGCTGCGGATCACCAGCCCGGACGAGCTGGCCGGCGTCAAGTTCGACGCAGGCTCCATGGGGCCGAAAGTCGAAGCCTCCTGTGAATTCGTCAAGGCGACCGGCGGCATGGTCGGCATAGGTGCACTGGACGATGGCCTGGCCATCCTCAAGGGCGAAGCCGGCACCAATATCGTCGCCACCCGTACCGTGAATGCGTAATTACCGACATCTGTACTGAGAATGCGTAGTCAACACTACTGCCTGAATTGGTCTGAAACAAATATAGAGAGAACTCATCATGGCTTTTAATCTGCGTAACCGTAACTTCCTGAAACTGCTGGACTTCACCCCGCGCGAAATCCAATACATGATCGATCTGGCCATCGACCTGAAGAAAGCCAAATACGGTGGCTATGAGCGTAAACACCTGACCGGCAAGAACATCGCCCTGATCTTCGAGAAGACCTCCACCCGTACCCGTTGTGCGTTTGAAGTGGCGGCCTTCGACCAGGGCGCCCAGGTCTCCTACCTCGGCCCGAGCGGTTCCCAGATCGGCCACAAGGAGTCCATGAAAGACACCGCCCGGGTGCTGGGCCGCATGTATGACGGCATCGAATACCGTGGCTATGGCCAGGAGATCGTGGAAGAGCTGGGTGCCCACGCCGGTGTCCCGGTCTGGAACGGTCTGACCAACGAATTCCACCCGACCCAGATCCTGGCCGACTTCATGACCATGCTGGAGCACGGCAAGGGCAAACGCCTGGATCAAATCAAGTTCGCCTACCTGGGTGACGCCCGCAACAACATGGGTAACTCCCTGATGGTCGGTGCTGCCAAGATGGGCATGGACATCCGCCTGGTCGCACCGAAAGCCTTCTGGCCGGAAGAAGAGCTGGTTGCCAAGTGCCGCCTGATCGCCGAAGAGACAGGCGCACGCATCACCCTGACCGAAGATGTGAAAGAGGGTGTGCTGGGTACCGACTTCCTCTACACCGACGTCTGGGTTTCCATGGGTGAAGCGAAAGAAGCCTGGGATCAGCGCGTCAAACTGATGACCCCGTATCAGGTCAACATGGACGTCATCAACGCCACCAAGAACCCGGATGTGAAGTTCATGCACTGCCTGCCGGCGTTCCACAACGACGAGACCACCATGGGCAAGGAAGTGGCTGACAAATACGGCATGAAAGGCCTGGAAGTGACCGAGGACGTGTTCGAATCCGAGCACAGCATCGTGTTCGACGAGGCCGAAAACCGGATGCACACCATCAAGGCAGTGATGGTTGCTACGCTGGGCGACTAAGGTCGCAGTAGTGGTGCCGGGGGGCGACCCCCGGCTTTTCGACCATGTGACAGCGGCATAATACCTCCAACCCTACGACCCGCAGCCTGCATGGATACCACACCCACAGAAGGAAGCTGGACCATGACCAAATTCAAGTTCCCGTCAGCCTACACGATACTGTTCGTGCTGATCGCCCTGGTGGCCGCCCTGAGCTGGATAGTGCCGGCCGGCAAATACGAAATGACCATGAACGAAGCCCTCGGCAAGGAAGTGCCGGTGGCCGGTACCTACAAGCTGGTAGAGGGCAATCCCCAGGGGATCGTCGACGTGCTGCTGGCGCCGATCGATGGTCTCTACAACCATGACACCTACGAGGCAGGCGCCATCGACGTCTCCCTCTTCATCCTGATCATCGGTGGTTTTCTTGGCATAGTGACCAAGACCGGTGCCATCGATGCCGGTATCGAACGGGTAACCGACCGCCTGCGCGGCCGTGAAGAGTGGATGATCCCGATCCTGATGGCGCTGTTCGCCGCAGGCGGCACCATCTACGGCATGGCGGAAGAGTCCCTGCCGTTCTATACCCTGCTGGTGCCTGTGATGATGGCCGCCCGCTTCGACCCGGTCGTCGCCGCCGCCACCGTGCTGCTGGGGGCCGGTATCGGTACCCTGGGCTCCACCATCAACCCGTTCGCCACCGTGATCGCCGCCAACGCCGCCGGCATCTCCTTTACCGATGGCATCTGGCTGCGCGTCGCCATGCTGGTGGCCGGCTGGCTGCTCTGCGTGGCCTATGTGATGCGCTACGCCAAGATGGTGCGCAGCGACCCCAGCAAGTCCCTGGTGGCTGACAAGTGGGAAGAGAACCGTGCCCACTTCCTCGGCAACAAGAGCGACCAGATGCTGGAGTTCACCCTGACCCGTAAAATCGTGCTGGGCATCTTCGTTGCCGCCTTCGCCGTGATGATCTACGGGGTGGCCGTGCTGGGCTGGTGGATGGCGCAGATCTCCGGTGTGTTCCTGGCCGCCGCCATCATAGTCGGCGTCATCTCCCGCATGAGCGAGGAGGAGCTGACCTCCAACTTCATCGACGGTGCCCGCGATCTGCTCGGCGTGGCCCTGATCATCGGTATCGCCCGCGGTATCGTGGTGGTGATGGACAACGGCATGATCACCCACACCATACTGCACAGCGCAGAAGGGATAGTGACCGGCCTCTCCACCGTGGTTTTCATCAACGTGATGTTCGTGCTGGAAGTGGTGCTCTCCTTCCTGGTGCCGTCCTCCTCCGGCCTGGCTGTGCTGACCATGCCGATCATGGCGCCGCTGGCAGACTTCGCCAACGTGGGTCGCGAGCTGGTGGTCACCGCCTATCAGTCCGCCTCCGGTCTGGTGAACCTGGTGACTCCGACCTCCGCCGTGGTCATGGGTGGCCTGGCCATCGCCAAGGTTCCCTATGTACGTTGGCTGAAATGGGTAGCCCCGCTGCTCGGCCTGCTGACCGTGCTGATCGTGGTCTGCCTGAGCCTGGGTGCCGTGCTGGCATAAACACCGACAGACATAGCCGCAAAAACGGGAGCCGCTGGCTCCCGTTTTTTATGGCCGACCACGAGGCGGGCCCAGACAGCGCACAGATGGGATAAAAAGCCGATTGGCAGACAACAAAAAGGCGACCCTGGGTCGCCTTGCTACATTGGGGGAAGGCTAGCGCGCCTGCTCCAGGGTGCGCACCACGGCGGCGTGGGCCTGACGGGTGCGGCTGATGTGGCGCGGGGCGACCAACACCACGTCGTTGCCGGCGACGGCCCCCATGATCTCGGGATTGGCGTTGCGATCCAGCAGACGAGCCACCACGGTGGCGGCCCCTGGCGTGGTATGGATCAACACCATCTGCTGGTTGTGCACCACGGCGCGCACCATGTCGTGAATGGAGCGAGTGCTGCCGGCGGGTTCCAGCTGTTCGTCAACCAGGGTGTAGACCTTCTTGCCGTTGGCATTCTGCGCCTTGGCGACGCCGAGACGGCGCAGCAGGCGGGAGATGGTGGACTGGCTGATGTCGGCGAAGCCGCGCTCCGACAGCTCGCGGCGGATCTCTTCCTGGGTGCTGTAGCAGTGCTGGCCGATGATCTGGCGACAGGCATCCAGCTGGGCCAGATCGGGCTCTTGGGCAACGGGACGGCTGAGGGTCTTGACCACGGCGAATTCCTTTGATGATGACCGACGGTAAACGCTCGATATCTGCCGCATTTGCTGAATATCAGCAAAAAATACTGGCAATCAATGCACTGGCAGGAAATGAGCGGGAATAGCTCTCTTTGGATGGCAAATTATAACCAACTGGTTATTTGGTGATGTGACAGGGGTCAAAAATGGGCCCCTTGGGGCCCACCTGGATATCTTTTTGAGTCTGGTTCTCAGTAGCGTTCGCTGACGATGTCCTGGGTGAAGGACTTCTCGCAGTATTTGCACTTCATCCGTACCGCGCCTTTCACCTCGCGCACCCGGAAGTAGCTCTCCACCGGCTCGTTGTGGGAGATGCAGTTGGAGTTGGGACAGTGGAACACCCCGGCGATGAACTCCGGCAGCTTGAGCTGGTGCTTCTTCACCACGGCGAAGTCTTCGATGATGTTGACGGTCGCCTTGGGGGCGAACAGCGCCAGCTGGTTGGCTTGCTGCTCGGTCAGGCGGGTGTTCTCGATCTTGATGAGATCCTTTTTGCCGAGGGCGCCGGATTTGAGGTTGAAGCCGACGGTGATCCGCTCCTGGGTCTCTACCAGCTGGAACAGCTTGAGGATCTTGATGCCCTGGCCGGCGGGGACGTGGTCGATGACGGAGCCGTGACGGATGGCTTCGACTTGCAGTTGGTTCTTGTCAGACATGATGTTCCCCTTTCCGTTAGACAGTTTCGTTCAGTACCAGAGCCAGCAGTGCCTGGCGCGCATAGACCCCGTTCTCCGCCTGCTGGAAGTAGTAAGCGTGGGGCGTCTTGTCGACCGCGACGTCGATCTCGTCGACGCGGGGCAGGGGATGCAGGATCTTCATGGTGGGCTTGGCCCCTTCCAGGGTGGCCAGTTCCAGCACGAACTTGGCGGCCATGTGCTTGTACTCGGTCTCGTCGAAGCGCTCTTTCTGGACCCGGGTCATGTAGAGGATGTCGAGCTCAGGCATCACCTCTTCCATGGTTTCATGCACGCTGAACTGGATGCCCTTCTCTTCCAGCTCTTCGCAGATGTAGTCCGGCATCGCCAGCGCTTCCGGCGAGATGAAGAAGAAGCGGCAGTTGAACAGGCTGAGGGCCTGAGCCAGCGAGTGCACGGTACGGCCGTACTTGAGGTCGCCGACGAAGGCGACGTTGAGGCCGTCCAGCTTGCCCTGGGTCTCGCGGATGGAGAAGAGGTCGAGCAGGGTCTGGGTCGGATGCTGGTTGGAGCCGTCACCGCCGTTGATGACCGGCACGCGGGAGAATTCGGAGGCGAGGCGGGCCGCCCCCTCTTTCGGATGACGCATCACCACCGCATCGGTGTAGGAACCGATGATCTTGATGGAGTCGGCCAGGGTTTCACCCTTCTTGGCGCTGGTGTTGCCACCGTCGGCGAAGCCGATGATGTTGCCACCCAGGCGCTGCACCGCGGTCTCGAAGGAGAGGCGGGTGCGGGTAGAGGCTTCGAAGAAGCAGCTGGCGACCAGCTTGTCTTTCAGCAAGCGGGTGTCGGGCTCGGCCTTCAACCGTTGTGCGGTTGAGACTACCAGTTCCATTTCAGACCGGGTCAGGTCCGTGATGGAGATGACATGTTTCTTATAGAGTGGATTGGTCATCGTCTGCATTCCCTTTGACATCAATGAAGGTTTTTCGGGCACAAAAAAAAGCCCCTGAAACAGGGGCTTTTTTTGAAAACAATTGGGGATCTGTGGGTCGGGAACCGGAAACAACGGGGCCGCTCTGGTGCGCTCCACCCGTCTGCAAGGCTGTTTTTTTCATCAAAAACTGCATCGTCCTGTCCTGACCTTTTTTCAAACCGGACAGATTATAGAGTCGCATTTTAAATTGTCAAAAATTTATTTCAAAGGCAAGATTTGCGCAGAAAAACGTTTAAGTGCTGCGAACAGGTCGGCAAACCCACACCTGATGCTGGGGCTGCAGTGGCTCGTCATCATGCACCATGGCACGCAGATAGCCGAGCCTGTGGTGCCCTTCCAGCAGGCAGTAGGGGTGGGGCAGGGGTTGTCCGTTCGGGTAGCTGTCCCCTGCCGTCGATGCCAGCACTATGATGGGTTCTGGCCAACTCCCTTCACGCAACATCCTCTCCCCGAGCCAGGAGCTTCGCACGTAGCGGTTGCTGCGCAACATCTCGCCCCAGCGTTCGATCACCTCCATATGGCGGGAATCTATCTGGTCGATGATCCGTGCGGTGGGCCAGCTCTCGCACTCGAACTGATGGCGGGCGAGATCGATAAAGCTCCAGTTGGACTCAAAACCGCGCCAATGGCGATAAATCCACTGGATGAGCACATTTTCGGGAATGAAGGGCACCAGCGGGGCGACCCGTGCCAGATAGTCGGGCAGTGTCTCGGTTTTGCTTTCATCCCTGAAGTTGAGCGGTGCAAGTTGTTGCAGTAACCGGTAATTGAGCATGTGCAGCCCCCTTCTTGCCTGGCCCCAAGCTTAACCCTACCCCCATTGCGGTCAGTTTCCTACCCAAACAAGGCTGTAAATACAGCAAGTTACCCATTGGAGCTGCATAAATTGGCAGGATCTGCTCGTCCTTTGCGCAATCGCACCGAAAGTGAGAAAAAAGCCTTTACCTTTGAAACCCGCTTTGTATACTACGCCTCGTTTGTTGCAGGGGCGTAGTTCCAATTGGTAGAACAGCGGTCTCCAAAACCGATGGTTGCGGGTTCGAGTCCTGCCGCCCCTGCCATTTTCAGAGAAGCCAGCTCATTGAGCTGGCTTTTCGCTTTTCCAGGCCTACCACTCTCCTTTTGCACATCCCTTGTGCCGCCTGCTCTCCTGGCCTGGTTGCTCTCCGCATATCCCAACCGCTAGTCGCTGTTGCGTCACTCTGCCCTGTCGTTTCTGGCAATCGTGCTGCCGGGCCCCCTGTGCTACATAACAGGGTCGGTGCCCTGGCATGCCGCTGGCAGGTCGGCACTCAATGCTCAAGCCGTGGATTGTGGGCGTGAACATCAGCTGAGGAGAGCGAACCATGAACAAGGCAGTGGAAACCCGATTGAACAAGTCCCGACCCGGTGGCTGGATCCCCCAGGATGGGGCCCATGTCGAGCGCTGGATCCGGCGGATCAAGCACTACGTGAACCAGCAGCCGCGGGCGCTGGTCCCCCCCATCGCCGAGCTGCGGGATCTGGTCAATGCCGACCCGGCGCTGCATGCCCAGGCCGAGGCCATGTTCAAGGAGGCCTGGCGCCACAAGCACCAGACCCCGCTCGGTCAGCCTGAGGTGCGTTCGTTCGAGGAGTTCCTCGGTCTGCTCAATGGCATCATGACCACGGCCCCCGAGGCCTATCAGGACATCCCCAGCCAGGAACCGTCCGGCCTCATCGGCTTTCCCATCAATGCCCTGCTCGACTGGCCCATGGCCACTCGCTCCGGCTACCAGTTTTTTGCCAATGCTCTGGTCAATCAGCAGTTCAAGAAGATCCTCGACTACTGGGCCCAGTTCCTGCAAAGCCCGGCTTCCCGCTATGTGCTGACCGAGCCGGTAAGCCGGCTGGATCGCGAGACCCTGGTGGTGCCCTGGCTCGGCAAGGCGGCCAAGGCCGAGATGGTGCAGGTGGCGAACGAAGCGGTCGGGGAGGGGCCCAACCCCACGCCGGGCAGTTTCGAGCAGATCTTCGAGTGCGAG
Source organism: Aeromonas sp. s3 (assembly GCF_040907805.1). Classification (NCBI taxonomy): domain Bacteria; kingdom Pseudomonadati; phylum Pseudomonadota; class Gammaproteobacteria; order Aeromonadales; family Aeromonadaceae; genus Aeromonas; species Aeromonas sp. s3. The sequence continues at coordinate 187,931 of NZ_JBFOCQ010000021.1, forward strand.
CCGGCAGCCGAATACCACGGCTTCGGCTGCTGGGACGACTTCTTCACCCGACGTTTTCGGACCGGAGTGCGGCCGGTCTCGGCGCCGACGGATGACAATGTCATCGTCAACGCCTGCGAATCGGCTCCGCTGCAGGTGCGCAAGGAGGTGAGCCGCAGCGATCAGTTCTGGCTCAAGGGGCAGCCCTATTCGCTGGAGAACATGCTCGACTTTGACGATCTGGCCCCCCGTTTCGAGGGCGGCACCGTCTATCAGGCCTTCCTCAGCGCGCTCAGCTACCACCGCTGGCACAGCCCGGTGAGCGGCACCATCCGCAAGGTGCGCGTCGTCAACGGCACCTACTATCTGGAGAACCAGTTCGAAGGCTTTGCCGATCCGCAGGGGGCGGATCCCAGCGCCCCCAACAACTCCCAGCCGTTCCTCACCTCGGTGGCGACCCGGGCACTCATTTTCATCGAGGCGGACAACCCCAAAATCGGTCTGATGTGCGTGGTGCCGGTGGGGATGGCCGAGGTGTCGAGCTGCGAGATCACGGTGCAGGCGGGGGACAGGGTGAAGAAGGGGGATCCGCTCGGCATGTTCCACTTCGGCGGCTCCACCCACTGTCTGCTGTTCCGCCCCGGCGTCAGGCTGGAGTTCGACTTCCATGGCCAGACCCCGGGGCTGGATGCAACCAATATGCGGCTCAACACCGCCATCGCCCGGGTCAAGTAGCCCTGCCGGGCAGACTATGGGAGGCCGCCTGCGGGCGGCCTTGTTGCATTCAGGCCTGCTGCCGGAGAAGCAGATCCAGATAGGCGCCTTCTATCAGCCGGGAGGGCTCAACTCCAAGCTGCGCCATGATGTCGTTGGCTTCCTGCATCCCCGCCTCAAGCGGCTCGTCCTCCTCCAGCACCACCTCCAGTTCGAGGAAATGGCCGAGCCCCTGCACCCGATCGAGGTGGATCCGGGTTCTGCCGACCAGCAACAGGGTGCGCTTCTTCTGCACCCTGCCGATCTGGCCCCAGGCCAGGCTGAGGGTCTCCCGCAGGCGATCCGGTTCATGTGTCGTGGTCAGCTGATAGAAGCTCTCCTTGGGGCCTTGTTGATCGGCGCGGCGGTAGAAGATGAGCTCGCCGGCCGAGGGAGAAAAGGTTCGCAGCTTCAGACGACCGGCGTCACAGCGAAAGAAGGTGTCATCCTGCTCGATCTCGACGGGGCCCTGATCGGCGATGGCGAGTGCCTTGGGGAGCAGGTCATCTATCCGCTCTATGCTGGCTTTGATCTCGATATTTCGGGGCATGGCAGGCTTATCCATCAGGGGTTGAAGGAGTCCAACCTAGCACGGATTGCGTCCCTGCATAGCCATTTGTCGAGACGGATATCGGCCGAAGAGTGGGTGGTTTTTCGTGAGCTGTGGCACAACCTGTTGCCGAGTCATGATAAATCGACAGGATTCACTAAAGTCTGTTCAGCATGTGGCCGATAGCCTTGATTAAACAAGGGTCTCTCCCTGGCCCGTCACAACAACAAGGATCCGTAGTCATGACACTTTCGTTGCGCGGCAAGCTGCTGGCCACCAGTCTGGGGGTGGTGCTGCTGATGGCCTCACTGCTCGGCATCGTTGCCTTTCACACCCTCAAATCCCGCACCATGAGCGCCATCCAGAGCGAGGCGGTCAACTATGGTCACGCCTACTCGGTCGCCATCGGCGACTGGATGGCGGATCGCAAGAACACGGTGCACGCGCTGGTGAACCTGATCGCCGACAACCCGCAGGCCGAGCTGGTGCCCCACCTGAAGCAGGCCTACACCTCGGGTGGCTTCGGACTCACCTACTTTGGTTCCACCCAGGGGGTGATGACCCGCCAGGACCCCTCCCTCAATACCGGCAACTATGACCCGCGCGAGCGCCCCTGGTATCAGGACGCGGTGAAGGCGGGGCAGCTCATCGTCACCGCCCCCTATGTCAGCGTCACCATGCAGAAGCTGGTGGTCACCCTCTCCGAGCCGGTACGTCATCAGGGCGAGCTGGTCGGCGCCGTGGGGGCCAACCTGGCGCTCGACAAGCTGATCGACGAGGTGTTGGCGATGCAGGTACAGGGGGATGGATACGCCATGCTGCTCGACAGCAGCGGCCTCATCGTCGGCCACCCCAACAAGGAGCTGGCGCTCAAGCAGATTGGCGAGCTCTCCCCCGACCTGTCGGCAGCCACCTTCCAGCAGTGGGGCCGCGAGAACAACGAGCTGCACGCCGCCACCCTGGACGGGCGCGACGTGCTGCTGGCGGTGCAGCCGGTGGCGGGCACCGACTGGCTGCTGGCCATGGTGATGTATCGCGACGTGCTGGAGGCACCGCTCGCCTCCCTGCTGTGGCAGCTGGTGGGGCTGACCCTGGTGCTGATGCTGGTGTTCAGCGCCCTGCTCACCGCCATGTTCAAGTATCTGTTTGCCGATCTGGGTCGGGTCGCCGGCGCGCTGCACGACATCGCCCACGGCGAGGGGGACCTCACGGTGCACATCAACACCCGCAGCAAGGACGAGGTGGGTCAGCTGGCGGAGAGCTTCAACCAGTTCGTGGCGCGGCTGCACGGTATCGTCAGCCGGCTGCGCGATGTCACCGTAGAGCTGGCGGCCCAGTCTCGCGCCCAGGCGGCTGGCGCCCAGTCCCGCAGCCAGCGGGTGCGCCAGCAGCAGGACGAGATCGTCATGGTGGCGACCGCGGTGACCGAGATGGCCTCCGCTACCCAGGAGATCGCCGGCAACGCCGAGTTTGCCGCCACCACCTCGGGCGACGCGGTCAAGCTGGCGGTATCCGGCCAGTCGCAGGTCGGCCAGAGCCAGCGCAGCATCACCGGGCTGGCAGACGAAGTGGCCGACGCCAGCCAGATCATTGTGGAGCTGGATGCCCATGCCCAGAAGATCAGCGGCATCCTGGCCACCATCAGCGGCATCGCCGAGCAGACCAACCTGCTGGCGCTCAACGCCGCCATCGAGGCGGCGCGGGCCGGCGAGCAGGGTCGCGGCTTTGCGGTGGTGGCTGACGAGGTGCGGGTACTGTCGCGCCGCACCCACGACTCCACCGACGAGATCCAGCAGATGATCGAGACCCTGCAGCAGACCACCCGCCGGGCGGTGGGCGGCATGGAGACCAGCCGCCAGCTGGCGGGGACCAGCGTGGAGGATGCGGAGTCCGCCAACCAGAGCCTGGCGCGGATCAACGAGGCGATCGGTTCCATCAGCGACATGGCGACTCAGATTGCGGCGGCGGCCGAAGAGCAGACCTCGGTCACCAGCGAGATCAGCCGCAACACCGAGAACATCCGCCACGTCTCCCAGGAGCTGGCCGAGCAGGCCAATCAGGAGGCAGCGCAGGCGGCCGAGCTGAAGGGGCTGACCGAGCGGCTGGAGCAGGAGATTGGCCGCTTCCGGCTCTGATCCTCAGACAATCTTCCATGACAAAGGGCAGCCCACGGGCTGCCCTTGCTTATTTCACGACAGGCTCAGGGGTCTGCGTGACCCAGATCAGCTGATCGGTGGCAAAGCCCAGCCCCTTGGCCTTGGCGATCAGCGCATCCACGTTGGCCTTGGGCGGATTGGGTGAGCGGGCGAGGATCCAGAGATAGTCGTGGTTGTAGCTGGTTACCAGCGAGAGCTGGTAATCGGGATCCAGTTCGATGACGTTGTAGCCGCCGTAGAAGGGGCCGAAGAAGCTCACCTTGAGCCGTGCCTCGTCCGGTTTGTCGACGAAGTAGGCCTTGCCCTCTGCCTCGCGCCAGCTGCCGTCACTCTGCTTGCCGCGATTGAGCACCCTGACCCCGCCGTCGTCGCGCAGGCTGTAGGTGGCGCTCACCTGCTCCAGTCCGCGCTCAAAGCTATGGTCGAGGCGGGCTATCTCGTACCAGGTGCCGAGGTAGCGGTCGAGCTGGAAGCCGGTAACGGGGCGGATGCCGTAGGCGAGGCCGGTACAGGCCGTCAGCAGGCAGGCGGTCAGCAGGCAAAGCAGTGTACGCATGAACAATTCCTCTCTGGTTATCCCTCTATGATGCGCAGCTGGCCTTCCCGGAAGCGGGAGGCCTGATCCGTCGGCGTGCTGCCGAAGAAGCGCTTGTACTCCCGGCTGAACTGGGAGTTGCTCTCGTAGCCGACCCTAGCCGCCGCGGTGCCCGCCTTGATGCCGTCGTGCAGCATCATCATCCGCGCCTTGTGGAGGCGAAACGACTTGATGTACTGCAACGGCGAGGTGGCGGTGACCGCCTTGAAGTGGTGGTGGAACGCGGAGACGCTCATGTTCACCTCCCGCGCCAGCTCCTCCATGGTCAGGTTGTCGGCGAAACGCTGCTCTATCATACGCAGCACCCGGGCGATCTGGCCCACATGGTTGTGGCGGTTGGCGAGCGCCTGCAGCGCCGGGCCGCCCCCCTCGTGCAGGGCGTAGAACAGCATCTCCCGCACCGTCTGCGGCCCCAGCACCCGGGCGTGGTGGGGTTTGTCCATCAGATCGATCAGTCGCTCGGCGGCGCAGAACATGGCCTCCGACAGGGGCACAGAGTGCACGCCGCTCTTTTGCGGAGCGGGAGCGGGCAGGGCATCCCCCAGCTCCAGCAGCAGCTCCTGCAGGGTCACCAGGTTGATCTCGAGGGAGAAGCCGATGAGGGGCTGCTCGGGGGAGGCGAAGCACTCGCACTCGCAGGGCAGCGGCAGGGTCATCAGCAGGTAGTGGTTGGGGTCGTAGCGAAACACCTGGTCCGCCAGATAGCCCACCTTGTGTCCCTGCAGGATCACTATCATCCGCGGCTGGTAGAGCACCGGGGTGCGGCCGTGGTATTCGGTGGTGTAGATGAGGCTCACCTGAACCACCGGCGAGGGAGTGATGCCGGGGGCGGTGACGTGGCGAGCCAGCTTGGCGGCAAGGTCGGTGTAGCGTGTCTGCATGGGGTGCTCTTGAAATCTGTTCTGGCTGCTTTGTAGAAATAGGCAAAGAACTAGCAGGATGTTGTCTTGATGGTATTGGTTGTCTGGAGAAAAATGCAATCACATTTTTGCGGCCTGGCCGCCAGAGACTAAAAAGGCAATGTCGATGAACAACTTCACCCTGCATACCCCGACCAAGATCCTGTTCGGCAAGGGCCAGGTCGCCCAGCTGCGTGCCCAACTGCCACACGACGCCCGCATCCTCATCACCTACGGTGGTGGCAGCGTGGTGCGCAGTGGCCTGCTGGCCCAGATCCGCAGCGAACTGGCCGGCATGACCCTGTTTGAATTCGGCGGCATCGAGCCCAACCCCACCTACGAGACCCTGATGGGGGCGGTCGAGCTGGCCCGCGCCGAGCGGGTCGACTTCCTGCTGGCCGTCGGCGGCGGCTCCGTGCTCGACGGCACCAAGTTCATCGCCGCGGCCGCCCACTATGATCCGGCCCGGGATCCCTGGCACATCCTCGAGACCGTGGGCAACGAAGTGCGCTCCGCCATCCCGCTCGGCGCCGTGCTGACCCTGCCGGCCACCGGTTCCGAGATGAACATGGGCGCCGTGGTGACCCGGCGCAGCAGCGGCGACAAGGTGCACTTCTTCTCGCCCTTCGTGATGCCGCGCTTTGCCGTGCTCGACCCCGTGCTCACCTACACCCTGCCGGCCCGTCAGGTGGCCAACGGGGTGGTGGATGCCTTCGTGCACATCCTGGAGCAGTACCTCACCTACCCGGTCAACGCCAAGGTGCAGGATCGCTTCGCCGAGGGCCTGCTGCTGACCCTGCTGGAAGAGGGCCCCAAGGCACTGGTGGAACCGGAAAACTACGAGGTGCGCGCCAACATCATGTGGAGTGCCACCCTGGCGCTGAACGGCCTGATCGGAGCCGGTGTACCGCAGGACTGGGCCACCCACATGCTGGGCCACGAGATCACCGCCCTGCACGGCCTCGACCACGCCCAGACCCTGGCGGTGGTGCTGCCGGCCCTGCTGCAGGCCAAGCGCCAGCAGAAACACGCCAAGCTGCTGCAATACGCCGAGCGGGTGTGGGATCTACGCAGTGGCAGCGAGGCTGAGCGCATCGACGGCGCCATCGCCGCCACCCGCGACTTCTTCGAGCGGATGGGGATCAAGACCCGGCTGCGGGATTACGGCGTGGCGGACGCAGGAATTGATACCCTGCTCGGCAAGCTGGCGGAACACGGCATGACCGCCATCGGCGAGCACGGCGATATCGACCTGGTGCAGAGCCAGCATATTTATGAGGCGGCCTGGTAAGCCGGGCACACCGGTCAGTCACCATCGAAACGATTAAATAACAGGGGCCGGATCCGCCTATTTGGCGGGTAGACGGCCCCTTGTCTGTTACAAAACAGTTACTTTTTTCGTTTTCGGCCTGATATCTGTGATCCGTGCGGATTTCGTAAGAACAAAAAGCGCTAAGATAGAGGGCCGGTAAAACATTTTTTTTGACTGGTTGGATCACTTTTTCCAGCGCTTTTTACTGGTATAAGTCGCTAATTTGGTTTGTTTTTTTAAATCATGGTCCGGGACGGGCTGAATTCTGTACGCGCGCTGCCGGGACTGCGGTTGTAATAAAACTCCAAAATTTGATACTAATCACCTTCGCGCCTGAAAAGCGGGGGCCTGACCATGACAGGAGGTTGAGGTAAAGCCTACTGATTTTCATAACAAAGGGCCCGTGACCTGCACTTTGGTCATGTCTTGTTTCGCCAGAAATGCGACACTGGGCAGCGATTGTTTATTAACCATCAGGGAATAGTCATGCAGATTGGAATACCGAGAGAGAGTCTCGCCGGTGAGACCCGGGTCGCAGCGACCCCGGCCACCGTTGAGCAGCTGAAAAAGCTCGGCTTCGAGGTCGCTATCGAGGCCGGTGCCGGCCTGCTGGCCAGCTTCGATGATGCCGCCTTCGAGGCTGCCGGTGCCAGCGTGGTGCCGAGCGTCTGGCAAGCCGACCTCATCTTCAAGGTCAATGCGCCGACCGATGCCGAGATCGCACAAATTAAAGATGGTGCCACTCTGGTGAGCTTCATCTGGCCCGCCCAGAACCCTGAGCTGGTCAAGAAGCTGTCCGCGCGCAACATCAATGTGATGGCGATGGACATGGTGCCGCGGATCTCCCGTGCCCAGTCCCTCGATGCCCTCTCCTCCATGGCCAACATCGGTGGCTATCGCGCCGTCGTTGAAGCCGCGCACCAGTTTGGTCGCTTCTTCACCGGCCAGATCACCGCCGCCGGTAAAGTGCCGCCCGCCAAGGTGCTGGTGATCGGTGCCGGCGTCGCCGGTCTGGCCGCCATCGGTACTGCCGGTTCCCTCGGTGCCATCGTGCGTGCGTTCGATACCCGTCTGGAAGTGGCCGAGCAGATCGAGTCCATGGGTGGTGAATTCCTCAAGCTCGACTTCGGCGGCGAGGATGGTTCCTCCTCCGATGGTTATGCCAAGGTCATGAGCGAAGAGTTCATCGCGGCTGAGATGGCGCTGTTTGCCCAGCAGGCCAAGGAAGTGGACATCATCATCACCACCGCCCTGATCCCGGGCAAGCCGGCACCCAAGCTGATCACCAAAGAGATGGTGGACAGCATGAAACCGGGTTCCGTCATCGTGGACATGGCTGCCCAGGCTGGCGGCAACTGCGAATACACGGTATCGGGTGAACTGCATGTCACCGACAACGGCGTCAAGGTGATCGGTTACACCGATCTGCCGGGTCGTCTGCCTGCCCAATCCTCCCAGCTCTACGGTACCAACCTGGTCAACCTGATGAAGCTGATGTGCAAGGAGAAGGACGGCAACGTCGCCATCGACTTCGAAGACGTGGTGCAGCGCAACATGACGGTGATCCAGGCCGGTGAAGTGACCTTCCCGCCGCCCGCCATCTCCGTCTCTGCCGCCCCGCAGAAGCCGGCCGCCGCCAAACCGGCTGCCAAGAAAGAAGAGGCCAAACCCTCCAACAAGAAGTTCGTGTTCGGTGCCCTCGGCATCGCCGCCTTCGGCTGGGTTGCTGCCGTGGCGCCTGCCGCGTTCCTCTCTCACTTCACCGTATTCATCCTGGCCTGTGTGGTCGGTTACTACGTGGTGTGGAACGTCTCTCACGCCCTGCACACGCCGCTGATGTCGGTCACCAATGCCATCTCCGGCATTATCGTGGTCGGTGCCCTGCTGCAGATTGGGCAAGGGTCGACCCTGGTCACCGCATTGGCCTTCATCGCCGTGCTGATTGCCAGTATCAACATCTTCGGCGGCTTCACCGTCACTCAGCGCATGCTGAAGATGTTCCGTAAGGATTAAGGGGGTTTAACGTGTCTCAAGGACTGGTAACAGCATCCTATATCGTTGCCGCCGTGCTCTTCATCCTCAGTCTCGCGGGACTGTCGAAGCAAGAGACGGCCAAACATGGCAACCTGTTCGGTATCGCGGGGATGGCCATCGCCCTGCTCGCCACCGTATTCAACCCGGAAACCAGTGGCGTTCACTGGATCATCCTGGCCATGGTGATCGGCGGTGCCATCGGCGTGCGTCTGGCGCTCAAGGTCGAGATGACCGAAATGCCCGAGCTGGTGGCCGTGCTGCACAGCTTCGTGGGTATGGCGGCCGTGCTGGTGGGCTTCAACAGCTTCATCGATCTGCACCCGTCTGCTCCGGCTGAAGTAGTGGTCTCTGTCGGTTCCAACCTGGATGCCACTCTGGCCGCGGCCCGCGCCGCCTTCGAACAGGCCAACAGCGTCGCCCAGGTCGAGCACCTGACCGGCGCCATGCTGAACATCCACCTGGTGGAAGTGTTCCTGGGCGTCTTCATCGGTGCGGTGACCTTCACCGGTTCCGTGGTGGCGTTCGGCAAGCTGCGTGGCCTGATCTCTTCCAAGCCGCTGATGCTGCCGCACCGCCACAAGCTGAACCTGCTGGCCGTGGTGGTCTCCATCGCGCTGATGATCCACTTCGTCAACGCCGGTGGCTCCACCTTCGCCCTGCTGGTGATGACCCTGATCGCCTTCGCCTTCGGCTGGCACCTGGTTGCCTCCATCGGCGGCGCCGACATGCCGGTGGTGGTCTCCATGCTGAACTCCTACTCCGGTTGGGCGGCGGCGGCGGCGGGCTTCATGCTCTCCAACGACCTGCTGATCGTCACCGGTGCCCTGGTGGGTTCTTCCGGTGCCATCCTCTCCTACATCATGTGCAAGGCGATGAACCGCTCTTTCATCTCGGTGATCGCCGGTGGCTTCGGCTCCGACGGTGTGGCCTCCACGGCCGACCAGGAGATGGGCGAATACCGCGAGACCAGCGCCGAAGACGTGGCCGAGCTGCTGAAAAACTCCAGTTCCGTCATCATCACCCCGGGCTACGGCATGGCGGTGGCGCAGGCCCAGTATCCGGTGGCCGAGATCACCCAGAAGCTGCGTGATCGCGGCGTCAAGGTGCGCTTCGGTATCCACCCGGTTGCCGGTCGTCTGCCTGGCCACATGAACGTGCTGCTGGCGGAAGCGAAAGTCCCGTACGACATCGTGCTGGAAATGGACGAGATCAACGAAGACTTCAGCGATACCGACACCGTGCTGGTGATCGGTGCCAACGACACCGTCAACCCGGCTGCCATGGAAGATCCGGGCAGCCCCATCGCCGGCATGCCGGTGCTGGAAGTGTGGAAGGCGCAGAACGTCATCGGCTTCAAGCGTTCCATGAACACTGGCTATGCCGGTGTGCAGAACCCGCTGTTCTTCAAAGAGAACACCCAGATGCTGTTCGGCGATGCCAAGGCCAGCGTCGAGGCCATCCTGAAAGCGCTGTAAGCGCCGGAGAGGAAAGCAAAAAGGAGGCTGCGGCCTCCTTTTTTATTACTTACTTTTTGGTATATCCTCAGCCAATGCACAGAGGGAGAGCGCGGCATGGTGTGGCGGAAAGGATGGATCCTGTTTTGTCTCTGGTGGGGGAGCCTGGTGCAGGCCGCCGAGCCGCCGACCCTGACCCTGCTCACCGAGCTGTGGCCGCCTTATGTGATGCGCCTCGACGACGGCAGTCTGGGTGGTGCCGATCTTGAGCTGGCCCGCACCGTGCTCAAACGGATGGGCTACCAGACCACGGTCAAGGTGCTGCCCTGGAAGCGGGTGCTGCAGGAGGCCAGGTTCCAGCGCGGCGATGCCATCGTCGACGCCTTCTTCGAGGAGCGGCGGCTGGAGTGGCTGCACTATCCTGATGAGCCCCTCTCCCAGAGCGGTGAAGTGATCTTCTTCCCCTTCAGCAAGCCTGTCGACTATCAGAGCCTGGAGAGCCTCAAGGGGCTGCGCATTGGTATTCAGTCCGATTACGCCTATGGCGAACCCTTCCTGACCTCGGCCCTGTTCACCCGGGTGCCCATGACCGGGGAGAACAACATGATCAAGCAGCTGCACCTGATGATGGCCGGACGGCTGGATGCGGTGGTGATGAACCAGATAGTGGGCCGTTACCTGCTCAAGGGGCAGGGTCTGCAGGATCAGATCGGTCACAGCGAGAAGATGGTGACCGAGAGCAACCGCAACTTTCTCGCCTTTACCCACAGGCCCGGCAACGAACGGCTGGCCTATCAGTTCTCCCTCGCCCTCAAGGCCTTCAAGCAGACCCCCGAGTATCAGGCCCTGCTGACCCGCTACGGGCTCTGACCCCGTCTTGAACCGGCGGCACCGGGCCGCTATCGCCCTGTTGTGCGCCTGTTCACATTTTGTGGCACTTCACCGCCAGTGGGGCATAATGCTTGCGCAAAAAGCGAGTCGGCTCAATTTTATTTGAGTCCTATTGCTTTAGAGTTACCAAAAGTTGATCGGATTGCCCAGCGCCGCAGCGGCTCCGATCATAGGCGCGGCCCTCATTCGGCTGCCGCCAGACCGGCATCTCCCGCCATACTGGTTATATGTCGCTCCGCCGTTGCACGGCGGGCCGGACAGCACAATACACGCCCCCATGCGGGCACCATGAACATGAGACACATCGCAATGAACGCACAATGGACCGACTTTATTACCCTGCTCAAGCGTGAAGTGGTGCCGGCCCTTGGCTGCACGGAGCCCATGTCGGTCGCCCTGGCGGCGGCCAACTGCCGCAAGCTGCTGGGGCAGGTGCCGACCCGCGTCAGCGTCTGGGTCAGCGGCAACCTGTTCAAGAACGGCATGGGGGTCGGGGTGCCGGGCACCGGCATGATAGGGCTGCCGGTGGCGGCCGCTGTCGGCATCACCGGCGGCAACCCGGATGCCGGGCTGGAGGTGCTCAAGACCCTCACGCCGGATCAGGTCGAAGCTGCCAAGGCGCTGCTGCCCGCCATCAAGGTGGACGTGAAGGACGTGCCGGACGTGCTCTACGCCGAGGTGCTGGCACAGGTGGACGGCCACAGCGCCCGGGTGGTGATCTGTACCGACCACACCCGCATCATCCTGATGGAGCGCGATGGCGAGGTGCTGATGGCGCAGGACAGTGCCCCTGGCGTGCAGATCCAGGCCGCGCCTGCCAGCAAGCCCGCCATGACCCTGCGCGAGATTGTCGAGTTCGCCCTGCAGGTGCCGCTGGCCGAGATCGACTTCATCCGCGAGGCGGCCACCATGAACCAGGCGCTGGCGGACGAAGGGTTGCAGGGCTATGGCCTGCGCATCGGCAAGATCCTCACCGAGCAGGTGGAGCGCAAGCTGCTCTCCGATGACCTGATGACTCTGGCCATGCGCCTCTCTTCCGCCGCCTCCGACGCGCGGATGGATGGCGCCATGCTGCCCGCCATGTCCAATTCAGGCTCCGGCAACCAGGGCATTGCCGCCACCATGCCGGTGGTCGCCGCCGCCCGCTTCCTCAAGGCGAGCGACGAGCAGCTGACCCGGGCGCTGGTGATGAGCCACCTGGTCGCCATCTACATCAAGACCTACCAGAACAAGCTGTCGGCCCTCTGTGCCGCCAGCACCGCCGCCATGGGGGCGGGGGCCGCCATCACCTGGCTGCTGGGTGGTCAGTTCGAGCAAATTAGTCACTGCATCAACAACATGATTGGCGACGTTTCCGGTATCATCTGCGACGGTGCCGGCAGCGCCTGTTCCATGAAGGTCTCTACCTCCACCTCGGCGGCGGTGAAATCCTCGCTGATGGCCATCAACAATCTGCGGGTCCCCCAGAGCGAAGGCATCGTCTCCGACGATGTGGATCAGACCATCGCCAACCTGGGCCGCCTCTCCAAGCAGGGGATGCTGGATACCGATATCGAGATCATCAACATCATGCGGGCCAAGCAACAAGGCAAGGCCGAGTGATGCAAGAGGGTGGCGCAGGCCACCCTCCGTTTTTCTGCCAGTTGACGCCACCCCGGCCACACCGGGGGGCACGCCGCCACGACGCGGCAGGTTTCAGGGAGGAGTGCGTACAGGGCACTCGTCCGCACACTTCGGGCCTGGCCCGATCATTTTGGGGAATATCGTCATGACTCTTAGCGTTATAGGTAATCTGGCCATCCTGGCCATGTTGCTGCTGTTTCTCTATCGGTTGCAGCAGACCCACGTCAGCTTCACCCGCCGGGTCTTCTCGGGGCTGGGGCTGGGCATCCTGTTCGGTGCCGCCCTGCAGCTGCTCTACGGGGCCGGTTCCGACGTGCTGGTGCGGACCGGCGACTACCTGGATATCGTCGGTAGCGGCTACGTGAAGCTGCTGCAGATGATCATCATCCCGCTCATCATGGTCTCCATCATTGGGGCCATCCTCAAGCTCAACGGTGGCACCGCCCTTGGCAAGATCAGCGCCATGACCATAGGGGTGCTGATCTTCACCACCATGATCGCCGCCGGGGCGGGCATCCTGATGTCCAACCTGTTCGGTCTGACCGCCGAGGGGCTCACCGCCGGCGCCGCCGAAACCGCCCGCGGGGCGGCTCTGCAGACCACCCTCGGCAGCGTCGAGAGCATGTCCTTTGCCAAGATGGTGCTGGAGTTCATCCCGGCCAACCCCTTCCTCGACATGACGGGGGCGCGCAAGACCTCCACCATCGCCGTGGTGATCTTCTCCATCTTCATCGGCCTCTCCGCCACCGGCATCGCCCGCAAGAAGCCGGAGATCTTCGCGAGCTTCGGCCACTTCATGCAGGTGGCCCACGTCATCGTGATGCGGATGGTGACCCTGGTGCTGCGCCTGACCCCCTACGGCGTGCTGGCGCTGATGACCAAGGTGGTCTCCGGCTCCAACTACGCCGACATCATCAACCTGCTCAACTTCGTGCTGGCCTCCTACGGTGCCATCGCCATCATGTTCGCCGTGCACCTGCTGCTGGTGGCGCTGGTAGGTATCAACCCGGCCCGCTTCCTGAAGAAGATCATGCCGGTGCTGGCCTTTGCCTTCACCTCTCGTACCAGCGCGGGCTCCATCCCGATGAACGTGCAGACCCAGACCAAGGCGCTCGGCATTCCGGAGGGGATCGCCAACTTCGCCGCCTCGTTCGGTTCAACCATCGGCCAGAACGGCTGTGCCGGCATCTATCCGGCCATGCTGGCGGTCATGATTGCGCCGACCGTGGGGGTCAACCCCATGGACCCGGCCTTCATCATGACCCTGATCGCCATCATTACCGTCAGCTCCTTCGGGGTGGCCGGCATTGGTGGCGGCGCCACCTTCGCCGCCTTGATCGTGCTCTCCGCGCTGGACTTCCCGGTGGCGCTGGCCGGTCTGCTCATCTCCATCGAGCCGCTGATCGACATGGGCCGTACCGCGTTGAACGTCTCCGGCTCCATCACCGCCGGTACCGTCACCAGCCGTCTGCTGGGGGAGACCGACATGGCGGTGTTCAACAGCGAGCAGGAAGTCTGTCTGGACGGCGAAGAGTCCACCATCTGATCCGCCGTGGGAGGGGCCTCCTTCCCGCTATCAACCACAGGGAGGGCATGCCCTCCCTGCGTCATTGACAGGAGCAAGTATGAGAATCGTGATTATCGGTGGCGAAGCCGCCGGCATGAGTGCGGCCGCCAAGGCGCGCCGACTGGCCATCGATGCCGAAATCGTGGTGTATGAGGCGTCCGAGGTGATCTCCTTCGGTGCCTGCGGTCTGCCCTATTTCGTCGGCGACGAGTTTCAGGAGCCCGGCTACATGGCCGAGTTCACCCCGGCGCAGTTCGCCGCCAAGGGGATCGAGGTCAAGACCGGCCACCGGGTGCTGAGCCTGGATGCCAATGCTCAGACACTGAAGGTCGAACATAACGGCGACACCTTCACCGATCGCTACGATCGGCTGATGATCGCCACCGGCGCCCGCGAAGTGATGCCGCCCATCCCGGGCCTGCAGCAGGAAGGGGTATTCGGCCTGCGCCGGATGGCCGATGGGCTGGCCCTCAAGGCCGCCGTGCAGGACAAGGCCAACACCCGTGCTGTTGTGATCGGCTCCGGCTTTATCGGGCTGGAGGTGGTCGAGGCGCTGGTCCATCAGGGCAAGGAGGTGCGCCTGATCGAACTGGCGGAGCGGGTCATCCCCGACGCGTTTGATGGCGAGATCACCCAGCATATCGAGACCGAGCTGCGTGAGCAGGGAGTCTCCCTCCATCTCGGCGAGCGGGTAGAAGCCCTGCTGGGAGAGGGTCGGGTGACCGGTGTGCGCACCAGCCATGGCGAGTACGAGGCCGACATCGTGGTGGTCTGCACCGGGGTCAAACCCAATACCGAGTTCCTGGCCGATACCGGTATCGAGCGGCTCGGCAACGGTGCTATCAAGGTGGACCGGCAGGGGCGCAGCTCGCTGGCCAACGTCTGGTCGGCCGGTGACTGTGCCAGCGTCTGGCACGGCGTGAAGCAGCAGCAGGTCTATGTGCCGCTCGCTACCATCGCCAACAAGCTGGGGCGCATGGTGGGCGAGAACCTGGTGGGCGCCGAGCAGGAATTCCCGGGCACCCTCGGCTCTGCCGCGCTCAAGGTGCTGGGGCTGGAGGCGGGCCGTACCGGCCTCTCCGAGCAGGAGGCCAAGGCGATGGGCCTTGATTATCGTACCGTGGTGATCAAGGACAAGTGCCATACCAACTACTGCCCGGGCCAGTCCGACATCCACGTCAAGCTGGTCTATGAGGCGGGCAGCAAGCGGCTGCTGGGTGGTCAGATCCTCGGGCGCAAGGGGGCGGTGCACCGCATCGATGCGCTGGCGGTCGCCATCACCATGGGGGTGACCACCGAGCAGCTCGGCATGCTGGACTTTGCCTACGCGCCACCTTTCTCCCGTACCTGGGATGTGCTCAACGTGGCGGGCAACGTTGCCAAGTAATACACGGCATGACGGCGTGGCTGATGTGCGCCGTCTTTCCCCATGCCGCCGGCACGGGGTGGTAAAGGGGCATGTCGTTCATGAACAGCGCCCATAAAAAAACCGGAGCCAAGGCTCCGGTTTTTCATTGTGCGGCAAGCGATCAGCTGCGACCGAGACGATTGTCCGGGTAGTTCTTGGCCAGCACTTCGCGGGCGTGCTGGGCCAGGGTCGGCATCTTCAGGGTGTCGTAGGAGTTGATCATGATCTCCAGCGCCTTCTCGGTTTCGGCCGTGTCGGGATAGGTCTCGACGATCAGCTTGGCCCGGTTGGCGGCGGCGATCAGCGCATCACGCTTCACATAGTACTCGGCCACGCTCAGGTCGTAGCGGGCGAGCCGGTTCTTCAGACCGATCATGCGGGCACGGGCATCGGCGGCGTAGACGCTGTTGGGGTAGTTCTGCAACAGGGTCTTGAAATCCTGGAAAGCCTGACGGGCATAGGAGGGGTCTTTGTCGTCCCGATCGATGCCCAGGAAGTCCTGGAAGAAGTTGTAATCGCCGGCCATGTTGGTCAGACCGCGCATATAGAAGACGTAATCGATATTTTTATGCGCCGGGTTGAGGCGGATAAAACGGTCGATATTGGCGATCGCCTGGGCAGTGTCATCCTGCTTGTAGTAGGCGTAAATGAGGTCGAGCTGAACCTGGTTGGAGTAGGCACCGAAAGGATAGCGAGAATCCAGCGCTTCCAGTAACTCGATAGCATTCAGGTAGTTACCGGCATCCAGCTTGACGCGTGCTTTCTGGTACAGGGTCTCCGGCGGTTCGTCCGGTACCTTGGGTTTGGTGCTGGAACAGCCTGTGATCAAGGTAGCGACCAAGGCGAGTGACATCAGCAGGTGAGACTTCTTTCCCATCAACAACATCCGGTCCATTTCCACGAAATTGGCAAAGTATCCGTTATGCTTGGCTAAAAGAAAAGCTAGAATACCCGGATTATTTCGAATTGATACCCCCCGCTCAAGAGACCATACATGAGCCAGCATATTGAACTGACAGGCGAATTCCAGGATCACCAATTCGGGCAGCGACTCGACCAGGCCCTGGCCGAATTGTTTCCAGACTACTCCCGCACCCGCATCAAGGAGTGGATTTTACAGGACAGAGTGACCCTGGATGGTCAGGTTGCCAATACCCCGCGCGAGAAGGTGCTGGCCGGGCAGAAGGTACATGTGGATGTCGAGCTGGAAGATGACACCCGCTTCGATGCGCAGGATATCGAGCTCAACATCGTTTACGAAGATGAACACATTCTGGTGATCGACAAGCCGGCCGGCCTAGTGGTTCACCCGGGCGCCGGTACGCCCGATGGCACCATCCTCAACGCCCTGCTGCACCGCTACCCGGACATCGCCGAAGTGCCCCGCGCCGGTATCGTGCACCGTCTGGATAAAGACACCACAGGTCTGATGGTGGTCGCCAAGACTGTGCCGGCCCAGACCCATCTGGTGGAAGCGCTGCAGGCGCGCCAGATCACCCGTGAGTACGAAGCGATCGCCATCGGTCACATGACCGCCGGCGGCACCGTCGATGCCCCCATCGGCCGTCACCCGACCCAGCGTACCCACATGGCCGTGGTGCCCAATGGCCGTCCTTCCGTGACCCACTACCGGGTGCACGAGAAGTTCCGCGGCCACACCCGGCTACGGCTGCGGCTGGAAACCGGTCGTACCCACCAGATCCGCGTGCACATGGCCCACATCAAGCACCCGCTGGTGGGTGATCCGGCCTACGGCGGTCGTCTGCGTCCGCTGCGCAACGCCATCCCCGAGCTGACCGAGGCCCTGCGCAACTTCCATCGCCAGGCGCTGCACGCCACCATGCTGCAGCTGGCGCACCCCATCACCGGTGAGGTGATGCAGTGGCACTCGCCGACGCCGCAGGACATGCTGGATCTGATGGAAGTGCTGCGGGCTGATACCCTGGCCAATCCGGACGATCTGGTCTGGAACTGATGAAAAGGGCGGCTCTGCGACGATTCCTGCCGTAACCCGCCCTGCATGACCTGATATGGGGCCCCTTGACTGGTTGCAGCCAAGGGGCCCCGTTTTCATATGAACGAAAGGAGCCACAGATGAAATGGATCGAACCCGACTGGCCGGCCCCGGCCAGGGTCAGAGCCCTGTCGACCACCCGTGACGGCGGCGTCAGCGAGGGGGTCTTTGCCGGTCTCAACCTGGGGGCCCACGTGGGGGACGAACCGGCCAGGGTCGAGGCCAACCGGGCCCGGCTGCAGCAGGCGGCCGCCATCCCCGGCACTCTCAACTGGCTCAATCAGGTGCACGGCACCGCGGTGCATCCCGTCAGCCGCGACTATGGCTGCGCACCGGATGCGGATGCCGCCTGCGCCCGAGACGCGGGGCAGGCCTGCATCGTGATGACTGCCGACTGCCTGCCTGTGCTGTTCTGCGATCGGGCCGGCACTGTGGTGGCCGCCGCTCACGCCGGCTGGCGCGGGCTGCAGGGGGGCGTGCTGGAGGCGAGCATCGCCGCCATGGGTTGCGAGCCGGGCGAGATCCTGGCCTGGCTCGGCCCGGCCATCGGTCCGCAGGCCTTCGAGGTGGGTGGCGAGGTGCGCGAGGCCTTTATGGCGGAGCAGGCTGCAGCAGAGGCTGCGTTCGTCCCTTCGTCCAACGAGGGCAAGTGGCTGGCGGACATTTACCAGCTGGCCCGCCTGCGCCTCGCCCGCGCCGGCGTCACCGCCGTCCATGGCGGCGAGCACTGCACCTTCAGCGACAGCGAGCAGTTCTACTCTTATCGTCGCGACGGCCAGACCGGCCGCATGGCTTCCATCATCTGGCTGGCCGAATAAACACTGAGCGGCCCCTTGTTTGCCAAGGGGCCGTGATCCCCTCACGCCTGCATCTGCAGAAAAAATAACCAGTCTCGCCCCTTGAAATAGTCCGTACGGGCCTCATCTTTCATCTCAGAAAGTTATGTTGTTTGCCGCGCAAGCGGCGTCTGCCTGTTTGAAGGGGGAGTGCAATGCGCCTCGATCGCCTGACCAGCAAATTCCAGATTGCTATTTCCGATGCCCAGTCTCTTGCGCTGGGTCGTGACCACCAATTCATCGAACCCGTTCACCTGATGACCGCCCTGGTCAATCAGGATGGCGGCTCCATTCGCCCGTTGCTGACACTGACCGGGCTGGACATCAATGCCCTGCGTTCGCGTCTGGGTGAAGAACTCGACCGCCTGCCGCGTGTCAGCGGCGTGGAGGGGGACGTGCAGCTCTCCAACGGCCTCGGCCGGCTGCTCAACGTCTGCGACAAGCTGGCCCAGCAGCGCAAGGATCAGTTCATCTCCTCCGAACTGTTCGTGCTGGCGGCCCTCGACGAGAAGGGGACGCTGGGCGAGCTGCTGCGTGCCCAGGGGCTGACCAAGGAGAAACTCGAAGCGGCCATCGACAAGGTGCGTGGCGGCAAAAAGGTGGAGGATGCCAACGCCGAGGAGAATCGCCAGGCGCTGGAGAAATACACCATCGACCTGACCGAGCGGGCCGAGATCGGCAAGCTCGACCCGGTGATCGGCCGGGATGACGAAATTCGCCGCACCATCCAGGTGCTGCAACGCCGCACCAAGAACAACCCTGTGCTGATCGGTGCCCCCGGCGTCGGCAAGACTGCCATCGTCGAGGGGCTGGCCCAGCGCATCATCAACGGCGAGGTGCCGGAAGGGCTCAAGAACAAGCGGGTGCTCTCCTTGGACATGGGGGCCCTGGTGGCCGGTGCCAAGTATCGCGGCGAGTTCGAGGAACGGCTCAAGGCGGTGCTGAACGATCTGGCCAAGGAGGAGGGTAACGTCATCCTCTTCATCGACGAGCTGCACACCATGGTTGGCGCCGGCAAGGGCGAGGGGGCCATGGACGCGGGCAACATGCTCAAACCGGCGCTGGCGCGGGGCGAACTGCACTGCGTCGGGGCTACCACGCTCGATGAATATCGCCAGTTCATCGAGAAGGATGCCGCGCTGGAGCGCCGCTTCCAGAAGGTGCTGGTGGAAGAGCCGAGCGTGGAGGATACCATCGCCATCCTGCGTGGCCTGAAGGAGCGTTACGAGCTGCACCATCACGTGCAGATCACCGACCCCGCCATCGTGGCGGCGGCCCAGCTGTCGCACCGCTACATCGCGGATCGTCAGCTGCCGGACAAGGCCATCGACCTCATCGACGAGGCGGCGGCTAGCATCCGGCTGCAGATCGACTCCAAGCCCGAGTCCCTCGACCGGCTCGAGCGGCGCATCATCCAGCTGAAACTCGAACAGCAGGCGCTGATGAAGGAGGATGACGACGCCAGCCGCAAACGGCTCGAGCTCATCAACCAGGAGATCGGCGAAAAGGATAGGGAATACAACGAGCTGGAAGAGGTGTGGAAGGCCGAGAAGGCCGCCCTCGCCGGCACCCAGCACATCAAGGCGGCGCTGGAGCAGGCCCGTCAGGATCTCGACGTGGCTCGCCGCGCAGGGGACTTGGGCCGCATGTCCGAGCTGCAGTACGGTCGCATTCCGGAGCTGGAGAAACAGCTGGATCTCGCCACCCAGGCCGAGATGCAGGAGACCAGCCTGCTGCGCAACCGGGTCACCGACGTGGAGATCGCAGACGTGCTGGCCCGCTGGACCGGTATTCCGGTGGCCCGCATGCTGGAAGGGGAGCGCGAGAAGCTGCTGCGGATGGAAGATCAGCTGCACAGTCGGGTGATCGGCCAGGAGGAGGCGGTCGAGGCGGTCTCCAACGCCATTCGCCGCTCCCGCGCAGGTCTATCAGACCCGAACCGCCCCATCGGCTCCTTCCTGTTCCTCGGGCCCACCGGGGTGGGCAAGACCGAGCTGTGCAAGGCGCTGGCCGAGTTCCTGTTCGATACCCAGGACGCCATGGTGCGGATCGACATGTCCGAGTTCATGGAGAAACACAGCGTGGCCCGTCTGGTGGGGGCGCCTCCCGGCTACGTGGGTTACGAGGAGGGCGGTTATCTGACCGAGGCGGTGCGTCGTCGCCCTTACTCGGTGATCCTGCTGGACGAGGTGGAGAAGGCCCACCCCGATGTGTTCAACATCCTGCTGCAGGTGCTGGATGATGGCCGCCTGACCGATGGTCAGGGTCGTACCGTGGACTTCCGCAACACCGTGGTCATCATGACCTCCAACCTGGGGTCGGATCTGATTCAGGAGCACCACTCCGAGAAGGATTACGACGAGATGAAGGCCATGTTGATGGAGGTGCTGGCACGCAGTTTCCGGCCGGAGTTCATCAACCGGATCGACGAGACAGTGGTGTTCCACCCGCTTGGCGAGGAGCACATCAAGTCCATCGCCCGCATCCAGCTCAAGAGCCTGATGAGCCGGTTGGAGGCCCAGGGCTACGAGGTGGAGGTGAGCGAAGCGCTGCTGAACAAGCTGGTGCACGCCGGGTTCGACCCCGTCTACGGTGCGCGTCCCCTCAAGCGGGCGATCCAGCACAAGGTGGAGAACCCGCTGGCGCAGGCGCTGCTCTCCGGCCGCATCGTCCCCGGCAAGAAACTGTTGCTGGGGGCCGACAGCAACGGCCTCACCATGACCCAATAACTGGATCGCTGATAAAAACGCAGGCCCCGAGCCTGCGTTTTTTTGAGGGGTAATTGAATGCTCACCTTTTCCGTACTGGTGGATGATGATGTCCATCTGCCTGGCTGTCTGCCCGAGAAGGGGCTGTCGTTGCTGCTGGAGTGCGACGGCCTCAGGGTGCTGTTCGACAGCGGCCGTGGCCGGGCGCTGCGCCACAACGCCGCCGTGATGGGGGTCGATCTCGCCTCGCTCACCCATGTGGTGCTCTCTCACGGGCATTACGACCATGTGGGCGGGGTCGGCTCGCTGCCCGTCTATCCGACTCCCATTCCTCTCATCGCCTGTCCGGACGTGTTCTGCGAGCGGGGCTACTTCCTGCCGCTTCCCTTCTGGCGGCGCAACCTCTATCGCCTGTCGGGAGGGCTGGAGCGGGAATCGCTGGCAGCCAGAGGCTTGCTCCCCCACTGCTCGGCCGAGCCGGTGTGGCTCTCGGATCGTCTGGTGTTCCTCGGCAGCATAGCGCGGCGCGAGCGGGCTACCCCCTCGCTGCTTGGCTACATCATGCGGGACGGACGGGTGGAAAAAGACCTTATCAGCGACGACTCGGCGCTGGCCTACAAGAGTGAGCAGGGGCTGATCGTCTTTATCGGCTGTGGTCACGCCGGGGTCGAGAACATTATCGAGCGGGCCAGGGAGGTGTGTGGCGATGAGCGGATCCACGCCGTCATCGGCGGCCTGCACCTGAAGTTTTCCGGTCCGCAGCGGGCGGCGGCGCTTGGCGCCTATCTGCAGGAGGAGGCGGTGGAGAAGCTGTTTGCCTGCCACTGCACCGGCAGCAGGAAAGCGGATCTGCCGCGCCAGTGCCAGATCGGAGCCGGTTTCGAATACCGGTTTTCGGCGTAAAAAAAACGGCAATCCGAAGATTGCCGGGAGGAATGTAGTGAAGCGACCTGACGTGGGTTGAGCGGGTCGCAGGGGCAAGCCCCCGATGGCGAAGCAAGGCCGCTGCCGGTCTTGCCTCTTACAGCCTGCCGGGGATGCGCTCGCTCAACCCCGACGGCCACTTGCCTGTTGCCATGCCGGCGGCGATCGCGCCGGCCTGGCCTTCATTCGTTACAGCATGCCCTGCACGGCAGCTTTCATCTCGGCCGGCCAGACGCCGACCTGAACCTGACCTATGTGCTCTTTTTGCAGCAGCAGCATGGCCAGACGGGATTGACCGATGCCGCCGCCGATGGTTTGCGGCATCCGCGCGGCCAGCAGATCCTGGTGCCAGTCGTACTGCAGGCGATCCTCGTCACCTGTGATGGCGAGCTGGCGGCGCAGCGCCTCGGCGTCGACCCGGATCCCCATGGAGGAGATCTCGAAGCTGTCCTGCAGCACCGGGTTCCACACCAGGATGTCGCCGTTCAGACCTGCCAGACCCAGCTCGCTGTGGCTGCTCCAGTCGTCATAGTCCGGGGCACGCACATCGTGGCGCTCACCGTGGGAGAGGGCACCGCCGATACCGATCAGGAACACGGCACCCAGCTCCTTGGCGATGGCTCGCTCGCGCCCCTTGGCGTCGAGATCCGGGTAGCGGGTCAGCAGCTCTTCGCTGTGCACGAACTGGATTTCGGCCGGCAGGAAGGGGGTCAGCTCATGTTCAGCACAAACCGCGCGCTCGGTGGCCTTGATGGCGGCCCAGATGCCGCGCACCGTCTCCTGCAGGTAGGCCAGATCGCGGCGCTCGCTCGGCATCACCTTCTCCCAGTCCCACTGATCCACGTAGACGGAATGGATGGGGGTGAGGCGATCCTCGTCCGGACGCAGTGCCTTCATGTGGGTGTAGATGCCTTCGCCCGGACCAAAGCCAAAGCGGCCCAGGGTCTGGCGCTTCCATTTGGCCAGTGAGTGCACCACTTCGTAGCTGTGCTCAGGCAGGGTCTTCACCTTGACCTGCACCGCATTCTCGTGGCCAGAGAGGTTGTCTTGAGTGCCATCACCGACCCGGCTCAGGATGGGGGCTTGTACCTCCATCAGACCCAGTTGCTGGGCGAGTTGGCGGGAGAACATCTCTTTGACGAAGCTGATCTGTTGCTGGCTGCGAATGTAGTGCTGTTTCATGCTGAATACCTGTCTTGAACCCGCTGGATGTGAGGATTCTTCAACAGATTGCCAACTAAATTCAATATTCGATAATAGAAATAGGCCTTGTGTATTTTTTTCTTCAAAATATACGGGTGATTAATGATGAATCATCAAAGGGAGTGCAAAAAAGTGCCGGAAAATTATCGGATCGATAATCTCGATCAGGCCATCCTCACCGCCCTGATGGAGAATGCACGGCTGCCTTACGCCGAGCTGGCAAAACAACTGCTGGTCAGCCCGGGCACCATCCATGTGCGGGTAGAGAAGATGAAGCAGGCGGGCATCATCGAGGGAACGCGGGTGCAGGTGAACCCCAAGAAGCTGGGTTACGACGTCTGCTGCTTCATCGGCATCAATCTGAAGAGCGCCAAGGATTACCCCTCGGCGCTGGCCAAGCTGCAGGCGCTGGACGAGGTGGTGGAGGCCTACTACACCACGGGCCACTACAGCATCTTCATGAAGGTGATGACCCGCTCCATCGACGAGTTGCAGACCGTGCTGATCCACAAGATCCAGACCATCGACGAGATACAGTCCACCGAGACCCTGATCTCGCTGCAGAACCCGATCCTGCGGGATGTGAAGCCTTGAGCCGGGTTGCATGAGGGGGCTGCGAGACGCTTGTCTCGCTGCAAAACTCGAGCTTGCGGGCTATGAAGCCCTGACCGGCCGATCAGGGTTCGATATAGGGGATGCCGTACTTGTCGTAGAGGGCCTTGAGGCGGCCGTCGCGTTTCATGCGCAGCAGCTCGGCGTCGTAGGCCGCCATCTGGGCCGGGGTATTCTGGTCGGCGCGGGCGCGGGCCCAGGTGTTGAAGTAGGGACTACTCTTGAGCGGTTTGGGCAGGTAGTCGAGCTTGCCCTCCAGTCCCTCCTCCCTGATCTGGGCGAAGGCGGTGACCAACGGCATGGGGACCGTATCGATCCGTCCGGCCAGCAGCTTGCGCAGCTGCAGCTGGTTCATGGTGATCTCCTGGAAGTGATAGGAGGGATCGGTGAGGGCGGCAGCCAGCTCGGGGGTGTAGGAGAAATCCTTGGTCACCCCGATGCGCCAGGGTTTCAGATCGCTCAGCGTCTCGTAGCGGATCTTCAGCAGGTCGGCCTTGCGCACGAAAAAGTGCCAGCTGTGGCGGATATGGGCCTGCTGGGGGTAGATGAGGTAGCGTTCCCGCTCCGCCTTGTAGGAGTGGGTCATCACCACATCGCAAACACCGGTCTCTGCGTTGCGGGTGAGACGGGCACCGGAATCGGCCAGCTCGATCTTGATGGGGATCTTGAGTCTGCCGAAGATGGCGGTGACGATGTCGACATCGAGCCCTCTGGGCTGCTGAGCGGCATCGAGGTATTTGAGCGGGGGTTCCATCGTGCCACAGACGATCAGCTCCCTGGCAAAGGGGCTGAGCGGGAACAGTAGCCAAAGCAGGTGGATTACACGCAAACTACCTCTCCTGAACCCATTTGAAGATTATTTGGCACCTGATACCAGTATATTGGGTTGCCCCTGATTCGTAGAGGCGACTGTATATGGCAAACCCTGAAATTGAAAGCGAGCTGGACGGCATCGACAGGCTGTCGGTCTGCCTCTATCGCCTGGGCTTGAGTCTGGCAGCCTTGCTGCTGCTGTGTCGAGGGGCAAGCTTGCTGATCGGGCAGGATTTTTTGACGCCGGCACAGTGGCTGACGGCGCTGGCCGTGGCCAGCGGGGTATGCGGCCTGTGCCTGCATGTCTATGACAAGCGCATTCGCTTCTTGCTGCAGGGGCTGGGCTGGGGCGCCCTGTTGCTCAGTGCGAGCGGGGCGCCGGATGTGCTGGTGCTGGGGGCGGCCCTAGCCATGCTGGCGGGGCTGGCCTTCAAGGAGCAGTTCTGCTTCGCCATTCCGGGGATCAGGGCGGTGCCCCTGCTGCTACCCCTGTTGTGGCTGCTGGAGCTGACCGGCATCGGCTGGGCCGCCGCCCTGGTGGCGCTGGTGTGTGGCGCGCTGCTCACTCTGCTCGCGCTGGCAAAATGGCGGATGCCCCTGCACTTCGATATCGGCGACAAGGGGCGTTACCAGATTTAGGTGGGCAGGCAGGCCTTCATCTGTGCGTTGAGGGCCTGCATCACCTGCCGGCGGCTGATGATGCCTATTACCCTATTGCCCTCCAGCACCGGATAGACCTTGGGTTTGGCCTCGGTCATCTGGCGGGCCAGCTCCAGTATGCTGTCGTCCGGGCTGACCGAGAGCGGGGTTCGGTTCATCAGGTCTTCCACCCGGGTGCGGGTATCGCAGTGATAGCTGCCGGTGAGCAGGCTCGGGATGCAATCCTGCTCGGAGAGAAACCCGATCAGCCGCTGCTGCGGGTCCAGCACCGGCAGGCCGCTCAGGCCGGCGTCATGCAGTCGGTCCAGCGCCTCGGCCAGGCCGAGCTGCGGGGTGAGGGAGTGGGTCAGACGGCTCATGTGATCGCGGATCTGCAACATGGAAGTGGCTCCGTAAGGTGATGATGGGGCCACTATGCCCGCCGGATGGCGGCAACGGCCAATGGCTTGTGCCGTGGGGATCGATAGGCATTCCTGCGGATAAGAGAGGAGGGATTATGCGTGCATTGGTGACAGGATGTGGCCGTCGGCTCGGTTTCTATCTGTGTGAACAGCTGGTGGCGGCAGGCTGGCAGGTAACCGGCAGCTATCGCAGCGAGCGACCGGAGCTGGCACGGTTGCGGGCGCTAGGGGTGACGCTGGTGCAGGCCGACTTCAACCGGGAGCAAGAGGTGGGCCGGCTCATCGAGGTGCTGGCCTCCCAGCCGGATCTGGCGCTGGTGATCCACAACGCCTCGGCCTTTGAACCGCAGGCGAGCGAGCCGGCGGCCCAGCTGGCCCAGTTTGATCAATTCTACCGGGTGCACATGGCGGCCCCCTTCCAGCTCAACCGGGCGCTGGCCCCTCAGCTGACACGCCATCCCAATGCCAGCATCATCCACATCACCGACATCTATATCCACGCTCCGGCGCCCCAGTTTGCCAGCTATGTGGCCACCAAGGCGGGGGCCCATTCGCTCGCCATGAGCTTTGCCCGCGAGCTGGCGCCGGCCATCCGGGTCAACACCATAGAGCCTGGCCCCATTCTGTTTCTCGACGAGCATGGGGATGCGTGGCGTGAACAGGTGCTGGCGAAGACGCCGCTGGCGCGGGAAGGGGGGCTGGCGCCCATCTGGCAGGCGGTGCAGTTGCTGATGCAGAACGACTACATGACCGGGGCCAGCATCCGGGTGGATGGTGGCCGCAGTCTGGCCGTCATCTAGCCATCAACAGGGGATGGCCATGTCGCGCTGCAGGGCGACGGGGGCCAGGCCGACCTGCCCCTCCTCGATCACCTTGCCCGCCATCAGCCGGGTGTGCAGCGGCAGGGTCACCTTGGGGTCGTGCACCTCTCCTTTGCCGTAGAGTTCTGCCAACAGCTCGTCGAGATAGGCGTCAACTTGGGCGGCGGAGAAGTCGTCGTCTTCGCTGCTGGCCAGGATGTCGATGTCCAGCGGGCGGTCCCGCACCTTGCAGTGCGGATCGCTGCGATCCCGGCCGTGGGCCAGCTCCATGGCGACGAAGTGTGCCTTGAGTCGGGGCTGAGCCAGCTCGCTCTCGGCGACAAACAGGCAGTTGAGAAAGTCATGGCTTGAATGCATGCCGACCGGCTTGGTCTGGATCACCGAACTGAGCCGCAGGCGGCCAAAGTGGGCAAGCAGCTCGGCAACCGCCTGGCCGACATGCTGGTGGGGGTCAAGATTCGACCCTATGCTACACAGATAGAACATGTCATCAGTCCTTTGATAGGGCTCATCTGAAATTCTTACACAGCTCACGGTTATCGGCTTAACTATGCATTAACATCTGTTCGTCTGTTGTGATCAGGCTCTATCATCTTGGCAAGAAAGGAGATTTGCATGAGTGTGGAACTGAAATGGGCACTGCTGACCGCCTCGGGTGCGTTGGCCATGATCCTGATTATCTGTGTGGTATCCGTGGGTCTGGCGTGACCCCGGAAGAGAGCATGAACCGGCCTTCTGGCCGGTTTTGCTTTTTGGGGGAGTGCGGATATGCTGACCCACCCCAGATGAAGTGAGACCGCACAAGATGACCAAGGTACGCCCACGCTCCCTGCTGCAAGTGGTATTGATGGGGTTCGTCCTGGTATTGATGCCGCTGGGCGGCATGATCTGGCATGACAGCCAGGCCCTTGACCACCTCAGCCAGTTGACCAGCGATGAGCTGGAGCGGGCGGTGCGCGATACCCGCCGGGCCACTCTGCTGACCACCCAGGCCATCGATCTTGAGCGCACCCTGCGCCGTTATGCGGTGCTCGGGGATGAGCGCATCCTGGCCAGTTACCAGCAGCAGCTGGCGAGCTACCGCGACCAGCTGGCCGCCCACCAGAGTTCTATTCCTGACGCCGAGGCCTATGGCGGCATCGAGCAGGCCCTCGTCTGGCTCGACAGCCTGCAGGATCTCGCCCGGGCCAAGGCCGAATCCAACAGCCCCAAGTTTGACGAGTTCAACGAGGCCAACCAGCAGCTCGAGATCATCACTCGCAGTCAGGTAGACGATCACGTCAGCAAGGTGCGGGCCACCATCGCCGCCCTGATGACCGAGATCTGGTGGGTCAGCGGCTTCGTGGCGGTGCTCAGCCTGCTGCTGGTCTTGCTGTTTACCTACCTGATCATCCACCCCGTGCGTCAGATTGAGTCGCGGATCTTGAGTCTGGGGGCCGGTGTGGAGCCGGACAAGCGGCCGGTGGACGGGCCGGCCGAACTGGTGCTGCTGGGGGAGCGGATCGGCTGGCTGCACGACAAACTGAAGGAGCTGGAGCAGCAGAAATACCAGTTCCTGCGCCACGTTTCCCACGAGCTGAAGACCCCGCTGGCGGTGCTGCGGGAGGGGGCGGATCTGCTCTCCGAGCAGCTTGTAGGGCCGCTCACCCAGGATCAGCAGGAGATCTGCCAGATGCTGGAGGAGAACAGCCGGCGTCTGCAGACCCTTATTGAGCGGCTGCTCGATTTCAACCGGCTCAGCCAGCAGGAGGTGTTCACTTTGACGCCGGTGGCACTGGCGCCCCTGCTGTCAGAATTATCTGCAGAATACCGGCTGGCGCTGGAATCCAAACAAATCAGTGTACACTTGCCGACCGATCCGTTCACGCTGAAAGCGGAGCCATATCGCTTGCGGCTGATCCTCGATAATCTGTTCTCCAATGCGGTCAGCTACGGCGCCAAGGGAGGGCAGATCTGGATCCGTGCCGGGCAGGATGGCAACGGCAGCTGGCTGGAGGTGGCCAACGAGGGGCCCGCCATTCCCGTGGCCGAACGGGAGCGGATCTTCGAACCCTTCGAGCAGGGCAGTATTGTGCGCCAGGGCTTGCTGAAAGGCTCCGGAATGGGGCTCTCCATCGCCCGGGAATCGGCGATGAGCCTTGGCGGCGAGTTGGTATTGGTTGAAGATGAACAGGCGGATGTCTGTTTCCGGTTGACGTTGAAGTGAAGCCCAAGATGAAACAATGTGTTGTTCCGGTATTGATGATGAGCCTGCTCACAGGCTGTTCCCTGCTGCCAGCGCGTGATCCGGCGGCGTCGCCGGATCTTGCCCTCGCCAAGCGGATGGAGTTTGCCAACAAGGAGATGCAGGTGCGCCTGCAATACTCGGACTGGCTGCTGGCCAGCCATGCCCAGCAACGGGCTCAGGAGCGCCAGCGTCTCAAGGGGGCTACCGACCTCGAGAGCCGGGTCAGCCTGGCCATGGTCAACACCCACCCGTCCGAATCGGTGGCCAGCCGGCGAGCCGGTCTGGACAAGCTCAAGAGCCTGCTGCCCGAGCTCGGCCTGGATGCCCAGGCCTTCCTGCGCAGCTGGATTGCCCTCGGCGAGGAGCTGCTGGCCCGTGACAGCCGGCGCGACGATCAGAGTCAGGAGGTGCAGCGTCTGCGCCGCCAGATCGAGCAGCTCTCCGCCATCGATGAACAGCTCAATCAGCGCAAGCTGAACGGCAACGGCGAGGCGCTGAAATGAGTCGCATCCTGCTGGTTGATGATGATGCCAGCCTGCTCAAGCTGATGAGCATGCGTCTGCGCAGCCAGGGTTATGAGGTGGATACCGCCGACAGCGCCGAAGGGGCGCTGGACCGGCTGCGCCAGCAACGGGCCGATCTGGTGCTGAGCGACTTGCGCATGGCCGGCATGGACGGGCTGGCGCTGTTCGAGCGGATCCAGTCCCAGTGGCTGGGGCTACCGGTCATCATCATGACCGCCCACGGCACCATCCCGGACGCCATTCAGGCGACCCGTTCCGGGGTATTCAGTTTTCTGACCAAGCCCATCGACAAAGACGAGCTGTTCGCCACCATAGAGCATGCGCTGAGCCTGACGCGCCCAAAGCAGCGCCAGGAGTGGCAGTCGCTGATCCTGACCCGCAACCCGCAGATGGAGCAGTTGCTGATCCAGGCTAGCAGTATCGCCACCATGGAGGTGCCGGTGCTGATCATGGGCCCTTCCGGTTCCGGCAAGGGGGTGATGACCCAGGCCCTGCACCAGGCCAGCAGCCGGCGTGATCAGCCGCTGTATGTGATCAACTGTGCCGCGCTGCCCTGGGCGGCACTGGATCTGCAGCTGTTCGGCGAGGATGGCCAGTCCGGCCTGTTTGAGCAGGCCAAGGGGGCGACCCTGTTTCTCGACGAGATAGGGGATCTGTCGGAGTCGCTGCAGGCCAAGCTGCTGCAGGTATTGCAGGAGTACGGCCAAGGCACGCCTGAGGTGCGGGTCATCAGCTCCAGCCATCAGGATCTGGTGGCGGCGATGGAGGAGGGGCGCTTTCGGGAAGACCTCTTCTATCGGCTCAACGTGGCCAACATCACAATGCCGCCCCTCAGTGCCCGCAGCGAGGATATCCCCTTGCTGGCCAGGCAGGCGCTGGACGAGTATCGCAGCCGCCACGGCGAATGCGCCGCCCTCGGCTTCTCGCCGGAGGCGCTGGCGCTGCTGGCGGCGGCGGCCTGGCCCGGCAACGTGCGCCAGCTCTACAGCGTGGTGGAGCAGCTGGCCAGCCTCTGCTGCAGCCCGGTGATCGGCGCCGCCATGGTGGAGTCTGCCCTGAGTGGCGGCAGTGGTGGCATCCCCTCGTTCAACGAGGCGCGGGCCGAGTTCGAGAAGGAGTATCTGATCCGGCTGCTGCGCACCACCGAGGGCAATGTCACCCTGGCGGCCAGCATGGCGGGCAGAAACCGCACCGACTTCTACAAGCTGTTGAACCGGCACGGTATAGAAGCGGCGAACTTCAAGTCGAAGGGATAAATGACAGAGGGGCGGCCCGTCGATGACGGGCCGCCCCTCTGGTTTCAGACCGGATCGGTCACGTTAGGCCGGCTCAAGCCGGGTCGGTGACGCCAGCCGTGGCCTGGGTTTTCTGGGTCTTATGGGAGAGCCAGAGGCCGCTTGCCTTCATCAGGTAGCCGAACAGCGCCCCTATCACCAGGGAGGGCAGGATCAGCCGCCACTCTCCCGCTGCCCCGAAGGTGGCGCAGCAACCGGCGAAGGTGCCGGGAATGTAGGAGAGCCACTGTTGCCTGGCCTGCACGCACATCAGGGTCGCCACCACCCCGGTCATCAGGTAACCCGCCACCCCGGCGCCCCACCAGGCGTCGCCATGGATCAGCAGCAGGGCCCACAGCATGCCGCTGGCATTGCACAGCAGGGTCTGCAGCAGCGCCTTGTAGCCGCCGCTGGAGGCAAAATAACTGGTGCAGCCGAGGAAGCCGACCCAGGAGAGGAGGCCGAGGGTGACGGCGACCCAGCCCCAGACGGCGGAGAGGATCCCGGTCGTGATGGCGATGGCGATCAATGGGCTCATGGCGTGACTCTTCAGTAGTGAAATCCGGAAAAAGGGGAGCCTACCCCGCGCAGGGGGGGCGGCAAGCAGGGGCGGAATTGTGTGTGATCTGCATCACTCATTTCAACTCAGGAATACGCTTGCGCTCGCGAAAAAAATTCATGGTGAGGCGGTCGTGTCTGCACCATAGTTAGAGGCCCTGTCCTGCTCATGGAGTGAGTCTGATGGTGCCAAATGTGATCGTTCCCCTGCTGGTGTTCGTAGTGCTGTTTCTGGTCGGAACCATGGCCAAGGCACTGCCCCTCTATCAGTTCATGTAATTTTCCGTGAAATAAAACTCGGCCGGGGCGGGTCTTATGATTGTTACCCTCATCGCCCCGGGAGTTTTTCCATGTTGCTCAAGCGCCGCTCTGCCCATCACCTCACCGAACAGGACGTCACGCCGGAAGCCGTCTATCAGGATCGTCGCCTGCTCCTGAAAGGGCTGGGGCTCGGCGCCGCCACCCTGGCGTTTCCGACCCAGGCCGGGGTGCTCGATCTCTTCTCTGGCGACAAGCCGGCACCGGTCGCCACCCGGGCGCTCAACATCCACGCCGCCGCCCGGCCGGAGGGGCTGATCCTCACGCCGGAGGAGAAGGCCACCACCCACAACAACTTCTACGAGCTGGGCACCGACAAGGGGGATCCGGCCCGCAATGGCCACTACCTCAAACCCGAGCCCTGGACCCTGAAGGTAGAGGGGGAGGTGGCCAAGCCGTTTACCCTGGACGTGTGGGATCTCATCAACAAGAGCACCCTGGAGGAGCGCATCTACCGGCTGCGCTGCGTGGAGGCCTGGTCCATGGTGCTGCCCTGGAGCGGCATCGCGCTGGCGGACCTCATTCGCCGGGCCGAGCCCACCAGCCGCGCCAGGTTCGTGGCCTTCGAGACCCTCTATGATCCGGAGCAGCTGCCCGGTCAGGCTTCCCGCTCCCTCGGTGGCGGCATCGACTACCCCTATGTCGAGGGGCTGCGCATCGACGAGGCGATGCATCCGCTCTCCTTCCTGGCGATGGGGCTCTACGGCAAGGCGCTGCCAGCCCAGAACGGCGCGCCGATCCGGCTGGTGGTGCCCTGGAAGTACGGCTTCAAGAGCATCAAGAGCATCGTCTCCATCCGGCTGGTGGAGGAGATGCCACCCACTACCTGGAACCTGCTGGCCCCCAACGAATACGGCTTCTACGCCAACGTCAATCCAGCGGTGGATCACCCGCGCTGGAGTCAGGCCAGCGAGCGCTTCATCGGCGAGGGGGGCATCTTCGGCGCCAAGCGCCAGCCGACCCTGATGTTCAATGGCTATGCCGACGAGGTGGCGTCCCTCTATCAGGGCATGGACCTGCGCAAGTGGTATTGAGACGAAAGGAGCTGACATCATGACTCTGCGACTGACGGCGCGTCACATCACCTTGCTGCGGGCGCTGGTACACCTCGCCTCGCTGGGGTTTCTGCTCTGGCTGCTGGTGGCCGTGCCCGGCGGCCTGCTGGGAGGGGATCCGGTACAGGGGCTGACCCACTATCTGGGCAAGGGGGCGCTCAATCTGCTGTTGCTCACCCTGCTGGTGTCGCCGCTGGCCAAACGCTGGCGGCAGGGGCAGCTCATCAAGCTGCGCCGCCCGCTCGGGCTCTGGTGCGCCACCTGGGCCGGTCTGCACTTTATGGTCTGGCTGGGGCTGGATCTGCAGTTTGACTGGCGGCTGATTGGCGGCGAGCTGGTCAAGCGCAGTTATATCGTGGTGGGTATGGTGGCGCTGCTGTTGCTGCTGGCGCTCAGCCTCACCTCGATCCCGGCCCTGCTGCGGCGCATGGGGCCGGCCTGGCAGAAGCTGCACAACTGGATCTACGCGGTGGCCCTGCTGGTGCCGGTGCACTACTGGTGGTCGCTCAAGAGCGGCTGGCAGGAGCCCCTCATCTACCTGTTGCTGGCCTGTGCCCTGCTGGTGCCACGCCGCGACAAGCTGCTGCGCCCCTGGCGCCGGCTTCGGCCGCAGAAACTGAGGGAGGCATGAGGCCGGCAGTACGCCGCCCCGACAACCCGCAATAAAAAAGAGGCCTAGTCGGCCTCTTTTTTGATGTCACCCGTATGGGCGTCGACCAGGAGTCGTACCCGCTGCCCCTGGGCATCCAGGGTTTCCACCTCGAATTTGTCCCCTTCCAGCTCCACTTCCCGAATGTCGTGATACCCTTGGGCCACCAGCAGCTTGACCAGCCCGGCCATGTCGAGACGGCTCTCGGCCGCCCAGCCGAGGGTGGCGAAGAGGCAAAGGATCAGCAGGAAACTGCGTCGGATCATATTCATTCCGGATTCATGGCTGGCAGACTATAAACGGCATTATGTTAGGTTTTGGGAGATGAATCATCCATGAATAGAGCCCTGTCTCTGCTTGGGTTGCTGCTGCCGGCACTGGCACAGGCGGCCACGCCGAACGAGGCCTTGCTGCAGCAGGCGGTCAGCGAGGGACGGGTGCGCCCCTTTCATGAGGTGATGGAGGTGGCTTCCCGCCTGCCGGTACGGGTGCTGCGGGTCGATCTGGGGGAGGAGGACGGCATCTGGCTGTACGAACTCAAGCTGATCGACAGCGAGAACAGCGTCATCAAGGTGGGCTATCGGGCCGACAACCTGGAGATGGTGTGGCTCAAGGGCCACCATCTGGAGCGGCTGTTCGAACCGCGCCCGCCCCCGGAAGAGGAGTGATGGAGTGAGCCCGCGAACCCACCGTCCGGTTCGTCCCCCCAACCGCTGCCGGTTCCGGCACAACCCTGCTTTGGATACCCATTTATGCGAATTCTGATAGTTGAAGATGAGAAGACCCTGGCGGGCCAGCTGGCGGAACAGCTGCGCCTGTCCGGTTTCGTGACCGACCTCTGCCACGACGGCAACGAGGCCGGCTTTCTCGGCGAGACCGAGCCCTACGACGCCATCATTCTGGATCTCGGTCTGCCGGGCCGCGACGGCCTGAGCGTACTGAAAGAGTGGCGCAGCAAGGGGATCGACACCCCGGTGCTGGTGCTGACCGCCCGTGGCCAGCTGCACGAGAAGATCGAGGGGCTCAACGCCGGGGCCGACGACTATCTCACCAAGCCGTTCCAGGTGGCCGAGCTGGTGGCCCGGGTCCATGCCCTGGTGCGACGGGCGGCGGGCAACGCCAGCTCGATTCTGGAGATCGGCGGAGTGCGGCTCGACATGGCGGCGTCCCAGGTGTGGTACGAAGGCACCCCCATCAAGCTGACCGCCCACGAGTTCCGGGTGCTCGGCTATTTGATGCAGCACAGGGGCAAGGTGGTGTCGCGCAGCGAGCTGATCGACCACATCTACGCCCAGGATTTCGACCGCGACTCCAACACGGTGGAGGTGTTCATCGGCCGGATCCGCAAGAAGACCCACGCCGATCTGATCGAGACGGTGCGCGGCCTCGGCTACCGGATCAACGAATGAACCGGCACTTGATGCCCCCTTGTGCAGGAGTGGCTGAATGAGGCTGGTGCGCACCCTGCGGGGGCGGCTGGTGGTCATCGCCATGGTCTGGTGCGGCCTGTTCCTGTTTGCCACCGGCTTCAGCCTGCAGACCATGATGCGCAACTACTGGCAGGAGGCGGAGGCCGACGGCCTGCGTCTGCAGCTCTACGATCTGCTCTCCCGCCTCGAGATCCAGCCGGATGGCCTGCCGGTGGTCACCGAACCCATGGCCGATCCCCGCTTTCGCCAGCCCTACTCGGGTTACTACTGGCAACTGGAGCTGGGGGAGAGCGTGGTCAGCCGCTCCCGCTCCCTGTGGGATGTGCACCTCGACGTGCACGGCCTGAAGTCGGCCTTCGGCGACCCTGATCTGTTCGTCGGCAAGGGGCCCAACAAGGAGCCGCTGCTGATCATGACCCGTACCGTGCTGCTGCCCGGTTCGGATCGGGTGTTCACCCTGGTGATGGCCAAGGACAGCAGCGCCCTGACCCAGACCCTGAAGAAGACCCGCATCAGCCTGTTCCTCGGCCTCGGCTTTGCCGCGACCGGACTGGTGCTCGGCTTCATGTTCCAGATCGTCTACGGCCTGCGGCCGCTGCACCTGTTGCGCCGCGAATTGAGCCGGGTCCATCAGGGCCATCAGGAGGGGTTCCGGCTGCGCTACCCGCTGGAGATCCAGCCGCTGGTGGAGGACATCAACCGGCTGCTGCACCACTATGGCGAGCTGTTGCAGCGGGCCCGCTCCCACACCGGCAACCTGGCCCACGCCCTCAAGACGCCGCTCAGCATCATGCGCAACCAGGTGGCCCAGCTGCCGCCGGAGGATCAGGCCGCCCTCGGCGAGCAGCTCGATCAGATCCAGCGTCACATCGACTACCACCTCGGCAAGGCGCGGGTGACCGGCGCCGCCAAGATCCTCGGGGTGTCAACCCCGGTGCGGGCACGGGTGGAGTACATCTGCCGCGCCTTCTCCCGCCTCTATCCGGGGCGGGAAGTGGACCTGCAGGTGCCGGCCACCCTGGCGGTCGGGGTGGAGGAGCAGGACTTCGACGAGATGGTGGGCAATCTGCTGGAGAATGCCTTCAAGTGGTCGGCCGGTCATCTGCGCATCTCCAGCGCCGAGCTGGGGGGCTGGATCACCCTGCGCATCGAGGATGACGGTCCCGGCATGAGCGAGGATCAGATCGCCAAGGCGGTGCTGCGCGGGGTGCGGCTCGACGAGAAGGTGCCGGGCTCGGGCCTGGGTCTCAACATCGTCTCCGATCTGGCGGAAGCCTACCGCGGCAGCCTCATCATGGGGCGCGCCGAACTCGGCGGGCTGGCGGCTTCTCTCTCGTTGCCCAAGGTGGCAAGAGTGGAGAGCTAGGCATAAGATATGGCACCTGTTTTAGCATGAGGAAGAGAACCATGACCGATGATCCATGGGCACTGTGTCACCTCGACGATTCGTTCGATGCCTCCGTGCTGGGCACCAAGGGGGCCCAGATCCAGTGGTTTGAGGATCGCGACAGCCTGATTGCCTTCCTGCTGGAAGATTTCGTCGACCTGCTGGCCGACGTGGGCGAGCTGGATGAGGATCAGACCGAGCGGGCGCGCGAACGCTTCACCCTGCTGGTGGAGCAGAGCTTTGACGATCGCGGCCTGATGGACGCCATCAACGATCTCGCCTCCGGCCTGCGCCGCATCGCCTGGCTGGGGCCGCTCTCCGAGCTGGCCGAGCTGAGCGATGACTTCGCCTCCGGCCTGCGCCGCTATTTCTGGAGCCAGTACGACGGGGATGAAGATGACCCGGATGCCTGGGTGCCGGAAGAACTCTGGCCTCAGCTGGTGGAGTGTGCGGAAGAGTACATGGTGGAAGGGGACTTCTGATTCTGAGCCCTTGTCCGCGCTCTGGCTGCAAAGCGGGTGGAGTGTGCACAAGAGTAGATGGTTGAGGGTGGCTTCCGAGTCACACCACAAACCTAGATAAGAAAACGGCGCCTTGATGGCGCCGTTTTTGTTGCTTACTCGTCTGCTCAGGCGTTGGCTGGCACCGCGTGGGCGGTGTTGACCGGGGCCGGGCCCTGGTACTTCTCGATCTGCAGCTGGGCCATGTGACCGCAGTTGCCCTGCGCCAGGCTGGAGGTGCCCTCGTCGAAGGTGAGGCAGTTGACGTTGCCGTTCTTGCACAGGCTTCCCGCCTCGCCCGGTGTGGCCGGATCGAACCAGGCCCCTTCGCACACCCGCACCACCCCGGGGCGGATGTCGGTCGAGAGCAGGGCCCCCACCAGGATCTGGCCGCGGTCGTTGAAGGCCCGCACCAGATCGCCATCCTGGATGCCGCGTGCCTTGGCGTCGTCCGGGTGGATCAGGATCGCCTCGCGATCGGCGATGGCGAACTTGTCCCGCAGCGGGGTGTTGTCGAGCTGGGAGTGCAGCCGCTGGGTCGGGTGGGAGGTGTTGAGCGACAACGGATAGCGGGTCGCCTCCTTGCTCTTGATCCACTCCTTGGGCTCATACCACTTGGGATGGCCGGCGCAGTCGGCATAACCCATGCCGGCCACCGTGCTGGAGAAGATCTCGATCTTGCCGGACGGGGTGCCGAGCGGGTTGAGCAGCGGGTTCTCACGGAAATCGGCGTGACGGATCCACTGGCGGTTCGCCTCGGGCACCGGGAAGCGGATGTAGTTGTTGGACTCCCAGAACATGTTGAACGGCGGCAGCGCCACCCGGGCGCCGCGGGCCTGGGCGGCCATGCCGTCGTACATCTGCTTGAGCCACAGCATCTCGTCCTTGCCTTCGGTGTACTGCTCCTGCAGGCCCAGCTTGGCGGCCACGTCACGGAAGATGTCGAAGTCGTTGCGCGCCTCGAACTGGGGCGGCACGCACTGGTGCATCGGGAAGACGTAGCGCTGGGAGTAGTCGCCGCCCATCTCCAGATCGTTGCGCTCGTAGCTGGTGGTGGCCGGCAGGACGATGTCGGCGTGCTTGGCGGTGGCGGTCCAGTAGGGCTCGTGCACGATCACGGTCTGCGGCTTGCGCCAGGCCTTGACCAGGTTGTTGGTGTCCTGGTGGTGGTGGAAGGGGTTGCCGCCCGCCACGTAGACCAGCTTGATGTCCGGGTAGGTCACCTTGCGGCCGTTGAAGTCGATGGTCTTGCCGGGGTTGGCCAGACAGTCGGCGATGCGGGCCACCGGGATCGGCGCCGGCCCGTTCTTCGGCGCATTGCCGGCGGAGATGCCCGCCAGGATGCCGCCCTTGGCGGTGGGGCTGCCACCGGAAGAGTAGTGGTAGCTGAAGCCGTAACCGCCGCCCGGCAGGCCGATCTGGCCCAGCATGGCGGCCAGGGTGACCAGCATCCAGTTGGGCTGTTCGCCGTGCTGCTGCCGCTGCATGCCCCAGCCCGCCATGATCATGGTGCGCTTGGACGCCATGTCGAGGGCCAGCTGGCGGATCACCTTGGCATCGACGCCGCAGATGCTGCTGGCCCACTCGGCGCTCTTCGGCTGGCCGTCTTCCTTGCCGAGCAGATAGGTCAGGAACTTGTCGAAGCCGGTGGTGTAGCGGTCAAGGAAGGCTTGATCGTGCTTCTGCTCGCTGTAGAGGGTGTGGGCCACCCCCAGCATCATGGCCACGTCTGTGTAGGCGTTCGGTGCAATCCACTCAGCCCCGGCCAGCTTGGCGGTTTCGTTGTAGACAGGGTCGATGCTGATGATGCGGGTGCCCTTCTCCTTGAGCGCCTTGAAGCCGGCCTGACCCTCGTGATCCGGCATGTTCCAGCTGTTCTTCAGGGTGACCTGGGCGTTGACCCCCCACAGCACCACCAGTTCGGCGTGCTCGATGACGTTGGGCCAGGCGGTCTGCTGTTCATACACCTCGATGGAGCCCATCACGTGGGACATGATCACCTGGGCGGCGCCGGCGGAGTAGTCGCCGGCATAGCCGGTGAAGCCGCCCGCCAGGTTCATCAGGCGGTGCAGCAGGGTGCGGCTGTTGTGGAACATGCCGACACTCTTCCAGCCGTAGGAACCGGCGTGGATCGCCTGCGGGCCGAAGTCGCTCTGCACCCGGCTGATTTCGCCGGCTACCAGGGCGATGGCCTTCTCCCAGCTTACCCGCACCCACTCGTCGGCGCCGCGCAGCTCGGGTTTTGCCCCCGGGCCCTGCTCCAGCCAGCTCTTGCGCACCATGGGGTACTTGATGCGGTTCTTGGCGTGGACCTGGAACGGCGCCATGTCGATGAGATCGTTGGGGGCCGGATCATCGGCCACCGGCTGGACCCGCACCATGCGGCCCTCTTCGACGATGGCCTCGAAGGCCCCCCAGTGGGCGCCGGTCAGGATGCCTTTCTGGGCGGGCACCAGGGTCGGGAACTGTTCAAGTGCCGTGCTGATGGCCTTGGCCAGCGCGCTTTTCGGGAAGACGCCGGCCAGCAGCGGCAGGGCGGCGCAGGCGCCCAGCCCCTTGAGCAGATTGCGGCGGGAGAGATTGGTTTGCTTATCGGTAAAAAAAGTCATGACGATTTCCTCTGTGCCAGCCTTAGTGCGCCGCGTTCATGTCACTGGCATGTTTCTGGACGTATTGGGTCAACATGCGAGCCTGTTCCGGGGTCAGGGAGGTGCGTGATTCCATCCCCTTGATGACGCCGATCCACTGGTTGGCGTTGAAGTGATCCAGTGCGGTGAGGCCGTGGCAGCCGGTACAGTTGTTGGACATCAGGGTGGAGGCGTACTGCCACAGCTTGCCCTGATCGCCGATGAGCTGGCTCTGATCCACCCAGGCGGTCAGGCTGACCTGATGCCAGGTGAGGTTGGTGGCGCTGTCGGTTTCGCTCTTGCCGGTGGTGAGCTGTGCCTTGGCCTTGTCGCCGAGCAGGGTGCTCAGGATGCGCTTGCCGGGGGCGGCGTAGAACACCTCGCTCACCCCGTCCTGCTGCCAGCCGTCGATGCGCACCTGGGCGCGGCCGTTGTCGTTGGCCAGCACTTCCACCTGGGTGGAGGGCATCAGGGTGCCTTCGTCGGTTTTGGCGCCGGCATCCAGATAGAGCGGGGTGGTGGCGATGGCGTAACGGGTGGTGACGTTGGCCGGGGTCTGGGCGGCGGCTTGCGCCAGCTCGCTGGCACCGGCGGCGGCCAGGCCGCTCATGTCGGGCATGATGTGGGCGACGCCGCGGTGGCAGTCGATGCAGGTCTGGCCCTCCTTGATGGCGACCGGGTGCTCGGCACGGGCGTTGGGGCGCTGAGCCAGGATGTCCATGGCCGCGTAGCTGTGGCAGCTGCGGCAGGTAGCGGAGTCGTTGGCCTTCAGCTCGTCCCACACCGACTGCGCCATGCGCAGCTTGTGGGCCTCGTATTTCTCCGGCGTGTCGAGGGTGCCGATCGCCTCGTGATAGATGTCTTTCACGGCGCGGATCTTGGTCCACAGATAGGAGGTGGGATCACCCGGAATGTGGCAGTCGGCGCACTCGGCGCGGATGCCCTTCACGTTCTGGAAGTGGACGCTGCCCTGATACTCGGCCAGCGGGGTCTGCATGGAGTGACAGGAGACGCAGAACTCGGTGGAGCTGGTCTTGTGCATGACGGTCACCGTGACCCCCAGCGCTGCAACGCCCAAGAGGGCCCCGAGCAGCAGTAGCCAGAACCAGGTTTTTCTCAACAGTTTTCCAAGCATGACGGCGTTTTCCTACGTTCAAATATTACCAATATAGTAGTATCCATGGAGAGGTAGTTGATTGACCTCTGTCATGATTTATATTTTGTATTGTTATTTTAAATGCAATTATTATTTTGTTATTTATCATTTAACTGAATTTAATTTAACATTCTGCGATTTTACCGTCTTTTTGCTCCTCGTTTGAGGCATAATTGATGCCGCTGCGCCACTTTCTCTCCACTTTTTATCGTTGGGCCATGACTCCCTGCTCCCTTCTCTCGCCTGTGCAGCAGCCTGTCGTCTCGCGCCGGGCGAGGGCTTGGGCTTTGCCCGGGGCACGGTATATACTGTTCGCATATACAGTGTTCAGGTGTTTGCCATGCGACTCTTTATCGCCGAGAAGCCCAGTCTGGGGCGCGCCATTGCCGACGTGCTGCCCAAGCCCCACAAAAAGGGGGAGGGCTTCATCGAAACCGCGCAGGGGGATGTGGTGACCTGGTGCATCGGCCACCTGCTGGAGCAGGCCGAGCCCGATGCCTACGATGCCGCCTACAAGCAGTGGCGCATGGAATCCCTTCCCATCATCCCGAGCCAGTGGCAGCTGGTGGCCAAGCCGAAGACCAAGACCCAGCTCACCGTCATCAAGCGCCTGCTCAAGCAGGCCGACTGCGTGGTCAACGCCGGTGACCCGGACCGGGAGGGGCAGCTGCTGGTGGACGAGGTGATCGATTTCCTCGGCTACGGCAAAACCCGGCCGGTGCTGCGCTGCCTCATCAGCGATCTCAACCCGCCGGCGGTGCGCCGCGCCCTCGACAAGCTCAGAGACAACAAGGAGTTCGTGCCGCTGGCGGTGTCGGCGCTGGCCCGCAGCCGGGCCGACTGGCTCTACGGCATCAACATGACCCGCGCCTATACCCTGCTTGGTCGCAAGGGGGGTTGCAGCGAGCTGCTCTCGGTCGGCCGGGTACAGACACCGCTGCTGGGGCTGGTGGTGCGGCGGGATCTCGAGATAGAGGCCTTTGTGCCCAAACCCTTCTTCGAGGTGCTGGCCCATCTACAGACCGAGGGCAACGAACGCTTCAGCGCCAAGTGGCTGCCCTCCGAGGCCTGTCTGCCCTGGCAGGACGAGGAGGGGCGGGTGCTCAACCGGGCACTGGCCGCCAAGGTAATGGAGCGGATCCAGGGTCAACCCGCACTGGTGGAAGAGGTGGAGGAGCAGGCCCGCAAGCAGGCGGCGCCGCTGCCCTACAACCTCTCCAGCCTGCAGATCGATGCCGCCAAGCGGTTCGGCATGGACGCCAAGCGGGTGCTGGACGTCTGCCAGAGCCTCTATGAACGGCACAAGCTCATCACCTACCCCAGATCCGACAGCCGCCATCTGCCGAGCGAGCACTTCAATCGGGCCGGCCAGGTGCGGGAGGCCATCGCCAGCACGGCGCCGGCGCTGGCCAGGGCGGTGAGCGAGGCGGACGGCAAGATCCGCAGCAAGGCGTGGAACGACAGCAAGGTGGATGCCCACCACGCCATCATCCCCACCGAGAAGCACGGCAACGAGGGGGGCCTGAGTGGCGATGAAGCCAGGCTGTATGGCCTGATTGCCCGCCAGTATCTGCTGCAGTTCTACCCGCCGTTCGAGTACAACGACAGCAAGGTGCTGCTGCGCATCGCCGGCGGGCAGTTTCAGGCCAAGGCGCGGCGGATCCTCAAGGCGGGCTGGAAGGCGCTGCTGGGGGTGGAGGAAGATGACGAGGAGGAGGCGGGAACCCTGCCTGCCCTGCGTCAGGGCGAGCAGCTGCTGTGCGAGCGGGGGGAGCTGCTGGAGAAGATGACCCAGCCGCCCAAGTCGTTCACCGATGCCACCCTGCTAGCCGCCATGACCGGCATCGCCCGCTACGTGCAGGATCCCGAGATCCGCAAGACTCTGCGCGAAACCGACGGCCTCGGCACCGAGGCGACCCGGGCCGGCATCATCGACCTGCTGTTCAAGCGCCGCTTTCTGGTGCGCCAGGGCAAGAGCATCAAGGCGACCCCCACCGGGCGGGCATTGATCCAGGCCCTGCCGGCCACGGCCACCACCCCGGACATGACGGCGCTGTGGGAGCAGCACCTCGGCCGGATTGCCGAGCGACAGGCGAGCTATCAGCAGTTCATGGGGCCGCTCACCGAGCAGCTGAACGGTTTGATCGACGGCGCCAGGCAGGATTCGGGGGCCAGCTTCAGCGCCCTGCCCAAGGCATCGCCCGGGGCCGACAAGCGTCGCTTCACCAAACGCAAGCGCAGCCCGGCGAGTGGTGGCACGACGGGGGCAGGCAAGCGGGGGAGCAAGCGGCCAGCCAGGGCCGCCTGATAAAAAAACGCCCCTTCCGGGGCGTAAAAAGGCATTGTCGTCAGGCGTCGGCCAGTCTGGCGCGACTCAAATTCAGGTAGTGCCAGGCAACGCCGAGCAGCACCAGATCCTTGAAAATAAAGAACTCGGTGACCGGCACCCCGTCGACCAGCTTCCAGACGCCCGGCAGGGTTAGCAGAAAGCTGAGGGTCACGAGGAAGGTCAGGATGGCCCCCAGGCTGCTCCAGTAGCCCAGACGTGGCCGCCACAGGCCGGCAATCAAGCCGCCGGCGATCAGGATCTCGACCAGC
Organism: Aeromonas sp. s3; assembly: GCF_040907805.1. Lineage (NCBI taxonomy): Bacteria > Pseudomonadati > Pseudomonadota > Gammaproteobacteria > Aeromonadales > Aeromonadaceae > Aeromonas > Aeromonas sp. s3. The sequence continues at coordinate 230,447 of NZ_JBFOCQ010000021.1, forward strand.
CCGATCAGATTGGAGACTGCCTGCTCCGAGAGCACGGCATAGAGCCAGCTCATCAGCGGGTGGCTTGCCACCAGCGGCCGGATGGCCGCCGCCTCGGTCGGCGTGAACTTGAACACGCCGATCCAGAGCAGGGTCAGTACCACCCCCGCGAGGGCGATCAGAAAACCTCGGTCATGACGTTCCATTTCTGCTCCTCTGTCATGGGGTGAGCGTGACGGGCGGAAAGTCGATGTCGGTTTCTGCCAGATGATTGCCGTAGTTGGTCAGGGTATTGATGACCACCTGCCCCAGCACCTCCATCATCAGCTCATCATCCACGCCCGCCGCCCGGGCGGCGGCCAGTTGCGCATCACTGATGACACCGCGCTGGGTGACCAGGGCGACCGCCAGCTGCAACAGGGCGTGATCGAGCGGATCCGCCGCCTGAGCGAGACGGGCAGCCCGGATGGCGTCGTCATCGAAACCGGCCCGGCCAGCCAGCAGGGTGTGGGCCGACAGGCAGTACTGGCAGGCGTTGGCCTGACCGATGGCCAGTGCCAGCAGCTCCCGCTGGCGGGCGCTGAGCCGCCCCTTGCCCAGCGCATCGGCAAAGCCGAGCAGACCGTTGAGCAGGGCCGGTGAGTGGGCCAGGGTTGCGTAGAGGTTGGGGACCATGCCCAGGCTGCTTTTAAGAGCGGCGAAGGTGGGGGCGGCTGCCGGTTTGGGCTGCACGACGGCGTGAATGCGACTCATGATGTGCTCCTGTTTGGGTTGGGTACGGGAGACACTATGCCGGTTTTAATGGTACGGTTTATCACCCAGAGTCCATCATTGACTACCAGGCGTCTCAAATATGGATCCACTCTCGATATTGCTGGCCCATGCCGCTCCCCAGGCCAGTCTCTTTTTCGCCGGCAACCTGTGTCAGCACTCTCACAGCAGCGACTATCCCGCCGGCGGCCATCTGCACTTGTTGCGCCGTGGCGAACTGCTGCTGCGCGAAGAGGGGGGTGAACCCCTGTTGCTGACCGAGCCGACCCTGATCCTCTACGCCAGGGGGCAGGCTCACAGGCTCGAACCCCGCCAGCTGGCGGGCTGCGACCTGGTGTGTGCCAGCGTGTCGTTCGGGCCGGCAGGAGACTCACCACTGCAGCTGGCGTTGCCGGATACCTTGGTGCTGCCGCTGCAGACGATCCCGGCCATTGCGCCGGTACTGACCCTGCTGTTCGAGGAGGCCTTCGCCGAGCGTTACGGTCAGCCGCCGATCCTCTCCCGTCTGCTGGAGGTGCTGCTGATCCTCTTGCTGCGTCATCTGGTGGAACAGGGGCTCTGCCGGCAGGGGATGTTGGCCGGTCTCTCCGACCCGCGACTGGCTCGGGCCATCGCGGCCATGCATCAGCGCGGGGACGAGCCCTGGACGGTGGCGACCCTGGCGCGGGAGGCGGGCATGTCGCGCGCCCGCTTCGCCGCTCATTTTCAGGCGCTGACCGGGCAGACGCCGCTGGACTATCTGACGCGCTGGCGGATGGTGCTGGCCAGTCAGCAGCTGCTGGCGGGGGAGTCCATTACCCAGGTGGCGCTGGGGGCGGGGTACAGCGGGGGCACCGCCTTCGGGCGGGCGTTCGAGCGGGAGTTTGGCATGAGCCCGGGGCGCTGGCTCAAGGCGCGGCAGCGCGAGTGACCGGGGCCGCGACGGGCCCCGGTGTCATCAGCCGGTGTAGACGGTCTCTTCCGGGTACTTGATGCGGGTTTCGACCGGGCGAGCCAGCATGAAGGCCAGAGTCAGCGGGCCGAGACGGCCACAGATCATCACCAGCACTAGGATGAGCTTGCCAGGCTCGCTCAGGGTGGCGGTGATGCCGGTGGAGAGCCCCACGGTGGCAAACGCCGAGATGGTCTCGAACATGATCTTGTCGAAGGTCTGCTGCTCGGTGAGCATCAGCAGGAACATGGCCAGCATCAGCACCATGGTGCTGACCATGATGATGGCCAGCGATCGGGTCACTATCTGGGACGAGAGGGTGCGGCCAAAGGCGGTGACATGGGGGCGCTTGGTCAGAAACGCCTTGGTCGCCAGCAGCACCACCGCGAAGGTGGTCACCTTGATACCGCCACCGGTGGAGGTAGCGCCCGCCCCGATGAACATCAGCATCATCAGAAACAGCAGGGCGGCCGGGGTCATCAGGCCGATGTCGATGGTGTTGAAACCTGCGGTACGGGCGCTGGCAGACTGGAAGAAGGCCGCCAGCCACTGGCCGCCGAAGGAGACCTTGCCGAGGGTGCCCGGGTTGTTGTGCTCCAGCAGCCAGAACATCAGGGTTCCCAGCAGCAGCAGACCCGGGGTCATGATCAGCATCAGCTTGCTGTGCAGCTTGAGCTTGCGCCAGCGGCGGTTGCGCACCAGATCGACGATGACGGTGAAGCCGATCCCGCCGAGGATCAGCAGACCGGCGATGGTCAGACTGATGACGGGGTCGTCCCGGTAGTCCATGAGATTGTTGGCAAACAGCGAGAAGCCGGCGTTGTTGAAGGCCGACACTGCGTGGAAGAAGCTGACGTAGAGGCCGCGCTCCCACCCCATCTCGGGCACCCAGCGAATGGCCATCAGGGCGGTGCCGATGAGCTGGGCGATGAAGGCGAACAGCACGATGCGCTTCACCAGCTGGATGATGTTGACCGAGCCCTCCTGGCCCAGCGCCTCCTTGGCCAGCACCTGCTGGCGCAGGCCGACCCGTTTGCTGAACATGGCGATGAGCAGCAGGGTCATGGTCATCTGGCCCAGGCCGCCAATCTCCATCAGCATCAGCAGGAAGATCTGTCCCTGCAGGGTGAAGGCGGTACCGGTGTCCACCACCCCGAGCCCGGTCACGCTGATGGCCGAGGTGGCGGTGAACAGGGCATTGATGAAGCTCACCTGGCCGTTGTGGCTGGAAGGCTGCACCAGAAACAGGGTGCCGATCAGCAGGATGACCAGAAAACTGCCGAGGATCAGCTTGGCTTCACTCCAGCGGGACTCGTCTTCCCGCTGCAGGGCAAAGGCGTAGCTGCTGCGCCAGCGGGTCATAGGGTTTCCAGCCAGTGGTCGATGGCGTGCTTGTTGCCGGCCAGGATCAGGATGTCACCCAGCTGCAGCTCCATCTTGCCGGTCAGCACGTTGTGCAGGGTTTCGCCACGCTTGATGGCGAGCAGCTGGAATTCGCTCTGCTGCAGCAGATGGAAGTCGCTGAGGGCCCGACCGTTCAACTGCAGGCCGATGACAAACTCGGTCAGCACCATGTCGTGACCCAGCTCCAGATAGTCGAACAGCCGGTTATCCAGCATGCTCTGGGCGACCCGACGACCCATGTCCCACTCCGGGTTGATCACCTTGTCGGCACCCACCTTCTGCAGGATCTTGGCGTGGAACTTGTCGCGCGCCTTGACCCAGACCTTCTTCACCCCTGCCTCCTTGAGGACAAGGGTGGTGAGTATGCTGGTCTCGAGGTTGTCACCGATGGCGACGAAGACGATGTCGAAGTCGGCCAGGCCCAGTTCGGCGACGGTGGCCTCGTCGGTGGCGTCGGCCACGATGACGTGGTTGCAGAGGGTGGCGATCTGGCGGGTCTTGCTCTCGTCGATGTCAATCGCCAGCACCTCGGCATCCTGGCGCTGCAGCTCTTCACACAACGCGCTGCCAAACAGCCCCAGGCCGATGACGGCAAATTGGTTGTTCATGAGTACTTCCTCAAGAGTCGGAGCGAGATACTCTACTCCAGCTATATGAGTCCGAAAAGAGGGCGGGATTTTTCGTCCGGCGGCAATATAAGGTAGACTGCCCGCTTGCCATTGTCGGAACACGCAGATGAAACTCACCCCGCACGCCTCCCTGTTGACGCTCAACACCCTCGCCCTCGATGCCCACTGCCACTGGCTGGCCGAAGTGGAGCAAACCGACGACCTGCCGCAGCTGGTTGCCAACGCCGAGCTGGCCGGCTTGCCGCGGCTGGTGCTGGGCGGTGGCAGCAACGTGCTGTTTTGCGATGACTTCGCCGGGGTGGTGGTGCTCAACCGGCTCAAGGGGATAGCGCTGCAGGATGAGGGAGATTACTGGCTGCTGCACGTAGCCGCCGGCGAGAACTGGCACGAGCTGGTGTGCCACACCCTGCAGCAGGGCTGGTACGGTCTCGAAAACCTGGCGCTCATCCCCGGCACGGTCGGGGCGGCACCGGTGCAGAACATCGGCGCCTACGGGGTCGAGCTGGCCAGCGTCTGTGCCTACGTCGAGGCGTTCAACTGGCAGAGCGGCGAGATGGAGCGCATCGCCGCGGCCGACTGCCGCTTCGGTTATCGCGACAGCATCTTCAAGCACGAGTATCAGGACAGCCACTTCATCACTGCGGTCGGTCTGCGACTGGCCAAGGCCTGGCAGCCAAGCCAGGGCTATGGTCCGCTGGCCGCACTGGGCGAACAGCCCTCGGCACAGGCCATCTTCGACACCGTCTGCGCCACCCGCATGGCCAAGCTGCCGGATCCGGCCGTGCTTGGCAACGCGGGCAGTTTCTTCAAGAATCCGGTGGTGCCTGCCGCGCTGGCGGCGTCGCTCAAGCTGAAATATCCCCAGATGCCGCTCTATCCGGCGGGTGAAGGGCTGGCCAAGCTGGCTGCGGGCTGGCTCATCGATCAGTGCGGCCTCAAGGGCTTTGCCATCGGCCGTGCCGCCGTCCATCAGGAGCAGGCGCTGGTGCTGGTCAATCTGGGCGGCGCCAGCGCCATGGAGCTGATCGCGCTGGCGGCCCACGTGCGTGACAGCGTGGAGCAGAAATTTGGGGTGGTGCTGGAGCACGAGGTGCGCTTCATGGGCCGCCGTGGTGAAACTTGGCTCGACGAGGTACTGGCATGACCCTGACTCCCATCCGGCAAACCCTGATCTCTCTGCTCAGCGACGGGCAATTCCACTCCGGTGAGCAGCTTGGCGAGCAGCTCGGCATCAGTCGGGCGGCGGTCAGCAAGCACATGGCGGCGCTCAAGGAGCTGGGACTGGATCTCTTCAGCCTGACCGGCAAGGGGTACCGGCTGGCGGTGCCGATGGCGCTCTATGACGAAGAGCAGCTGCAGGCGCTGGCGCCCATGGCACCGGTGCACTGCTTCCCGGTCATCGACTCCACCAACCAGTACCTGCTGGAGCGGGTCAACCAGCTGCAGTCGGGCGAGAGCTGCCTGGCCGAGTGCCAGACCGCCGGGCGCGGCCGGCGCGGCAAGCCCTGGGTTTCCCCCTTCGGCTGCCAGCTGATCTTGAGCATGTACTGGCGGCTGGAGCAGGGCATGGCGGCGGCCATGGGGCTGAGTCTGGCGGTCGGGGTGGCCGTGGTGCAGGCGCTGGAGTCCCTCGGTTATCCGGGAGTTGAGCTCAAGTGGCCCAACGATCTCTACTATCAGGGCCGCAAACTGGCGGGCATTCTGGTGGAGATGAGCGGTAGCGCCGGCGCCAGCTGCCACCTGGTGATCGGGGTCGGCCTCAACCTGGCGATGCCGAGCCGGGAGGCGGAGCGGATCGATCAGGCCTGGTCCGAATTGCGCCACATCCAGCCGGAACTGGTGGACCGCAATCTGCTGGCCGGCCGGGTGATTGAACATCTGCAGCAGGCCATGCTCACCTTCGAACAGGAGGGGCTCGCCAGCTTCGTGGCAGACTGGAACCGGCTCGACCACTTCGCCGGCCGGCCGGTGCGACTGCTGATGGGCGAGCAGGAGATCCGCGGCGTGGCGCGCGGCATCGATGATCGCGGTGCGCTGCGGCTGGAGACGGAGGAGGGGATCAAGTTCTATCTGGGCGGGGAGATCTCCCTGCGCCGGGGAGACTGATGGCGGCGCTGACCGTCACCCAATGAAGAGGGGGCCTGCGGGCCCCCTCTTCATTGATGGGTGAGCTGCCGCCGTTACTTGCGCAGCTTGATCTGCTCGATGGCGTGCTCGTTGCCCTTGGTCAGGATCAGGTTGGCCCGCTCCCGGGTAGGCAGGATGTTCTCTTTCAAATTCAGATAGTTGATATCTTGCCAGATGTTGCTGGCGATCTTGGTCGCCTCGCTCTCGGCCAGCTTGGCGTAGTGGTGGAAGTAGGAGTCCGGATCCGAGAAGGCGCCGCTGCGAAATTTGAGGAAACGCTCGATATACCAGGTGCGCAGCAGTTCGGCGTCGGCATCCACATAGATGGAGAAGTCGACGAAGTCCGACACGAACACGCGGTGCGGATCCTGCGGGTAGTCCATGCCGCTTTGCAGCACATTGAGCCCTTCCAGGATCAGGATGTCCGGCTGCTCCACCACCTTCTTCTCATCCGGAATGATGTCGTAGATGAGGTGAGAGTAGACGGGGGCCTCGACTTTCTCGTGGCCGGCACGGATGTTGGCGACAAACTCCACCAGATGACGGATGTCGTAGGACTCCGGGAACCCCTTGCGGCGCATCAGGCCGCGCTCTTCCAGCACCTTGTTGGGGTAGAGAAAGCCGTCGGTGGTGACCAGCTCCACCCGCGGGTGCTCCGGCCAGCGCTCCAGCAGCGCTTGCATGATGCGCGCCGTGGTACTTTTACCACCCGCCACACTGCCGGCGATGCTGATGATGTAGGTGCCTTTGCCGCGAGACTGACCGAGGAACTGTTCCAGCACCCGGCTGCGGCGCTGCTTGGCCTTGACGTAGAGATTGAGCAGACGGGAGAGGGGCAGATAGATCTCTTCCACCTCCTGCAATGACACCTTCTCGTTGATCCCGCGCAGGGTCTGCAGATCGTGCTCGGTCAGGGTCAAAGGGACCGAGTCGCGCAATAACGCCCATTGTTCGCGGGTGAATTGCAGATAGGGGTTATGCTCTGTCGTCATGGTGTCGTCACTGTTTCTTGGGCAGGGCGACCATACACCAAGGGGGGCGGGAGCGACAAGAGAAGCGACGGTTTCGAGCGGAGAGTGAGTCCTTTTTTGCCTGGTTCCTGGCAATAATGCACATTTTGCAAGGCGCAATGGTTGCATCCCCAAAATCCTTACCATAAAATGCGCGACGCTTAGATGTCTGTCGTCTATTTGCCCAGCAAAAGCGATAAATCAACGGGTGCAAGCAGAATTACCGTTGTGACATTGACGTAACGGAGGGGTTCCCGAGCGGCCAAAGGGATCAGACTGTAAATCTGACGGCTCTGCCTTCGAAGGTTCGAATCCTTCTCCCTCCACCATATTTCTCTGCGGTTTGAGTTCTTTGGGTTAGAGAAATGCGGGCATCGTATAATGGCTATTACCTCAGCCTTCCAAGCTGATGATGCGGGTTCGATTCCCGCTGCCCGCTCCAAGATGCTGATTGGCTCAGGCGATAGCAGAGTCACACCCTAGGGTGAGTTCGGCAATCGAACCAGCCTGTCAGCACCAGCCTCTCTTCCCCACCAGATTCAAATCCATCATATAAACTGTTCTGTGGTTAGCTTGCCACCGCGTACTCAGCGTTAGTTTAGAGGGACGATCATGTCTAAAGAAAAATTTGAGCGTAATAAACCGCACGTTAACGTGGGTACCATCGGCCACGTTGACCACGGTAAAACCACCCTGACCGCCGCCATCACCAACGTGCTGGCCAAGCACTTCGGTGGTAAAGCTTTCGCCTTCGACCAGATCGACAAGGCACCGGAAGAGCGTGAGCGTGGTATCACCATCAACACCTCCCACGTAGAATACGACACCGCTACCCGTCACTACGCCCACGTAGACTGCCCGGGTCACGCCGACTACGTTAAAAACATGATCACCGGTGCTGCCCAGATGGACGGCGCGATCCTGGTAGTAGCAGCGACTGACGGCCCGATGCCGCAGACTCGTGAGCACATCCTGCTGGGTCGTCAGGTAGGCGTTCCGTACATCATCGTGTTCATGAACAAGTGCGACATGGTAGATGACGAAGAGCTGCTGGAACTGGTCGAGATGGAAGTTCGCGAACTGCTGTCCGAGTACGACTTCCCGGGTGATGACCTGCCGGTAGTCCGTGGTTCCGCACTGAAAGCGCTGGAAGGCGAAGCTCAGTGGGAAGAGAAGATCCTGGAACTGGCTGGCCACCTGGACACCTACATTCCGGAGCCGGAGCGCGCAATTGACCAGCCGTTCCTGATGCCGATCGAAGACGTATTCTCCATCGCAGGCCGTGGTACCGTAGTAACCGGTCGTGTAGAGCGCGGCATCGTTAAAGTTGGTGAAGAAGTGGAAATCGTTGGTATCAAAGATACCACCAAGACCACCTGTACCGGCGTTGAAATGTTCCGCAAACTGCTGGACGAAGGTCGTGCAGGTGAGAACGTTGGCGCGCTGCTGCGTGGCGTGAAGCGTGAAGACGTAGAGCGTGGTCAGGTACTGGCCAAGCCGGGCACCATCAAGCCGCACACCAAGTTCGAATCTGAAGTGTACGTGCTGTCCAAAGAAGAAGGTGGTCGTCACACCCCGTTCTTCAAAGGCTACCGTCCGCAGTTCTACTTCCGTACTACCGACGTGACCGGTACCATCGAACTGCCGGAAGGCGTAGAGATGGTAATGCCGGGCGACAACATCAAGATGGTTGTTACCCTGATTGC
>NZ_JBFOCQ010000022.1:0-122620 GCF_040907805.1 Aeromonas sp. s3
TTCGCTTTTCTTTCGGCGCTGGCTTCACGAGGAAGCGAGCTCATCAGGTTGGCGTGTTCTGCCGTGCTGGTGAGGGCGCATTATAGGGAGGCGCGCCGCGATGACAAGGGATTTTTGCAAAAATGCGTTCGTTTGCTGAAAAAGCAGACTAAAACCCTCTAATCACAGGTTTCCACCCGGTTTCACGCCGCTTTTTTGCTCAACTCTTCGCTTTGAGCCTGGATATAGTTGACCCAGCTGGTCGCCCGCTGCTGCCAGTTGCCCTGCTGCTGCAGCTCACGGGCCAGCACCAGCGCCTCGGCATACTGCTCCTTATTAAGGTGTGCTTGCACCAGCAGAGCCTTGGCCCTGTTGCCTTGCTCCCCTTTCACCGACTTGATGGCCGCGAGCTGAGTCATGGCGGCATCTGTTTTGCCTTGTTGCAACAGCAGCTCGGCGGCGCGCATGGCCGCCTTGGGATGAGCATGCTCACGGGCGAGCAGTTGCCAGCTGTCGACAGCCTTCGGCCACTCGCGCGCCCCTTCCCACAACTGGGCCAGCAGTTGACGGTTCTCAGCGCTTTGCTTCATCTGTCCCTTCACCATGGCAGCTTCCAGCAGGCGGGCGCCGCGATAGGGCAGCCCCTGCCAGGCATACAGGCGGATCAGCTGGTTACGGGCGGCGGCATCATCCATCAGCTGACGGTCGATGGCGGTTTGCAGCAGAGCCAGCGCCTGATCGCCGCGCTTGGCGGAGAGGTTGAGGGACACCGCCTGTTGCCACCACTTGCTCTCTGTCGGCTCGTGACGGATCAGCTCTTCGGCCTGATCGGCGGCCACAGTGTAGCGCTGCAGCGCGGTGAGAGCGGAGAGGCGGATGATGGCTGCCTGCTTCTGCCAGCTCTTCTTCAACAGCTGTTCACTCTGGCTGGCCGCCTCACCGTACTGCTTGTTGTGGTAATAGAGGCCGGCCAGACGCAGGCGCAAAGCATCATCAGCCTTGATGGCCAACGCGGCCTTGTAGCTGGCAATGGCGCCGGTCCAGTTGGACTGCTGGGCCTGGATGTCGCCGCGCAGCCGCAGCAGTTGCAGCTGTTGCTGCTCGGGCCACTCTTTATAGGCCAGCGCCTGCTCCACGTAACGGCTGGCCTGCGCGGTCTGCTGCAGGTTGGCGGCCAGGGACGCCTGCAACTGGGCCAGCCAAGCGCGCTCAGCCTCGCTATTTGGTTTGAGGCCGGATGCCTTGCTCTGGGCCTGTTGCCACTGGCCGGACTGATAGAGCTTCATCACGGGCTCCAGCTGGCGGGAGAAAAGAGGGCTCACCTCCATCGCCAGACAGGCTTGGCTGACCAGGGCCAGCACACAGATCCAGATCCGCAACATAGTTATGACTCCAGTTTGAATTTGAGCGTGATGACTTGCACCAGCTTGTCGGTGGCGCCGGGTCTCGGTTGATAGCGCCACTTGTTGATCGCCTGAATGGCCGCCCGCTCGAACTGACGCTTCGGCTTGGCCTCGACCACTTCCACATCCTGTACCCGACCGTCGGCATCGACGCTGAAACGCAGGGTCACCGACCCTTCGATGCCGGCCTGCTGGGCCCGATAGGGATAGACAGGCTCGATCCGTTGCAACGGCATCAGCATGTCACCGGCGCCGATCCCGGCACCTTGCTGCTGGCCATGGAAGTTGCCGCTCGCGACCGGGTTGGGGCTGGTTGCAACGCCAGGGGCATAGACCTGCACCGCGCTGAGGCTGGAGACCAGATCCAGGCTCGGCTGCACCGAGGGCAGCGGGGCCGCCGCAGGCATAGGCAGCGGCGTCGAGGCCAGCGCGGCAGGCGGCTCCGGCAGGGGTTCCGGCTCCTGGGGTACCGGGCGCTCACGCACCTGCACCTCGGTCACCTCGTTCTGCATGTTGATGACGATGGACTTCTGCTCGGCGCTCGCCTTCTCCCCTCTGGGCGGCTCCACCAGGGTGGCCATGAACAGCAGGATCCCCAGACTGAGGGCAATTCCCAGTCCCAGGCTCATCAGCTTGTATTTCATTTCGGTGCCACCGCCACGGCGATGTTGGCGATGCCTGCCGCCTTGGCCTCATCCATCACCCGCACCACCTTGCCGTGGGGTACCCGCTCGTCGGCCTGGATCACCAGGCTGGCATCGGGCTGTTCCGCCAGCAGGCGGGCGACGCTGGCCTGCACTCGCTCCACGTCGATCTGCTTGCGGTCGAGGAATATCTGCCCCTGAGGGCCGATCGCCAGCATGATGCTGGAGGACTTCTGCGCCTTGGCCTGGCTGGCCTGGGGCCTGTGCACCTCGAGCCCGGCTTCGCGCACGAAGGAGGTGGTGACAATAAAGAAGATCAGCATGATGAATACGATATCCAGCATGGGGGTCATGTCGATCTGCACTTCGTCGCGCTGGCGTTTGGATTGCCGTCTCATTGCATTACCTTCTCTTCTCGCAGGCCGTCCCGGGTCTTGGCCAGCGCACGCTTGGCCTGGCTCTCGAGCCGGCTGAGTAACAACACGCCGGAGAGCGCGACCACCATGCCAGCCATGGTGGGGATGGTGGCACGGGAGATCCCGCCCGCCATGCTCTCCGGGTTAAAGCGGTTGGCCGCGGCCAACGCATCGAATACGCCTATCATGCCGGTCACGGTACCCAGCAGCCCCAGCATGGGGCAGAGCACGACCAGGGTGCGGATGAAGATCAGATGACGGTTGAGCTCAAGCTCGGCCTCGGCCAGCCAGCGCCCGCGAATCGCCCGAGCGTGCCAGCTGTGGCGCTCGCTGCGGGCCTGCCAGCGGCCGAGCAGCTGGCGCTGCAGCGGGGCAAACCCCAGGTTGAGGTAGAGCAGCCGCTCGATCATCAGAATCCACATCAGCACCAGCAGGGCCAGAATGACCCAGAGCACCGGGCCGCCACGACCCATGAAGCTCTGCAGCTGTTGCCAGATGTCGAGCATCATGCCGCCCGCTCCATCCCGTCACGGTTGCTTTCGGCCCGCTCGGCCAGAATGCCGGCCACCTGCTGCTCCAGCACGTTGGAGAGCTCGGTGAAGCGGGATTGCAGCAGGCTGTGGGCCAGGATCAGCGGAATGGCCGCCACCAGACCCTGTACCGTGGTGACCAGCGCCATGGAGATGCCGCCCGCCATGATCTTGGGATCGCCGGTGCCGAACTGGGTGATGGCCTGGAAGGTGCCGATCATCCCGGTCACGGTACCGAGCAGCCCCAGCATGGGGGCAATGGCCGCGATCACCTTGACCATGCCGATGCCGCGCTCCATGCGGGGGGTCTCCTGCAGGATCGCCTCGTCGAGACGCAGTTCGAGGGTCTCCATGCTCAGCTCGGGATGCTTGTCAGCCACCGTCAGCACCCGGCCGAGGGCGTTGTCGGCATGATATTCACCGCTCTTGAGCTGGCGACGAACCCGACCCAGTTCGCGGGAAAGGCTCCACAGCCGCACCCCGGCGATCCCCAGGCCGATGGCGGCCAGCAGCACTATGATGGCGCCGACCTGGCCGCCCTGCTGGACTTGCTGCCAGAAGGTAGGGGCTTGCGCCAGCATTGCCAGCAGGGTGCCGTGGGAGGGATCCAGCGGCAGCGTTTCTCCTTCCTGGCCTTGATAGGCGGCCGCGGCGGAGAGCACGTTGCCGGGCAGGCCCAGCACCGGGCTCAGGCCTTCGGCAGTGGGTTGCAGGAACCCCTGCTCGCCAAACAGCGCGAAGCTGCCGACCCGGGTCAGCGATTGCTCGCTGGCCGCCCCCTGGGCATCCAGCACCTTGCCGTTGAACTGGGCAACCCGGCCCGACTCGCGGATCTCCTGCAGCAAGGTGGCAGGCAGCAGGGCGAGGGCGGCGCGATCCGGTACCTGCTTCTCCTGTGCCATCGCCTTGAGCGGCGCGAGGCGCTCGGGGTACTGACCTTCGACCGCGGATTCACTCAGCAGCTTGACCGCATCGCTGGCCCCCTGACGGGTGACCGCAAAGATCTCGTTCATGTCGCCGGAGGCCTGCTCCCACTGGGCATTGAGCTCCACCAGCTGCTTCTCATTGGTAGCGAACTGGCTGGCCAGCTCCTTGCTCAGGCGCTGGGCCTCGGCCAGCTTGGCGCGGGCACTGTTCAGCTCCTTGGAAACGGACGCCAGATCCTGCTGCGCCTGCTGTTCACGGGCCTGTTCCTGCTGCTGCCAGGCTTCATCGGCCACGGCGGCAGTGGTGCCCAGAGCGAGGGCGAGGGCGAGGGGGAACCACTTCATGGTGACGCTCATGACTGGGCCTCCTGACCACGGCTGACGGAAAGGGGGACATTCAACAACTGGGGAACCTTCTTGTCGGCGGCCATCTCCAGTGCCTCGGCGACGGGGGAGAGCCACTGGCTGTCGAGGGGCTGCCACTGCTTGTTCTGCCCGGACCAGCGCCACGCCTGGGAACGATCGGCGGTCATCGCCAACAGGGAGACCCGACCCACCGCCAGCACGTCGACCCGGCGCGGCGCGCCGTCCAGCACCAGTTCGGCGGCATAGCTGTCGAGCCGACTGCCATATTCGGCTTCGATCTGGTAGGCCTGCAGCAGCTGGCGGAACTTCTCCGCCTCGCTCACGTCGGCTCGGGCCAGGGTGGCTTTCAGCTGTTCAACCCGCGCCAGGCGATCTTCCTTGCGCAGCGGAATGTCGCTCTCCACCAGCTGTTCCAGCTCGGCCTGCATCTGCAGCATCAGCGGGATCAGGCCCTGCCGGGTCTCCTGTACCGCCTCCAGCTGCTGATTCAGCTTGCCCAGCTCATTTTGCTGATCGGCCACCAGAGACTGCATGTAGCGGTTGTAGGCTTCCAGATCGCGCAGTTGCAGCTGCGCATTCTGCAGCTCCAGCCTGGCGGCAACGGCCGCATCGGCGGCTTTCTCCACGCGCTGCTGGGAGGCTTTCCCGGCAGCTATGCTGTTTTTCAGTGCCGGCGCGACCAGCTCGTCGGCGCCGGCAGCGAAGTGGACTGACAGTGGCAACAAGGCCAAACCCCAAAACTTGTTCATGATATAAATCTTAACAATGATAACTATTCTCATTGTCTCAGAGTGGAGGGTCAGTGGCAATCAGATGATTTTGTTGGCCTTCGGCTGAAAAAACAGGATAATTTTTAAGCAAGCACGGGAGTCACTGGCGTTGTTCGTCACAACACCAAATTAATAAATAAAAAATATCTTTTCGATCAATGTGATAGAGATCGAAAAAGGAGAAGTTCATGTTCAACGATGCGATCTGGGAACATATCGATCGGTTCACCAAGGCCAAGAAGACCAGCGACATCCAGCAGCAGCTGGAGCGCTTCAGTCACCAGATGGGCTTTGATTACTTTCGTTTGCTGATTATTTTCCCCATCAGCATGCAGAAATCCCATGTGGCGTTGTTCAACAACTGCCCCACCAGCTGGTTCGATGCCTATTCGGAGCGGCACTACCTGACCCAGGATCCGGTCGTCTTCCTGGGGCTGAAACAGACCCAGCCCATCTTCTGGAACAAGCTCGACTGCGACTCCCCCTGGCTGCCCAGCGCCAGCCGGGAGGTGATGAACCTGGCCGCCGACTTCGGGGTGAGAAACGGCGTCTCCTTCCCGCTGCACACGCCGCAGGGGGAACACGGCATCCTCTCCTTCATCAGCAAGGAGAAGTCCAATTCCGATCTGATGTTTGAAAACGTTCCCTTGCTGTCGTTCTGCGCCAGCTACATCTTCAACTCGGCGCTGCAGCTGATAAAGAGCAGGCCGGATCTGATGAAGTATCTGACCGAACTGTCCGATCGGGAGAAGGAGTGCCTGTTCTGGGCCAGCGAGGGCAAGACCTCCTGGGAGATCGCCACCATCCTCGGCATCAGCGAGCGGACCGTGAACTTCCACCTCAATCAGGTCACCAACAAGACCGACTCGAAGAACCGCAACCAGGCGATCGCCAAGAGCATCTCCAGCGGCATCATAGTACCTTCGCTGGACGACGTGACTATCACCAACCTGCGGTTGTCGTGACGCCAGCCCGGCAGCACAGCCAATAAAAAAGAGCCGCAATGCGGCTCTTTTTTCATTTCCGGCGACGGCTTATTCCACGGTCACGGATTTCGCCAGGTTGCGCGGCTGATCCACGTCGGTGCCCTTGATGAGGGCAACATGGTAGGAGAGCAGCTGCAGCGGCACGGTATAGACGATCGGCGCGATCACCTCTTCCACGTGGTTCAGGCTCATCACCCGCATGGTCTCGTCGCTCTTGAAGCCGGTATCGGCATCGGCGAAGACGTAGAGGATACCGCCACGGGCACGCACCTCTTCCACGTTGGACTTGAGCTTCTCCAGCAGATCGTTGTTCGGCGCCACCACTATGATGGGCATCTCGGCATCGATCAGCGCCAGCGGACCGTGCTTCAACTCACCGGCGGCATAGGCCTCGGCGTGGATGTAGGAGATCTCTTTCAGCTTGAGCGCCCCTTCCATGGCGATGGGGTACTGGCTGCCGCGACCCAGGAACAGGCTGTGGTGCTTGTCGGCAAACTCTTCGGCCAGGGCTTCGATATCCTTGGCCAGCGCCAGGCTCTCCTTGATGCGCAGCGGCAGGGCCTGCAGCGCCTTGACCAGCTCAGCTTCGGCGGCGGTGCTCAGGTGGCCGCGGCAACGACCGATGGAGGCCACCAGCATCAGCAGACCGGCCAGCTGGGTGGTGAACGCCTTGGTAGAGGCCACGCCAATTTCAGCCCCCGCTCGGGTCATAAAGGCCAGATCCGATTCGCGCACCAAGGAGGAGCCCGGCACGTTGCAGATGGCCAGCGAGCTCATGTAGCCGGACTCCTTGGCCAGGCGCAGGGCGGCCAGGGTATCGGCGGTCTCGCCGCTCTGGGAGAGGGTCACCAGCAGGCTGTTGGGGCGCACCACCGACTTGCGGTAGCGGAATTCGGAGGCGATCTCCACGTCGCAGGAGACGCCGGCGATCTCTTCGAACCAGTAGCGAGCCACCATGCCGGAATGATAGGAGGTGCCACAGGCGACGATCTGCACGTGATCGACCTTGTCGAAGATGGCGCGCGCACCGTTGCCGAACGACTCAACCACCACGTGATCACCGCCCAGACGCCCTTCCAGGGTGTTGGTGATGGCCTTGGGTTGCTCGTGGATCTCTTTGAGCATGTAGTGGCGGTACTCGCCCTTGTCACCGGCGTCGTGGGAGAGTTCGGACTCCTGCTCTTCACGCACCACGGCCTCGCCGTGGGTATCGAAGATGTGCACGTCGCGACGGGTCACTTCGGCCACGTCACCCTCTTCCAAGAAGATGAAGCGACGGGTCACCGGCAGCAGCGCCATCTGGTCGGAAGCGATAAAGTTCTCGCCGATGCCGCGGCCGATCACCAGCGGGGAGCCGGAACGGGCCACCACCACGCGGCTGTCGTCACGGCTGTCCATCACCACGGTGCCGTAGGCGCCGCGCAGCTGCTTCACCGCGACCTGCATGGCAGCCAGCAGGCTGGGGGCGGATTTCAGCTCGTGGTGCACCAGGTGGGCGATCACCTCGGTGTCGGTGTCGGAGCTGAACACATAGCCCAGCGCCTTCAACTCTTCCCGCAGCTCTTCGTGGTTCTCGATGATGCCGTTGTGCACCACCACGATATGCTCGGAGACGTGAGGGTGGGCATTGCGCTCGGACGGTTCGCCGTGAGTGGCCCAGCGAGTGTGGGCAATGCCGGTACCGCCGTGCACGGACTGCTCGTCCAGCGCCTTGGCCAGCTCGGCCACCTTGCCGAGGCGACGCACCCGCTGCAGCGGCTGACTGGCGCTGAACACGGCCACACCGGCCGAGTCGTAGCCGCGGTATTCCAGACGGCGCAGACCCTCTACCAGAATTTCAGCCACATCACGTTGGGCGACGGCCCCGACGATGCCACACATACACTTCTCCTTAAGACGCTATTGATTCGGTTGGATAATCATTTGTTCAGGTCAGACTGCCACGGGGGCGCAGACCAGCTGGATCCCCTTGGCCTGAATTCGTTCTCTGGCCGAGATGGCCAGCCCGTCATCGGTCACCAGGGTATGGATGCTGGACCAGGGCAGTTCGAGATTGGGGATCTTGCGGCCGATCTTTTCCGACTCCACCATGACGATGACCTCCCGCGACACCTCGGCCATCACCCGGGACAGTCCCACCAGCTCGTTGAAGGTGGTGGTACCGCGTTCCGGATCGATGCCGTCGGCGCCGATGAACAGCTGGTCGAAGTCATAGGAGCGCAGCACCTGCTCCGCCACCTGACCCTGGAAGGATTCGGAGTGGGGGTCCCATGTGCCTCCCGTCATTAACAGGGTAGGCTCGTTTTCCAGCTCGCGCAGGGCGCCGGCCACATTGAGGGAGTTGGTCATCACGATGAGACCGCGCTTGTTGCCGAGCAGCGGAATCATGGCGCTGGTGGTGGTGCCGCTGTCGATGATGACGCGGTTGTGATCGCGGATCCGTTCGGCCGCCGCCTTGGCGATAGCCAGCTTTCGTTTCGAAACTTGCTCTGGATTGCCGTCCACCACCATCTCGCTGGGCAGGGGCACGGCGCCACCGTAACGACGCAGCAACAGGCCACCGGTCTCCAGCACGGCCAGATCTTTGCGAATGGTCACCTCGGAGGTGGAGAAGTGCTTGGCCAGGGCATCGACGCTCACTTCACCCTGCTCCTGCACCAGGCTGACGATGGTGTGACGGCGCTGCTGAGTATTACGTTTGGTCATTTTAAAGTTTCGATTCGAAAGAATGTCGAAATATTAATGCCTTTTCTGGAAAAATCAAACGGCAAATAGGATCCGTTATGGTTCGATGCCAGAATGGGGGCTGATTTGCGACGAGGATGCCATGCAAAAACGAACCATCTGGCTGGTAGAAGATGAAGCCAGCATCGCCGACACCCTGATCTATGCCCTGCAAACCGATGGCTTCGAGGTGGAGTGGTTTTCCCTCGGCCAGCCGTTGCTGGCGCGACTTGCCCAGTCGCGCCCCGATTTCCTGATCCTGGATGTGGGTCTGCCGGACATCAGCGGCTTCGAGCTGTGCAAGGAGGTACGAGCCCGCTGCGACGTTCCCCTGATGTTCCTCACCGCCCGCAGCGAAGAGATAGACCGGCTGATCGGGCTGGAGATTGGGGCCGACGACTACGTGGCCAAGCCCTTCTCGCCCCGCGAGGTGTGCGCCAGGGTGCGGGTTATCCTGCGCCGCAGCCAGCCAGCCGCCCCCCAGCCAAACCAGACCCTCACCCTGGACGAGGAGCGGGCCCGCATCAGCTTTCACGGCCAGCCGCTGGCGCTCACCCGCTACGAGTACCTGCTGCTCAAGACCCTGATGCTGACGCCGGGCCGGGTCTACTCCCGCCAGCAGCTGATGGATCTGGTGTGGAGCGGGGCGGAAGAGAGCCTGGATCGCACCGTCGACACCCACATCAAGACCATCCGCGCCAAGCTGCGAGAGCGGGATCCGGACGCCAACCTGATCCTGACTCACCGCGGATTGGGTTACAGCCTGGAGCTGGCATGAACAGACGGTTGCCGGGTCACGGCTGGGGGATGACATGAGAATCGGACTGCAACTGCTGTGCGGGCTGGTGCTGATCTTTGCGCTGGCCGCCTGGTTCGTGCTGGAGATCTTCGTCGAGGAGATCAAACCCGGGGTGCGCAGCGCCACCGAAGATACCCTGGTGGACATGGCCCAGATGCTGGCCCCGCTCGCGCTGGATGACCTGCAGGAGGGGAAGATGGCCGACGGCCGGCTGGCCAGCGCCTTCGCCCGCCTCAACCAGAGCCCCATCAACGCCCTCATCGACGGCCACCTCAAGCAGCAGGCGGAGTACCGCATCTATGTGGTCGACCGCTGGGGCAAGGTGGTTTACGACTCGGACGGGGTGGACCTGGGCAAGGACTACTCGCGCTGGAACGACGTCTATCTGACCCTGCGCGGTGAATACGGCGCCCGCAGCACCCGCAGCGATCCCGACGATCCCACCAGCTCGGTGATGCACGTCGCCGCCCCGCTGCGGGAGGGGGACGACATCCTCGGCTCCCTCACCGTCGCCAAACCAAACCGCACCCTGCTGCCCATGATAGAACGCAGCGAGCACCAGCTGCTGCAGGGGGCTGCCTTGCTGCTGTTCATCTCACTGCTCATCGGTGCCCTGCTGGTGTGGTGGCTCAACCGCGCCATCGGCAAGCTGGTGCACTATGCCGATGCGGTCAGCCAGGGCCAGCCCGCCACTCTGCCACGCCTCTACAGCCCGGAGCTGGACCGGCTCGGCCGCTCCCTTGAGACCATGCGCCGCCAGCTGGACGGCAAGGCCTACATCGAAGCCTATGTGCACAGCCTGACCCACGAGCTCAAGAGCCCGCTGGCCGCCATCCGCGGGGCAGGGGAAATACTGACCGAAGCGCCGCCACCCGACGTCGCCACTCGTTTTATCGGCAACATCAATCTGGAGACGGCCCGCATGCAGCAGCTGATCGAGCGGATGCTGCAGCTGGCCAAACTGGAGTCGGGGCAGGGGCTGGACAGACAGGCGGTCGAGCCGGCCAGGCTGGGCAGACGGGCGCTCGACGCCCGCCAGATCCTGGCCCAGCGCCGCCAGATCACCCTGCACGCCGAGCTGGGGGAAACCCAGAAACAGAAGTGGGATCCCCTGCTGGTGGAGCAGGCCCTCGGCAACCTGCTGGACAACGCCCTCGACTTCTCCCCCGTCGGCAGCACTCTCAGGCTGAGCGGCGCCATGGAGGAGGGGGGTTACTGCTTCCGGGTGCGGGATCAGGGGCCTGGTATTCCGGACTATGCCCTGCCGCGCATCTTCGAGCGCTTCTACTCCCTGCCCAGACCCGACAAGGGCAAGAGCAGCGGCCTCGGGCTCAGCTTCGCCATGGAGGTGACGCGCCAACACGGCGGCCGGCTGACCCTCACCAACCAGGCTGACGGCGGAGTGCTGGCCGAGCTCTGGTTGCCAGCGGGCTGACACTTCACACTGGGCACATAAAGCGGCGCTATGCTGGTGTTTTCCCAGCGAACTTTATGTGCTCAAGGAGCCCCCATGTCCCGCCTTCTGTTATCCGGCCTGCTCGGCGCAGGCCTGCTGTTTTCGCTGCCGACCAGCGCCGCCACCGGCTGCTTTCTCTATGCCGACGGCAACGGCCAGACCCTCTCCAGCGAAGGGGATTGTTCAAGCCAGTTGCCACCCGCGTCCACCTTCAAAATCCCGCTGGCGCTGATGGGTTATGACAGCGGCTTTCTGGTAGACGAAGAGCACCCGGCGCTGCCCTTCAAACCGGGTTACGACGACTGGCTGCCCGCCTGGCGGGAGACCACCACTCCGCGCCGCTGGGAAACCTACTCGGTGGTCTGGTTCTCCCAGCAGATCACCGAATGGCTGGGGATGGATCGCTTCCAGCAGTACGTCGATCGTTTCGACTACGGCAACCGGGATCTTTCCGGCAACCCCGGCAAACACGACGGTCTGACCCAGGCCTGGCTCAGCACCAGCCTGGCCATCAGTCCAGAGGAGCAGGCCCGCTTCCTCGGCAAGATGGTGAGCGGCAAGCTGCCGGTGTCGGCGCAGACCCTGCAGTACACCGCCAACATCCTTAAGGTGAGCGAGATCGACGGCTGGCAGATCCACGGCAAGACCGGCATGGGCTATCCGAAAAAGCTGGATGGCAGCCTCAACCGGGATCAGCAGATCGGCTGGTTCGTCGGCTGGGCCAGCAAAGCGGGCAAGCAACTCATCTTCGTCCATACCGTGGTGCAAAAACCCGGCAAGCAGTTCGCCTCCCTCAAGGCCAAGGAAGAGGTGCTGGCCGCCCTGCCGGCCAAACTGAAAACCCTGTGACACCGAGACCGGCGCTCTGCGCCGGTTTTTTTATCCCCCTTCACCGCCGCTTCACACAGCCCCATCCCCCCTTCACCCGACCCAGCCACACTCGCTCCATCAACAAGGAGACGTGTCATGGTCAAACAGATATTCAGCCACAAGATCTTTCTGCTGCTGTTGCTCAGCCTGCTGCTGATGGTGCCGGTGCAATCCATCATGGAGCTGAACCGGGAGCGCCAGGCCTATCGCAGCCAGGCCATCCACAGCATCATGGCCAGCAGCAGCGGCCCGCAGCGGCTGCTGGGGCCGGTCGTGGTGCAGCCTTATACCCGCACCATCACGGTGGAGCAGGATGGCAAGCGCTTCGAGCGCAAGCTGCAGCTCTACCGCTACCTGCTGCCGGAACAGCTGGACGTACAGGCCAGCATGGAGGTGACCCCGCGCAAGCTCGGCATCTACCAGGCCCAGGTCTATCACACCCGGCTCTCCCTCTCCGGGCGATTGCCTGCCGAACTGAACGGTAAAACCCTGATCAGCGGCGAACCGGATCTGACCGTCGATGGGACAGATCCCGCCCTGGTGGCAGGCAAACCCTATCTGAGCCTGGTGCTGTCCGATGCCCGCGGCATCAACCGGGTACCCGAGCTGCAACTGGGTGAGCAGCGCATCCCATTCGCCCCCGGCGCCCTGCTGGGTGACGGACTGGCCGGCATCCATGCGCCGCTCGCGGCCCTGCCGGGGGAGGGTGGCGCTTTTCACATCGAACTGGACCTGCAGGGGATGAACCAGCTGGAAGTGGTGCCGCTTGGCCAGGACAGCAGACTCAACCTCGCCAGCAACTGGCCCCACCCCAACTTCATCGGCGACTTTCTGCCGGGCAGCCGCACCCTTACCGCCAGCGGTTTCGAGGCGAGCTGGCAGAGCAGCTGGTTTGCCACCGACATGGAGAGCCGTTTCAACCGGATGATGAAGGGTGCCAGCGGCGATCTGCCCGCCTTCAGCGTCAGCCTGGTGCAGCCGGTGGATCACTATCAGCAGAACGAGCGGGCCGCCAAGTATGCGCTGCTGTTCATCGGCCTAACCTTCCTCAGCTTTTTCATGTTCGAGCTGCTCAAGGGGCTGCGGGTGCACCCGATCCAGTACGCGCTGGTGGGCATGGGGCTGGCCATCTTCTATCTGGTGCTGCTGGCACTGACCGAACACCTCGGCTTTGCCTGGGCCTATCTGATTGCCGCCCTGGCCAGCGTGGCCCTCAACGGCTTCTACCTCAGCCATGTGCTGGGTGGCCCCAAACAGGGGCTCGGTTTCGCGGCCCTGCTGGGGCTGGTCTACGCCATCCTGTTCGGCTTGCTGCAGGCCGAGGAGATAGCCCTGCTGCTCGGCGCCCTGCTGCTGTTCGCCATCCTGGCGCTGATCATGGTGCTGACCCGCAAGCTGGACTGGTATCGGGTGATGGGGAACGCCCCGACGCCCCCCGCCAGCGGGCAGGAGAGCTGAAAACAAAACCGGCGCCATCAGGCGCCGGTTTGCATTTCATTGATCGGGCATCACTTCTTCTTGACCGGGCGAGGCCAGTTCGGAATATGACGCTGAGCCACCCGGGTGATCACCAGCTCGTTCTCGGCCACGTCCTTGGTGATGGTGGAGCCGGCCCCCAGGGTCGCCCCCTTGCCGATCCGCACCGGCGCCACCAGCTGGGTATCGGAGCCGACGAAGACGTCATCCTCGATGATGGTCTGGAACTTGTTCACCCCGTCGTAGTTGCAGGTGATGGTGCCGGCCCCGATGTTCACCTTGGCACCCACCTCGGCATCCCCCAGATAGGTCAGATGACCGCACTTGGAGCCAACCCCGAGGCGTGCCTTCTTCATCTCGACGAAATTGCCGACGTGGGCATCCTGCTCCAGTACGGCACCCGGGCGCAGGCGAGTAAAAGGACCGACCGAGCACTGGTCGGCGATTTGCGCGCCTTCGATGACGGAGTAGGGTTTCACCTCGGTGTGATCGCCGATCACGCAATCCTTCAGCACGCTGCCGGCCCCGATGAGGACGTGGTTGCCCAGCACTACCTTGCCTTCAATGATGACGTTGACGTCGATCACCACCTCTTCCCCGATCTCCAGGGTGCCACGCAGATCGAAGCGGGCCGGGTCGATCAGGGTGGCACCGGCGATCATCAGCTTCTCGGCCTGCATCTGCTGATAGCTGCGCTCGAGCTGGGCCAGCTGCACCCGGTTGTTGGCCCCTTCAACCTCCATGGCGCTGTCCGGGTGAACCGCGGCGATGGGGCAGTTGTCGGCGTGGGCCATGGCAATGACGTCGGTCAGATAGAACTCGCCTTGGGCATTCTTGTTGTCCAGACGGGAGAGCCAGCTGCGCAGCTGGCCACCGTTGGCCACCAGCACGCCGGTGTTCACTTCGCTGATGGCAAGCTGTTCGGCGTTGGCATCCTTCTGCTCGACGATGCCGACCACCTGGCCATTGCTGCGCACAATGCGGCCATAGCCGGTCGGGTTGTCCAGCACCACGGTCAGCAGCGCCATGCCATCGCTTGCCTTGGCGGCCAGCAGCCGCTGCAGGGTCTCGGGCTGGATCAGCGGGGTGTCGCCGTACAGCACCAGCACGTCGTCTTCATCGTTCCAGAACGGGATGGCCTGGGCGACGGCGTGGCCGGTACCCAGTTGCTGGGCCTGCAGCACCCAGTTCAGGTCGGATGCCTGGATCCGCTCCTTCAGCAGTTCGGCACCGTGGCCATAGACCAGGTGCAGCTGCTCGGCCCCCACTTGGCGGGCAGTATCGATCACATGGGAGACCATGGGCTTGTTGGCGACCGGGTGCAGTACCTTGGGCAGGGAGGAACGCATACGGGTGCCTTTACCCGCAGCCAGGATCACGACATTGAGAGACATAGCTAGCCTTTGAAACAGGTGGAAATGCTGGGCGGAGTCTATCCAACGAGTAAAAAAAAAGCGACCCGCAGGTCGCTTTTTACCTCACCGTTATTAACGGTAATTCTTTTTGACGATATCGATGACCCGCAGTTGAGCCATCGCCTTGGCCAGCTCGGTGGCAGCCTGGGCGTAGTCGATATCACCATGGGAGCTGTGGATCCGCTCTTCCGCCGCGCGTTTGGCTTCCTGGGCTTTCGCCTCATCCAAATCGTCGGCACGAATCGCGGTGTCCGCCAGCACGGTCACGGCTTCGGGTTGCACTTCCAGCATGCCGCCGGAGATGTACAGCACCTCTTCAGTTCCGTTCTGCTTCACCAAGCGGACCAGGCCCGGCTTGATGGCAGTCAGCAACGGAGCATGACCGTGGCGGAGACCCAGCTCACCTTCGGAGCCTGATACCTGAGCGGACTGCACGCGACCGGAAAACAGTTTTCCTTCGGCGCTAACCACATCCAGGTGAAAGGAGATCATCTCAGCCATGGGCCCTCCTATCGAGGCTTACAGTTTCTTGGCTTTCTCGACAACTTCGTCGATGCTGCCAACCATGTAAAACGCCTGCTCCGGCAGATCGTCGTACTCGCCTTTCAGGATGCCCTGGAAACCACGGATGGTCTCTTTCAGCGGCACGTATTTGCCCGGAGAACCGGTAAACACTTCGGCCACGAAGAACGGCTGGGACAGGAAACGCTCGATCTTACGGGCACGGGCTACGGTCAGTTTGTCTTCTTCTGACAGTTCATCCATACCCAGGATGGCGATGATGTCCTTCAGCTCTTTGTAGCGCTGCAGTACGGTCTGAACGCCACGAGCAGTCTCGTAGTGCTCCTTGCCAACCACCAGCGGATCCAGCTGACGGGAGGTGGAGTCCAGCGGGTCAACGGCCGGGTAGATACCCAGTGCCGCGATCTGACGGGACAGTACCACGGTCGCATCCAGGTGGGCGAAGGTGGTCGCCGGAGACGGGTCGGTCAAGTCATCCGCAGGCACGTAAACGGCCTGTACGGAGGTGATGGAACCGGTCTTGGTGGAGGTGATGCGTTCCTGCAGAACACCCATCTCCTCGGCCAGGGTCGGCTGGTAACCTACTGCAGAGGGCATACGGCCCAGCAGTGCGGATACTTCGGTACCGGCCAGGGTGTAACGGTAGATGTTGTCCACGAAGAACAGCACGTCACGACCTTCGTCACGGAACTTCTCGGCCATGGTCAGGCCGGTCAGCGCCACGCGCAGACGGTTTCCGGGCGGCTCGTTCATCTGACCGTAAACCAGAGATACTTTGTCCAGTACGTTGGACTCCATCATCTCGTGGTAGAAGTCGTTACCCTCACGGGTACGCTCACCTACACCGGCGAACACGGAGTAACCGCTGTGTTCGATCGCGATGTTACGGATCAGCTCCATCATGTTTACGGTCTTGCCTACACCGGCACCACCGAACAGACCAACCTTACCCCCCTTGGCGAACGGGCATACCAGGTCGATAACCTTGATACCGGTCTCCAGCAGGTCGTTGCTGTTGGACTGATCTTCGTAGCTGGGAGCCGCGCGGTGGATGGACCAACGCTCTTCTTCACCGATCGGACCTTTTTCGTCGATCGGATCGCCCAGTACGTTCATGATCCGACCCAGAGTCGATACGCCGACCGGCACCTGGATGGATTTACCGCTATTCACTACTTCCAACCCACGACGCAGACCGTCGGAGGAGCCCATGGTGATGCAACGAACGACGCCGCCACCGATCTGTTGCTGAACTTCCAGCACCAGACCCTGGCCTTGACCTTCGCTGACAACCTTCAGTGCATCGTACACCTGGGGCACGGCATCTTGCGGGAACTCGATGTCCACCACAGCGCCGATGATTTGGACGATGAAACCGTTACTCATGTCAAATCCTCTAAACCTTTGATAACCCTTGCCTTACACCGCAGCAGCACCGGACACGATCTCTGTCAGTTCCTGGGTAATACTGGCCTGACGGGCCTTGTTGTATACCAGTTGCAGATCGTTAATCAGGTTACCGGCGTTGTCAGTCGCGGCTTGCATGGCAACCATTCGGGCTGCCTGTTCACTTGCCAAGTTTTCCACTACCCCCTGGTAGACCTGGGATTCGACGTAGCGAATCAGCAGGGTATCCAGCAGTTGCTTGGGATCCGGCTCATAGAGGTAATCCCAGTGGTGTTTCTTGGCGAGCTTGCTGTCTTCAGTTACGGGCAAAGGCAGCAGTTGATCGACTCGTGGTTGCTGAACCATGGTGTTGACGAACTTGTTGTACACCAGATACAGCCTGTCAATCTCACCGTTGTCGTAAGCCTTCAGCATGACCTTGACTGAACCAATCAGGTCATTGACGCTCGGGTTATCGCCCAGTCCTGCGACGTGAGCTTTCACCTTGGCGCCGTGCCGTTCAAAGAAGTTGGAGGCCTTGTTGCCGATCAGAGCTAGGTCAACCTTGGCTCCTTTCGCGCTCCATTGCTTCATGTCATTGAGGGCAGCCTTGAACAGGTTGATGTTCAGACCACCACACAGGCCACGGTCGGTGGAGACGACGATGTAACCCACTCGCTTGACCTCACGTTCGATGAGGTAGGGGTGCTTGTATTCCAGGTTCCCCTGAGCGATATGGCCGATCACCTTGCGCATGGTTTCAGCGTACGGACGGCTGGCAGACATGCGATCTTGCGCACGGCGCATCTTGCTTGCTGCCACCATTTCCATAGCGCCGGTGATCTTCTGAGTGTTTTTCACACTCGCGATCTTGTTACGTATCTCTTTTGCGCCGGCCATCTCTTACTCTCCATCAGGTGGCAGCTCGCGCTGCCACACACGCTTACCAGGTCTGGGTTGCCTTGAAGTTGTCCAGCAACGCAGTCAGCTTGCCAACGATCGCGTCGTTGTAGTCGGCCTTGGCATTGATTTCAGCCATCAGCTCGGCATGCTGGGTATTGGCGTAAGAGAGCAGAGCGGCTTCGAAGTCGACGATCTTGTTCAGCTCGACATCGGAGAGATAGCCTTTTTCCGCGGCGAACAGCACCAGAGACTGGTGAGCCACGCTCAGCGGAGAGTACTGCTTCTGCTTCATCAGCTCGGTCACTTTCTGACCGTGGTCCAGCTGCTTGCGGGTCGCATCGTCCAGGTCGGAAGAGAACTGGGCGAATGCAGCCAGTTCGCGATACTGGGCCAGCGCGGTACGGATACCACCGGACAGCTTCTTGACGATCTTGGTCTGAGCGGCACCACCTACACGGGATACGGAGATACCCGGGTCAACGGCCGGACGGATACCGGAGTTGAACAGTTGTGAAGTCAGGAAGATCTGGCCATCGGTGATGGAGATCACGTTGGTCGGAACGAACGCGGATACGTCACCAGCCTGGGTTTCGATGATCGGCAGGGCGGTCAGAGAACCGGTCTGGCCTTTCACGGCACCGTTGGTGAACTTCTCTACGTACTCGGCGTTGACGCGAGCAGCACGCTCCAGCAGACGGGAGTGCAGATAGAAAACGTCGCCCGGGTAGGCTTCGCGTCCTGGCGGACGGCGCAGCAGCAGGGAGATCTGGCGATAAGCTACGGCCTGCTTGGACAGGTCATCATAGATGATCAGCGCGTCTTCACCGCGGTCACGGAAGTACTCACCCATGGAGCAGCCGGCATACGGAGCCAGGTACTGCAGGGCAGCCGCTTCGGAGGCAGAGGCAACCACCACTATGGTGTTGGCCAGGGCGCCGTGCTCTTCCAGCTTGCGCACCACGTTGGCGATGGTGGAGGCCTTCTGGCCGATCGCAACGTAGACACACTTAATGCCGGAGTCTTTCTGGTTGATGATGGTGTCGATGGCGATGGCAGTCTTACCCACCTGACGGTCACCGATGATCAGCTCACGCTGGCCACGACCGATAGGGATCATGGCATCGATGGCTTTCAGACCGGTCTGGACCGGCTGGTCAACAGACTTACGCTCGATAACGCCCGGTGCAATCACTTCGATCGGCGAGAAGCCGTCGTTGTCGATTGGACCTTTACCGTCGATCGGCTGACCCAGGGTGTTCAACACCCGGCCCAACAGACCACGACCGACCGGCACTTCCAGAATGCGGCCAGTCCCTTTTACTTTCATTCCTTCTGACAGACCGTCATAGGAACCCATGATCACCGCACCGACGGAGTCACGCTCCAGGTTCAATGCCAGAGCGTAGCGGTTGCCCGGCAGCTCGATCATCTCACCTTGCATGGCATCGGCCAGGCCGTGAATACGAATGATACCGTCGCTCACAGAGACGATGGTACCTTCGTTACGCGCTTCGCTCTTTACATCAAACTGCGCAATGCGCTGCTTGATCAGCTCGGCGATTTCAGTGGAATTCAGTTGCATGCTCTAATACCCCAATCAAGATTGCAGCGCGTCAGCCATGCGATCCAGCTTACCGCGGACCGTGCCGTCGATAACCAGGTCACCGGCCTTGATGAGCACCCCGGCCATCAAGGACGCATCCATGCTGCAATTCAGCTTCACTTTGCGCGCGAGACGTTGTTCCAGAGAAGCCTGAATATTGGCTTTCTGCTGGTCGGTCAGTTCGATCGCCGAAATCACGTCAGCCTGAACTTCTTTATCCAGTTCAGCCTTGAACGCGACGAATTCGGCAACGACCGCCGGCAGCACACCCAAGCGACCATTCTCGGCCATCACCCGGATCAGGTTCTGACCATGCTCGTCGAGTTGCTCACCACAGATGCCGACAAACAACTTTGCCAGCTCTTCGGCAGCCACAGAGCCGTTTACCAGGTTGTGGATGGTCTCGTTCTCCGCTACTTGTGCAGCGAAGCCGAGCATCCCCAGCCACTGGTCAACCGCCTTGTGCTCAACGGCAAACTCGAAAGCAGCCTTGGCGTAGGGGCGAGCGATTGTAGTCAGTTCAGACATAGCCCCGTTCCCGTTACAGTTCTGCTACCAGCTTGTCGACGATGTCGCTGTTGGCAGCCTGGTCGATTTGGCGCGCCAGGATCTTCTCTGCACCAGCAATGGCAAGAGCAGCAACCTGCTTACGCAGTTCTTCTTTGGCACGATGACGTTCAGCTTCAATCTCGGCACGGCCCTGAGCCAGGATTTTTTCCCGCTCAGATTGGGCACCGGCAGCAGCTTCATCAATGATCTGGGCCTTGCGTTTGTTGGCCTGTTCAATGATTTCTGCAGCCTGGAGCTTGGCTTCTTTCAGCTGATCGGTGGCGTTGGCCTTGGCCAAATCCAGATCTTTCTTGGCACGCTCGGCAGAAGAGAGGCCGTCAGCAATGGTTTTCTGACGGGCTTCGATGGCAGCCATCAGCGGCGGCCACACGTACTTCATGCAAAACACTACGAAGAAGA
The DNA here is from genome assembly GCF_040907805.1 of Aeromonas sp. s3. Lineage (NCBI taxonomy): Bacteria > Pseudomonadati > Pseudomonadota > Gammaproteobacteria > Aeromonadales > Aeromonadaceae > Aeromonas > Aeromonas sp. s3. The sequence goes on from NZ_JBFOCQ010000022.1 coordinate 20,144, forward strand.
AAAAAGCAACTGCTTGGCCGAGGAGGGTGGCGTTGATATTCACAGCCTGTGTCCTCTTAGTTAGTTAATGGGTTATGTCCGGAGGTCGCTATGACTTAGCCGGCAACCGCAAACATCACGTACAGACCCAGACCAACGGCGATCATCGGGATCGCATCCACCAGACCCATCACGATGAAGAACTGGGTACGCAGAACAGGGATCAGGTCCGGTTGACGAGCTGCACCTTCCAGGAATTTGCCACCCAGGATACCGATACCGATGGAAGCGCCGATAGCCGCCAGACCCATCATCATTGCAGCAGCGATGTACAGCAGGTCCATGTTCAAGTTTTCCATGAGGATCTCCATTTATTTAGATGTAATTGATTGTATAAAAAGGATTATTTGAGTTGCATCAACCATGGTCTTCTTGAGCCATCGACAGATAGACGATGGTCAGCACCATGAAGATAAACGCCTGCAAAGTGATGATCAGGATGTGGAAAATTGCCCAAGGCACGGACAGGATCCACTGAGACCACCAGGGTAGCAAACCCGCAATCAGGATAAAGATCAGTTCGCCAGCATACATGTTGCCGAACAGTCGAAGACCCAGAGAAACAGGTTTGGAAATCAGCGTAACAGTTTCCAGGATGAGGTTAACCGGGATGGCCGCCGGGTGGTTGAAAGGCTGAAGCGTCAGCTCCTTCACAAACCCGCCGATACCCTTGACCTTGATGCTGTAGTACAGGATCAAGAAGAACACGCCCAAAGCCATGGACATGGTGATGTTAACGTCAGCAGAGGGAACCACACGCAGATAGGGAACACCCATCAACTGTGCAGCGTGGGGGATAAAGTCAACGGGGATCAGATCCATCAGGTTCATCAGGAAGATCCACACAAACACCGTCAGGGCCAAAGGTGCGATGACCTTGTTGCGACCGTGAAAGATGTCCTTGACGTTACCACTCACAAACTCGACCAGCATCTCCACAAAGCACTGCAGTTTACCGGGCACACCACTGGTAGCGTTGACGGCTACGCGGCGGAACAACCAGATAAACAGAGCGCCCAACAGAACAGAAAATATCATTGAGTCGACATTGACTGTCCAGAACCCAGACCCGACTTGCAGATGGGTCAGATGGTGGGAGATATATCCCTGAGGAGTCAGGACTTCTCCGGTTGCAGACATGAGTTTTCCTAATAGTGGTTGTTAAGCGTGAATGAGACTATCCACTGTACAACGAGGGCGAGGATATAAGTGGCAAAGAACGAGACGGTATCGACCTCGATCCCGGCGCCAAACATCAGGGCGAAAAGTCCTGTTGTAGTAATGAGCTTAATCCCTGCCCCACCATAAAAGTCCCGCAGAACCAGGCCCACGCTCTCTTTCGTCACCTTGCGGCGCAGAACCCAAAGCGTGAACAGGGCTTGAGGAACCCAGTACATGCTCCCCCCGTAGAGAGAGGAGCGTCCGGCAAACGCACCGGCCTGGTAAAACCAGACGGTACTGATCGCCAGGATCAGGACGAGCTGACAAACGAGCATAGCCAAGGCCAGCGTTAAACCTTCCAAGGCTATTTTCTGCTTCACCAACCTACCCCTGAACATTACAGAACTGTAAAAAATCGGGATCCGAAGACCCCGCGTTTACAGCCCAAAAAGCCGGTCAAATTATACCCTTGAAGACAGCTATTGCAACATGGCAAAAATCCTTAATTTTTGCGGCTTTCCGCACAGAATTAAGGTTATGTTCATATCAAAAGGAATGGATGTTTTATTACTACAAAAAGCGTAAAAATCACGATTCTGACAGGCCAAAATAGCTCAATACCCGGTCCAAATCCGCCAAGTTCTCGTAACTAATTACTAACTTGCCGCTATCCTGTTTTCCCGGCTGAAGTTGTACCTGATTGCCAATTTTTTCTGAAATCTGGCGCTCGAGATAACCAAACTGGGGATCGCGGACGGGCTCGACCCTGGCTTTTGCCGGTTCCAGCGCCTTTTGCACCAACTTCTCGGTATCTCGCACGGTCAGCCCCTTCTGGGCAACCAGTTTGGCCAGTTCGGACTGGGCCTGGCCGCTCAGGGCCAGCAGGGCACGAGCATGGCCCATGTCGAGGTCACCGTGCTCGACGAAGCGCTTCACGTCGTCGTTGAGCTGGTTGAGGCGCAGCAGGTTGGTCACCGTGGTGCGGGACTTGCCCACCGCATCGGCCACCTGCTGGTGGGTCAGTTCGAATTCGGTCAGCAGCCGCTGCAGGGCGACCGCCTCCTCGATGGCATTGAGGTCTTCACGCTGGATGTTCTCGATGAGCGCGATGGCGACGGCAGCCTCGTCAGGCACATCCTTGACCAGGCAGGGCACCACCTCGAGGCGGGCCAGCTGGGAGGCGCGCCAGCGCCGCTCACCGGCGATGATTTCGAAGGATTGCTCGCCGAGGGGGCGCACCACGATGGGCTGGATCACCCCCTGGGCACGGATGGAATTGGCCAGCTCTTCCAGCGCATCCTGCGACATGTCCTTGCGCGGCTGGTACTTGCCGGACTGCAACCACTCCACCGGCAGCTTGCGCAGTTCGCCCTGATTGGTCGGGGTCGGGGCCATGGCCTGCTCGGTGCGCTGATCGCTCATCACCTGCTTCTGGCGCGCGGCCGTGCTGGTGCTGAGCAGAGCGTCCAGCCCCTTGCCCAGCCCACGTTTTTTCGGCGTCATATGCTCTCTCGGTCTGCGATGGTCACCTGGCGCTCCTGCTCCTGGCGACGCAGGATCTCGCCAGCCAGAGCCAGATAGGCCTTGGCGCCCACCGATGATTTGTCATAGTGCATGGCCGGGGCGCCGAAACTCGGAGCCTCCGCCAGTCTTACGTTGCGGGGAATGATGGTGCGATAGACCTTGTCCCCGAAGTGCTGTTTAAGCTGATCGGACACATCATTGGCCAGCCGGTTGCGGTGATCGAACATGGTGCGCAGCACCCCTTCGATCTTAAGATCCGGATTGACCACGGCTGCCAGCTTGCTGATGGTGTCGACTAGGGCGGTCAGCCCTTCCAGCGCATAGTATTCGCACTGCATGGGCACCAGCACGGAGTCGGCGGCGGCCATGGCGTTGACGGTCAGCATGTTGAGAGAAGGCGGGCAGTCGATGAAGACGTAGTCGTACTTGTCCCGCACAGCGGCCAGCGCGTTGCGCAGGCGGATCTCGCGGGCGAAGAACTCCATCAGACGAATTTCGGCCGCGGTCACGTCGGCATTGGCGGCGATCAGGTGATAGCCCCCGGAGGTTTCGGGGATGATCACCTCGCCGATGGGGGCGTCCTCGATCAGCAGCTCATAGGCGGTGCGCTCGACTTCGTACTTGTCGACACCGCTGCCCATGGTGGCATTGCCCTGCGGATCCAGATCGATCACCAGCACCTTGCGGCGGGTAGCGGCCATGGAGGCGGCCAGATTCACACAGGTGGTGGTTTTACCCACTCCACCCTTCTGGTTGGCTATGGCGATGACTTTTCCCACACTGTCCCCTAAATGAAACTGCGACCCTATTAGGGCTGGATATGTTTGAATTCCAGCAGATGACGTTCGCCTTCCAGCTCCGGCACCACCAGTTGATGGGAGGCGACCAGACGGATGTTGGCGGGCAACTGGGCCAGCTCCTGCTCGGGATACTGTCCCTTGAGCGCGAGGAAGCTGCCCTGGGCCGACGGCAGATGGTGACACCAGCCCAGCATGTCCTCCAGCGAGGCGAAGGCCCGGCTCAGCACGCCGTCAAATCCCACCTCGGGCTGATACTCCTCGACCCGGGATTTGACGGGAGTCACGTTGGTCAAGCCCAACTCCAGGATCACCTGGCGGATGAAGTTGATCCGCTTGCCCAGACTGTCCAGCAGCACGAACTGCTTGTCCGGATTGATGATCGCCAGCGGCAGTCCGGGCAGACCCGGGCCTGTGCCCACATCGATGAAGCGCTCACCGTGCAGGTGCCGGCTCACCACCAGGCTGTCGAGGATGTGCTTGACCAGCATGGCGTCCGGATCTCGTACCGAGGTGAGATTGTAAGCCTTGTTCCACTTGTGCAGCAACTCGACAAGCCGAACCAACTGGGTCTTTTGGGTCTCGGTGATAACAATTCCGGCCTGCATGAGCAGGCCGTTCAATCTTTCCAGCATGTTTTGCAACGGTAGGATCCTCAGGCGGTTTTACGCAGCAGGCCGTGTTTTTTCAGATGAACCAGCAGGATGGAGATGGCCGCCGGGGTGATGCCGGAGATGCGGGACGCCTGACCTATGGTCTGCGGCTTGGCATCGTTGAGCTTGGCGATCACCTCGTTGGAGAGGCCGTTGACGTCGCGGTAGTTCATGTCCAGCGGCAGCAGGGTGTTCTCGTTGCGCAGCTGCTTCTCCACCTCGTCGTGCTGGCGTTCGATGTAGCCGGCGTACTTGATCTGGATCTCCACCTGATCGGCGGCGGCCGAATCGCTCAGCGCAGGCCCGACCCCCTCGATGGCCATCAGCGCATCGTAGGTCACCTCGGGGCGACGCAGCAGCTCTTCCAGGCTCTGCTCGCGGGTCAGCGGGGTGTTGACCAGGGCGTTGACCGCCTCCAGCGACGGATGTTGCGGGTGGATCCAGGTCGAGCGCATGCGCTGACGCTCCTGCTCCACCTGTTCCATCTTGGCGTTGAACTTGCTCCAGCGCTCGTCATCCACCAGGCCCAGCTCGCGGCCGACGGCGGTCAGGCGCAGATCGGCGTTGTCTTCCCGCAGCAGCAGGCGATATTCGGCACGGCTGGTGAACATGCGGTAGGGTTCGCGGGTTCCCAGGGTGGAGAGATCGTCCATCATCACGCCGATGTAAGCCTGATCCCGGCGCGGATGCCAGGGATCCTTGCCCTGCGCACGCAAGGCGGCGTTCAGACCGGCCAGCAGGCCCTGGGCTGCCGCCTCTTCATAGCCGGTGGTGCCGTTGATCTGGCCGGCGAAGAACAGGTTGCCGATGCACTTGCTCTCCATGTTGGCCTTGAGATCCCGCGGATCGAAGAAATCGTACTCGATGGCATAACCCGGGCGGGTGATGTGCGCATTCTCGAAGCCACGCACAGAGCGGACGATCTGCACCTGCACGTCGAACGGCAAGCTGGTGGAGATCCCGTTCGGATAGAGTTCGTGGGTGGTCAGGCCTTCCGGCTCGACGAAAATCTGGTGCGCCGTCTTGTCGGCAAAACGGGTGATCTTGTCCTCGATCGATGGGCAGTAGCGCGGACCAATCCCCTCGATCACCCCGGCGTACATGGGGCTGCGATCCAGGTTGTTGCGGATCACCTCGTGGGTGCGCTCGTTGGTATGGGTAACGTAGCAGGGCACCTGACGCGGATGCTGGCTGGCATCGCCGATGAAGGAGAAGACCGGACGCGGATCGTCACCGTGCTGGGCCTGCATCACCGAGAAATCGACGCTGCGGGCATCGATGCGGGGCGGCGTACCGGTCTTGAGGCGATCGATGCGCAGCGGCAGTTCCCGCAGGCGCTGGGCGAGTGCGATCGAGGGAGGATCCCCGGCGCGGCCGCCCTTGTAGTTTTCCATGCCGATGTGGATCAGGCCGTTCAGGAAGGTACCCACGGTCAGCACGACCGTCTTGCCGCTGATGCGGATCCCGCTCTGGGTGACCACGCCGGCAACCCGATCCCCGTCCATGATGAGATCGTCACAGGCCTGCTGGAAGATCTTCAGGTTAGGGTAGTTCTCCAGCATCTGGCGCACGACCGCCTTGTACAGCAGACGATCCGCCTGGGCACGAGTGGCGCGAACCGCCGGGCCCTTGGAAGAGTTGAGGGTACGGAACTGGATCCCGCCAAGATCGATGGCACGCGCCATGATCCCGCCGAGAGCGTCAACTTCCTTGACCAGGTGTCCCTTGCCGATCCCGCCGATCGCCGGGTTGCAGGACATGTGTCCCAGCGTATCGATATTGTGGGTCAGCAACAGTGTATTGAGGCCCATCCGGGCTGCCGCTGTTGCCGCTTCGGTTCCTGCATGACCGCCACCGACGACGATCACATCAAATTGTTCATGGTATTGCATTGGGGATCACCTTGATCTGCACGCCTGAAGATCTTTGTTTGCCTGTGCTCGAGGGCGGAACATTCTATCTGTTTAGCGTCCTGAGGGGAACGTCTACTTAACGTTCAGTATGGAGGGAGGATCCACTAAATAGATCTTAAGGATCTTTAGATCGATCTTTTATTGGATCTTTTATTAGGATCCGCCGCTTCTGTTGATAAGCACTTTTTGATCATAAAGATCATCGTCTTAAGAACGATCTCTGGTTGTGGAAAAGCTTGGATCCTGGCCCCGTGAACAGGGGGATAACAAGGGTTTTTATGCACAGACACCCTTTGGTTTAGATCTAATACATGGATAACTATAGGTTTTACAGAGTTTCACACAGGAGTTATTCACAATTTCTCGGAGCATTCTAGGGGAACCCTTGGAACAACTTCTCCGGATCCACCTGTTAATAACCTGGTGGATAGCGATCTGGGGATAAGCGGGGAGATCGAGCCGTTCTTGCCGGATCTCCCGCTCCCGGTTCAGGCGATCAGGGCCAACCAGTCCCGGATCCAGATTTCGGCTGCATCTTCCGGGATCTCGTGCCGGGTCACGTCGATGTCGAGACGATCCCCAATCCGGCTGGCGCCGCACTCGGCCAGCAGTCGATCCAGCGTCTTGCCACCCTGGCAGAAGGTGTCATAACTGCTGTCTCCCAGCGCGATCACCCCGTATTTCCAGCCATCAAGATCCGGACGCTGCTCGGCAAGATCCTTGGCGAAAGGCTGCAGATTGTCGGGCACATCGCCGGCACCGTGGGTGGAGGTGACCACCAGCACTATGGCCTCCGGCTCGGCAAGCACCCTGGCCAGGCTGGCGGGGTTGTGGATCTCGGTTTGATGGCCCGCTTGTTCCAGCAGGCCGGCGATGTGGTCCGCGACATATTCAGAGGCGCCCAGCATGGAGCCGACGACGAGATTGAGTTTGGCCATGGAATGGATCCTGATTTCAGACGAAGCAAGAGAAAGCCGGATTCTACCGCCAAAGGGTGTGGATAAATATGGATAAAGCTTGGGGATAATGGATCCTCGCTGCTTTTGTACGGAAAAAAGGGATCCCCGCCCACCGATCCAGCCCAGTCTTGCGATCGTGTCGAAAAGGGGCCGTTTCCTCCTCTTGTGTGTTCTCCGCTCGGCTCTTGATACGTTAAGTAACAATGCAGATGCAAATGATTAGCAATTATTGAATCGATTCGATCATGGCTCCTGTAGTAGCATGTCGCTGCTTTATTCGCCTGAGGAACCGGGCTACCGGCATGACCGGCTACCAATAATAAGAAATCAGAAACAACTCATTGATATTTGAGACACTTACTATGATTGCGCAAAAAAACACCCCCATCGCAGCGATGCGAAAGAGAGGGGCACAGCAACTGCTGCCGCTCTCCTGCCTGTTGGCCAGCCTGCCCGTGCTGGCGGCCGAACAACCGAAAGAACTGCCCAAAGCCAGCGAGACCATGGTGGTCACCGGCACCGCCATGAAGGTGGAAGTGCCCATGGCCGAGACGCCTCGCGCCGTCTCCGTGGTCAACCGCGAGGAGCTGGATCAGCGTGCCGTGCAGCAGCTTGACGAGTCCCTGCGCTACCGCTCCGGCGTGCTCACCGGCCTCTATGGCTCCGACAACAATACCGACTGGTTCAAGGTGCGCGGCTTCGATGCCGCGTCCTATCTGGATGGCAACCGCCTGTTCGGCACCGGCTATTATCTCTGGACGCCGGAGCCGTTCGGCCTGGAGAGCGTGGAAGTGCTCAAAGGCCCGGCCTCGATCCTCTACGGCGAGGCGCCTCCCGGCGGCGTGATCAATGCCATCAGCAAACGGCCGACCGCCACCCCGCAGGGGCTGCTGGATCTGCAGCTGGGCAGCCGGGATCACCGCCAGATCGGGGTGGATGTCTCCGATGCACTGACCGACAACAGCCGCTACCGCATGGTTGCTCTTTATAAGGAGCGTGACGGCGTGCTGGACGGCACCTACAACGATCGCGTCTATCTGGCGCCGAGCGTGACCTTCGATCTCTCGGATCGCACCAGCCTGACCCTGCTGGCCAGCTTCCTGCACGACGAAGGGGTGCCAACCAACGGTTTCTTCCCGGTTTACGGCACCCTCAATACCAGCGGTGGCCAGATCGATCCCAGTACCAACCTGAGCCAGCCGGATTACGATCGCAACCGCAATACCCAGCTCTCCACCGGTTACGAGCTGGCCCACCAGCTCAACCAGACCTGGGAGTTCAAGCAGAACGTCCGCTTCAACTACAACGATCTGCTGCTGCGTCAGACCTATATCTTCCCGACCTATGAAGGCACCACCGCCTTCCGCGGCCTGATCTATCGCGACGGCACCACCAAGAGCGCCACCATGGACAATCAGATGGTGGGTTACTGGAACACCGACAGCACAGAGCAGACCCTGCTGCTGGGGGTGGATCTGCAGCGCCATGTCAATGAAGGCCAGGAAGCCGACAACTACGGCATGGGCTCCATCAATACCATGAACCCGGATTACAGCGGCTTCCCCGGTTTTGATGAATCCACCGCCACCCACCAGAAGAGCACCAAGGGCCAGAGCGGCCTCTATGCCCAGCACCAGATCCGCTGGGACGATCGCTGGTTGCTGACCGGCGGCGGTCGCTTCGACTACGTGGAGACCCACAACATCAGCGAAGCCAAGGGCAAGAACGAGAAGCAGTATGATCACGAGCTCTCCCTCTCCGGCAGCCTGATGTACCTGGCCGACAATGGTCTCTCTCCTTATGTTGCCTATGCCGAGTCGTTCGAGGTGCTGCCGGGGATCGACCCCAACACCAGCGAATCCTACAAGCCGCTCAAGGGCACCCTGTACGAGACCGGCGTCAAGTACGCGCCGAGCTTCCTCGATGGCTACATCAACCTGGCACTGTTCGATCTGGAGCAGACCAACTCGCTGGTCTCCACCGGTTCCGGCCAGCAGACGCAGGCCGGCGAAGTAACCTCCCGGGGTGTCGAGCTGGAAGGGAGCGTGCAGGCCACCGAGGCGCTGCGCCTGACCGCCGCCTACACCTATACCGATGCCAAGACCAACGACACCGGCAATGGCGATCGCCGTGCCAGCCTGATCCCGCGCCACCAGACCTCTTTCTGGGGCAACTACAAGGTGCAGCAGGGGCCGGTCTCCGGTCTCGAGCTGGGGAGCGGTGTGCGCTACGTCGGTTCCAGCGTCGGCATCGGTGCCGTGAATGCGGACTACACCCCCATCTACGGCTCGGCCCAGGTGCCGGCCCATACCGTGTGGGATGCGATGATCGGGTATGACTTTGCCAAGAACTGGCGGGCTCAGCTCAACGTCAACAACCTGCTGGGTGATACCTACGTGGCCAGCTGCGACTACTACTGCTACTACGGCGAGCCGCGCAGCGTAGTGGGCAGCATCAACTACCGCTGGTAATCGGAGTGGGGCGGGAACCGGGTTCCCGCCCTTCTTTTCATCTGCAGTTGCTCTGATCTCTCTGGAATACCGGTCCGTTATGGAACTCTTGTCTCTGGTTTATCGCCAATATCGTTGGCCCTTCATCGCCATTACCCTGCTCAGCCTGCTCAGTGCCGTCAGCGGGATTGGTGTCATTGCCTTTATCAATCAGTCTCTCGTCGAATCCGTCGGCGATCCGCTGCCGGTGCTCGGCCAGCTGATCGGCCTCATCTTATTGCTGCTGGTGATCACGCTCGGCTCTCAGCTGGCGCTGACCACCCTCGGCCATCATTTCGTCTACCGGCTGCGCGGCCGCCTGCTCAAGCAGTTGCTGGATACCGATGTCGCCCGCCTGCGCCAGATTGGCCAGGGGCCGCTGCTGGCCTCCCTTTCCAGCGACATCGGCCAGATCACCATCGCCTTCGTGCGCCTGCCCGAGCTGGTGCAGGGGCTGGTGCTCACCCTGGGGTCGGCCCTCTATCTTGGCTGGCTGTCGCCGGCCCTGCTCGGCGTCACCACCCTCTGGGTCACCTTCACCATGGTGGTGGGCTGGCTGCTGGTGAACCGGGTCTATCGCCATCTCTCCCACATGCGTCAGGCCGAGGATCGGCTCTATCAGAACTATCAGGCCATCATTGCCGGCAGCAAGGAGCTGGCGCTCAACCGCGAGCGGGCCCACTTCGTCTACCACCAGCTTTATCAGCAGAATGCGCAGGAGTACCGCCAGCAGATCATCCGCGCCGACACCTATCACCTGAGCGCGGTGAACTGGTCGAATATCATGATGCTGGGGGCCATCGGTCTGGTCTTCTTCCTGGCCAACGGGCTGGGCTGGGCCGACACCCAGGTGGCCGCCACCTTCGCGCTGACCCTGCTGTTCTTGCGTACCCCCTTGTTGCAGGGCATTGGCGCGCTGCCGACCCTGCTCTCGGCCCAGGTGGCGTTCGACAAGATAGCGGCCCTCAATCTGGCCGCGCCGGACGCCGAGTTCCCGCTGCCGTCCGCACCCCGCGCCTGGCAGCGCATCGAGCTGGAGCAGGTGAGCTTTCACTATCAGGGGGAGGGCGGTTTCGCAGTGGGTCCCATCAACCTGGTGATCGAGCGGGGGGAGCAAATCTTCATCATAGGTGGCAACGGCTCCGGGAAGTCGACCCTGGCCATGCTGCTGACCGGCCTCTATCAGCCGGTATCGGGCCGGATCCTGCTGGATGGGGATCCGGTTACCGATCGCAACGCCTATCTGGCGCTCTTCTCCGCCATCTTCACCGACTATCACCTGTTCCAGCACCTGTTGGGGCCGGAACCCAAGGATGAGCTGGTGGCCGAGTGGCTGGAGCGGCTGCAGATGGGCAGCAAGCTCACCATCGAAGATGGCTTCATCGCCGATATCGACCTCTCCCAGGGGCAGCGCAAGCGAGTCGCCCTGCTGCTGGCGCTGGCCGAGCAGCGCGAGGTGATGCTGTTCGACGAGTGGGCCGCGGATCAGGATCCCCAGTTCCGCCGGATCTTCTATCAGCTGCTGTTGCCGCGCTTGAAGGAGATGGGCAAAACGGTGATCGCCATCAGCCACGACGATCTCTACTTCTCCCAGGCCGACCGGCTGCTGGAGATGCGCCAGGGCCGGCTCAGCGAGTTGACCGGCGAGCGGCGCGAGCAGGTGAGCCGCGATGCGGTCGCCCATCTGGATTGTGACTTGAATGCAGAGGTGCCGGTTTGAACCCGGCCAACAGGAACCGCTTATGTTTGAGATGAAATCAGCCAGCTTCGCGGTCAATGACCGCACGCTGCTGCACCCCACCGATCTCTGTTTCGAGCAGGGCAAGGTCTATGGCCTCATCGGCCACAACGGTTCGGGCAAATCCACCCTGCTCAAGCTGCTGGCACGCCAGCAGCCGCTCAGTGACGGCGAGATCCGGTTCGATGACAAGCCGCTGCCGGCGTGGGGGGCGCGCGACTTCGCCCGTCAGGTGGCCTATCTGCCCCAGCATCTGCCGAGCGCCGAAAACCTGCTCGGGCGGGAGCTGGTGGAGATGGGCCGCTACCCCTGGCGCGGCCTGCTGGGCCGGATGGGGGCGGAGGATCACCGCCAGGTCGAACGGGCCATCGCGCTGACCCATACCGAACGCTTTGCCGACCGGCTGGTGGACACGCTTTCCGGTGGCGAGCGGGGGCGGGTCTGGCTGGCCATGCTGCTGGCCCAGGAGAGCCGTTTCATCCTGCTGGACGAGCCGCTGGCCGCGTTGGACGTGGCCCATCAGGTGGAGGTGCTCACGCTCGTCAAGCAGTTGAGCCGTCAGCTCAAGCTCGGGGTCATCATCGTCATTCACGACATCAACATGGCCTCCCGCTTCTGCGATCGGTTGGTGGCGCTGCACTCCGGCCGCCTGCTGACCCACGGCGAACCCGAACAGATCATGACCGGCGAGACCCTGCACGCCATCTATGGCATCCCGATGGAGGTCATTCGCCACCCGGCCCATGACCACGCCATCGCCATCGTTTAGACAAGGCTTGTTATCTCGATGCTTTTATTCAAGAAAGTTGGCTGGTTCTGCTGCCTCTTGGCTCCGCTCATGTTGCAGGCCGAGCCAGCGATGCTTGCCGCTGCAGACCACCCTCAAGCCGATGCTGTGAAGTCGGTACCCCGCATCGCCACCGTCGACTGGACCATAGCCGAAACCCTGTTGGCGCTCGGGGTGACGCCGCTGGCGGTGGGGGATGTCGGCTCCTACCGCGCCTGGGTCGGCGAGCCGCTGCTGCCGGCCGCCGTGGTGGATATCGGCCAGCGTGCCCAGCCCAACCGCGAGCTGCTGGCCGAGCTCAAACCCGATCGCATCCTCATCTCGCCGCTGGCGGCCCCGCTGGCGCCGACCCTCTCCCGCATCGCGCCGGTACAATCCATAGAGCTCTACGAGCCGGATGCCGATCTGTGGCAGCGGCTACACGAGGCGACCCTGACCATAGCCGCGCTGGTGAACAAAACCGCCGAGGCCGAACAACTGCTGGCCAGGCTGGACCAGGATCTGGCGCAGATGCGGGCCACATTACCCGAAGATCTGCCGCCCCTGCTGGTGGTGCAGTTTATCGATGAGCGCCATGTGCGGGTATTTGGCCGCCACAGCCTGTTCGAGGCGGTGATGCAGCGGCTTGGCCTGCGCAATGGCTGGCAGGGGGAAACCAATGCCTGGGGCTTTGCCGTGGCCAGCCTGGAGCAGTTGATGGAGCTGCCGCAAGCGCGGCTGGTGGTGGTCGATCCGATCCCGGTGGGGGTGAGCGAGCGGCTGCAGGAGCCCGGTCTGTGGCAACAGTTGCCACAGGTGAGGGCGGCGGCCGTGCTGCATCTGCCCGCGGTGTGGAGTTTTGGCGGCGTGCTGGCGGCGCGCCGCTTTGCCGTGCAGCTCAGTACTGCGCTGCAGCGGGATGGGCAAAGCGGGGAGGGGCTGCAATGAACCGGATTTTTCCATCGCCGCTGCGGCTTCCCGTCAGCCTGCTGCTGGGGCTGACGCTTGCGCTTGCCGGTTGGGAGCTGGCCGATCAGTTGCCGGTAGCGCGTTGGCTGGCGACCCTGTTGTCGCCGGATCTGACCGATGCCAGCCAGGCGGTGGTCCACTTCAGCTGGTTGCCGCGCCTTGCCGTCTGCCTGCTGGCCGGCGCCGCCCTCGGGCTGGCCGGCACCCTGATGCAGCAGGTGCTGCGCAATCCGCTTGCCTCGCCCACCACCCTGGGGGTGGCCTCCGGCGCCCAGCTGGCGCTGATGATGGTGACCCTGTTTGCCCCCTCCTGGCTACTACTGGGGCGAGAGTGGATCGCCATGGCCGGCGGCAGCCTCGCCATGGGGCTGGTGTTTGCCCTGGCCTGGCGTCGCCAGCTCAATCCGGTGGTCATCGTCTTTGCCGGGCTGGTGATCAACCTCTATCTGGCAGCCATCAGCATGGGGCTCCTGCTGTTCTTTCAGGAGGAGCTGAAAGGCTTGCTGGTGTGGGGCAGTGGTTCGCTGGTGCAGAACAGCTGGAGCGGCGTGAGCTACCTGCTGCCCCGTCTGCTGCTGGCCGGCGTGCTGGCCGCAGTACTGGTGCGCCCGCTGGCGGTGCTGGAGCTGGACGATGCCAGCGCCCGCAGTCTGGGGATCTCCCTTCAACACCTGCGTTTCGCCGGACTGGGGCTGGCGGTGTTCGTCACTGCCTGCGTGGTGAGCGTGGTGGGGCTGATCGGCTTCATCGGGCTGGCGGCGCCCGCCTTGGTGCGCTTGCTGGGGGTGAGAAAACTGGCCCTGCGACTGCTGTGGGCCCCGGCTCTGGGTGCTCTGCTGCTGGCGGCCACCGATCTGCTGCTGCAATCCCTGAGCCGCAGCGGCTCTGCGCTTATTCCGACCGGTGCCATGACGGCCCTGTTGGGAGCGCCACTGCTGTTGTGGCTGATCCCGCGCCTGGGTATCAAGTCGGGCACGCCGAAGGCGAATGCCGCCCTGCTGATGGCCCGCCACCCGGCGCCAGCCCGCCTTGTCGGCCTGATGTTGATGGGACTGGTAGTGGCGGTGATCGCCTCCCTGCTGTTTGGACAGGGGATGGACGGCTGGCACTGGCCGAGCTGGCTGCGTTGGCAGGCCCAGCTGGAGTGGCGGCTGCCGCGCACCCTGGCGGCCGGTGCGGCGGGCATGCTGCTGGCGCTGGCGGGCACCCTGCTGCAACGGGTCAGCAGCAACCCCATGGCGAGCCCCGAGCTGCTGGGGGTGAGTGGTGGCACCTTTATGGGGGTGATTGCCACGGCGCTGCTGCTACCCGCCCTGCCGCTGCCCATGATGCTGGCCGGCGGCCTGCTCGGTGCCTTCGGCTGTCTGCTGTTGTTGCTGCTGGTCAATCGCAGCCACGGCTTCCAGCCGGAGCGGCTGCTGCTCTCCGGCATCGCCATCACGGCGCTGTTCGAGCCGTTGCAGGCCATCGCGCTGGCCAACGGTGACCTGCGGGTGCAGCAACTGCTCTCCTGGATGTCCGGCTCCACCTATTACGTCACCCTGCCGATTGCTGGCGGGTTGGTCGTGCTGGCGCTGACGCTGCTGGCGGCCTGCCTGCTGCTCAGCCGCTGGCTCGATCTGCTGCCGATGGGGCCGGCGGTGGCCGCCGCGCTCGGCATTCGGCTCAACCGGGCCCAGCTCGCCATCCTGCTGCTGGTGGCCGTGCTGACCGCCAGCGCGACCCTGGTGGTGGGGCCGCTCTCCTTCGTCGGCCTGCTGGCACCGCACATGGCCAAACTGATGGGGCTGGTGCGGGCACGCTGGCATCTGCTCGGTGCCGCCGTCTCCGGCGCCCTGCTGATGGTGTCGGCGGACTGGATCGGCCAGCAGATCCTGTTCCCGCAGGAGGTGCCGGTGGGGCTGGTCTCCACCTTGTTAGGGGGCGCTTACTTCATGTGGTGCCTGCGCCGCCTCTAGGTTGGTGGATGAAAAGTGCACAAAAAAAGCCCGGGATGAACCCGGGCTTTTTATTGCCTGCCGTGCGGCGTTATCGATGCAGAAGCTAGAAAATACATATAACTATATGTAAATATTGGGCTTTAAGTTTTTCTATTTATCCACATGGGAACAAATATGGGAACACTTGTTGAACGCTCCCCCACTCAGCACCACACCTCACACAAGCTCTCGGTCTGCAAGCACCAGCTGGTCTGTAGTGCAGCCACACCTGCAGGCTGCCATAAGTCACAAAACTGCAAAGCTTGTGAGTCACCTAAACTCACCCCTTGAATCTCACCTGAGCCCACCTACTGTTCCCTCCAAGCGACAAAGTCGTCGTCACTCGTTGGTTACAAAACTCTTCCACGTAGTTCTTCAGAGCATATGCTGTTTGCAGTGCCCGTTTGTCTTCTGGGATGTGAGCTGCGAGCGCATCAGGCATAACAACAATGCACTTGGCCATTGCACGAGATACGGCAACATTAGTGCGCTCCAACTGCATCAGGAACGCCTCTTCTCCCCCGATGATATCCACATCAGCCACACCAAATGTCACAATGATGGTGTGCCGCTCACCACCTTGGAATCGTTCGACCGTATCGACCGCATCGGCAATGAGATTAGCCTCTGCAGGCCAGAGATTCTCTAGCTCCTGAATTACAAGCGCACGTTGTGCGCGGTGAGGGGTTACGATGCCTATAGATCCCTTCCAGAATTCTTGTGCTGTCACTGCTCTATGAACTGCTGTGCTATTGCGTCCGTCCAGCTCAGCACTGACCGTATTCCTGAGCATCCAAACCATGCCTGCGACGAGTTGCGCCTCATACCGGTTACCTTGAGATGAGATATCGTCCTCATGCAGTAAGGTGGCAACTTTGGAATCAGGTCGCAGGAGATCGTCAAAAGCACCGCACCATGGCAGATGAGTGGGATATGTGCTTTGTGCTGGGAGGGGCTGCACAAAGTGAAGGGAAGTCTGGGGGTACTCAGCGATAAGGGTGTTTGGGTATCCGATGCTTCGCGCAAATTCCACGACGTGTTCATTGGATCGGTAGTTTCTCTCGAGCACGCTTTGCTGAACAGGATGCGGGAAGGGGCGCTTGCTTAGGTAGGTCTGTATGCTCCCCACAAGGTACGCAGCTTCCGCCGGTGGCTCAATGGACGTAATCGGGGGCATCTGCAGGTGGTCACCTGCGATTATGAGCCGCCCGTCAGTCTTTAAACCAGAGAAGGCGGCTATGGCATGAGACACCGGCACCTGAGAGCTCTCGTCGATGATGACGACATCGAATACCTCGTGAAGCGGCGCATTGGCAAGTTGTTTGGCAAACTGGCGTGCTTGGCGTACCTGGCATCCCACCAGCGTCACATCATTACCGCCAGCGAGTTTAGCAAGACAGCTCTGATACTCCGTGGAGTCGCGAGTGACGAACATCGTCTGGTAGTCCAAGTGGCTCTGCAAACCGGCAGGGGGCGGAGTCGGGGTGCGGCCCTGCGAGTAACCTAGGTATACCGTGCATGACGAGGTGCGGTCCGTATTGAGAAGTTTTGTCGCTCGATGGATCACCTCCTCGACTGCTTTGTAGGTCGGTCCGGTGACGAGGATACGAAGCGGCTGACTCTGAGAGACTGCGTGGGCAACCATCGCATGGATCATGGCCGCAAGGGTGTTCGTCTTCCCTGTGCCTGGTGGACCCCAAATGAGTGTTAGTCCGCGCTCAATGCCATGTGCTACGGCAGCTTCTTGTGAAATGTTTAGGTTGTGCAGTACTTTAACATGGCTTGCCAAGGACTGTGCGGTATGGGTTGGAACAACAACCTTCTGCTCCATAGCTGCTGGATTCCAGAGGACCCTGGCTGCTGGCGTTTCGGGGGAGCCAGTACCACGACGGTGGGCAGGAAGCTTGATGCCCATTGCTTTCGCCGCGTTCTGGTCGGGAAGAGCAATCCGCGGATCGCCAATAGCTGAGAAGATGGGTGTGCTGTGTTCAGCCCAATTGAATGGCGCAGGTTTCTTGGCTTCCACCAAAAAAACATCGTCAAGCAGCGGAAATGCTGCATTCGCAATGAGGTAAGGAATTAACTGTGGCTCATTCCTCACCCGCAGTTGTACACGAGCTCGTGCCTGCTGACGGTCGAAATAAACGAGTTTGGCCGCTACAATAGACCAGAACGGACGCATCAGGAGATCTATGTTTCCGGTGTATGTTGGCGCTCCTGCACGCAGTAGGCCAGTAGGTTTTCCAAGTGGCATTCCCGGCCGACCAAGCTTGCCTAAGGTGAGCAATGATTCCTCTTTGAATTTGGCTTCGGTTGAGGTTGGAGCTACATCAAATTCGTACTCATCCCCTCCAACATGAATGCCATTTTTCAGAATAATAGCTTCGTAGGTAGCTTCAAGTCTTTCACCGTCCATTGACAACTTGATATGGGCTTCAAGCTGACTTGTGCTGAAATCAAGTTCGTCCCACCATAGCCAGAGCTTGCTGTCAAATGCTACACCGCGGGCACCTTGAGGGATGGAGGTCGGAATACGCGCCGCTCGCGATCGAAATTGCCCACGGTAGTCCTGCCGCAATTTCTCACACACAACCTCAAGCGCTTTACTCTGTTTGCCCAAAGCATCGGAGTATTGAGCAATGACGGTATTTCTAGGAATGTTACTTGCCCCCCGTTTTACCTGCGGTAAGTTCGACCAAATTTCGTAGATGCGCTCTCGAGGAATACCATTGCTTAAATATTCTCGATAGTAGGAGTCATAAACGGCAGGCGACGAAGGGCCGCCCCTGTAGTGTTCTGCCGTGTCGAACAACGTGATGACATGGCGGGTTGGCGCGAACACCAACCTTCTCACAATGTCATCGACCGCAACTATAGTGGCCGCATCTATTGAATCAGGGCGAGCCACCATTTCTTCAGCAGGGAATACCCAAGCCAAAGCTTTCGCCTTCCGGGCTGAAAGGGCCATCACCCGAGGGAGGTGGCGCCCCATTGCATTGCATAGTTCTTGGAACTGCCTCTGTTCCCAGAAGTGGATTTGACCGGACAGTGAACCAGTCACCATTGCTTCGGCAACGTCGATGTGGCTGGCTATCTGTGTCAAGAACCCCTCAAGAGCAACCCACTCAGCAGCAAGATTTTTTTGGTCAACGACAAAGGGAACTGGTTGAAAACGGCGGGGGGGCTGGCCAGCAGTAAAGTTCGTCGCGATACCGGAAAGTGATAGCCCTGTGAGCAGCCCCGAACTGGAGTCGAAATTTACGCTTGCGTACAAAAGAAGGTTGGCGCTGGGTACCAGTGACGCGATAGTGGCACCCTGGTCGCGGGATAGGTTTCCAGTCGTGATGGCTGTAGACCGAGCAGGTAATGTTTTTGCTTCGCGCTTCAGCAGAGTATGTTCCTGTAACGCTGGATGACCCGTTGCAGCGGCAAGACCGAGCGTGTTCTGAACTGTGTGCTGACAAAGCACTTTCTTAGCGCCTCGCGTCACCCCAGGGACTAAGCACAGGTGGCCGTCGGCTTCTGCCAAAAGCATACAATAGTGGCCGGGCTGTGCATCGACCTTGCCTCGGTCTCGCTGCCCCATGTGTCTCTTGTCTCCTAGCCAGTCGCAGCTTCCGCACGAGCTTGTAACATGCCAATCCAGATCCTTCCACCCATCTGATCGAGAGTAACCAATTTGGATAACCTTCACTATGTTTTCGAAGAATCCTCGGATGGAAGGTAAATAAAAACGCAAGTGAGCATCTTCCGAGTCCGCTATGAGTGCATCTAATCGCTTCTGTGTGGTCACTCCTGCTTGGTGCTGAAGTCTCTCGAGCTGGCTGTCACCCTGCCTTGATCGAGTCCAAAGGAATGAGTTTGTTGTTACGAAGTATCGGCTACTCAGTGTGGGGTGTAAGCATAACCAGTTCGCCATCATCAGCGCGTACATCGCGATTTCCGAGCAGTAGCTTGGGTTGGCCTCTGCTGTGTGCTTGATGTCAATGATGCTCAATGCCATCCGTTGCTCGGAGGCTGGGTCGATTGTTCGCCGTGTTCCGTCAGGCCGCACTTCCATATCATCAGAATTTGGATGCCTTACGTAGACGACATCTGGGATAAAGTCAGCCAACGGTGGAACCGTTGGGATATCGGCTGCAGAAAGGCCAATGTGTCCCAAGACTGTTGTCTGGTGAGTACCAATCGAAAAGTGCCCTTGAAGAATCAGGGCAGGAGCAGAGGTGAGTGCTGTGAGCTCTGCCAGCAGGTCTCTGTCTTGGTACTTACTTCTGGATTTAGTGTACTTGGTTATGCCAGAGAATATTTGGATCAACTGGTCGTTTCGGTCAGTCTCGAACTCTACACCTTGAACGGAGAGGAGGCCGATTCCTGGACGCTTGATCGGTTCAGGAAGGCCAGCAGTAACCATTCCTTTTGGGTCATGCAACGATAAGAACAGTTCCTTGTCACATCGAGTACGCAGAAACGTGGAAAGCGTTTTCTTGGAAACTTTAAGAGCAACAAGCGTTGGAGATATAGCCATTGAATTTATCCCTATATTCTTCTGACGTGGAAGTCATACTCCACTGCTGCAGACGAGTCTGATGCCATTTGATCAGCTTGCCTTTTACCAGAGGACGCGGTCTTGGCAGTTTTTATTCGCACAACGTCCCATGTCACGCCGGACTCTTCGAGAGACGCCTGAACCAGAGCCTTTGCATCAATCTTGCAAGAAGGAATGATTCCGAAGCGGATGTACATATCGAGTTCATCTGATTTCGTTCTCGCCATGTTTCGCCATACTTGGCCAAGCGACTTCGCGAATATGTCCGTACCAGTGTGCTGTAGTTGGAAGTCATTGCCGTATTTCACATGGTCTGCCCCACCAAGGAACCAGTTACGTAGCCACTGATCCTCCACGTAGGTCTTCATGCCGTAGTACGGAGGTGATGTCACTACGACATTGAAATCGAGGGACGATGCTGGCAAGGAGGTTGCGAGACGAGAATCCCCATGTCGCACATAAGTGAACGTTCCAGTCTTAGGAAGCGGGTGCTCTTGTATACGCTCAAGTTTCTTTCGTAGGATCTTTAGGACATCAACTGTAGGCGCATGCAACTGCTTTGTTGCCCAGTACCGAACAGAGTAGTCAGGCTTGGGAGCAAAAGTGCGGGGCATCTGGTTCGAGAAGTATGAAAGATTTTCAAGTGACTTGTTCAGAGGACCATGTAGACACCCGAGCATTGCAGCACGAAGGACAACAGTGTTATCCGTATCGCGCGAGACGCATAGCAGTCCATGCCGAATCGCACAAACAGTGCGTAGGACGGTAGGCGCATATGCATGCTGGAAAAACTCTGAATCTGGCACAGGAACATGCGAATGTCTTTCCACATATTTCTTCGCGAGCTTGAGTACAGATTCGGTATCAAATGAAGCCATCTTTGCGCGAGCAATTGCTACCGCAATTGGGGACGAATCAATTCCGCGGGCGTTTAGTCCAAGCTTTCGAGCAGCAAAGAGAGTCGTCCCGCGTCCACAGAACGGGTCCATGATGACAGGAGACTGATTCTTATGTGCCTGGAGCACACCTAGAGGGTACTCAAGGGGAAACATTGTGAAATAAGGACAAATGGCATTAAGCGCGTTTTCACGCTCGTAAGCTAGCGACCGGGGCATGGCACCTCAAAGTTGTTTTTGCTATTCAGGGCAGATTTTTGACCTTGTCACCTTGAAGGTAGGTGACATAGTTTTTGTGACATTTTTCCTGACTTGTCGTATTTGGTCTGTCGCCACATTGCAACGCTCAGGAGCACGATAGTATCAACCCGTAGTTAATCCCTGCTCTCTCGGTCAACCAGCCAATACCTACAACTGATGGCAAGATTGACTAGGTCCAATTCAAAATCACCAGACAACTGGACTCGATAATCACTCACAGTTTATTCATCCGCCACTTCTCTAACTGTGACTCAGCCACCTAAATTGATGTGCGGAATGATTAGACCACTACACGTGCGCCATAGCGAGCATGATTGGCTGCGCTAGTGTGAAATGGTATTGCTCGGTAAGTTGGTACCCAAATGCTCGTATGTATTCTGTTTTGGGGTTTTGCTTGCGAGATGAAGTTGCAGCCGCAACCATGCCTGACTTCTCAGGTTTGAAATCACGCATCACGTTTGCCAGCGTACCAAGCAATGCAGTGAGTGTGGGGGCTGTATCCCATGCATAGCGCAAGCTATTCCTAAGCTCTTCTGCCGGGTCGATCACCATACTTTCGTCAGGAGACATAAATTGCACGTTAAGGGTGGGGAAGGGCTCGTCGCTGACTAATGCTGGTTTTGCCTTGGGCATCTCTCGCTCCGGCTGGTCGCCTAGTAGATAGCCCCGCAGGCCACGCCACATATGCAGATTACGTCCCCGATCTTCGTGGTTGTCGGTTTGCCGTAGTAAAGCTGGGATTGAATAGAGCTCATCTGGGCCGCTGATGCCAATATCCGAAAAGCGGTCAATTGTGTTAATCACAGTCTCTATTGAGTTGACTACCACGCCTGCCTGATCCGCAGCCCGCTTCGATTTGTCACGTGATTTTGCAAAGTCTTGGTGCGCAGCCCATGCCGCTCGGATGAAGTTTTCCCACTGCTTATCGTCGCTAAAAATACGCGTCAGCAGGGCGAATGGCTCTGCCATTCGCGGATCTTGTCCTAACCGGCAAAGGCAGGCCACCTCGACTGCGACGCTGTCCCTATGGGCCAAGGCTTCGGCCCTTTGTATTCTCAAATTTGGTAGGTAGTCTTCTCTGCCCCGCTGTAGGAACGATTCAATTGTCCGTTCGATGCCTGATAAGATTTCTTCCGCACTAGCGAGGGATGAAGCCCATCCATGTTGTTCCCATGAATCGCCTTCAATCAAAGTTGTTATTAATACCCTGACCGCTGCCGGGGTGTATGCTGGAAAGTCCATCTAAGCACTCTGTTATGGTGTCCTCGGCTGTTCCGGTCTGTATACAGGGGTTAGCGTCTGGCGAGTGGAGATAATGGTTTATGTTGTCGATTGGTACGATTTTCCAAAGGGGCCGATGATGACCTTGCCGCGACCATCCTCAATCTGGCTATCCACGAAGTCAGCCCACCATTGCAGCATTTTCCGTCGCGGATCCAGATATTCGGCTTTGTTATAGATGCCTGCCACGCCTCCAACCTCATGGGCTAAGGCTTTCTCGATCCACTTGGAATTGAAGTGACCAGATTCATTCAGCTGAGTTGACGCCGTTCTGCGGAAGTCGTGAATGACAAAGTCCCTTACCTCGATGTCCAGTGTTCGAACCGCGACATTGAGGGTGGATTTAGAGATGGGCTTGTGCAGATCGCTGCGACTAGGAAATACCCATTCAGAACCACTTGATAAGCCCTTCAACTCCTCGAACATCGCGACCGCTTGCCGAGATAGAGGAACGAGGTGGGCTTTGCTCATCTTCATACGTTCGCCAGGAATTTCCCACATCGCCCCCTCAAGGTTGAACTCTTCCCAGCGGGCTTCGATCAGTTCCGATTTACGAACCATGCACAGGATGAGCAGGTGTAGGGCCAGCTTATGGGCGCGCTTCATGTTGGAGTGATAGATGGTCCGCAACAGGATTCCGATTTCATCTGGCCTTAGGGCCATGTCCCGGCTTCTCGCTCTGGCGATGTATTTCGCCTCGATAGCAGTGGCGGGGTTGAAGGTGATCTTTTGCCGCCCAATGGCATAGGAAAACAGCCGCTTCAACACGTTACGGGTTTGCAGCGCCATTTGATCGGCACCGCGATGTTTGATCCTGTCGGTAATGGCGAGGATATCGGCCACCGTTACTTCGGCGATTTGCTTGCCACCAATCGCCGGGATCACGTCCTTCTCCAGAATGCGTTTGATGTTGCGAGGATTGCTGTTCGTGGGTTCGGCAATCTCGGCATACCAGTACCAGGCAAAGGCTTCCACCGTCTCACTCGCTCTGGTGGCTTCCTCTTTCGCCTTGGCCTTCTCGATAGCCTTTAAGCACCATTCGCGGATAAACAGTTGGGCCAGTTCCTTGGCTGTGGGGGAGGTGTCGTTGGGGATAGGATCGCCACGTTTCAAGGCCATCGGGGAGAGACCACGACCGGCCAATGCCTTGCAGTCATCGCGCCAGCTACGGGCTTCGGAGAGGGAATAGGCAGGGTAGTTACCCAATGTGATTTTTTCCTGCTTGCTACCACGTCCACCGACTCGGTAACGCAGCCGCCACACCATTGACCCACCCGGCATGACGTCAAGATGAAGCCCACCTTCGTCGGTTTTGGTGTATGGCTTTTCGCCCGGTTTGAGATTTCGTAGCTTCGTATCCGATAGAGCCATCATGCACCTCCATTTGAGCCCTGTGTTCCCATGGAAATTGCATCACCACGGGAACACCAATCATCATGGGAACACATCTCTGCAGGCCTTTATCCATAAGGCATACAGCGATATCCCATCCTCCATGTGTTCCCATGAAAAGTGATATCTCCATCTCAAAAATAGACTACTTGGGAACACATCCGACCATTCATGGGAACACACTTTTTGATCATGGGAACAAGTATGGGAACACATATTGGTGGATTTCTGCGGAACGAACAAGACAGAAAAAGAACAAAAAGCCCGCAATTACGCGGGCTTATGGATTGATTGCGGAATAATCAGGACCATTACGGAACCGGAATTATTTTCCGATGCAGAAGCTGGAGAAGATGCGACCCAGCAGATCGTCTGAGCTGAACTCGCCGGTGATCTCACAGAGGGACTCCTGCGCCAGGCGCAGCTCTTCGGCCACCAGCTCGCCGGCCACGAACACCTCCAGCTGCTCCTTGGCCACCAGCAGCCGCTCGGCGGCGCGTTCCAGCGCATCCAGGTGGCGGCGGCGGGCCATGAAGCCTCCCTCGGTGTTGCCCTGAAAGCCCATGCAGGCTTTCAGGTGCTCGCGCAGGGCGGGCAGCCCCAGCTCGGTCTTGGCGGAGATGCGATAGACGGCATGGCCCTGCTCCTGACTCGGTGCCAGATCTTCGCCGGTCAGGTCGGCCTTGTTGCGCACCACGGTGAGGCCGATCTTTTTTGGCAACCGATCAACAAATTCCGGCCAGATCTCCCGCGGGTCTACCGCAGCCGTGGTGGTGCCATCCACCATGAACAGCACCCGATCGGCCTGCTCAATCTCGGCCCAGGCACGTTCGATGCCGATCTGCTCCACCTTGTCCTGGGTATCGCGCAGGCCGGCGGTGTCGATGATGTGCAGCGGCATGCCATCCAGATGGATGTGCTCGCGCAGCACGTCGCGGGTGGTGCCGGCGATCTCGGTGACGATGGCGGACTCGCGGCCGGCCAGGGCGTTGAGCAGGCTGGATTTGCCAGCGTTGGGACGACCAGCGATCACCACCTTCATCCCTTCCCGCAGCAGGGCTCCTTGCTTGGCCTCGCCGCGCACCGCATCCAGTTCGTCCATGATGGCGTAGAGATCGCCCGCCACCTTGCCGTCGGAGAGAAAATCGATCTCCTCATCCGGGAAGTCGATGGCGGCCTCCACATAGATACGCAGCCGGGTGAGACTCTCCACCAGCTGCTGGATCTTGCCGGAGAACTGCCCCTGCAGGGAGTGCATGGCACTGCGGGCGGCCTGCTCGCTGGAAGCCTCGATAAGGTCGGCGATGGCCTCGGCCTGGGCCAGATCCAGCTTGTCGTTCATGAAGGCGCGTTCGCTGAACTCGCCGGGGCGGGCAGGGCGCAGCCCCTTTATCTGCAGGATGCGGCGCACCAGCATGTCCATGATCACCGGGCCGCCGTGGCCCTGCAGTTCCAGCACATCTTCGCCGGTGAAGCTGTTGGGGGCCTTGAACAGCAGGGCGATGCCCTGATCCAGCGGCTGGCCTTGCTCATCCCTGAACGGCAGATATTCGGCATAACGCACCCGGGGGAGCTTGCCGAGCACTATCTCGGCGACCTGTTCGGCGGCGGGTCCGGAGACGCGGACTATGCCGACGCCGCCACGGCCGGGGGCGGTGGCCTGGGCCACGATGGTATCTGTAGTCATCTTGCTTGGCTCATTTGTTCGCTGATGGTTCACAGCAGTGGGGTCATTGTAATAAAAAAGGCGGCCCGAAGGCCGCCTCTTTTGTCATCCATCTTGCCATCGGGAGCGATTAGCTGCGGGTATGCAGGCCTTTCTTCTCCAGCTGACGATAGATGATGGTCTGCTGGGTAATGGAGATGACGTTGCTCACCAGCCAGTACAGGGTCAGACCTGCCGGGAACCAGAGGAACATGAAAGTGAAGATGATCGGCATGAACTGCATCACTTTCTGCTGCATCGGGTCGGTAATGGTGGTCGGGCTCATCTTCTGCAGATACCACATGGAGGCACCCATGAGGATCGGCAGCACGAAGAAGGGGTCCTTCACCGACAGGTCGGTGATCCACAGGGCGAACGGCGCGTGGCGCAGCTCGACGGACTCCATCAGTGCCCAGTAGAGGGCGATGAAGATCGGCATCTGTACCAGGATCGGCAGACAGCCCCCCAGCGGGTTGACTTTCTCCTTCTTGTACAGCTCCATCATGCCCTGAGACATCTTCTGGCGATCGTCGCCGAAGCGCTCGCGCAGGGCGGCCAGCTTGGGCTGCAGCATGCGCATCTTGGCCATGGAGGTGTACTGGGCCTTGGTCAGCGGGAACATGACGCCACGCACCAGCAGGGTCAGCATGATGATGGCCAGACCCCAGTTCTGGACGAAACCGTGGAACACGGTCAGCAGCCAGTGCAGCGGTTGGGCGATGAACCAGAGCCAGCCGTAGTCAACGGTCAGGTCGAGGTGGTTTGCCACCTTGGCCATCTGGTCTTGCAGCTTGGGACCGACCCACAGCTTGCTGGTCACTTCGGCCTGCTGGCCGGCAGCGATGTCAACCAGCGGTGCCTTGTAGCCGATGATGGCCTGGTCTTTGCCAGGGATCACGCGGCTGTAGAAGCTGTTGGTGTCGTCGGCATTCGGTGCCCAGGCGGAGACGAAGTAGTGTTGCAGCATGGCGACCCAACCACCCTTGGTGGTCTTGTTCAGGTCGGCATCCTTCATCTCGTCGAAGGTGTACTTCTTGTAGCGGGTATCTTCGCTGGAGAAGGCACCACCGCGGTAGGCGCTGGCCACCATGGCGTGACCCTGCTGGTCTTTCGGCGTGGCCACGGTCTGCTTCAGCTGACCGTAGAACTGCACCTGGACCGGCTCGGCAGACTTGTTGTCGATCTTGTAGTCGACGCCGACTGCGTAGTCACCACGCTTGAGGACGAACTCCTTGGTGAAGACCACGCCCTTGCTGTCGGTCCAGGTCATCGGAACGACGACTTGATCCTGACCGTCGACCAGCTGGTAGCTGGTCTGGGCGGCTTCATAGGTGGGACGACCCTGGGGCTGGCTGTCCGGGCCATTGCGACCAACCAGACCGCTCTGGGCAACATAGAGGTGCTCAGGCTGACTGGTCAGCAGTACGAACGGTTGATCCTTGCCTTCTTCCAGCTTGTGGGCCAGCAATTCGGCAGAGACGATGTCACCACCCTGGGTATCCAGGGTCAGCTTGAGCACGTCGGAGGTGACGGTGATCAGCTTGCGTGCGGTGTTCGCGTTGGCTTGCTCGGAAACCTGAGGAATATCACCGGTCTGACCGGCTTCAGGTACGAAATGTTCGGTTTGGGCCACGGTAGTCGGGGCCGGCTTCGGAGCCTTGTCGGACTCCCACTGTTGCCAGAGCAAAAAGCTCACGAACAGCAAACCGATCAGGATGAGATTGCGTTGTGATTCCATAGTCTTCAGTTTCTTCGCTTTGGTTGCGGAACCGGGTCATAACCACCCTCGGATAAGGGATGGCATTTTAATAGACGTTTGCTGGCTAACCAAACGCCTTTTATGAAACCGTGAAGTCGGATTGCTTCTATCGCAAATTGGGAACAAGTCGGGGTGAAACGGCAGCGCGGCCCGAGCAGAGGGCTAATGATTAGCTGATACAGGCGTATCAGTTTGACAGCTACCCATTGCAACGGCGTGACAGAGTGCGCCATAGCTTTTCCAGTAACTTGAACAGTTCCTCGTTATCCATCTCCTTCACACCGGCCTTGGCGATCACGACGATGTCGATAGCGGGCAGATTGGCTTGATTGAGGCGGAAACTTTCCCGAACCACCCGTTTTACACGGTTGCGCCAGACGGCACGCTTGAGTGCTTTTTTGGGCACGGCGAGACCAAGGCGAGGGTGTTCGAGCGAATTGGGAGAGGCGAGAAGTGTAATCTGCGGAGAAGCGGCCCGGACAGGCTCGGCGAAAACGCGTTTGAAGTGTTCGGGAGTTAACAGACGTAACTCCCGAGAAAAGGCGTGCTGGGTAGGCATTAGACTACCAGGCGGGCACGACCCTTGGCACGACGAGCGGCCAGAACTTTACGACCGTTGGCAGTTGCCATGCGGGCGCGGAAACCGTGAGAGCGCTTGCGCTTCAGGTTGGACGGTTGAAAAGTACGTTTCATGATTCGATTCCGTATTTCTGTACAGTTTTGATTGTCACACTTAGCCGACGCGCCAGCTATAGCGTGTGACGACTAGCAAAAGAGGCCGAATTCTAAACAGAGTTCGGCTTTTAGTCAATCCGCCGTTCCCTCCCATCCTGCCCCGACCTGGAAAAGGTCTTGGGCTAGCGTGAGGATCCGAAGGATCAAGGGCTCCGGATTATACTGGCAACCCGGGGTTTAACAAGGATCCTCCAATAAAAAAGGCGGCAATGCCGCCAAAGAGAGAGCTATTTAAGCACTTTGCGCAGGAACTCCCGGGTGCGGGGATCCTGCGGATCGACCAATATCTGATCCGGCGGGCCCTGTTCCACGATCCGGCCCCCCTCCATGAAGATCACCCGATCGGCAACATCTCGAGCAAATTCAATCTCATGGGTCACCACCACCATGGTCTGGTGCTGGCGGGCCAGCTCCTTCATCAGACCCAGTACCTCGTCGACCCATTCGGGATCGAGGGCCGAGGTGGGTTCGTCAAACAGGATCACCTTGGAGTGAGCCGCCATGGCCCGGCCGATGCCGACCCGTTGCTGCTGACCGCCCGACAATGAGGCAGGATAGGCGTCCTGCTTGTCGGCGAGACCTATGTCCTTGAGGATGCCGAGGGCGGTGGCACGGGCCTCGGCCTTCGGCTGTTTCCAGACGGTGATCAGCCCCTCGGCGATGTTGTCCAGCGCCGTTTTGTTGGCAAACAGGGCGTAGTTCTGGAACACGAAGGAGGCGCGCTTGCGCAGCTCGATGGCTTGCTGCTCGCTGGCCTTGGCCAGGTTGAGCTGCAGATCGTCGATGGCGAGGGTGCCCGTATCGGGAGTCTCCAGCAGGTTGAGGCAGCGCAGCAAGGTGGACTTGCCGGTGCCGGAGGGGCCGATGATGACGACGATTTCCCCCTTTTTCACCTCCAGATCGATGCTGTTTAGCACCTGATTGCCGTCATATGCCTTGGAGAGGCCGGTTAGCTTGATCATGATGGCCCTCCTTTAAACAGGCGCAGAGTTAAAACGGACTTCCGGCGTGCATTGCAAGCGGGTCGGTTGCGTTGTCATGGCAAACCCCTAATAGGCACGGTTGAGCCGCACTTCCAGCAGATGCTGCAGGCGGGTAAAGAAGATGACCACCACCCAGTAGACCAGGGCCACCGCCATGAAGCTCTCGAAGAACTTGAAGGAGGAGGAGGCTTCCATCTGCGCCTTGCCCATGATCTCGGCCACCCCCAGGGTGAAGGCCAGCGAGGTGCTCTTGATCATGTCGATGAAGTAGTTCATCAGGGACGGCGTGGCGATGCGGGCCGCCTGCGGCAGAATGATCCGCTGCATTGCCTGGTAACGGCTCATGCCGATGCTGAGGGCTGCTTCCATCTGGCTCTTGTGGATGCCAATGATGGAGGCTCGAATCGACTCGGCCATGTAGGCGGCAAAGTGCAGGGTCAAACCGACGATGGCGGCGGTGAAGGCATCCATTCCCACGAAGATGGGGAACAGCTGCGGCAGCCCGTAGTAGAGCAGGAACAGCTGGACGAGCAGCGGTGTACCCCGAAAGAACGAGATATAGAGCATCGCCAGCCAGTGGATCACGGGAACGCGAAAGACCCGTACTATCGCCAGGGCCAGCGACAGTACGAGTGCCAATGCGAATCCCCACAGGGCCATTTCCATCGTGGTGCCCAGATACTTGAGCAGGATGGGAAACAGCCCCAGCGTGTATTCGAGGTCAAATTCCATCATTTATTTGTCGGTGATGTCGGAAGCGAACCATTTTTCAGAGATCTGACGCAGGGAACCGTCCTTGCGCATGGCGGTGAGGGCGTCATTGACCTTCTTCAGCAGTGCCTGCTTTTCCGGAGTCTTCAGGAAGGGCAGGGCGTTCTCGATGGTTTCGAACGGTGCGCCGGCCTGTTGCAGCGGCAGCTTGGACTCTTTAATCAGCTGGGCAGTGGAGACGCGGTCCATCACGAAGGCGTCGATACGACCCAGGGCAACATCCTGCTCGAAGGCGGAGTCATAGGTGCGGATGTCGATCTTCTTGTTGGGGTCGTTCTTGCGCAGCAGCTCTTCGAAGTTGGAGCCCAGATTCACCGCAACCTTCTTGCCTTCCAGATCCTTGATGCCGTGAATGGTGCTGTTGCCCTTGCGGACCACGATCTGGGCGCCGTCATAGACGTAGGGCTGGGAGAAGGCGTACTTGGCCTTGCGCTCGTCGGTGATGGTGATCTGGTTGGAGATGGTATCGACGCGGCCGGTTTCCAGCATGCCGAACAGGCCGGAGAAGCTGGCGGTCACGAACTCGACCTTGTAGCCGGTGCGCTCGCCGATCTGGTTCCACATGTCCACTTCAAAGCCCTGCAGCTTGTCCTGCTTGACGAAGGTGAACGGGAAGTACTTGCCGGACATGCCGACCTTGATGGTTTCCTGGGCGATGGCTTGACCGGACAGGGCGGCCAGCAGAATGGCTGCGCCGGAGACCAGCTTGATGGATGACGTCATGGTGATTCCTCTCTCTCTGTAGTTCTGTATTTTTAGTTGTAAACGCTGGGGTTGCGCTGATGTTATTGGAATAAAACCTAAAGAATAAATGATATTTGGTTATATAAAATAACCGCTTCAGGTCTGGATCTTTGGTGCATCGGTGACGGGATCGGGCTGTGGGTAACTTTGGGGATGAAATCAGATCCACGGCTGCTGGATCCTTGAAAGTCAAGGATCTTATTTGCTGGATCCGCGAGGTCGCGGCTAGAGATCCAGCCGCTAAAAACGTAGAATAGCCGGTCTTTAGTTAATCAATCGACGGGAGTTTAGAGTGACTGCTTCGCTATGGCAGCAGTGCCTTAACCGGCTGCAAGATGAGTTGCCCTCGGCAGAATTCAGCATGTGGATCCGGCCGCTTCAAGCGGAGTTGAGTGACAATACTCTGACCCTGTATGCACCGAATCGTTTCGTTCTGGACTGGGTTCGAGACAAGTATCTCATCCGGGTGAACGGCATCATCAATGAGCTCTGCGGGGTCGATGGCCCCACCCTGCGTTTTGACATCGGCAATCGTCCCCATCCCGTCGCGGTGGCCAGGGCGCCGGCACGGGGTGCGGATCCTGTGAATAACTCGCAGAAGAGCTGGGAAAGCAAGGCCGAGGCCAAGCCCGAACCGAACCACAAGAGCAACACCAACGTGAACTATACCTTCGAGAATTTCGTCGAGGGTAAGTCCAACCAGTTGGCCCGTGCGGCTGCCCGTCAGGTTGCCGACAATCCGGGCGGGGCCTACAACCCGCTGTTCCTCTATGGCGGCACCGGTCTGGGCAAGACCCACCTGCTGCATGCCGTCGGCAACGCCATCAAGGAGCGCAAGCAGGACGCCAAAGTCATCTACATGCACTCCGAGCGGTTTGTGCAGGACATGGTGAAGGCGCTGCAGAATAACGCCATTGAAGAGTTCAAGCGTTATTACCGTAGCGTCGATGCCCTGCTCATCGATGACATCCAGTTCTTTGCCAACAAGGAGCGCTCCCAGGAGGAGTTCTTCCACACCTTCAACGCCCTGCTCGAAGGCAACCAGCAGATCATCCTGACCTCGGATCGCTATCCGAAGGAGATCAACGGGGTGGAAGATCGTCTCAAGTCCCGCTTCGGCTGGGGCCTGACCGTGGCGATCGAGCCGCCGGAGCTGGAGACGCGTGTCGCCATCCTGATGCGCAAGGCGGACGAGAACCAGATCCACCTGCCGGACGAAGTGGCCTTCTTCATCGCCAAGCGGCTGCGCTCCAACGTACGCGAGCTGGAAGGGGCGCTGAACCGGGTGATCGCCAATGCCAACTTCACCGGTCGCGCCATCAACATCGACTTCGTGCGCGAAGCGCTGCGCGATCTGCTGGCGTTGCAGGAGAAGCTGGTCACCATCGACAATATTCAGAAGACGGTGGCGGAGTACTACAAGATCAAGCTGGCGGATCTGCTCTCCAAGCGCCGTTCCCGCTCCGTTGCCCGTCCACGCCAGCTGGCGATGGCACTGGCGAAGGAGCTGACCAACCATAGCTTGCCGGAGATAGGTGATGCCTTTGGTGGTCGTGACCACACTACCGTGCTTCATGCCTGCCGCAAGATCGAGCAGCTGAAGGAAGAGAGTCACGACATCAAGGAAGACTATTCCAACCTGATCCGTACCCTTTCTTCCTGATGACGGAACTGAGTGCACAGATGCAGCTTGAACATGCCAACCTGATCCGAAACCTTTACTCCTAATCACAACGGAGAGCACAGATGCAGCTCGAAATTAGCCGTGAGGCCCTGTTACGTCCTCTGCAACTGGTGTCCGGTGCCCTCGGTGGCCGGCCGACCCTGCCGATCCTCGGCAACGTGCTGCTTGATGTCAGCAACGGTCTGTTGTCACTGACCGGTACCGACCTCGAAGTGGAGATGATCGGTCAGGTCTATCTCAACAGCGACAGTCAGGATGGCCGCACCACAGTACCGGCGCGCAAGCTGCTGGACATCTGTCGCGGTCTGCCGGAGGGGGCGGACATTCGTCTCAATACCGAAGGCGAGCGCCTGATCATCCGCTCCGGCCGCTCCCGCTTCAACCTGTCGACCCTGCCGGCCACCGAATACCCGAACATCGAGGATTGGGAGTCCGTGCTCGAGTTCGACATCGGCCAGCTGGAGCTGAAAAAACTCATCGACGCGACCCAGTTCTCCATGGCGAGCCAGGACGTGCGCTACTACCTGAACGGCATGCTGTTCGAGAGCGAGGGCCACGGCCTGCGTACCGTGGCCACCGATGGCCACCGGCTGGCGACCTGCCGCCGCGAGGTGGTGAGCGAATCGCTGCCCGATCATCAGGTCATCCTGCCGCGTAAAGGCGTGCTGGAACTGGTGCGTCTGCTGGAAGCGGAAGACAAGCCGGTACGGCTGCAGATCGGCCGCAGCAACCTGCGCGCCGCCCTCGACGGCTTTATCTTCACCTCCAAGCTGGTGGATGGCCGTTTCCCGGACTGGCGCCGCGTCATTCCGCGCAACAGCGACAAGGCCCTGATCGCCGGCCGTGAGGATCTGCGCCAGGCCTTTGCCCGTGCCGCCATCCTCTCCAACGAGAAATTCCGTGGGGTGCGTCTCAATCTGCAGGAAAACCTGCTGCGCATCACCGCCAACAACCCGGAACAGGAAGAAGCCGAAGAGCTGCTTGACGTACAATACGAAGCCGGCGAGATGGAGATCGGTTTCAACGTCTCTTATGTGCTGGACGTGCTGAATACGTTAAAATGTGACCAAATCCGGATCAGCCTGAGCGATTCCATCAGCAGCGCCATTATTGAGGATTTTGACAGTCAGGATGCTCAGTACGTGGTAATGCCGATGCGGATCTAGTCGTGTCCCTGGTCAAACTCCAGCTCAGCGACTTTCGCAATATCCAGCAGGCCAGTCTCGCGCTGTCACCCGGCCTCAATATCCTGGTCGGGTGCAACGGCAGCGGCAAGACCAGCGTGCTGGAAGCCATTCACTACCTCGGTCTCGGTCGCTCCTTTCGCACTCACCTGACCGGGCGGGTCATCCGCCAGGGGGAGAGGGCGTTTACCCTGTTCGCCCAGTGCGAACTGGAAGGGCGCCAGGTGCCCATTGGTCTCGCCAAGGACAAGAGTGGCGAGACCCAGCTCAAGATTGCCGGTGCCCAGGCCCAGCGCCTGGCCGACCTGGCCGAGCTGCTGCCGGTGCAGCTGATCCACCCGGATGGCTTCAACCTGCTGACCGGCGGGCCCCAGGCTCGCCGAGCCTGGCTCGACTGGGGTGTTTTTCATCAGGAACCGACCTTCTTCTCCTTGTGGGGACGGGTACGGCGGCTGCTGAAACAGCGCAATGCACTGCTGCGCCAGAGCACCCAGTATCGCCAACTGGCGTTCTGGGATCAGGAGTTGGTGCGGTTGGGGGGAGAGCTGGCCGAGTTTCGCGCCAGTTATTGTCAGGCCATTACCCCCCTGATCAAGGAGATGACGGCGGACTTTTTGCCGGAATTCGACATCAGCCTTGGATTCTATCGAGGCTGGGAAAAAGATACCCCGCTCAATGAATTGCTAGAGGCGGGGTTTGAGCGGGATCGGACGCTGGGTTACACGGGCGTTGGTCCGCAGAAGGCCGATGTGCGCCTCAAGGCGAACGGCGTGCCCGCTCAGGATATTTTGTCCAGGGGTCAGTTGAAGTTGTTGGTCTGTGCCATGCGACTGGCCCAAGGGCTCTATTTGAATCAACATAGCAGCCGTGGCTGTATTTTTTTAATTGACGATTTTGCCTCTGAACTGGATGTCGACAAGCGCCGCTTGCTGGCCGCAAGGCTGAAGCAGTGTGCGTCCCAGGTGTTCATCACCGCCATCGACACCGGTCAGCTCGCAGACATGATGGATGCGAATGACTGCAAGTTGTTCCACGTGGAACAAGGCAAGATCTCCGAAACGTTAGAGAAGGCAGAGAGTAAGCTATGAGTGAAAATACTTACGACTCCTCGAATATCAAGGTACTGAAGGGCCTGGATGCGGTCCGCAAGCGCCCGGGGATGTATATCGGCGATACGGATGATGGCTCGGGCCTGCACCACATGGTGTTCGAAGTGGTCGATAACTCCATTGACGAGGCGCTCGCTGGCTACTGCTCCGATATTCAGGTCAAGATCCACTCCGATGGTTCCGTCTCCGTCCGTGACAACGGCCGCGGCATTCCTGTCGACATTCACCCGGAAGAGGGTCGCTCCGCCGCAGAGGTCATCATGACCGTGCTGCACGCCGGCGGCAAATTCGATGATAACTCCTACAAGGTGTCTGGCGGTCTGCACGGCGTGGGCGTCTCCGTGGTGAACGCGCTCTCTGACAAGCTGCTGCTGACCATCCGTCGCAACGGTCACGTCTACGAGCAGACCTATCACCTGGGTGAGCCACAGGCCCCGCTCAAGCAGATCGGCGATGCCACCACCACCGGGACCGAAGTGCGCTTCTGGCCGAGCCCGACCATCTTCAGCGACACCCTGTTCCACTACGAGATCCTGGCCAAGCGCCTGCGCGAGCTCTCCTTTCTCAACTCCGGCGTTTCCATCCGTCTGATGGACGAGCGTGACGGCCGCGAGGCGCACTTCTGCTACGAAGGCGGCATCAAGGCGTTCGTCGAGTACCTGAACCAGAACAAGACCCCGATCCATCCGAAGGTGTTCCACTTCACCACCGAGCAGGACGGCATCGGCGTCGAAGTGGCGATGCAGTGGAACGACGCCTATCAGGAAGGGGTCTACTGCTTCACCAACAACATTCCGCAGCGTGATGGCGGCACTCACCTGGTGGGCTTCCGTACCGCGCTGACCCGTACCCTCAACTCCTACATGGACAAAGAGGACTACAGCAAGAAGGCCAAGTCTGCCGCCAGCGGCGATGACGTGCGTGAAGGTCTGATTGCCGTTATCTCCGTCAAGGTGCCGGATCCCAAGTTCTCCTCCCAGACCAAGGACAAGCTGGTCTCTTCCGAAGTGAAGACCGCCGTCGAACAGGCGATGGGCGAGAAGCTGGCCGACTTCCTGCTGGAAAACCCGGGCGATGCCAAGATCGTGGTCAACAAGATCATCGATGCGGCCCGTGCCCGTGAAGCAGCCCGCAAGGCCCGCGAACTGACCCGCCGCAAGGGCGCGCTGGATATCGCCGGTCTGCCCGGCAAGCTGGCCGACTGTCAGGAAAAAGACCCGGCGCTCTCCGAACTCTACATAGTGGAAGGGGACTCTGCTGGCGGTTCCGCCAAGCAGGGTCGCAACCGGAAGAACCAGGCCATCCTGCCACTCAAGGGCAAGATCCTGAACGTGGAGAAGGCCCGTTTCGACAAGATGATCTCCTCCCAGGAGGTGGGCACCCTGATCACCGCACTGGGCTGTGGTATCGGTCGCGACGAGTACAACCCGGACAAGCTGCGCTATCACAACATCATCATCATGACCGATGCGGACGTCGATGGTGCGCACATCCGTACCCTGCTGCTGACCTTCTTCTATCGTCAGATGCCGGAAATCATCGAACGTGGTTATGTCTACATCGCCCAGCCGCCGCTCTACAAGGTGAAGAAGGGCAAGCAGGAGCAGTATCTGAAAGACGAAGATGCGCTGCTGCAGTACCAGACCGCCATGGCGCTGGACGGTGCGACCCTGCACGTCAACGAGTCTGCCCCGGCCATCGGTGGCGAGGCGCTGGAGCGTCTGGTCAACCAGCATCGCGCCGTGACCCACCTCATCACCCGCATGTCCCGTCGTGCGCCGGAAGCGGTATTGACCCAGCTGATCTATCAGCCGGAACTGAACGAAGCACTGCTGACCAGCGAGAGCGATCTGCAGGCCTGGTGCCAGAGCATGGAAGCCGTGCTCAACGAGAGCAACCATGGCATCCAGTATCAGATGCAGGTGCGCCGCGATGAAGAGCGCCGTCTGTTCGTGCCGCACGCCGTGGTACGTCAGCACGGTGTCGACCGCGAATACCCGATCAGCTACGACTTCCTGCAATCCTCCGAGTACCGTCAGCTGGTCTCGCTGGGCAAGGAGATTGCCAACCTGATCGAGGAAGGTGGTTACATCAAGCGTGGCGAGAAGGTGAAGCCGGTCGCCAGCTTCGTCGAAGCGGTCGAGTGGCTGATGGGCGAAGGCAAGCGCGGCATCTACATCCAGCGCTATAAAGGGTTGGGTGAGATGAACCCGGACCAGCTGTGGGAAACCACCATGGATCCGGAAGCCCGTCGCATGCTGCGTGTCACCATCGATGATGCCGTCGGTGCTGACCAGCTCTTCTCCACCCTGATGGGTGACGCAGTAGAGCCGCGTCGCGACTTTATCGAGACCAACGCCCTGCGCGTGGCCAACCTCGACGTCTAATTCGACGCTGTCAGTACGATATAAAAAAGCCGCTCCCTGTGAGCGGCTTTTTGTTTTTCTGGCGGAGGAGGTGGCACGTTCCACGTGAAACATTGAACCCGATTACCCCAGCTCAGGTGCAGGGCAGTAGAGGCGCAGGCGATGGCCGTCCGGATCGAGGGCCATACAGGTGTAGCCAAACTCCATCCGGGTCGGTGCCTGGATCAGGGTGAGCCCGCGCGCCTGCCACTCCGCAGACTGGCGATCGACGGCGGCATCATCGGGGAGGGCGAAGGCCAGCTCCATGGCCCCGGCAGTTTGGGTCACGGCGGGTTCGACCGTGGCGCTTGACCAGAGTGCCAGTCTGGCGCCTGACTCGAACACGAACATGGTAAAGGTGGGGGACTCTTCTACCGGTGGGCGGCCGAACAGCTCGCGGTAAAAGAGGGCGCTGCGGGTCGGGTTGGCAACGTAGAGGATGGTGAACTGGGGGACTAACATGGTGATGCTCCTTGCTGATGAGATGGCGCATCGGCGCCGACCCCATCAGCATGGCGCCGCCTGCTGTCAGTTTCTGTCAGCAATGAATCTGGGCTGCGGGATCTGCTGGCTGGCGCGCCACTCCTTGAGCAACCGTTCCCGATTGCCAGGATAAGGTTCCGCCTCCAGCCGCATCGCGCTGATCCTGTCCACCCGAAAGTGGCGAAAGCCCTGGCGCAGCTCGCACCAGGCCACCAGTACCCGCACCTGGTCGAAGTAGCCGAGGGCACAGGGCCAGACGGTGCGCTCCGAACTCGCTTCCTTGAGATCACGGTAGTGCAGAGTCACCTTGCGCTGCTGGCGGATGGCGCTGCGCAGCGGAGCCTCATCGACGGGGCTGTCACCGCGAGCGGTGCCGATCAGCAGGGCATTGGCATGCAGCTGTTGGCGATAATCGGCGGGCAGCACGGCCTCTATCTTGGCCAGCGCGCTGCTGGCGGCGGTGCTGAGGGCATGATCGGCATGGGCCGCCACCCAGCGTGAGCCCAGTACCAGTGCATCCAGTTCCTCTTCGCTGAACATCAGCGGCGGCAGCATGAAGCCGGGGCGCAGCACATAGCCGATACCCGCTTCCCCCTCGATGTGGGCGCCCTGTGCCTGCAGGGTGGCGATATCCCGATAGAGAGTGCGCAGACTGATGCCAAGCTGGCTGGCCAGCTCGCTGCCGGTGATGGCGTAGCGGTGGCCGCGCAGCAGTTGCAGCAGGGCCAGCAGGCGTTCTGAACGGGACATGATGTGACTCCTCAAGATCTCCGCTCAGGGTGCCATGTATGTGACTGGAGGAGGAAGCCCAATAAGGAAAAAGCCAGCAAATGGGCGGAGAGAAGATTTTTCGATCAGGGCCCTTGAAAGCCGAAAGTGGGCCCCTATATAGATAACAAGGCCGGAACGCTCGACAGAGGTTTCGGCCAGGCGCCCGTCCATCAGGAGGGCAAACAATCCGTTATCGCTCAAAAGAGGATAATACTATGCGTTCTATCGACTTTTCTCCGCTCTATCGTTCTGCCATCGGTTTCGATCGTCTGGCCAATCTCATCGAATCTGCCGCCAGCAATGGCAATGCCGGTTACCCCCCCTACAACATCGAGCAACTGGGTGACAGCGACTACCGCATCAGCATGGCAGTGGCGGGCTTTACCCAGGAAGAGCTGGAGCTGAGCTTCCAGGAAAATCTGCTGACGGTGAAGGGCAACAAGCAGGCCGATACCGAGCGTAACTACCTCTATCAAGGCATAGCAGAACGCGGCTTCGAGCGTCGCTTCCAGCTGGCCGACTATGTGCGGGTGAAGGGGGCCGACCTGAAGAACGGTCTGCTGCACATCGACCTGGTGCGCGAAGTGCCCGAGGCGATGAAGCCCCGCAAGATCGAGATCAACGGCTGACAGTCTGACCTCGTTGCATTGTTGATGTTTCCCGGGTGCCGATGACGGGCCCGTGGAGAGTAAACCCTGTTGCTTTATAGAAGGATAGGATCATGCGTAACCTCGATTTTTCTCATCTCTATTCCAATGCCGTCGGCTTCGAGCGGATGGCCCGTGAGCTGGAAGGCCTGTTCGATCAGAAGACCTCGGCCTCCCCCCCGTACAACATCGAGAAGCGCGATCACGACAGCTACCTCATCACGGTTGCCGTGGCAGGTTTCGAGCGCAATGAGCTGGAGCTGGAGACCGAAAACGGCACCCTCAAGGTGAAGGGGCGCAAGGTCGCCACCATGGGTGAGCGCCAGTTCCTCCATCAGGGGATCGCCGAGCGGGACTTCGAGCTCGCCTTCAAGCTGAGCCAGCACGTGGAAGTGCAGGGTGCCAAGCTGGAGCATGGCCTGCTTACCATAGAGCTGGCGCGCGAGCTGCCGGAGGCGCTCAAGCCCCGCGCCATCCCCATCGGCAAACCCGAGCAGCTGGCGCTGCCCGGCTAAACAGTATCGCTGACCAGCTGATAGAAGAGAGGCCTGCATTGCAGGCCTCTCTGTTTTTGTATCGCCGGGCGGATTAGCTGGCGTAGAGGGCGTTGATCTCGTCGGCCAGGATGGCGATGCCGCGCTGCACCAGCTCCTCGCTCTGGGAGTAGTTGAGGCGGATGCACTCCCGGCTGTGACGCCACTCCGGGTCATCGATGCCGGGGAAGAAGTAGTGGCCCGGCACGATCAGCAGGTTCTTCGCCTTCAGTCGCTCGTATAGTGCTTGGCAGTGGATCGGTAGGTCTTCGAACCAGAGCCAGAGGAAGAGGGCACCTTCCGGCTTGTGGATGTGGAAGCGCGGATCGGGGATCGCCTCGCGCAGCAGCTGCACCGCCAGCTCCGCCTTCTGCCGATAGAAGGGTTTCACCACCTGTTCGCTGAGGGCGATGATCTCGCCGCTCTCGATCATCGGAATGGTGATGGCTGGGCCCAGACTGCCCGGTGCCAGATTGATGATGCCGCTTAGGTTGGTGATGGCCTGAATGATCTTCTCGTCGGCGATGACGATGCCGCAGCGGGTGCCCGGCAACCCCAGCTTGGAGAGGCTCATGCAGAGGATGGTGTTGGCGTTCCAGAACGGCTTGGCCTCGCTGAAGATGATGCCAGGGAAGGGGACGCCGTAGGCGTTGTCGATCAGCAGCGGAATACCCTTGTCGCGGGCGATCTGATCGAGGTGCTCGATCTCTTCATCGGTCAGCACGTTGCCGGTCGGGTTGGTCGGCCGGGAGACGCAGATCACCCCGATGTCATCACCCACCTGCAGGCTCTCGAAGTCCACGTGGTACTTGAACTGGCCGTCGGGCAGTTTCTCGATGGTGGGTTTGTAGGCCACGAAGTAGTCGTCCGCCAGAGCCGAGTCGGCATAACCGATGTACTCGGGGGCGAGCGGGAACAGTACCTTCTTCTTGCGGCCATCGGCAAATTCGCCCGCCAGCAGGTTGAACAGATAGAAGAAGGCGTTCTGGCTGCCGTTGGTCAGGGCGATGTTGCGGGCCGAGATCTCCCAGCCCAGCTCCTTGCTGAGCAGGGCCGCCAGCGCCTTGGTGAACCTGTCCTTGCCCTGGGGGCCATCGTAGTTGGCCATCGCCTTCACCAGCTCACCGTTGTCGAGCAGGCTCTTGGCCTCGGCCTGAAAGCGTTCCAGCATGGCGGGGATGGGGGCTGGGTTGCCGCCACCCAGCATGATGGCGTCCGGATTGGTCAGCCCCTGATTAAGGTCATCCATGAGTTGGGTAATACCGGCATGGCGAGTGAACTTCTCGCCGAACAAGGAAAATTCCATTCGGTGACAGATCCAGAGTCAGTTACGGGGGAGCTAGCACCATAGCTCAGTTTAAAAGCGGGTGTCGATCAAAAAAATGGGACGTTCCACGTGGAACAGCAGGCAAAATCTAGTGTGGTGAAAATAACCACTTGTTGGTTCAACCCTGACCACAGGGTGTTTTCCAACTGGAGCCATTTGTTATCTAAAAACAATTAATTTAAACAAAATCATGCTGTTATAGATGTGGCACGACAATTGGAATAGTTATCTGGTCATCTCAACCACACCGGAGCACACCAGATGAAAATCCTGATCGCAACCTTGATTGCCAGCAGCCTGAGCCTGAACGTCATGGCCGACGAATACCCCAGACCCGAACTGGACAGCGTCAAGCTGGAGCAGGAAATATTGGCCCAGCAGCAGCAGGCATCCCATGCCGTGGTGGCGGAAGCCATTCACAACCTCAA
Source organism: Aeromonas sp. s3 (assembly GCF_040907805.1). NCBI lineage: Bacteria > Pseudomonadati > Pseudomonadota > Gammaproteobacteria > Aeromonadales > Aeromonadaceae > Aeromonas > Aeromonas sp. s3. The sequence goes on from NZ_JBFOCQ010000022.1 coordinate 60,775, forward strand.
GCCGCTGGCGCTGGAGACCCTGGTGGTGGAGGCGAGCTCGGCCGATGCGACTCACCCCGAGAGTTGAGATAGCGCAACGGGGTCTGCCCCGTATGTTGCCTGAAGAAGGCGATGAAGGCGCTGTCGCTGGCGAACTCCAGCGCAGCCGCCACCCGGCTGATGGGCTCGTCTTCGGCCAGCAGCTCCAGCGCCCGCAGCAGTCGCCACTGCTGACGCCAGGCCTGGTAGCTCATGCCGGTCTCCCGCATGAAGATGCGGCCTATGGTCTTGTCACTGGCACCCACCCGTTCGGCCAGCCGGTTGAGCCGATCGGGCAGGGCGTCGCCCTGTTTCACCTCCTGCAGCCAGCCCACCAGACGTACGTCTGACGGCAGCGGCAACTGCCAGGATTCCCGCGGCGCTTGCGCCAGCTCCTCTTTCAATAATGCCAGCGTGCAGGTCTGCTCTGCCTCCGGCTTGTCCCACGGCCAGAGCGCCATCCGTTCGATGATCTCCCGCAGCAGCGGGTTGACTGCCAGCACCGCCATCTCGGCCGGCAAGCCGGGTTCGGTTGTGAAATAGAGGGAGCGATAGGCCACCACCCCGCGCATCAGCACCCGATGGGGCAGACCCGCCGGCAACCAGGCGGCCCGCGTCGGCGGCAGCAGGCAGACCTGATCGTCCAGCTCTATGGTCATGCAGCCGGCCTGGGCGAACAGCAGCTGATGGCGCCTGTGCTGGTGGCGGCCAGAGTCGTGCCAGCCGAGGGCGGCGGCGATACCGATGGCACTGCCGTCGTGCTGGTCAGGATCAAAAGGGTGATCGGGAAGAATAAAGGCCATGTGTCCGATTATTGATGTTTATAGTCTTGCTTATTGTAATCGGACAATTGGCGTCACTCTAGAATGACGGCCTCTAGTGAAGGAGGTTTGTCATGAACAACAAGTTGCCACCGCTCTGGCTGGTGGTCGGGCTGATGATGTTTCCCCAGATAGTGGAGACCATCTACAGCCCGGTACTGACCCATATCGCCACTGAGTTTCGGGTGAGTGAGGGGCAGGCATCCCAGACCCTGTCGGTCTATTTTCTGGCGTTTGCGGCGGGCGTGGTTTGCTGGGGTCGGTTGTGCGATCTCATCGGTCGGCGCCCAGCCATGCTGGCGGGGTTGCTGACCTATGGCGCCGGCACCCTGCTGGCGTTGCTGGCCACTCAATTTGAAACCCTGCTGCTGGCCCGGGTCATTGCGGCCTTCGGTGCCGCCGTGGGCTCAGTAGTGACCCAGACCATGCTGCGCGACAGCTATCAGGGCAGCGATCTGGCGCGGGTCTTCTCGGTGATGGGCATAGCGCTCTCCCTCAGCCCAGTGCTGGGGCTGGTGAGCGGCGGCCTGCTGGCCGATGGTTTTGGTTATCTCGGGGTATTTGGCGCCCTGCTGGCACTGGCAATCGGCTTGTTGCTGATTGCCTGCCGGCAGTTGCCGGAAACCCGGCCGATCACCACCCAGCGAGTGGCACTCTGGCCGCTGGTATGCCGGATGGTGCGTGATAGCGGCTTGTGGCGCAGCGCAGCTCTGGTGGCGCTGTTCAACACCATGCTGTTCGGCTACTACAGTCTGGCGCCGTTTCTGTTTGCCGGGCTGGGGTTGAGCGCGGGCGAGTTTGGTTACTCCGGTGTCGTGCTGGCACTGTCGACCCTGGGGGGGAGTCTGGTCAACAAGCGTCTGTTGGGACTTGGCTGGTCGCCTGCCTCGCTGATCCGGCTTGCCGCCTTGTTGGCACTGGGCTCGGGTTGGCTGGTGTGGGCCAGCCAGGCGTCGCTCTGGTTTCTGCTGCCCATGACGGGAGTGGTAGTGGCATTCGGGCTGGCGATCCCCAATGTGCTGAGCCAGGCGCTGCTGGCCTATAGGGAGGTGGCGGGCAGTGCCGGCGCCCTGTTCGGGCTCGGTTACTACCTGCTGCTCAGCCTGGGGTTGGCGGTTGCAGCCAGCTTGCAGGATCTCGGTCTGCTGCTCGGTGGATGCGGTCTGTTGGCCCTGTGTTGTTGCTGGCGTCGTTCCACGTGAAACATCAGCTGCCGATAAAGCGGTAGCCGATGCCGGATTCGGTCTCGATAAGGGCGGGGTCTTGAGGGTTATCCCCCAGCTTCTTGCGCAGGCTGGCGATGACGATGCGCAGGTAGTGGGTGTCCTCCTTGTGGCTCGGCCCCCAGATGTCGTTGAGCAGCTGGGTCTGCAGCACCAGCTTGCCGGGGTGGCACACCAGCGCCTGCAGCAGGGCGAACTCCTTGCGGGAGAGGGCCACCTCTTCCTCCCCCAGGGTGACCCTGTGGCTGCTGCTGTCCAGGGTCAGCCCGCATTGGGGGAAGTGGCGGCACTCACCGCTGCTGACCCCGGCCCGCTGGCGCAGCAGCACCCGGATACGGGCCATCATCTCGCCGACGCCGAACGGCTTGCTCATGTAGTCATTGGCTCCAGCATCCAGCAGCCGCACCTTCTCCTGCTCCGAGTCCCGCGCCGACAGCACCAGTACCGGATGCTGATGGTGCTCGCGAATGGCCTGCAACACCTGGAGACCATCCCCATCCGGCAGGCCTAGATCCAGGATCACCAGGTCGGGGTTGAGGTGGCGATACTGCGCCACACCCTCGTTGACGCCAACGGCCTCGCTGACCTGATGGCCTTCGGCGATCAGGCTGATCCGCAAAAAACGGCGGATGGCCGCCTCGTCGTCGATGACCAGTATGTGAGCCATTCAACCTCCAGCTCGCTGATGAAAAAGGGCGGCGACCATCAGGCCGCCGGAGCATTGAGGGCCAGCGGCAGGGAGATGCGCATGCAGGTGCCGTTGCCGTTGGGGCCGGAAAAGGCCCAGATGCGGCCCCCATGGACCTCTATCATAGCGCGGGAAATGGCGAGGCCAAGCCCGGTGCCACGGCTGCCGCAATCACCGACCGGCTGGGTGTAGAAGAGGTTGAAGATCTTGTCGCGGTCCGACTCGGCGATGCCGACCCCGATATCTATGATGTCGATGATGAGGTCGGGGTCCGCCAGCATCACCTTGAACTCGATGGGGGTGCCGGCCGGCGAGTAGCGGGAGGCGTTGTCGAGGATGTTGACCAGCACCTGCTCGATCAGGGCGCCGTGCACATAGAGGCGGGGGATCTGCTGATCGAAGTGCACCAGCAGCTTGTGCTGGCGCCAGGAAGAGTCGAGCCGGCGGCGGGCATTCTCCACCAGATCCGCAAGATCGACCCAGTCCCGTTTCAGCTGGAAGTCGGGTGAGCCGATGCGGATCATGTCCAGCAGGTTCTGCACATAGCTGTGCAGGCGGCGCGCCTCCTCCTGCACCGAGTGCAACAGCTCGCTGCGGTCTTCGCTGCTGATCCGGTCACCATATTCCAGCAGGGTGCTACCGGCGCCCATGATGGTGGCGAGCGGCGTCTTCAGATCATGGGAGACTGAGGAGAGCAGGGCGGCGCGCATCCGGTCGGTCTCTGCCTGCAGCTGGCTGTCGGCCAGCCGCTCGTTGAGGTCGATCCGGGCCAGGGCGGCGCGGATATCGGTGAGCAGCGCCTGCAGCTGATGCTCGGCCGAGGAGGCTAGCGGATTGGCCAGCAGTATGCCCAGCACCAGCTCATCGCTGAGGTGATGGTACTGGGCCTCGGCCGCGTTGAGGGTGGCGGTGTGGGCGCCGGCGCTCTGCTTCTGGGCCAGACACCAGTCGATGGCCGCCTTGTCGGTCTGCCCCGGCTTGTGCTCGGTCGAGCCGGCCCAGTACTGGTAGTGCCGATCGAGGGCAAACACCGGCTGGCCCAGTGCCAGCGAGATGGCCTGGCTCCCTTGCCTGAGCACCTCGACCGGACTGCTGGCGGTGGCCAACCCCTGACTCAGGGAGAGCAGGGCATTGCCCAGCTGCTGGGTCTCGCGCAGGCCGACCAGCTGCTGGCGCTGACGGGAGGCGAGCCGCCCGGCCGTGATGCCGACGATGAGCAGCACGAACAGGGTGAGCAGGTCGCTGTGGCTGGCGACGCTGAGGGAGAAGTAGGGGACGGTGAACAACAGGTTGTGGCCGACGAAGCCCAGCACGGCGGCCAGGATGGCGGGCACCAGGCTGGTGGTGAGCGCGGTGGCCAGTACCCCCAGCACGAACAGCATGGGCAGGGAGGCGGGCGGCAGCCAGTGGGATAGTCCCCAGACGGCGGCCGAGGTGGTCCCCATGATGACCACCGCCAGCAGGCTCTGGCGAATGTCCTTGGGGTGAAGCGGCTGCCAGTTCAGGCCGGGTTTGCGTTTCTCGGTATCCACCAGGGTGATCTCGAGCCCCTGTGCCTGCCTGAGCAGATGCTGCACCAGCGAGCGGCGCCACGGCGCCTTGTGGGGTTTGCCCAGCAGCAGTTGCGACACCTGCTGCTGTTCGGCCGTCTCCAGCAGGGCGTCGGCCACCGCCGGGCTGGAGAGGGTCAGCACCTTGGCCCCCAGCTGGGAGGCGAGCGCCAGCGCCTGCTCCTGTTCGGCGGAACGCTGCCCCTTGCTGTCGACGTGCACCACCAGCCAGGGCAGCTGGCGGCGCTGGGCGAAGCGGTGGCCGTAGCGCACTAGGGCGGCGCCGTGCTCGTCGCCGAGGCAGACCATCAGCTTGCCTCTTAGCGGCAGCGTGGTCTTGCCGGCGGCCTGCCACTGCAGTTGCAGATCCCCCTCCACGTGGCTGGCGGCGGTCTGCATCGCCAGCTCCCGCAGGGCGGTCAGGTTGTTGAGGGAGAAGAAGGACTGCAGGGCGGCCTTGGCCTGGTGGGGCACATAGACCTTGCCCTCCTTGAGACGGCCGAGCAGCTCCTTGGGGGGGAGGTCGATCAGCACCAGGCTGTCGGCTTCCAGCAGCACCTGGTCGGGCAGGGTCTCCTTGACCCTGACCCCGGTCAGTTGCCACACCAGATCGTTGAGGCTCTCCAGGTGCTGCACGTTGAGGGTGGTGTAGACGTCGATACCGGCGCCGAGCAGCTCCTCCACATCCTGCCAGCGCTTCTCGTGGCGGCTGCCGGGGGCGTTGCTGTGGGCCAGCTCGTCCACCACGGCGATGGCGGGTTTGCGGGTCAGCAGGCCGTCCAGATCCATCTCCTCCAACCGCTGCTGGCGGTGCAGGTGCAGCTTGCGCGGCTGGATGGCGAGCTTGTCGAGCAGGGCCAGGGTCTCCTGGCGGCCGTGCGTCTCCACCACCCCGATCAGGATGTCGACCCCCTCTTTGGCCTGTTCCCGCACCGCCTGCAGCATGGCGTAGGTCTTGCCCACGCCGGGGGCGGCGCCGAGAAACACCTTCAGCTTGCCCCTGTGCTCCTGTTCCAGGCTCGCCAGCAGGGCGTCCGCCCTCACTTCATCACGCATCCCCGCGCTCCCGTTCCATCGGCCGAACTGCGGCCGTGACCTCATTGCTCATGCTTGTCCCCGTTGTCGAAAGGGAGCCTTCCCGAACGGCAAGGAGCGCCCTCAGGCGCCCTTTTGATGATCGAGTTGCAGGTTCAACTGGAGAATGTTGACCACCTGCGGGCCAAGGATACCAGCTTGTGCCGCCGACTTGACCTGCTCCGTCAGCCGAACGGGATCCAGCCCCCGTTGCCCGGCGACCCGCTCCACCTGAGCCAGCACTGCATCGAGCGGCAGATGGGGATCGAGGCCGGAGGCGGAGCGGGTCAGCAGGGCGGGGACCCTGGCTTCCGGCTGCGCCCTGGCCGCCGCTGCGGCAAATTCGGCCCGCAGCGGCGAGCTCATTCCCAGGTTGCTGCCACCGCCACCTATGGTGGCGAAGTCGCTGGCGGAGGGGCGGGAGTGGAAGTAGTCGGCCCGCTCGAACTTCTGGGCCAGCAGGGCGCTGCCGACCACCTGCTGCTTGTCATTGGTGAGCTGGCTGCCGTTGGCCTGCCAGGGGAAAACAAGCTGGGCCAGCCCGGTGACGGCCAGCGGATAAGCCACCCCCAGCAGCAGGGTCAGGGTCAGCAGGGTTCTGATTGCTATCATGATTCTCTTGCTCCAAATGCGTTGAGTGGATGCGGGTCTGCCCCGCATCCGGTAATGCCGTTACACCAGCCCCAGGCCGGTGATAACCAGGTCGATCAACTTGATTCCGATAAAGGGCACGATCAGACCACCGACACCGTAGAGCAGCAGGTTGCGGCGCAGCAGGCTGGCTGCCGTGCCCTGCAGGCTGACCCCGCGCAGGGCCAGCGGCACCAGAGCGACGATGATCAGGGCGTTGAAGATGATGGCCGACAGGATGGCGCTCTCGGGGCTGCCCAGCTGCATCAGGTTCAGCGCCCCCAACTGCGGGTAGGCGGCGATGAACAGGGCCGGCAGGATGGCGAAGTACTTGGCCACGTCGTTGGCGATGGAGAAGGTGGTCAGGGCGCCACGGGTCACCAGCAGCTGCTTGCCTACCAGCACCACGTCCAGCAGCTTGGTGGGGTTGGAGTCGAGATCCACCAGGTTGCCCGCCTCCTTGGCGGCCTGGGTACCCTCGTTCATGGCTAGCCCCACGTCGGCCTGGGCCAGCGCAGGGGCGTCGTTGGCGCCGTCCCCGCACATGGCCACCAGCCGGCCGTCGGCCTGCTCCTGGCGGATGTAGGCCAGCTTCTTCTCCGGTGTCGCCTCGGCGATGAAGTCGTCCACCCCGGCCTCGGCGGCGATGGCGGCGGCGGTCAGCGGGTTGTCGCCGGTGATCATCACGGTGCGGATCCCCATGTGGCGCAGGATCTGGAAGCGGGCCTTGATGCCCGGCTTGATGATGTCCTTGAGGAACACCACCCCCAGCAGCTTCTCGTGGGTGCAGACCAGCAGCGGGGTGCCGCCCTGGCGAGCTATGCTGTCCACCGACTTGAGAATGGGCTCGGGCACCGCCTTGCGATCGAGGGAGAGGTAGCGCAGCACCGCATCCACCGCCCCCTTGCGATATTGATGACCGTTGCGATCCAGCCCGCTCAGCCGGGTCTCGGCGCTGAAGGGGATCAGGATGTCGCTCTCCAGCTGGCTCGGTCTGGTGTGGCTCTTGCCAGCCAGGGTCAGGATGGACTTGCCCTCCGGCGTGTTGTCACCGAGCGAGGCCAGCATGGCGGCCTGGGCCAGCAGGGCCGGATCGATACCGGGGGCCGGGATCAGTTCATCCGCCATCCGGTTGCCGAAGGTGATGGTGCCGGTCTTGTCCAGCAACAGGGTGCGCACGTCGCCGGCGGCTTCCACCGCCCGGCCCGACTTGGCGATCACGTTGAGCTTCACCAGCCGGTCCATGCCGGCTATGCCGATGGCGGAGAGCAGACCACCGATGGTGGTCGGGATCAGGGTGATGAACAGCGCCAGCAGGTAGAGCCGGGGCACCTGGGTGCCGTTGTAGTCGAGGAACCAGGGCAGGGTGGCCACCACCAGCAGGAAGATCAGGGTCAGCCCCACCAGCAGGGCGTCCAGCGCCATCTCGTTGGGGGTCTTCTGGCGCTTGGCCCCTTCCACCAGCGCAATCATGCGATCCAGGGTGCTTTCACCCGGATTGTTGCTGATGCGCACCCAGATCTCGTCGGAGACGACGGTGGTATTGCCGGTCACGCCGCTGCGGTCGGTGCCCGACTCGCGGATGACAGGGGCGGATTCACCCGTGATGGCGGCCTCGTTGACCGAGGCGATGCCAGCGACCACTTCGCCGTCGGCGGGGATCATCTCGCCGCTGCGCACCAGCACCAGATCGCCCTTGCGCAGGCTGGTGGCTGGCACCCACTCCCCCTTGTCATCCTGCGGATGGGTGACCCGGCGCGCCCTGAGCTGGCTCATGCCGGCCTTCAGGCTGTCGGCCCGCGCCTTGCCGCGCCCCTCGGCCAGGGTCTCGGCGAAGTTGGCAAACCAGAGGGTGAGCCAGAGCCAGGCGGTCAGCTGCCAGGCCAGCGAAGGGGCGACGCCGGAGACAGGCTGCCCCAGCAGCGACTCCACGCTGGCCATCACGGCCGCCAGCCAGAGGGTGAACAGGATGGGGCTGCCGAGCAGCGCCCTGGGGTTGAAGCGATAGAGGGCTTCCACCATGGCCTGCATGATCTGTGATTTCTGTTTCTTGCCCTTCACCTTGAGGGTGTCGGTGCTCATTGAAGCGGACTTGCTCATTGGAAAGCTCCCAGCATCGAATAGTTGACCACGGCGATCAGTGAGGTGTGCAGCATCAGAAGGCACCTCCCAGCAGGCTCAGGTGTTCCGCCACCGGACCCAGCGCCAGCACCGGCAGGAAGGAGAGGCCCCCCATCAGCAGCACGGTGACGATCAGCAGGGTGATGAAGAGCGGGCCGCTGACGGGGAAGTCCCCCTCGCTTCGCTCCTGGCGCGGGGCGCGGGCCAGCTGGCCGGCGATGGCCAGCACCGGAATGATGTAGCCGAAGCGGCCGAGCAGCATGGCCAGCCCGATGGCGATGCACTGCCAGCTGTCGGCGGCGGCCAGGCCGGCGAAGGCGGAGCCGTTGTTGCCGGCGGCCGAGGCGTAGGCATAGATCAGCCGGGACAGGCCGTGGGGGCCGTCGTGACCGATGACGGTGGCGGAGTCCGGCATCAGCAGGGTAATGCCGCCGATCACCAATACCCCGACCGGCATCACCAGCATGCTGGCGACCACCCATTTCATCTCGGTGATGCCGAGCCGCTTGCCCAGATAGGTCGGGGTACGCCCCACCATCAGGCCGCACAGGAACACGGTCAGCAACACGAACAGCATCATGCCGTAGATGCCGGAGCCGACCCCGCCGAAGATGACCTCGCCGAGCAGCATGTTGATCATGCCGACCATGCCACCGAGGGGAGTGAAGCTGTCGTGCATGGCGTTGACCGAGCCGTTGGAGGCGCTGGTGGTCGCCACTTCCCAGATGCTGGAGAGCAGGGGGCCGAAGCGGCTCTCCTTGCCTTCCCAGTTGCCGGCCATGCTGCTGGCGTCAGTGGTGAGCTGGGCGAGGGCTGGGTCCGGTTTCAGCTCCTGGGTGATGGAGACGAAGAGCCCGATCACCATCATCAGGGTCATGGCGACAAGGATGGCGCGGCTGTGGGCCAGGTCCTTCACGTAGCGACCCAGGGTGCAGACCATGGCGGCGGCCAGTGTCAGCAGGGCGACCATCTCCAGCCAGTTGGAGAGGGCGGTCGGGTTCTCGAACGGATGGGCCGAGTTGACGCCGAAGAAGCCGCCGCCGTTGGAGCCGAGCTGCTTGATGGCGATCTGGGAGGCCGCCGGGCCGAGCGGCAACAGCTGCTCCTGGCCTTCCAGCGCGTGGAACGGCAGGTAGGCTGACAGGCTCTGGGGTACCCCCTGCCAGACCAGCAGCAGCGCCAGGATCAATGCCATCGGCAACAGCACGTAGAGGCAGAAGCGCACCAGATCCTGCCAGAAGTTGCCGAGGTGGGTGGTCTGCTGGCGGGCGATGCCGCGGAACAGGGCGATGGCAACGGCGGCGCCGGTGGCGGCGGAGACGAAGTTCTGGGTGGTGAGCCCCACCATCTGGCTGAAGTAGGAGAGGCTGGCCTCGCCGGAGTAGGCCTGCCAGTTGGTGTTGGTCATGAAGCTGACCGCGGTGTTGAAGGCGAGTTGCCAGTTCAGCCCGGGCAGCTGTTGCGGGTTGAGGGGCAGCAGCCCCTGCGCCAGCAGGATCAGGAACAGCAGGCCAAAGCCGGCGCCATTGAAGGCCAGCAGGCTGAGGGCGTAGGACTTCCAGTCCTGCTCGCGCCCGTCCGTGCCGCAGCAGGCCAGGGTGGCGCGCTCGACGGGAGCCAGCCAGCGACTCTTGCCCTCAAACACCCGATACAGGTAGTTGCCAAGCAGAGGCGCCGGCAGCAGCACCAGCAGTACGAACGCGACGGGATAGATGATCTCTTGCCACATATCCGGTTCCTCACTCATGGGTGCGCGCAAGGGCGCGCAGCAGATAGCCCGCGAGGGTGAGGACCAGCAGCAGATATAGCCAATTCATATCGACTCCATTGGTGTAATTGACGACCAAATGGTAGGAATAACCGGCGTAAAGGCGCCATAAAGCCGGATTTGGCAGGCGTAAAATCGGCGTAAAAAAGCAGGTGTGGGCGCTATTTGGGGGAGGGGAAAGATCGAAAAACCCGGCCTGAGCCGGGTTTGGTTGCAAGTCGCTGAGGCTGACCTGATAGTGATAGGCCAGCTTCAAACATGCTTATCGCATGGTCACAAACTCTTCCGCGCTGGTGGGATGGGGAGTGGGAACGCAGTGGCCGGTTTGACCTCTATGCCCTAGCTCCCTCAGCGCATGGTGACAAACTCTTCCGCGCTGGTCGGATGGATGGCAACGCAGTTGTCGAAGTCCGCCTTGGTGGCACCCATCTTCATGGCGACGCCGAAGCCCTGCAGGATCTCGTCCATGGCGAAGCCGATGCCGTGCAGGCCGACCACCTTCTCTTCCGGCCCGACGCAGACCAGCTTCATCCGGGTGGGCTGGCGATGCTGGGTCAGCGCCGAGTACATGGCGGTGAACTGGCTGCGGTAGACCTTGACCTGATCTTCACCATATTCGGCGACGGCTTCCGGCTCGGTCAGTCCTATGGTGCCGATGGGTGGGTGGCTGAATACCACGGTCGGCACCAGATCGTAGTTGAGGTGCTCGTTCGGCTTGTTGTTGAACAGCCGCTCGGAGAGACGACGGCCCGCCGCGACGGCCACCGGGGTGAGCTGGATGCGGCCGGTGTTGTCACCCACAGCATAGAGGTTGGCGACGGCGGTGTTCTGGAACTTGTCGGTCGGGATAAAGCCCTTCTCGTCGAGCGTGATACCGGTGGCGGCCAGGTTGAGGTTGTCGGTGGCCGGGACACGGCCGATGGCCCAGATCAGGCAGTCGACGGTGAGGTGGCGACCATCTTCCAGCTGCAGGGTCAGGCTCTCGTCGGCGTTCTTGACCACGGCTTTCGGAATGGCGTGGGTGTGTAGCTTGGGTCCTTCCTGCGCCATGATCTCCACCAGAGTCTCGTGGATCATGGGGTCGAAGTTGCGCAGCGGGGCGTGCTTGCGCACCACCAGGTGGGTCTCGGAGCCGAGCGCCTGCATCACGCCGGCGATCTCCACCGCGATATAACCGGCCCCCACCACGGCAACCCGTTTGGGTTGTTCTTGCAACTCGAAGAAGCCGTCGGAGTCGATGCCCAGCTCGGCACCCGGGATGGCCGGCACTTCTGGGCGGCCGCCGGTGGCGATCAGTATGTGATCGGCGCTGTACTGCTCGCCATTCACCTCGATGGTGTTGCTGCTGACGAAGCGGGCGAAGCCCTTGATGACGGTGATCTGGTTCTTGCCCAGCACGTTCTGGTAGGACTGATGAATGCGGCCGATATAGGCCTGGCGGGACTCGACCAGCTTGGCCCAGCTGAAGTGGTTGAGAGTGGTGTCGAAGCCGTAGTCGGCGCCATATTTCAGGGCATCGGCGATCTGGCCGGCATACCACATGGCCTTCTTCGGCACGCAGCCGACGTTGACGCAGGTTCCACCCAACTCTTTGGCTTCAATCAGGGCAACTTTCTTACCGTACATGGCAGCCCGGTTGGCCGAGGCGATGCCGCCGCTGCCGCCGCCGATGGCGATATAGTCAAAATGCTGTGCCATTGCGAGGTTCTCCGCTCATTAAGAATGCAATCACAGCATGATGGGGATAAAGCGGCTGGCTCACAAGAGCCAGCACTCAGTTATGTTGGATCGGCAGGCGAATATGGAACTGGGCGCCTTGCTCCGGTTCGCTGATGCAGTTGATGCGGCCGCGCAGCAGCTGCACCACCAGGTTGTAGATGATGTGGGTGCCGAGCCCGCTGCCGCCCTGGCCCCGCTTGGAGGTGACAAAGGGATCGAAGATGCGTGGCAGTATCTCGGGCGGGATGCCGCGGCCGTTGTCGCTGTAGTCGATCAGCAGCTCTTCACCCTGCTGTTCCACCTTGATGGTGATCTTCTTGGGTTTGTCCCAGTTGTCGAAGCCGTGGTTGATTGAGTTGAGGATCAGGTTCGAATAGATCTGGGTGAAGCTGCCGGGGAAGGAGAAGATCGACAGCTTGGGATCGCACTGGATATCCACCTCGCACTGGGCCTTCTTCAGCTTGTGACCGAGGGAGACCACCACCTGATGCAGGTTGTCGGCGAGGCTGAAGTTGTAGCGCGCCTCGGACGACTGGTCCACCGCTACCTGCTTGAAGCTGGCAATGAGCTCGGAGGCGCGGCGCAGGTTGCCCTGCAACAGCTGCATGGATTCATCCAGATTGACGGTAAATTCGGTGAGATAGGAGCGCGACAGCTGCTTGGAGTCGATGTGCTGCTTGAAGTCGGCCACCCGCTCCTGCAGGTAGGAGGAGGCGGTCACGCTGATGCCGATAGGGGTGTTGATCTCGTGGGCCACGCCGGCCACCAGGGAACCGAGGGAGGCCATCTTCTCCGACTCCACCAGGGTCTGCTGGGCTTGTTTCAGATCGTCGTAGGCCTTGCCCAGCTGGTCGTTGGCATCGCTCAGGCTGCGGGTACGCTCCACCACCTTGCCCTCCAGCTGTTCGTTGAGCTGGATGATCTCCCGCTCCACCTTCTTGAGGCGGGTGATGTCGTAGCCGAAGCCGATCAGGTATTTGAGGTTGGGCCCTTCGTAGAAGGGGGCGAAGGTCCACTGCAGCACCAGCTCGTGGCCCTGCTGGTCATGCATCATGACCTCTTTGTCCTCGATGGAGCCGTGATCGGCCAGGGTGGCCGCCAGCTGGTCGCGCTGCTCCTTGCTGACGAACAGATCCAGCCAGTTGTGCTGCAGTATCTCCTGCTGGTGGTAGCCGGTCAGCAGGATGGCCGCCGGGTTGATGCTGGCGATGTTGAGGTCCGGCTCCATGCAGCAGATGACCATGTTGGCGGAGTTGATCAGGGTGGCGGAGAAGTCCCGCTCCTGCTGCAGCTGTTCGGCGGCCTGATGGCGCGCCGCAAATTCGTCGAGCAGCCGGGTGCGCATCTGGTTGAGGGTGGCGACCAGGGTGTCGAGCTCGTCGGGTTTCTTGCGGGGCAGCTGGCGCCCCTCCAGGGTCAGCTCGTTGGTGAGCCGGTCCAGATTCAACTTCTGGGCGTAGTGGGCGATGCGGTTGAGGTGACGCACCACCAGGTAATAAATGATGATCAGGATGCAAAACGAGACCACCAGGGTCTTGATGGTCTGGCTGACCATGATCAGCACGGACTTTTCGATGAGGCGCTGGTAGATCTGCTCCAGCGAAGCGGCGACGAATAGCTTGCCCACCACCTCGCCCTGATAGGTGAGGTTGAACTCGCGGGAGATGTCGTAGCTTTCCCGCTCCACCCCCTGGGTCAGCAGCGGCACTTCCGAGTTGCCGAGCATCTCCTTCACCATCACGAACTGCATGTTGGGCAGGTTCATGATGCCCTCGATCTGCACCTTCACCTGCTCTTCATCCAGGTTCCACAGGCTGGCGGCGATGGGCTGCAGGAAGGAGGCCTCGATCTGGCCGATGCTGTCCTCGATGACGGCCACGTCCTTGCGGTAATCCCAGGCAAGCTGCAACACCGTAATGATCATCGCCAATACGGTACTGCACACCAGAATGTAGGAGAGCAGGCGGTATGAGAGTCCGTTACGGCCGACGGCCCTAGCGGTCTTGGAGAAGAGTCCTGACATGGCGTCCTTGCGGTCTGGATATATTGCCATTTAGTTTAACTGCTTCATGCACTTATGTCGTGTTTCGTTCGCGTGATAAAAACAAGGCCCCGAAACGGGGCCTTGTTGATTCAAAAAGGTTTTTAATGACTCCCTTTCGCCTTGGGCGGAATGGATTCATCAAATACCGGCAGCGGTTTGTGTTCGGAGGCCAGGTAGGTGTAGATCACCGGCAGTACGAACAGGGTGAACACGGTACCTATGGCCAGACCGGCCACGATCACGATGCCGATGCTGAAGCGCTGGGCAGCCCCGGCCCCCGTGGCATAGAGCAGCGGGATGAGACCGGCGATCATGGCGGCCGTGGTCATCAGGATGGGGCGCAGACGCACCTTGGCGGCAGTCATGACGGCTTCTATCCGGTTGCGGCCGTGCAGCAGCTGCTCCTCCTTCGCCACTTCACAGATCAGGATGCCGTGCTTGGTAATCAGGCCGACCAGGGTGATCAGACCCACCTGGGAGTAGATGTTCATGGTGGCGGCACCCCAGGCCAGGGCGATCAGTGCCCCGCTGATGGCCAGCGGCACGGAGACCATGATCACCAGCGGGTCACGAGCCGATTCGAACTGGATCGCCAGCACCAGGAAGATGATGGCCAGCGCCAGACCGAAGGTGGCGTACAGGGCACTGCCCTCGGTCACGAACTGGCGGGCCTCGCCCATGAAGTCGTAACGGTAGCCCTGCGGCAGCTTCTCGTCCGCCGTGGTGTTGAGCCAGTTGATGGCGTCACCCATGGTGGTGCCAGGCATCAGCACGGCACCTATGGTGGCGGAGTTGAGCTGGTTGAAGTGGGGCAGGGAGCGCGGCTCACCGATCACCTCGATGCTGATCAGGCTGCCGAGCGGGATGGATTTGCCATCGGCCGCCCGTACGTAGTAGCCCTTGATCGACTCGGGGTTGAGACGGTATTTGCGCTCGACTTGCGGGATCACCTCGTAGGAGCGGCCATCCAGGTCGATGCGGTTGACGTAACCGTCCGACATCATGGTGCCCAGGGTGATGCCGATGTCCTGCATGGTGATGCCGTAGGCACCCGCCTTGTCCTTGTCGATCTTGATCTTCATGGTGGCGGAGTCGTACTGCAGGTCCAGCTCGGAGTAGACGAAGCGTCCGCTCCCCTGGGCTGCGGTCAGGATCTCGCTGGCCACCTGATAGAGGCTCTCGAAGTTGTTCGGCGTGGTGATGACGAACTGCACCGGCAGGCCGCTCGAGGCGCCTGGCAGTTCCGGGAACTGGAAGGTAGTGATGGACATGCCGGGCACGTCTTTCACCAGCCCGGCCACCCGGTCCAGCACCTCTTTCTGGCTCGCTTCACGCTGGCTCCACGGCACCATGGAGGCGATACCGAACGCCTGGTTGGCGTTGAACACCCCGGAGAAGACCTGGGAGAAGGCCACTTCCGGCTGGGAGTCCAGCACCTTGTTCACCTGCTCCATGGTCCCCTGGATATAGTCCAGGTTGACGTTGGAGGGGGCGGTCCCCAGCACGGCCATGACGCCCTTGTCCTCGTTCGGCGCGAGCTCGCTCGGGATGAACTTGAACAGCATCGGCAGGCTGGCGAACACGATAACGGCGAACAGCACCACCACGATGCGCTTTTGCATCACGGCGTGCAGCATGGCGTCGTAACGCACCGTCATGCGCTCCAGCAGGTGGTGTACCGTGCTTTCGAACTTGCCCGGCTCCTCGTTGGCCTTGAGCATCTTGGCGCACATCATGGGCGACAGAGTCAGGGCTATGATGCCGGAGACGAACACGGCGCCCGCTAGGGTCAGCGCGAACTCCTTGAACAGGGAGCCGGTGATGCCCCCCATCAGGGCGATCGGCGCGTACACGGCGGCCAGGGTGACCGTCATGGCGATGACCGGCACGGCGATCTCGCGGGTGCCTATGATGGCGGCACGGAACGGATCTTCTCCCTCCTTGACGTGACGATCCACGTTCTCCAGCACCACGATGGCGTCATCCACCACCAGGCCGATGGCCAGCACCATGGCCAGCAGGGTCATCAGGTTGATGGAGAAGCCGAACATCTGCATCACCATCACCACGCCGATCAGACTGAGCGGGATGGTGATAATCGGGATGATGACCGCGCGGAACGAGCCGAGGAACAGGGTGATCACCACCAGCACGATGGCGGCTGCCTCGGCGATGGTCTTGATCACCTCGTGGATCGATTCGTTGATGGCCACGGTGGAGTCATAGAGGACGTTGG
The DNA here is from genome assembly GCF_040907805.1 of Aeromonas sp. s3. Taxonomy (NCBI): domain Bacteria; kingdom Pseudomonadati; phylum Pseudomonadota; class Gammaproteobacteria; order Aeromonadales; family Aeromonadaceae; genus Aeromonas; species Aeromonas sp. s3. The sequence continues at coordinate 76,667 of NZ_JBFOCQ010000022.1, forward strand.
CCTCCATGGTGCTCGGCATGTTGCTCTTCAGGCTCGGCAGCATCGCCAGCACGTCGTGGGCGATGTTGATCGGGTTGGCGGTCGGCGCCGCGTTGATGGCCAGTACCACGGCCTCGCGGCCGTTGGCGGTGGCGCGATAGGTGTCGTGGCTCTTCTCCAGGGTCACCTTGGCGATGTCGGCCAGGCGGATCACCTTGCCGTCACGGGTGGAGACCACCAGGCGCTCGAGCTCCTCGGTGGTGTTGACCTGGGTCTCGGCGTTGCCGTTGTAGAGGGTGAAGTAGCCGGTAGCCTGGCCGGTGGCGGACTGATAGTTGTTGCTGTTGAGCACGTTCATCACGTCCGCGGCAGTCAGGTTGAACGCCGCCATCTTGGCCGGATCCAGCCATACCCGCAGGGCGTACTTGGTACCGCCGTACATGTCGACCTTGGAGACGCCGCCGACGGTGAAGAGCTGGGGCTTGATGACCCGCTCCAGGTAGTCGGTGATCTGGCTGGCGTTGAGCTCTGGGCTGGTGAAGCCGATGTAGAGCACCGCCGTGGTGGAGCCGGTGGACATGGTGACCGAGGGGTCTTCCGACTCCTTGGGCAGCTGGGATCGCACCGAGTTGACCTTGGCCAGAATGTCGGACAGGGCGGCGTTGGGATCGGTGTTGAGCTTCATGTAAGCGGTGATGGTGGAGCTGCCGAGCTGGGTGGACGATGTCATGAAGTCGATGTTGTCCGCCTGGGCGATGGCCTGTTCCAGCGGCTGGGTGATGAAGCCCTGGATCAGGTCGGCACTCGCGCCGTAATAGCTGGTGCTGACCGTGACGACCGTGTTGGTCATCTCGGGGTATTCCCGCACCTGCATCTTGAACACGGCCTGCAAACCCAGCAACGCGATCAGGAAGCTGATCGAGATGGCCAGGATGGGCCGTTTGATGAATATGTCGGTAAAGCGCATCTGTCTCTCCGCGTTTTACAGCATGGGAGCCTGGTCAGGAACCTTCAGACCCTGGTCCTGCACGATTTTTACCTTGGCGCCGTTGCTCAGGCGTACCTGGCCGGACATGACCACTTCGTCACCCGCCTTGATGCCGGAGACCACGTGGGCATCGTTGCCCTTGCGCTCGCTCACCTTGACCACCACCTGCTCGACGCGCTTCACGCCGTCCTGCTCCTTGACCAGGTAGACGTTCTCGCCGTACAGGGTGAAGGTGATGGCGGTCTGCGGCAGCACTATCTGGTCCTTCTGGGCCGGCAGCAGGATGCTGGCGCGGGCAAACATGCCGGAGCGCAGCAGGCCGTCGTTGTTGGGGATGTTCGCCTGCACCTGGATCAGGCCGCTCTGGTAGTTGACGGCCGGCTCGATGGCGCTGATGTGACCCTTGAACTGGCGGTTCGGGTAGGCATCCACGTTGATCCGGATCTCCTGATTCAGGCTGATGCGGGAGATGTCGGTCTGCGGCACGGTGAAGCGCAGGCGCATCACGCTGGTGTCTTCCAGCCGCACTATGTCGGTGCCCGGCTGCAGGTACTGGCCGAGGAAGACGTTGCGCAGGCCGACCACGCCGGCAAACGGTGCGCGCACTTCGCGGCGGGCGATGGTCGATTTCAGGCTCTCGATATCGGCCTCGAGGGAACGATAGGTCGCCTCGGCATCATCCAGCTGGTCGCGGGAGATGGAACCCTTGGTAAACAGGTTCTGGTAGCGTTCGTACTTGGCCTTGGCCGCCGGCAGCTTGGCCATGGAGGCGCGCAGGTTGGCCTTCTCGACGCTGGCGTCCAGGCTCAGCAGCAGCTGGTCCAGCTTGACGGTGGCGCCGGATTCGAAGGAGATGCTGTCGATGGTACCGGACTGCTCAGTCGTCAGGGTCACCCCCTGGTTGGGTTCGATGAAACCGATCGCCTCGATGGTCGGTACCCAGTCGCGGGTCTCCACCTTGTGGGTGGTGACCGGGAACTCGGGCTCCGGCATGTTGGCCATGTAGTTGGCTATCATCTTTTGCTTGAACAGGTTGAAGCCAATCACGCTGCCGAACAGGGCCAGCGCGATAAGCAACATGATGCTCATCCACTTTTTCATGAACTCTCGCTCCTGAGATATGAGTGCAATGTTTAAGGGGTCAAAATGGCTCGCCAGCTGGCACGGATCACGGCTTCCAGCTGCTCTTGCGTCAGTTCGAATTGGTGAACCTGGCGTTGAAACGCCAGATTTGCCACACAGTCCAGGCTCAGCACCTGCAGTACTCGGACGGGCAGGTCGATAAACAGACCCTGTTCCAGCCCCTGTTCGTAGAAGCGATCCAGCGGGGCCCAGGCGGCCTGAATGACCGGGTCCTGCTCCAGCTCCGCTCCCAGCGGGGATGTTTCATACTGCAATTTGCATTTGAGCGCGTTTGGTTCGTCTATAAAAATGGCGTGGATGTTGAGCCACAGCCGCCGAAATTGTTCGAACGATACCTCCTCTGTCTGCACACCTTCCATGACCAGGGGATGACACTGGAGGATGGTGTGCCGATAGAGTTGACGGATCAAGTCATCCTTGTCGCTGAAATAGCGATAGATGGTGCCTGCCGCCACTCTGGCTTTCTTGGCCACCACGGCAATGGAGAGGCCGTGGAAACCCTGTTCGCCGAGTACTTCATGAGCCGCATCGAAAATGCGTTCTTTCTTGTTCATGATTGGATGATCACAACGACTGAATGAACGTTCATTCATTCTAGGGAGGCTTTGAGGCAAGTCAAGTTTTGCCCACCGTTGTCAGCAAGATGGTGGGGGTCAAAAGTAGCGGGGAGGGGCCGGAACCGGCCTGAATAACACAAAATCGCTTAAAAAAAGCCAGAAGCGATGGAAAAACAAGCGGTTGATTCGGCTTGATAAAAAAAGGGTAGACAAGGTGGGCCCTCATCATTAATATTGCGCCCCGTTCGACAGCGTAGCGCCCGTAGCTCAGCTGGATAGAGCGCTGCCCTCCGGAGGCAGAGGTCACAGGTTCGAATCCTGTCGGGCGCACCATCAAAAGTGCGCCGGTTAAACGGGCGAGTTGAAGAACGAAAACAGCTGTGGTGGCTGTAGCTCAGTTGGTAGAGTCCCGGATTGTGATTCCGGTTGTCGTGGGTTCGAGCCCCATCAGCCACCCCATTTTACAGCTTGTCAGGTACGCGAAGGTGGCGGAATTGGTAGACGCGCTAGCTTCAGGTGTTAGTGCCCCCCGGGTGTGAGGGTTCGAGTCCCTCTCTTCGCACCATACTTGCTGTATAACGAGGATGACCGCATGGTCGTCTTTGTTTTTTGTAGAATCAAAATATTCTCGGTGATTAGCGCAGCCCGGTAGCGCATCTGGTTTGGGACCAGAGGGTCAAAGGTTCGAATCCTTTATCACCGACCACATTCTGAAAAACCTCGCTTCGGCGGGGTTTTTTGCTTTCAGCCTTGCCTATCATCCCGGCTTGCCGCGTCGCTGTAACGTTTGTTTACACTCTATCCGGGCAGTCTTGTCCCCCCTTCAGTTATCCTGCCAGCTGGAGTCCTTGGTGACCGGATGTCACAGACCTCTTTCAGGCTTTTTTATGAATAACAAAATCTCGATTTTCTCCTGCAGACCCGCAGTCATGGCCGCCCTGCTGCTGGGCGGTTGTACCCTCAAGCCGCCGATGGATGAGGTGATGAACTCCATGGTCTCCCAATCGCAGAGCGAGTCTGCCTCCTCCCTCTTGCTGACCTACAACGGCTTCTGTGTCGGTGTTGCCGGGCAGCAGGCCGTCACCCAGGTGTGCGGTGCCAAAGACACCTGGTCGTTTGAGTGGGCGCTGGGAGAGCTGAAGATGCAGGAGACATGCTTGCAGGCCAGAAGCGGCAATGAGCTGATCCTGGCTCCCTGCGATGGTCATGCCCAGTGGGTGTGGCGGGAGGACAAGCTGTTCAACAACAAGGCCTCCCGTTGTCTGGATGTCGCGGGGCGGCGTCATACCCCGAATACACCCTTGCGTTTGGCAGAGTGCTATGGCGGTGCCAATCAGAGCTTTCTGGTCGGGGGGATTGAGTGATGCGTCCATCTCCTTTGATTGCCGCCTGTCTCTCGCTTTCGCTGGGAGGGTGCCAGAGTCTGGACTCTTCGGATTTTCTGCTGGGGGCCGTGGTGATCGGTGCCATAGGCGCTGCCGCCTACTACGACCACAAGCAGGAGAAGAAGGAAGCCCGCAAGCGAGAAGAGTCGGGGGGCCAGTTGCTGGCAGCCAATGGCAAATGCCTCGACATTGCCGGCGGCGTGCGCAATGGCAACCAGTTGCAGCTTTGGGACTGCAACGGCGGAGAGAACCAGCGCTTTCGTCTGGATGGCAAGGCGGTGAAGGTCGGCGGCAAGTGCCTGGATGTGGCCGGTGGCGATCGCGACACCGGGGCCAGGGTGATCGCCTGGGATTGCCATGGCGGCAGCAATCAGCAGTGGCGTTGGGAGCGGGATCGGCTGGTCAGCCGCAGCAGTCACCTCTGTCTGGATGTATCCAAGGATGGCAGTGCCAATGGTACTCCCCTGATCCTCTGGCAGTGCCATGGGGGCGACAACCAGCGCTTTCGAAGAAAGTAACCCCGGATTGCCAATGCCAGTCAGCATCAACTGACTGGCATTGTTTTTTGGCGTGTCCCGGTGAACGGGGATCAGTAGTTGACGACTTTTTTGGCGTTCCACACCGTCATGGCGAGCAGCATGGAGACCACGGAGGCTCCGAGCCAGAAGTACTGGGCACTGCTGAAGTCATAGTGGGTCACGCCGTCTATCTCGCTGGTCTTGATCAGGGCCGCAGAGACCAGCTCCTGGATGGAGGCGGCGATGTAGGAGCAGAGGCCGATGAAGCCTTTCACGGCACCGACCGCCGTCTTGGGCATCAGGTCGCAGGCGGTCAGGCCGGCCAGGAACACCACCAGACCACCGATGGCGTAGCCGATCAGGGCCAGCGCGACGGCATCCATCATGCGGCTCTGCGGGCCCCAGAACATCAGGCACATGCCGGCCACGTTGGCCAACCCGTACAGCAGGGTGGGGATGTGGCGGTTGGCGTTGAATACCTTGTCGGAGATGATCCCGGCCAGGATGGCGCCGAGGAAGCCGGCGATGGGGTAGGCCGACATGGCGAAACCGGCGTCGATCAGGCTGTAGCCCTTCTGCTCCTGCAGGTAGAGCACGGCCCAGGAGCTCATGGCGTAGCGGGACATGTACATGCAGGCGCAGGCGGCGGCGATGAGCCAGACGACGGGCTGCTTGAGCACGAACAGCTGGGCGCGGCGGATTTCGGCCGGATCCACCTTCTTGGCGATCTCGGGGGCTTCACCAAAGGCGACGGCCGGCTCCGGCAGGGCATAGGTCTGCGGGCGATCTTTCAGCACCAGATACATGCACAGGGCGGCGATCAGGGAGGCGATGCCGGCGCCGATGAAGCCGGCCTTCCAGCCGAAGTAGCTGACGATGGTGGCGGTGAGGATCCAGGAGATGCCTTCCCCTATGTTGCGCGAGCCACCCCAGACCGAGTAGACCGAACCCCGCTGCTTGGGGGAGAACCACTGGAAGATGGAGACGCAGGAGGGGGCGGAGCCGACGGACTGGAACCAGCCGTTCAGGCCCCACATCAGCACCAGGAAGAAGGTGGCGGTGTTCATGCCCATCAGGATGGTGCAGATGGACGAGAGCCCCAGCGAGACCGACATGAAGCGGCCTATGTTGGCGTAGTCGGAGAGGAAGCCGTTGGAGAACTTGCCGACGGCGTAGGTGAACAGGAAGGCGGAGCCAATGACCCCCAGCTCCTCCAGGGTTACCACGCCGGAGTCCAGCATAGGCTTCTTGACCACGTTGAGGCTCATGCGCACGACATAGAACATGGCATAGCCCAGTACCAGCCCCAGGAAGACCTGCCACTGGTACTTGCGGTAAATCGAGCGGATTTTATCGGGCGAGGCATCCATGACCGGCAGGTCGGCTCGCGTCTTGAAGAAGTTGAACATGGGGTTCTCCGTTTCTATTTTGGCAGCATGGTTTCAGAGGGAGCTCTGATAGCGGCTGCCATCATATGAAGGGAGAAATTCAGCCGGCAAAAAGCCGGATATGGGTCAACTCTGACTCAATCATGGGAAAACCATGAGTCAAAAATGACATATTTGAACTGTCCTATTGATATTCGATGAATAACAATAGCCGCGTGCCGAGGCATAATGAGTCAGAACTGGCTCATCCTCGTGAAAATAAAAATTACGGCATGTGCCGAATATTAGATGTACTGCACATATTCCTGAATTAACGCGCGAGTCGACCGATAGTCATGCACCTCTTTTGCCGCCGGCTGGCCCTGTTCATGGGCTGCGTTTTGTTGCCATTCAGCACCCTGCAGGCCGCTTCACTGACGGTGCTCACCTCGTTTTCGGAGGCGCCGGTCAAGGCGGTGATCGAGGGTTTTGCCGAACAATATCCCGGGATCCGGGTCGAAGTTATTTATCGGCGCACCATTCCCTCCTTGCGCTTATTAACGGAAGCCGATGCACCGCAAGTCGATATTATCATGTCCTCTTCGCCGACTTTTTTTAACACGCTGGACAAAGCCGGTTTGTTGGCGGCTTTGCCAAATGAAACTATGCCGCCCAAATGGCTCGCTCCCCATACCCTGGGGCTGGGCAATAAAGTGGCCGTGGTCGGTTATTCCAGCAGTGGCATCATGTATAACCGCCATTATCTGGCCAAATATCAGCTGCCGCAGCCCACCAACTGGCAGCAACTGGCGTCCCCGATCTTCATGGGGCACGTGATGATGAGCTCGCCCTCCCAGTCCGGCACCACCCACATGATGGTGGAGAGCGTGCTGCAGCAATATGGTTGGCAGCAGGGCTGGGCCCTGCTGATGCGGCTGGGTGGCAACCTGTCGGCCATCACGGCGCGCAGCTTCGGGGTGAGCGACGGCATCAGCCGCGGTCTGGCGGGGGCCGGCCCGGTGATCGACAGCTACGCCCTCACCAGCCAGGCCCGCTTCGATCACGTCGGCTTCAACATCATGCCCGACTCGGTGATCCTGCCGACCTATCTGGGGGTACCCCGTCGCTCGGACAATCCGCACAGTGGCGCCCTCTTCATCCAGTACCTGCTTTCCGACAAGGGGCAGGGGATCCTCGCCACACCCGGCATGGCCAAGGCCACCCTGAGCCAGCCCGGGCTGGCCAGGCAGACCCGTTACGTCACCGACAAGACGCTGCTCTATCGACGGGCAGGCCTGCTCAAGGCCCTGTTCGAGCAGGCCATCACCCAGCAGCTGCCCAGGCTGAAGATGACCTGGCAGGGGATCAACGGGTTGAATACCCATGGCGAGCCCTGGCGGGTTGCACTGCTGGAACAGGCCGTCGCCAAGGCGAGCATGCCGCCGCTGAGCGAGCAGGAGGCGCAGGACCCGGCCCTGCTGGCGCTGTTTGACGGCCTCTATGACCGGGAGCAGGGCAATCCGCAGGCGGAGCGGGTGATGCACCAGTGGCGCCAGGCGACCGAGGCGCGCCTGAACGAGGCGCAGCGGCTGGTCGAACAGGCGGCCAGGCCATGAGCCGGCTGGGGCACCTGCTGGCCATGCCGCGCAGCCTGGGGCGGCGGCTCATCCTCGCCTTCGTGGCCATCACCGCCCTGACCGGCGCCATGGGCATGGCCGCCTATGTGATGTGGGATCGGCTGGGCCGGCAGATCCACCTCATCGTGGAGGAGAGCCTGCCCGCCATCGACAACGCCTATCAGCTGGAGCGGGCCAGTTCCCGCCTGTTGCTGTTGCTGGCCCAGTTGCGCGATACCCGGGATCCGGTGCAGTACCAGCGCCTCTCCCACTCGGTGTCGACCACCCTGGGGGACATCCAGCGCGCCTACCGGCTGGGCACCCCGGGGGATCAGGAGACACCCTCGCAACGCCAGGCGTTCGAGGAGCTGAGCGCGCTGGTGGCGGATCACGGGCGCTACCTCAAGCAGCAGATCGAGCACGCCGAAACCCTGCAGCAACTGCAAAAGCGCAGCAACTGGCTGCATCAGGATCTGGTGGACGATGCCGCCCCTCTGCTGCAGGAGGTGGAGTGGCACCTGACCGGCATGGTGGCCAGCCCGGACGACATGAGCGAGTTTGGCAATGTCATCAAGGAGTTCTCCGCCCTGCAGGATCTCACCTTCAAGGAGAACGAGCTGCAGTCCCTGGTCGGCGAGGTGATCGCCCAGCGTTATCAGCAGGATCTGGAGAGCGCCTTCCTGTTCATCGGCTACAAGATCGACGAGATAGACGAGCTGACCTCGCGGTTGGCGGAGTACCCCTCGACCGTGAGCTACCGCCAGATCCTGCAGGACATCATCACCCTGGTGAAGCCGGACGGCCCGCTGCACCGGCTGCTGCTGGCGGATGTGCAGACCCATCAGCAGCTGACGGCCCTGCGCCCCCGGCTGGACGACGCCGTGTCGCGCTATCACCAGAAGGTCAGCCTGATGGTGAGCGACGCCAACCGCTCCCTCAGCGCACTGGGGGAGGACAGCAGCCAGCAGGTGGCGACCGGCAAGCTGGTGATCCTGGTGGTGCTGGCGCTCACCCTGCTGCTCAGCATCTTCGTGCTGGTGGTGCTGATCGGCCGCCGGCTGATCAAGCGGCTCGATCTGCTGGGGCAGGAGCTGGACAGGGTCGCGGCAGGCCGGCTGGACGTGCCGGTCAGCACCAGCGGCCGGGACGAGATCGGCCGACTGGGCGACAGTTTGCGCCACTTCAGCCTGCAGTTGCAGCAGATGGAGCGGGCCAATGCCCTCAATCTCATCAACAACACCCAGGCCTGCCTCATCACCTGCCATCCTGATGGCACCATAGAGTCGGTCAACCCGAGCGCGCTCACCCTGTTCCGGCAGACCGGCGTCGAGCCGGGTCGGCCGTTGTGGCAGGCCTTTCCGGCAGAGGCGAGGGCGATGCTGGCGGAGCAGTTCGGGGCGGACCAGCCGCTGCACCGGCTCGGCCACAGCGAGTGCACCCTGGCCTGCGATCAGGATGAGACGCCCCGTTTCCTGCATCTCAACCTGCGCCGCTTCGAACAGGGGCGCGGGTACAGATTCATCATCACCATCACGGATGTCACCCGCCAGGAGCTAACGGCCAGGGAGCTCAGCCTGCGGGTGGCGGAGCGTACCCGCGAGCTGACCGAGAACAACCGGCTGCTGGCGGAGGAGGTGGTGCAGCGCCAGCAGGCGGAGCGCACCCTGCTGCAGACCCAGGATGAGCTGATCCAGGCGGCCAAGATGGCGGTGGTGGGACAGGCGATGACCAGCCTGGCCCACGAGCTGAACCAGCCGCTGTCGGCGATGATGACCTACCTCTACACCAGTCGTGCGGCCCTCGCCGCCGGCCAGCTGCAGGCGCTGGACCAGGACCTGGGCAAGCTCGACAAGCTGGGGCGGCGCATGAGCCGCATCATCAATGCGCTGCGCCATTTCGCCCGCAAGTCGCCGGCGGAGGAGGTGCGGGTCCGGCTCGAGCTGGGGGCGCTGGCCGAACAGGCCATGTTGCTGCTGGAGACTCGGGCGAAACGCGATGGCTGCACCCTCTGCAACGAGTTGCCGGAGGGGCTCTGGCTCGAGACCGACCCAGTGCTGCTGGAGCAGGTGCTGGTCAACCTGCTGGTTAACGGGCTGGACGCGGTGGCCGGGCTGGCGCGGCGGGAGATCCGGCTGCAGTTGCTGGAACAAAACGAAGCCCGGCTGCGACTGGCGGTGGTCGACAGCGGCGCCGGCTTCGGCGAGGCGATCCTGCCCAGGCTGTTCACCCCCTTCACCACCTCCAAGGAGGTCGGGTTGGGACTGGGGTTGACCATCTGCCGCTCCCTGCTGGCCCGCTGCGGCGGCGAGATCATGCTGGGCTCGGCGCTGACTGGCGGCGCCATGGTGATTGTGGAATTGGCGGTGGCCGACCCTGCCGGGTCGAACGCCCATCAGAACGAGGAGAGTGCCATCTATGCTGTTGCCCGCTAACCGTCCCGCCAACGTGCTGCTGGTGGACGATGACGAGGACGTGCTGGAGTCCTATTGCCACCTGTTGCGGCTCTCCGGCTACCAGCCGAGGGCGACCACCTCCCCCCACGAGGCGCTGGAGCTGCTGGCCGGCCAGTGGCCCGGGGTGCTGGTCTCTGACATCTACATGCCCGCCATGAACGGCATGGAGCTGTTGGCCCGGGTGCACGAGATAGATGCCGAGATCCCGGTCATCATGATCACCGGCCATGGCGACATCCCGCTGGCGGTGAAGGCGGTGAAACAGGGGGCGTTCGACTTTCTGGAGAAACCGCTTCATCCCCAGGATTTGCTGGGCCTGCTGGAGCGGGCCTGCCAGCAGCGCAGCGCCGTGCTGGCGCGCCGCAGCGAGATCCAGGCGACGGTGGATGACGAACTGATCGGCACCAGCCCGCAGATAGTGGCGATCCGCGGCCAGCTCAACCAGCTGGCGCAGACCGACAAGGATCTGCTGCTGGAGGGGCCGGCCGGTTCTGGCCGCCACACCCTGGCCCGGCTGCTGCACAGGATCAGCGCCCGGCGAGAGCAGGCCTTCCAGCTGCACGACTGCGGGTCGGCACCCAATCTGGCCGAGGTGCAGGCCAGCCTGGCGCAGGCCGATCAGGGCACCCTGGTGCTGCAATCCCCGGCCCGCCTGAGTGCCGACTGCCAGCGCTGGCTCGGCAACCACCTGCTGGATCAGGAGCGCAAGGGAGGCAAGTCGCTGCGCACCATAGCGCTGTTCGAGGAGTCGCCGGAGGCGCTGGTGGAGCGCCAGCAGCTGATGCCTGAGCTCTACTACTTCCTCTCCCAGGTGCGGCTCAGGCTGCCGCGGCTGGTGGAGCGCAGCTGCGACATCATTCCCCTGTTCCGGGCCTTTCTGCGACAGGGCTGCAAGCGCATCGGCCGGCCGGTGCCGGCGGTGGATCGGGCCTATCTAGAGACGCTCAAGCGGCATCAGTGGCCCGGCAATCTGCGTGAACTGCGCAACGTGGCCGAGCTCTATGCGGTGGGGATCGTCAAGCTGGCCGGTGCGGAGCGGGCCATGCCGCTGGCCAGCGGCAAGGAGCCGCTGGACGATCTGGTGGAGGAGTTCGAGCGACGGGTGATCGAGGATACCCTGTTTCTCTTCTCCGGCCGGGTGACCGACGCCGCCCAGTACCTCGGCATCCCGCGCAAGAAGCTCTACCTGCGCATGAAGAAGCACCAGCTCGACAAGGAGCAGTTCAAGCCGGCCACCTGAGGGGTTGCCGGCCTGCTCGTTCGGAAGGTTATCCGGGCGGGAGCACGCCATGAGCCGCAGCGTGGCTCATGGCGCCTTGTCTCAGGCGACGTCGACGCCCTGCAGGGCGAACAGCTGCTCCAGATAGACGGCGACGCCGTCTTCGTCGGAGCTCAGGGTCTGCTCGTGGTTGGCCAGCGCCAGCTTGAGCCGGTCGTGGGCATTGCCCATCACCACGCCGCGGCCGACCATGCTCAGCATCTCGAAGTCGTTCATGCCATCGCCGAAGGCCACCGCCTGGGACATCTCCAGCCCGTGCTGCTCCAGCACGGCGCGCACCGCATTGCCCTTGTGCACCCCGGCGTGCATCACCTCGAGACAGTCCGGCAGGGAGAAGGTGACGTTGAGCCGATCACCATAACGCTGGTTCAGCTCTGCCTCTATCTGCAGCAGCTTCTCGTGCTCGCCGATGTAAAACACCTTGTTGACCTTGTCCAGCGGGTGGCTGGCGAGATCGGTCAGGCGATAGCTGAAGCCGGATTCATGATGGAACTGCAGCAGCCAGGGCATCTCCTCTTCCACCAGCCACTCGTCGCCGTAGTAGAGGTTGATGTGGATGGAGGGGTCGCGCTCCAGCGCGATCAGCTCGGCCGCCACGCTGTCCGGCAGGGCCTGGTTGAAGATCAGCTGATCCTGCTTGTCGTGCACCACGGCGCCGTTGGAGGTGATGAGATAGATGTCGAGCCCGAGCGTGTCGCGGATGCTGCGCACATCCACATGGTGACGGCCGGTGGCCACCACGAACTTGACTCCCTGATCCACCAGACGGTGCAGGGTATCGCGGGTGCGGGGGGAGATCTGGTGCTGCCCGTTGAGCAGGGTGCCATCGAGATCAGATACAACGACCTTATACATCATCACCTCGGGGTTACGAATGAAAGCGGGAGCAGTTTACAGCAACCGCTCCCGCGACCCCATTTATTTAGGGATACAAAAAATAACCAGCCGTCAGTAGCGCGCGAAGAAGGCCAGGGTGGCGTTGAGCGCGGCCTGGCGCTGGGGATCGGCCTCCATGAACAGCTCGTGCCAGGCCCCTTCGATACGCAGCGGCTTGCCCCCTTCGCAGCGAGCGAGCGCGCAGAAGGCATCCTGCGCCGCGTTGTCCACCACGCCGTCGTCACCGGCCTGCAGCAGCAGCAGCGGCGTCTTGATGGCGCCGGCCTCGGCCACGGCGGCGTCCGCCCCCGTCAGCCCCTGATAGATCCAGTGGGCGGTGGCACCTCCCAGCTTGATCTGCGGGCGCTGCTCATAGAGCTCGCGGAAGGCCTGATAGCGGGCTTCGCTGTGGCTCAGACCGTTGTCAGCAAAGGCGTGGCTCTCGTACGGGCCCTGACCCGGGCCGTAGGGAGGCTCGCCCAGCCAGCCGCCGACCGTGCCTATGGTGGCCGCCAGCCCCTTGGCCAGCCACTTGGGCAGGCCGCCCAGATTGATGCCCATCATGGGGGAGGAGAGCACGGCCGCCTCGATGTCGCCGGGCCAGCGCTCCAGATAGCGGGCCGAGATGGCGCCGCCCATGGAGTGGGCCAGCAGGAACAGCTTGGCGGGTTGGTCCGGGGTGATCACCTCGTCATGAAACTGCTTGAGATCGAGCACATAATCGTCGAACTGGTCGACATATCCCTTCTCCGGGTCGGCTAGCAGCCGATCGGACAAGCCCTGGCCGCGGTGGTCGATGAGGTAGAGGCTGTAGCCCTGACGCCACAGATCCCAGGCCAGCTCCTGATACTTGAGGTAGCTTTCGACCCGGCCGTTGACGATGAGGATGGCGCGATCGACCTTGGCCTGGCGCAGGGCGGCATAGCGGATGGTGACGCCATCCTTGTCCTTGAAGGCGCTCTCGACGGCGTGCTGGCGCCAGAAGTCGGGGAGCGTCTGTTGATGGAGGGTGGCGACGTCGGCTTCCGGCGTCAGCTGGTAGGGATTGTTCACGGCGAGGGCTCCGGCGGAAAACAGGGTCAGGGCCAGCAGGGCGGGCGACATCAGCTTCATGATGCCGACTCTTGCTGCCAGTGCTGGTAAAGCCCCTCGATGTCGCCCGAGCAGAGCAGCGGCATGGCCGCCTGCAGGCGCGGCAGCGGCCAGTCCCACCACCGCATCTCTTGCAGCAGGGCAATCTGCTCATCGCCGAAGCGGCGACGGATCGGCTTGGCCGGGTTGCCGCCGACTATGGTGTAGGGCTCCACATCCCGGGTGACCACGGCGCGGGTGGCGATAACGGCGCCATCGCCTATGGTGATGCCGGGCATGATCATGGCTTCCGAGCCGATCCAGACATCATTGCCGACCCGGGTATCCCCCTTGCGTTGGAAGCCGCTCTGCACCCCGTCGCCAAAGGTGCCCGGATCGAACGGGAAGGTGGATACCCACTCCATGCGATGGCCCTGATTGCCCGCCAGCAGGAAGGTGGCACCCGAGCCGATGGAGCAGAACCTGCCGATAAGCAGGCGATCCACCTCGCCCCAGATGCCGCTCTCCCAGGTCTCCCGAGTCGAGCCGTCACCCAGCAGATAGCGTACGCAGTGATCCTCGAACGTCTTGCCATGGTAGTAGCCGGAGTAGTAGCTGTAGTCGCCCGCCTCGATATTGGGGTTGCTGAGATGATCCCGTATTACCTGGGACTCCAGCCAGCTGCCAAAGGGACTATTCATTCTTATTGCTCCTGTAATTGCTCATCTTGCTGTGCTGCCCAGCCTTTGCGGGTCAGCTGCATCTGCTGCCACCACTGCTCGTCAGCCAGGATCTCACCGGCCGGGCCGAGCTGGGGATAGGGCATCTCCTTCTCCTTGCAGAGCTGGGCATAGATGGGATAGCCCCCCTCGAACAGTATGCTGTTCTGCTCTTCCAGACTTAAGGGGCAGCCGCGTTGATAACAGCCGGCCAGTTCGCGTTGGCGCTGGGCCTCGTAGAGGATGGCGGCGGCGGCCACCGAGACGTTGAGGGACTGCACCATGCCCACCATGGGGATGACGATATGGTGATCGGCCAGGGCCAGCGCCTCTTCGCCGATGCCGTGCTTCTCCTGGCCCACCAGGATGGCGGTGGGTTTGGTGTAGTCGATGGCGCGAAAATCCACCGAGCTGTCGGAGAGGTGAGTCGCCAGGATCTGCATGCCGGAGGCCTTGAGCTCGGCCACCGCGCTGCCGATGTCCGGATGCAACTTCACGTCCACCCAGTTCTGGCTGCCGCGGGCGGTACCCTTGCGTTTGTGGATCCAGCTCTTGGGCCAGACCGCGTGTACCCGGTGGATGCCGATGGCATCGGCGGTGCGCACGATGGCGGCCAGGTTGTGCGGCTTGTGGACCTCTTCCATGCAGACGGTCAGATCGAGCTGGCGCTGGGCCAGCATGTCGGAAATTCGTTTGAAGCGTTCAGGTGTCATGTCAGTTTCTATCGGGTGAGGCTGGTGCGCGCATCGCTTGCATGCACAGGGTCAAATCGGGCCGGCGCCGGGCCAGCATGTCTCTTGAAAAGCAGCAGGCGGCTTGCGCCGCCTGTGTTCAGTTTTTCTGCCGGCTCACCTTGAGCACGTTCGGCATCACCCGGATCTTGCGCATGATGTTGGCGAGGTGGATCCGGCTCTTGGTGGTGATGAGCAGGGTGACCAGATAGACCCGGCCATCCTTCTCTTCGGTGCTGATGGCGTGAATGTTGGCGCCGGTGGCGGCAATCACGTTGGCCAGCTCCGCCAGGGCGCCCTGGTGGTTGACGATCTCGATGCTGATGCCGGTACGGAACTCCTGTTCCTGCTCCTTGTCCACTTCCCACTGCACCGGCAGGTACTTGTCCGGCTCCTTGCTGTAGCCCTTGATGTTGCGGCAGGCTTCCTGATGGATCACCAGCCCCTTGCCCGGGCTGATATGGGCGATGATGGCGTCCCCCGGGATGGGGCGGCAGCAGTTGGCGAAGGTGACCAGCATGCCGTCGGCACCCTTGATCGGCATCTTCTTGCTGCTGGATTTTGGCTGTTCTTCCGGCGGCAGTTCATCCCCCAGCATGCGGCGCGCCACCATCACGCTCATGGCGTTGCCAAGGCCCACGTCGGCCAGCAGGCCCTGCAGGTTCTCGTGCTTGGTGTCGGCCAGCACCTGCTTGATGCGAGGCTCGGGGATGTCTTCGATGTTCTTGGCGCCGAGCGCATGGTTGAGCAGGCGGCGACCCAGCACCACCGACTCTTCGGTACGCAGGTTCTTGAGGAACTGGCGGATCTTGGAGCGGGCCTTGGTGGTCACCACGAAGTTGAGCCAGGCCGCGTTCGGGCGGGCCCCCGGGGCAGTGATGATCTCCACCGTCTGGCCGGAGTGCAGCGGGCTGCTCAGCGGATAGGGGTGGCGGTCGACCCGCGAGCCGACGCAGGCGTGGCCGATGTCGGTGTGCACCGTGTAGGCGAAATCCACCGGAGTGGCCCCGGCGGGCAGCTCCATGATGCGCCCTTCCGGCGTGAACACGTAGATCTCGTCGGGGAAGAGGTCGGTCTTGACCCCCTCGATGAATTCAAAGGAGCTGCCGGCGCTCTGCTGCAGCTCGAGCAGGCTCTGCATCCAGCGCTGGGCACGGATCTGGGCCGTGGTGCCCGAGCTGTCGCCATCCTGCTTGTAGGCCCAGTGGGCGGCGACGCCCTTGTCGGCCATCTGGTCCATGAATTCGGTGCGGATCTGCACCTCCACAGGCACCCCGTGCGGCCCCACCAAGGAGGTGTGCAGCGACTGGTAGCCGTTGGTCTTGGGGATGGCGATGTAATCCTTGAAGCGGCCGGGGCGGGGCTTGTAGAGGCTGTGCATCTGGCCCAGCACCCGGTAACAGGTATCTATGTCCTTCACCCTCACGCGAAAGGCGTAGATATCCATTACCTCATGAAATTGCAGCTCTTTTTTCTCCATCTTGTTGTAGATGGAGAACAGGTTCTTCTCGCGGCCGCTGACCTGGGATTCGATGCCAGCCTCCCGCAGCCGGCCTTCAATCTCGCTCTGGATGGAGTCGATGATCTCGCGGCGGTTGCCGCGGGCGCGCCGTACCGATTCGCGCAACACCCGCGAGCGCATGGGGTAGAGCGCCTCGAAGCCCAGCTCTTCCAGCTCGTTCTTCATGGTGTGAATACCGAGGCGGTTGGCGATGGGGGCGAAGATTTCGAGGGTTTCCCGGGCGATGCGGCGGCGCTTGTCCGGCCGTAGCGAGCCCAGGGTGCGCATGTTGTGGGTGCGGTCGGCCAGCTTGATCAGGATGACCCGGATATCCTGGGTCATGGCCATCACCATCTTGCGGAAGTTCTCGGCCTGGGCCTCCTTGCGATCGCGAAACTTCAGCTTGTCGAGCTTGGAGACGCCTGATACCAGCTCGGCGACGGCATCGCCAAACAGTTCGGCCAGGTCGGCCTTGGTGACAGGAGTATCTTCGATGACGTCGTGCAGCACGGCGGCCATCAGGGTTTCATGATCGAGGCGCATGTCGCCGAGAATACGGGCAACGGCAACCGGGTGGGTGATGTAGGGCTCGCCGCTGGAACGCATCTGTCCCTGGTGAGCATCACGGGCCACCACATAGGCTTGCCTGAGCTTCTCCACCTGCTCGGGGGGCAGGTAGGAACTGGCTATTTCTTTAAGATTTTCAAATAAATACAAGACAGTCCCCGCAGCGGTGAAACGGCAATCCGTGGATATAGAGGGTATAGTCCTGAGTTTGCGAGGTTTTCGAGCGGTTGTAAATGGGGGAGAACAGTCGGCGCCCGGACGGGCGCCGACTATAGGAAACAGCTGACTTAACCGCGGCCTTCGGCGATGGCAGCAACGGCAGCCAGCTCGGCGGCTTCCTGCTCTTGCTGCTCGTAACGGTCCTGGGTGTCCATCACCTGGTTGTTCACCAGACCCAGTTCGATCTCACGCAGGGCGATCACGGTCGGCTTGTCGTTCTCTTCGTCAACCAGGGGATCTTTGCCTTGAACCGCGATTTGACGGGCGCGGCGTGCGGCGACCAGCACCAGGTCAAAACGGTTACCTACCTGTTTTACAGCATCTTCTACAGTAACGCGTGCCATGCAGGACTCCAGTGTTTGGGCTTTCTCGGTTTAAAAAAGCGGTGTTTAAAAATGACGCAAAAGTTTACTTGTTTTTGGCCTATTCTGCCAGTAGCTGTTGCAGCAAGTTTTGTTGGGCCTGCTGCTGCTGGCGCAATTCCAGCCGTTGGCACTCGATGATGGCCCTGAGCTGGAACAGCGCCTGCTCAAAGTCTTCGTTGATGATGACATAGTCATACTCGTCGTAGTGCACCATTTCGGCAATGGCTTTATCCATCCGGCCCTTGATCACCTCGGCACTGTCCTGGCCGCGGCCGATCAGGCGGCGCTCCAGCTCTTCGCGGCTGGGGGGCAGGATGAAGATGGACTTGGTCGGCATCTGCTCGCGGATCTGGCGGGCACCCTGCCAGTCGATGTCGAGGAAGACGTCGATGCCCTGCGCCAGGCAGGCTTCGATGGCGGCGCGGGAGGTGCCGTAGTAGTTGCCGAACACCTCGGCCCACTCCAGAAAGTCGCCACGCTCGATCAGCGCCTTGAACTCTTCCACCTTGACGAAGTGGTAGTGCACCCCGTGCTCTTCACCGGGACGGGTGGCGCGGGTGGTGTGGGAGACCGACAGCTGCATCTTGCCTGCGCTGTTGTGCTGGGTCAGCAAGGCATTGAGCAGGCTGGATTTACCCGCTCCGCTCGGGGAGGAGATGATATAGAGAGTGCCTTGTTGCGCCATGTCTGTACCTTTAATCTAAACCCGTGTTTTGGTTGTAGCAGAGGCCGCCGTCTTGTGCCCGAAAGGGAGACAGCCAAATCCGAAACGCGGAAAATTCTTGAAGAAGAGGGATGTAAAGGCGGCGAATTTTAACAGAAGGCGGCGGATAAAAAAACGGCCGGAATCATATTCCAGCCGATCAAAGTATTCGTAGCTTGCTGCGGGAGCGTAACCCACATCAGCCCTCATTCTGCCTGCCGTTGCGGGGTCGGGCCAGCAGATTATCCCTGCCGCTGGCTTCGGGATTTCCGAGTTGCGCGCATCATCAGCGCGGCAGTTGGCGCTCGGCGCAGAGCCGGTCGAAGGCGGCGATGACCCGTTCGCTGGTGATTCTGCCCATGGCGTCCGGATCCTTGAGGCGGGTGCGCCAGCCAAGCTCGGCCAGCGGCTTGCCGGTCTCCTGCTCAATCAGCTCCTGATAGACGCTGACCGCGTAGTCGCGGCACAGATAGGGGCCGGTACGATCCGGGTTGTGATGGGCATAGAGGCCGAGCACCGGCGTACCCACCAGGGTGGCCATGTGAGCCGGGCCGGTATCGGGAGCCAGCACCAGGCTGGCCTCCTTGATCAGCGCCAGCAACTGCTTGAGGTTGGTCTGCCCCACCAGATCCATCGGCTTGCTGTGGCTTAAGCGCTGAATGTTGGCAGCCAGTTCCCGCTCCAGCTTGGCCGGTCCGCCGCACAGATAGACCTGAAACCCCTTGCTGGCGGCGTGATCAGCCAGCGCGGCATAGCCGGCGGCAGTCCAGTTCTTGAAGGCCTTGCTGGCGGCGGCGCAGATGAGCAGGGTCGGCTTGCCGCCGATCTTCTCTTTCGCCCAGGCCTGGTGCTCGGCGCTGATGGGCAGTTGCCAGTCCGGGGTCAGATCCTGGATGCCAAGCTCTTTGGCGAAGGCGAGGAAACCGTCCAGCACGTGAGGCGAGGCGGGGGATGGCACCTTGTGGTTGGTGAACAGCCACTGACCGTCGCTGGCCCGCTCCCGATCAAACCCGAGTTTGACCTTGGCCTTGATGCCGAGGGTGGCGATGCTGGCCCGCATGGCCGCCTGCAGGTGCAGCAGGGCATCGAATTGGCGCCCCCTGAGGGCCTGCCAGAGCTCGCGATAGCCGCGCCAGCCCTTGCTCTTGTCGAAGGGGATGACCTCGATCCCGGGCAGATCGGCGAACAGGGTCGCCTCAATCTTGCCGGTAATCCAGGTGATACGGGTCTGGGGCCAGGCCCGTTGGATGACGCGCACCAGCGCCAGCGCGTGGCAGCAGTCGCCGATGGCGGAGAGCCGCAGGATGCAGATGGAGGAGGGCGGCGTTTGGAACAGCGGCATGATGTGGCGCAACGATGGCAAAATGGATGGATGGCATTATGCAAACTCCCCTGTGGATTGTAAAATTGCGCACGACTGGCAGCCGGCCCCATCGGGCCCCTGTTGCCCTGGCCCTGAGCGCCAACCCGTAGCGATGACCGACCGGAATGACCAAGATGCAAATTCAGACCGAACACAACCAGATCTGCTGGTATGCCGAAGGGGCGTTTCGCGACCCTTCTCCCGAGCTGTTTGATCCGGCCTGGTGGCAGAACAACCGGCAGGTGGTGGGTACCTCCATCGGCCGCGGCGTGACCTGGTTCGTGAAGGACGAGTCGCGCCACCTGGTGCTGCGTCACTACTATCGCGGCGGCATGGTGGGCAAGGTGGTGCGGGATCGCTTCTGGTTCGAGGGGGTGGAGTCGAGTCGGGCCATGGCCGAATACAGCCTGCTGGCCAAGTTGAGCGCCCAGGGGTTGCCGGTGCCGCGCCCGTTTGCCGCCCGCATGGCCAAACAGGGCCCCTTCTACCGGGCCGACATCCTGATCGAGCGCATTCGCGGCGCCAAGGATCTGGTCGCCCTGCTCAAGCAGGGGCCGATCGCCGGCGAGGTGTGGCACAAGGTGGGCCAGACGGTGCGCCAGTTGCACGATGCCGGGGTCTATCACGCCGATCTCAACAGCCACAACCTGTTGCTCGACAAGGAGGGCAAGGTGTGGGTGATCGACTTCGACAAGGGGGCCATCCGCTCGCCCGGCAACTGGCAGCAGGCCAACCTGGAACGCTTGCTGCGCTCCTTCAACAAGGAGTCCCAGCTGCATACCAGTTTTCATTTCGTGCCGGAGAACTGGCAGGCCCTGATGAACGGCTATCAAGGAAAAGCGAGCTGACCCTGTTGCTCGGCGCGAGAGCCAATGTTACTTATTGAGAAGGTCTTCAGATTCGGTGTCGAGGCGCTCGATGGACATGCTCAAGGCTCCCCTCAGGGAGGCAATTACCCGGTTTGATCTGGCGCTGATGGCGGATGCCATCGCCTTGCTGGAGGCAGGGCTCTGGAGCTGGAGTCCGCAGCAGGGCGTGCAGCGGGATCTCTCCTGTCTGCGGCTGCTGGGATTGAACGAAGCCGGCCTCGATGATCTCGGCTGGCTGGAGCGGGTGCACCCCGACGACCTGGGGAGCCTGCAGGAGGCGCAGCTTGCCTGCCAGAGCGGGCGGGTGGCCCAGATCCGGCTCGAATACCGGATCCTGCATCACGATGGCCACTATGTTCGGCTGGAAGAGCGAGCCAGGCGCGATGTCCACGGCCAGGTGCTGGGGGTGGTGCGTCTGCTCGAACCGCAGGCGGTGCTGGTGGAGGAGCGGCACGGTACCGATCCCCTCACTGGGCTGGAGAGCCGCAGCCGCTTCGAACAGCTGCTCGATGAGCGACTGGCCAGCGCCAGTGGCAGCTTCAGCCTGCTGCAATTCACCGTCGATCACAGGGCCAAGATCCAGCAGCTGTTTGGCGAGGCGGCCTGCGACGCCATGCTGGCCAAGCTGGCCCGCATCGTGCGCCATGAACTGCGGCGGGAAGACCCCTTCGCCCGCTGGGACGAAGACGGCTTCATCCTGATGCTTTCCCAGACCGACCGGCTGAGCGGCCTCGAGATTGCCGAGCGGCTGCGGATGGAGATCGCAGATGCCAGCCTGTTGCCGCAGCGGCCGGTGACCGTCAGCATCGGGCTGGTGCAGAGTCAGGCCGGCGAGCAGATCGATCACCTGCTGGCCCGGCTGGCCACCTGTCACGGTCAGGCCAGACGGGAGCACAACACAGTCGTTGGCTGATTTTTAGTCAGCGCTCACTTACCCCATGACGCTGGCATACCCAGAGGGAGGCCAGCATCAGCAGGCCGCCCAGGCTGAGCCTGAGCAGGTCGGTATCCTTGCCCCATAGCACTAGGTTGACCAGCAGGCCCGCCGGGATCAGGGCGTTGTTCATGATTGCCAGCACGCCGCTGCTGACCTGGGTCGCCCCCTTGTTCCACAGGAAGTAACCAAGGCCAGAGGCACCGATCCCCAGCCACAGCAATATGCCCCACTGCAGGGTGCTGGTGGGGTATTGCGGCGTGCCGAGCAGCCACCAGGCGGGCAGGGCCACGGCCAGGGCGCCCAGATAGAAGCAGCCGAACACCGCCAGTTGCGGCGGTTGCTGTTCCTCCCGTGCCAGCAGTACCTTGTAGCCCACCTGACCCAGGGCGAAGCAGACGTTGGCACCCTGCACCACCAGGAAGCCCAGCACGTAGCTTTCGGTCAGCCCGTCGAAGCGGATGACGGCCGCCCCCAGCACCGCCAGCAGTGCTCCCCACAGATAGACCGGCTTGAAGCGCCGCTCTAGCAGATCGTGGATCAGGGTGACGTAGATGGGGGTGAAGATGGTGAACACCAGCACTTCCGGCACCGTCAACAGCAGGAAGGAGTGGTAGTAGAACAGATACATGATGCCGAGCTGGGTGGCGCCGAGGGCCATCAGCTTGGCCACCAGATCGGGCCGCAGCCAGCGGCGGCGCAGGAAGGGCAGGAACACCAGGCTGGCGAGCACGATGCGGGTCAGCACCGAAAAGTAGGCATCCACCTGGCCGGCGAGATAGACCCCGATCAGGCTGAAGGAGAATGACCAGAGCAGGGTAACCCCTATCAAGTAGTTCATGTGGTTGATTTGTCGTCAGTTGTCAATTTTGAAGGGGGCTATGATGGCCGAGAAGGAAGCCGTGATCCAGCGTTTATGGCGCCAGTTGCCACAGATCGGAGCATTTGCCTTTAGCGCGAGCAACGGGGCAGGCTCCGCCACCGACTGGTGCGGCAGCGGCGAGGGGGAGGTGGTGGTGACCGATCACCAGGGCGGCTGGTTGTTTGTCGAGACGGGTCGCTACACCACGCCCCATGGCCGGGTGCTGACCATGCACAACCGCTTCTGGTGGCAGCGCGGCGAGCAGGGGATCCGGCTCTCTCATCTGCGCTATGAACAGCCGGTGGTGCTGTTCGAGCTGCTGCCTCAGACGGATGGTCGCTGGCTTACCGCCGAACCCCATCTGTGTGGCCAGGATCACTACAGCGCCGAGCTGACGCCGACCGAGGGCGGTTTTTTGCTCGGCTGGCAGATCACCGGTCCGCGCAAGAACGAGCGGCTGAGTTATCGCTATCGGGTGTGAAGGGCGGCAGGCATAAAAAAACCGGCGCAGAGCGCCGGTAGAGGGGACAAATCGGAGGTTTTTTTAAAACGGTCCCAAAAACAGGAGAGATACACTCTCGTCACACATTCAGAAACAGACGTCAGGCGCTCAACGCATAGCTCAGCATGGCTTGCAGCTTGCTGTCGAAGAACCAGGGCAGCAGCACCATCAACAGCCCGAGCAGACCTACCAGCCGCCGGCGATACTGCCAGCCGGCGATCACCACCAGGCCGCCGCAGAGCGTGGTCAGGATGCCTGACATAGGGCAGCCTCCCGCTGGACGCGGCGCTGCTGGGCCCATTGGTTGAGGGCGACCGAGCCCAGGATCAGGGCCAGTGCCACACCTGTGGTGGACTGGATCTGCTCGCCGAGGAACAGGGCACCCAGCATGACGCCGAACAGCGGCACCAGGTAGTTGCTGAAGGAGGCGAAGGTCGGGCCCGCCTTCTGGATCAGCGCCATGTAGAGGAAGTAGACCAGACCGGTACAGAACACCCCGAGCACCGCGACGGCGCCGATGGCCTGCTGGCTCGGCAGGGTGAGCGCGCTCAGATCGGTGACGAACGGTGCGGCCAGCAGCAGCTGGATGGCCGAGGAGATCAGGATGTTGCGTGCCACGACCACCGGGTGGTCCTTGGCGAAGCGCTTGATCATCAGCAGGCCGATGGCGAAGCAGCTGGCACCGAACAGGATGGCCATGGCGCCGAGCAGGCCGGCATTCATGCCGCTGGCCAGTTTCGGCCAGAACAGCACCAGTACGCCGACGAAGCCGATGATCACGGAGACGAGACCGCCCTTGGTGATTTTTTCACCGGAAACCAACAAGGGTGCCATCAGGATGGTGACAAACGGGATACAACCCATTACCACGGCGGCGATGGCGCTATCCACATACTGTTGACCCCAGGCCACCATGATGAAGGGCAGGGTGGCATCGAGCAGGGCGATCAACATGTAGGTACGCCACGGGGTGTGCTCGCTCTTGAGACGCATGAACAGGCAGAGCAGACCCAGGGTCAGGCTGCCACACAAGGCGCGACCGGCTGCCACCATGATGGGGGGCAATTCGGTCACGGCCTGATGCATGAAAATGAACTGGGAGCCCCACAACAGGCCAATCGCCAGCAACAACAGATAGCTACGCATTTTAATCTCCGATGTAATTCGCCTGCGCATTCTATGCAATCTGCTACTATGCCAAAAATGAATTGTCGTCATTCAACCATGGCCAATATCGATGGAACTGCCCCTTTCCCGCCTAGACCTCAACCTGCTCACCGTGTTCGACATGTTGATGCAGGAGCGCAACGTCACCCGTGCCGCCGAGCGGCTGCACCTCTCCCAGTCCACCGTCAGTCATGCGCTGGGGCGGCTGCGTACGGCGCTGGACGATCCCCTGTTCGTGATGAGCCGGCGCGAGATGATGCCGACCGAGCGCGCCAAGGCGCTGGCTGGCCCGGTGCGCCAGGCGCTGGCCATGCTGGAGCAGGGGTTGCGGCAGGCCAAGGGGTTCGATCCCGCCAGTGCGCGGCGGATCTTTCGCATCGCCACCCCGGGTTCGGTGGAACACGGCCTGGTGCCGGCGCTGGTGGAGCGGTTGCACCGGCATGCCCCTCACTGCCGGCTGGAGGTGTGCGAGCTGGCCAATAGCGACTACGAGCGGGAGCTGGAGAAGGGGGAGCTGGATCTGGTGATCGGCTTCGCCGATGCCAACCACCTCTCGCCCCGGCTGTGGCGCGAACCCTGGTTCAACAACCCGCTGGTCTGTCTGTCGCCCCTTGGCAGTGAGCTGCCGGACGTGCTGGGGCCGGACGATCTGGTCAGCCGGCCCCATATCCACACCTCCAGCTGGGGTCACAGCCAGGCCATGGTGGATCTCTGGCTGGCCCGCTTCGGGGTGGAGCGGGAATTGGGTGTCCGCCTGCCGAGCTTTATGGCGGTGCCGCCGCTGATGGCCACCGGCCGCTATTTGGTGGTGGTGCCCGAGATGATCGGGCGCCACTTCTGCCGCTACTATCCGCTGCGGCTGCACCAGCTGGACCCCGCCATCCCCATCGTCTATCTGATGGCGGGCCACCCGCTCACCGCTCACGACGAGGCGATCGGCTGGTTCAAGGGGCTGTTGCACCGGCTGGCGTTCGAGCGCTACGGCGCGGATGCGCTCGGCAGCCCGGCGCAGCGCGGGGCGGATCAGTTCAATCCGGCGAAGTAGTCGAGCCCCATCGCTCCCTTCACCTCGGCCAGCACCTCGTCGGTCAGGGCGCGCGCCTGCTCGGTGCCCTGCTGCAACAGGCGCAGCAGCTGGCGCTTGTCGGCGATGGCCGCCTCGCGCCGTTCCCGCATCGGGGCGAGCAGGGTCTGCAGGCAGTCGTTGAGCACCTGCTTGCAGCGCATGTCCCCCAGCCCGCCGCGCTGGTAGTGGGCCTTCATCTCGGCCACCAGTGCCTTGTCGGGGTGGAAGGCATCCAGATAGGCGAACACCGTATTGCCCTCCACCTGACCCGGATCGCTCACCTTGAGGTGATTGGGGTCGGTATACATGGCGAACACCGCCTGCTTGATCTCGTCGCTCGACATGCCGAGCTCTATGGTGTTGCCGAGAGACTTGGACATCTTGGCCTTGCCGTCGATGCCGGGCAGGCGGCCGGTGTCGCTCAGAATGGGCTGGCACTCGGTCAGCACCTCTTTGCCCACCAGAGAGTTGAAGCGGCGAACGATCTCGTTGGTCTGCTCCAGCATCGGCAGCTGATCCTCGCCCACCGGCACATGGGTGGCACGAAAGGCGGTGATGTCGGCGGCCTGGCTGACCGGATAGATCAGGAAACCGGCCGGCAGGCTGCGCTCGAACCCTTTCTGCTGGATCTCCGCCTTGACGGTGGGGTTGCGCTCCAGCCGGGCGACGCTGACCAGGTTGAGGTAATAGGTCGTCAGCTCGGCGAGGGCGGACAGGGCGCTCTGCAGGCAGAAGGTGGTCTTGGCCGGGTCGAGGCCGGCGGCCAGGTAGTCGGCCATCACCTCCAGCACGTGGTCGGTCACCTTGGCCGGGTTGTGGCCGTTGTCGGTCAGCGCCTGCAGATCGGCGATCATCACGAACTGGCGGTAATTGTGCTGGGCGGCCACGCGCTGGCGCAGCGAGCCGACGTAGTGGCCGATGTGCAGTTTGCCGGTGGGACGGTCGCCGGTCAGGATAACGGGGTTGTGCATGTCACTCTCTCCAGTTGGGTGAGCCGGGAGGCGACAAAGGGATGAAAACAATGACCGCCTCTCGGCGGTCACGGTGTTTTCTTTGGGAAATTTTACATAGAAAAGCAGTGCCGCCTGTTTAAGAGCAGCACCACCAGTAGTTGTGATTGAATGAGGTCATATTCATGGCAAATCAAACTACGCCTGTTTGATCACTTCTGCAAGGGGACGACCAGCAGATCGCAGGGCACGGTATTCATCAGCTGACGCGCGCTCGACGTGAGCAGGCTCCAGAAGCTCTGACGGTGGCCGCACACCAGCAGGTCTATCTGATAATCCCTGACCGCCTGGTTGACCCGCTCGCTCAAATCGCCGCAGATCACCAGCTTCTTCTCGATGGGGTAGTCCACCGACGCCAGGAAGGCTTCCAGCTTCTCTTTCGCCTCGGCGATCACCTGGTCCTGCACGTTGTCGATGTCGATATCGATCATCTCGGTGTAGAGATCCTTGAGGTCCACATCGACATGGATCACCGACAGCTTGGCGCCGTTGGAGCGGGCCCGGTCGACCGCCTTCTCGATCACCTTGCGGTTGTCTTCCGACAGGTCGATCGCGGCCAGTATGTGTTTGTAATAGGTTCCATTCATGGGAGTTCTCCTCACTGATCCTGAGTCCACTATACCAATGTCTGCTGAAACTAAAATGGTGTCCCCGGCACAGTTTTGGGATTTAAAAGAGTTTCCTATGGAGCTTGCTGTCGATGATGGGCAATAAACTGGCGATAAATCGAACAGGAGTTTGAAGCAGGTCACACCCGCCGGCTTGCCCGTAGCCGGTGACAGGCATAGGATGTGCCCGTGTTTCGCAATGAACACAAAACAACAAAAAGCATCTGAATACCGCTTTGGGGAGCCTCGCGCTCCCTTTTGTTTTTCTGCCCTCTTCCCGCCGATATTCCGCCCGACATCAAGGTAATCCCGCCCCGCTTGGTTATGCTGTAGCCAGTTCCCTTGGCAAACCGTGGCGCGCCGCTGCGTCCCACGGCCGTTCCTGCTGTCGTGTTCCTTTCCCGGAGACTCCTTGATGATCATTCATCCACAAATCCAGGGCTGCGTCGCCCGCAACTGTCACCCCATCGGCTGCCGCGCCGCCGTGCTGCAGCAGATCGCGCGGATCCGGGCGGCGGGCCCGTTCAACGGGCCGAAACGGGTGCTGGTGCTGGGCGCTTCGTCCGGCTTCGGGCTGGCGTCGCGCATCGCCCTGGCCTTCGGGGCCGGCGCCGACACCATTGGCGTGTCGTTCGAGCGCGGCCCCTCCGACAAGGGGCTGGGCAGCGCCGGCTGGTACAACAACATCTGGTTTCGCACGGAGGCGGAACAGGCTGGCCGCGTGGCCATCAACCTGATCGGTGACGCTTTCTCAGACCAGATGCGTCAGCAGGCCATCGACGTCATCCGCCAGCAGCTCGGGCAGGTGGATCTGGTGATCTACTCGCTGGCGAGCGGCATCCGGGTACTGCCTGACGGTACTCAGGTGCGCTCCGTGCTCAAGACCACCGGGCAGCCCTTTCGCGGCTGGGGGCTGGATCTGGAACAGGACACCCTGGTGCAGCAGTCGCTGGACCCGGCCACCCCGGAGGAGATCCGCGACACCGTCAGCGTGATGGGGGGCGAGGATTGGCAGCTCTGGCTGCAGGCGCTGCAGCAGGCGGATTGCCTGGCGCCCGGCGCCCAGACGGTGGCCTACTCCTATATCGGCCCCGAATCGACCTACCCCCTCTATCGGGACGGCACCATCGGCTATGCCAAGGAGCACCTGCACGCCACCGCCGAGACCATCAACCTGCAGCTGGCGGAGATCGGTGGCCACGCCTGGGTGTCGGTCTGCAAGGCGCTGGTGACCAAGGCGAGCGCCTATATTCCGGTGCTGCCTGTCTATCTGGGCTTGTTGATGGGGGTGATGAAGGAGCGCGGGGTGCACGAAGGCTGCATCGAGCAGATGCAGCGGCTGTTCGCCGGCAAGATGTACGGCCCGCAAGGGGTGGTGGCTGATGGCAACCGGCTGATCCGGATGGATGACCACGAGCTCGACCCGGCCGTGCAGGCCGCCGTCTCGGCGCTCTGGTCCAAGGTGACGCCGGACAACTTCCACGCGCTGGGGGATTTTGCCGGGCTGCGGCAGGACTTCATGCAGCTCAACGGCTTCGAGCTGGCGGGGGTGGACTATGGCGAGCCGGTGGATGTCGCCTCCCTCACCGAGCTGCTGCCCTGAGTCAGGGGAGGTTGCGGCTCAGGCCACGCTGCTGGCCAGTGCCTCCGGTTCTTCGGGGCTGCCAGGCTCCGCGGCCAGTATGGTCTGGTTGCGGCCCTGGCGTTTGGCCTGATACATGGCCATGTCGGCCCGGTGGATGAGCTGGCCCAGCCCGTCATCGGTGGCCGAGCGGCCGGCCACTCCGATGCTGATGGTCATGCGTGGCTGTTCGATCTGGCCGATGCGCTGGCGCAGTTGCTCCGCCAGATACCAGCAATCCGCCGCCGGCAGCGGCACCGCTACCAGAAACTCCTCGCCACCCCAGCGCCCCACCAGTTGCAGGTCGGGCGCCCAGGATCTCAGCTCCCGCGCCAGCCGCTGAATAGCCCTGTCCCCTGCCTGATGGCCGTGACGGTCGTTGATCTGCTTGAAGTGATCGATGTCGATGATGATCAGGGTGAGCGGCCCCTCCTGCTGCCAGCGGCTGGCCAGCCGCTCCAGCAGGGCACGGCGATTGGGCAACTCGGTCAGCTGATCGAAGGTGGCCAGCTTGTAGAGGTGGCGTGAGCTGCGGTGCAGTCGATGGGTGGTGAGCCCGAGCAGCAGCAGGGCCCCGGCCAGCAGGCCGACCAGCATCAGCTGGTAGTGGCGGGCACTCTGCTGATGCAGCAGCTGCTGGCGCTTGTTCTCGTTCTCCTGCTGCAGCACCCGGTTGCTGGCCTCGCTGCGGGCCAGATCCATCTCGGCCTGGAAGGCGGCGGCATGCTGGCTCAGGGTCTGGTTGAAGTGCTGCTTGTAGTCGCTCACGTATTCGCTGAGTGCCTGGTAGGCCTCCGGGTAGCGCCCCTGATCCGCCAGCAGGCTGGCCTGCAGCGCCTTGCTGGCGGCTCCCGTGCTCCTCTGGCTGGTCAGCACCTGCAGCGCCAGCTGTTTCTCGCCGCTACCCTGCAGCGCCCGGGCCCGGGTCTCCTGCAGGCGCGTGCCGGCTTCCGGGTAGCCCAGCTGCCGATACAACGCCTGTGCCTCGTCCAGGGTGCGCAGGGCGCCGGCCCAGTCGTGCTGGGCGTTGAGCGCCATGGCCTGATAGCCGAGGATGATGGCTCGGTAATCCGGCGCCAGATCCGGGTTGCTGAGCAGGTTGTCCAGCAGCCGCCTGGCCTGGGTGGGTCGATCGGTATCGATGTAGAGCCGCGCCATGTTGGCGCGAATGATGATCTGGCTGTTGGGCTCGCCCAGCTGCACCATGCGTTGCAGCGCCTCCAGATAGTAGCCTTCGGCTTCCCGCGCCAGGTTCAGATCGGCATAGAGGTTGCCGAGGGTCATCAGCAGGCGGGCACACTGCAAGCTGGCGATGGGGGAGTCCGGTACCGATTGTTTGAGGCGAAAGGCGGTCTTGAGTTCGGCGATGGCCGGGCTCAGTTGCTGGGTGCGGTAGAGGGCGAGCCCGTTCAGGGCGTGCCACTCCGAGGTCTGTTGCGGATGGCCAGCGACGGCGGGTCTGAGCTGCTCCAGCAGGGTGAGCGCCTGATCCGGTGCCTCGGTATCCAGGGTGAGGGCGATCTGCTGCAAGCGAAAGTCGAGCAGGCGCAGGGTCTCCTGCTGGGCGCTGGCCAGCCCGCGGGCCCGGGCGTTGTCGAGCAGGGCTTGTGGATAGCGCCCCAGCGCGGCCTGGGCCAGGGACCTGGCGTAGAACAGTTCCATATCCTGCTGGGGACTGGCGTCGAGGCGCTGCAGATAGCCGACGGGATCGCGCGCCGCCTGCAATTCAGCCTCTTTCAGCAAGGAGGGAGCTGCCTGCAACTGGGTCATCCAGAGCAGTGCCAGTGCCATTATGAATCTCATTGAATCCTTTCCCCGACCACTGGCGCCATCATAATGGCTGAATCCGCTTACACCATGTTTCTTTGCTTCTCTATAACCGTATGGGGGATAGGATGAGGCGAAAAGCTGTCACAACTGGGATCTTCGGCTGCGCTATCTGGTTGCGTCGGGCAGCAACTGTGGCGACAATCGTGACCAAATCACAGTGGAGAATCATCATGTTGGCCAAAGCCATGATCGAGAAGTTGAACGAGCAGATTAATCTTGAATTCTATTCCTCCAACCTCTACCTGCAGATGAGCGCCTGGTGCGAGGACAAGGGCTTCGAGGGGGCGGCCACCTTCCTGCGCCAGCACGCCGTTGAGGAGCGTCAGCACATGGAGCGCCTGTTCACCTACGTGAGCGAGACCGGTGCCATGCCACTGCTGGGTGCCATCGATGCCCCTCCCCACGAGTTCAAGTCCCTGGGCGACATCTTCCGCACCACCCTCGAACACGAATACCACATCACCAAGTGCATCAACGGCCTGGCTCACGTGGCGTTCACCACCCAGGACTACTCCACCTTCAACTTCCTGCAGTGGTACGTGGCCGAGCAGCATGAAGAGGAGAAGCTGTTCAAGAGCATCGTCGATCGTCTGAGCCTGGTGGGTGAAGACGGCAAGGGCCTCTACTTCATCGACAAGGAGCTGGCCGAGCTGGCCAAGGGCGCCCCGGCCAGCATCATGGATGGCAACGCCTGATAGTCGTGGACACTTAGTGTTCAGCCAGTACAATGACGGCCCCTCTTAACTGGGGCCGTTTTCTGTTGCAAATCTCCTGCAACCGCTGGGCTGGTGTCTGCCGGGTACAATGACGGTCTCTCGTTTGAACAGGGGCCGTTTTTCTTTGGATGAGTGAGTGATGATGAAGCAGTTTGATGTGGTGGTGATCGGCGCC
This sequence comes from Aeromonas sp. s3, assembly GCF_040907805.1. Lineage (NCBI taxonomy): Bacteria > Pseudomonadati > Pseudomonadota > Gammaproteobacteria > Aeromonadales > Aeromonadaceae > Aeromonas > Aeromonas sp. s3. The sequence goes on from NZ_JBFOCQ010000022.1 coordinate 107,427, forward strand.
GGGGCGGCCGGTTTGATGTGTGCGGCCCAGGCCGGTTATCGGGGCCGCTCCGTGCTGGTGCTCGACAATGCCAAGAAGCCGGGCCGCAAGATCCTCATCAGTGGCGGCGGCCGCTGCAACTTCACCAACCATCAGGCCGGCCCCCACGCCTTTCTCTCGGCCAACCCCCACTTCTGCAAGTCGGCGCTGGCGCGCTACACCCAGCAGGATTTCATCGAGCTGGTGGACCGGCACGGCCTGAACTATCACGAGAAGACCCTGGGCCAGCTCTTTTGTGACGAGAGCGCCAAGGAGATCGTCGACATCCTGCTGACCGAGTGCGACTGGGCCGGCGTGGCCCTGCAGTTCCAGACCGAGATCCTCACCGTCAGCAAGAACGACGAGGTTTTCGTGCTGACCACCAGTCAGGGTGAGATAACCTGCCACTCGCTGGTGGTGGCCACCGGCGGCCTCTCCATGCCGAAGCTCGGTGCCACCCCCTACGGCTTCAAGCTGGCGGAGCAGTTCGGCCTCAAGGTGCTGCCGACCCGTGCCGGGCTGGTGCCCTTCACCCTGCATCAGGCAGATAAAGAGGCCTTCGCCGATCTGGCCGGGGTCAGCCTGCCGGTGGCGGTGACCGCCGAGGATGGCACCTGTTTCAAGGAGGCCATGTTGTTCACCCATCGCGGCCTCTCCGGCCCGGCCATCCTGCAGATCTCCTCCTTCTGGCTGGCGGGGGAGAAGATCCACATCAACCTGCTGCCGGAGCTCGATATCGCCGCCACCCTCAGGGAGTGGGCCCAGGCCCATCCGGCGCAGGAGCTGAAAACCGTGCTGGGGCGCGAGCTGCCCAAGCGCTTCGTCGACAAGCTGGTGGAGTTGGGCCAGCTGGTCAGCAAGCCGATGCGCCAGTACAACGAGCGGGAGCTGGAGGCGGTGGCCACCCTGCTGGGGGATTGGCAGATCCTGCCCAACGGCACCGAGGGCTATCGCACCGCCGAAGTGACCTTAGGGGGGGTGGATACCAACGAACTCTCCTCCAAGACCATGGAGGCGCGCAAGGTGGCCGGCCTCTACTTCATCGGCGAGGTGGTGGACGTGACCGGCTGGCTCGGTGGCTACAACTTCCAGTGGGCCTGGTCCTCCGGCTGGGTGGCTGGCCAGTACTGCTGACTACCCCTTGCTCTCATCCACGTCATACGCGGCCGCTCAGGCCGCGTTTTTTATGGGTTGCATTCCTCGCGGGGTGGCCCGCTATCCCTTTCTAAGGGTTGGCAAGAACACGGTCAGCAGGCCGATGAGCGGCAGATAGGCGCAGACCTGGTAGACGGTTTCGATGCTGGTGGCATCCGCCAGCTGGCCGAGCAGAGCCGCCCCTATGCCCCCCATGCCGAAGGCGATACCGAAGAACAGGCCGGAGATGGTGCCGACCTTGCCGGGCACCAGCTCCTGGGCGTAGACCAGGATGGCAGAGAAGGCCGAGGCCAGAATCAGGCCGATGATGACCGAGAGCACCGAGGTCCAGAACAGGTCGACATGGGGCAGCAGCAGGGTGAAGGGGGCGACGCCGAGGATGGAGATCCAGATCACCCGCTTGCGGCCGATGCGATCGCCGATCGGCCCGCCGAGCACGGTACCTGCCGCGACGGCAAACAGGAAGGCGAACAGGTAGAGCTGGGCGCTGTCCAGCGACAGGCTGAACTTGTCCATCAGGTAGAAGGTGTAATAGCTGCTGAGACTGGCCATGTAGAAGAATTTGGAGAACATCAGCAGGCCGAGGATGATCAGCGACCAGCCTATCTGACGGCGACTCAGACCGTGACCAAGGTGCGCCTTCATCCGTTTGTGGAAGTTGGCGGCGTGGTGGCTGGACCAGCGTCCGACCAGGCTGAGCACGATGACGCCGGCCAGGGCGAACAGCGAGAACCAGGCCGCGCTGCCCTGGCCCCGTGGCACTATGATCAGCGCCGCGAGCAGCGGGCCTATGGCCGACCCCAGGTTGCCGCCGATCTGGAACAGCGACTGCGCCAGCCCGGGCTGACTGCCGGCCGCCATGCGGGCGACCCGGGAAGATTCCGGGTGGAACACCGACGAGCCGATACCGATCAGCATGGCCGACAACAGCACGGAGCCGAAGCTGGCCGCCTGCGACAACGACAGCAACCCGATCATCGTAAATCCCATGCCGAACGGCAATGAATATGGCATGGGCCGGCGGTCGGTGTAGAGGCCGATCAGCGGCTGCAACAGCGAGCCGGTGAACTGGTAGGTGAGGGTGATGAGGCCGATCTGGGCGAACGACAGGTTGAGGCCGAGCTTGAGCAGCGGATAGATGGCCAGCAACACCGACTGCATCATGTCGTTCAGCAGGTGCGAGAAGCTGATGGCGGCGATCACCGGATAGCTGGTGCGATTCAAGGCATCGTGCGCGGCAGCAGCGGCGAGTGGTTGATCGGTACTGAGGCTCTTTTCCATGGGGGCGGGTTCTGTGAATCTGGATATGGCTTAACATGCCTGATCCCGACGCGTCTGGACACCACAAAGTGGTGAGTGCGGGGATGGGTTGCCCAGAGACGAACGGATCATTGCTCGGTGCTTGTGCTCGGCGGGCGGAGGATTAGTATAGAAACCTCGTCGTCGCATTATGTGGGTCGCCACCCGCCATGGAGGGATCATGTTTGAGAGCCTGGGAGTCATCAACGTCTGGACCTGCCTGAGCGGGCTCTTTTCCAAGTCCAGAGGGGCGCGCCATGTTTGAGAGCCTGGGTGTCATCAATGTCTGGACCTATCTGGTGGGGCTCTTCTTCATCATCATAGCGCCGGGGCCCAACTCGATTTATGTACTGCGTACCGGGGCGAGCCGCGGCGTCGGCCCGGGCTACCAGGCGGCCCTCGGGGTCTTCGTCGGCGACGCCATCCTGATCTTCTGCGCCTATCTGGGCATCGCCTCCCTCATTCGCACCACCCCGCTGCTGTTTACCCTGGTGCGCTATCTGGGGGCCCTCTATCTGCTCTATCTCGGGGTGAAGATCCTGCATGCCAACTTTATCGCCAGGCGGGAAGGGCAGGCGCCCGTGGTTGAGCATGGCGAGCGCTACTTCTCCAAGGCGCTCACCTTAAGCCTCACCAACCCCAAGGCGATCCTGTTCTACGTCTCCTTCTTCGTGCAGTTTGTCGACTTCAACTACGCCCACACCTGGCTCTCCTACCTGGTGCTGGCGAGCATGCTGGAGGCCATGAGCTTCGTCTATCTGACCCTGCTGATCTTCGGCGGCACCCTGATGGCGCGCTTCTTTGCGCGCAAGGTACGCCTCGCCAGACTCGGCAACGGCCTCATCGGCCTCTTCTTCATGGGCTTCGCCGCCAGGCTGGCCACGCTGTCATCCTGACCCCGACAAGGGGCCACACCCGTCCGGGGGAGTCGCGGCCTTCCCTATCCGGTCGGCTGGGGTAAACTACTGCGCTTTATCATGAGGGGATCAGTCCCTCATGCTTGCCTTCCACGTGTCATGGCGAGAGATAATTCAGTTGTGTTCCCTGGTTGCAATCGGTCGGATGGTCTCATGCTCGAAAATCAGATGATGTTGTTGGCGGTGTTCGAACGGGCGGCGCTGATGTTGATGACCTTGTTCTTCCTGACCCGTACCCGGCCGTTCCAGCGGCTGTTCCAGAAGCGGGACCACACCCCGGCCGAGCTGGTGCTGGTGGCGGCCATCTTCTGCCTGTTTGCGGTGTTCAGCACCTACACCGGCATTCCGGTGGAGGGGGCCCTCATCAACGTGCGGATCATCGCCATCATCTCGGGCGGCATCCTGTTCGGCCCCTGGGTCGGCATTCCGGCCGGGGTCATCTCGGGGTTGCACCGCTACCTCATCGACATGGATGGCCACACATCCATTCCCTGTCTCATCGCCAGCATCATCGCCGGCCTGCTCGCCACCTGGCTGCACCTGCGCTGTCGCAAGTCGCGGCTCTGGCTCTATGGCATCCTGGCGGGGATGGCCTGCGAGGGGCTGACCATGCTGCTTATCTGGCAACTGACCGAGCCCCATGCGGTAGGTGTGGAGATAGTCAGTCATATTGCCTACCCGATGATCGCCGGTGCGCTCTGTATCGGGCTCATCATCAAGCTGGTGCAGGACCTGGACGACGAGAAGGAGCTGATTGCCGCCAAGCAGGCCAAGCTGGCGCTCGACATCGCCAACAAGACGTTGCCGTTTTTCCAGAACATCGATCGCCACTCCCTGAGCCAGGTGTGCGGCATCATTCGCAGCGAGATCAGCGCCGATGCGGTGGCCATCACCGATACCCGCGACGTGCTGGCCTATGTGGGGGTGGGCAAGGATTACTACGAGCTGGACGAGCACCACGCCATCAGCGACATGACCCACAGAGCGGTGCTGCTGGACCAGATCATCATCAACAACGATCTGCGCCAGTATCACCTCTCCGATTTCCACTCGGTCATCATTATTCCGCTGCGGGAAAACGGCGCCGTCAGCGGCACCCTCAAGATCTACTATCGCCGCACCCACAGCATCACCAGCTCCCTCAAGGAGATGGCGGTGGGTCTCTCCCAGCTCATCTCCACCCAGATGGAGGTGTCGCGCATCGAGCAGCTCAAGGAGATGACCCGCAAGGCGGAGTTCACCGCGCTGCAGAGCAAGATCAACCCCCACTTCCTGTTCAACGCCCTCAATGCCATCTCGTCGCTGATCCGCATCCGTCCCCAGCAGGCACGCCAGCTCATTGCCAATCTGGCGGATTACCTGCGCTACAACCTCAACAAGGGGGACACCCTCATCGACATCCAGGAGGAGCTGCAGCAGGTGCGCGACTACGTGGCCATCGAGCAGGCCCGCTTCGGCGACAAGCTGGAGGTGGTGTTCGAGGTGGACGACGTGCATATCCAGGTGCCGAGCCTGCTGTTGCAGCCGTTGGTGGAAAACGCCATCCTGCACGGCATCCAGCCCCGCAGTGCGCCGGGCAGGGTCACCATCGAGGTGAAACAGCTGGCGGGCGGCATTCGGGTAGCGGTGCGGGATACGGGTTACGGCATCAGCCAGGAGGTGATCGACGGGGTTGCCGCCGGGCGGGTGGAGAGCCGCAGCATCGGCCTGATGAACGTGCATCAGCGGGTCAAGCTGCTCTATGGCGATGGCCTGCACCTCAAGCGGCTGGAGCCGGGTACCGAAGTGAGTTTCTATCTGCCGGATCAGGAGTCGATGCCATGCTGAAAGCCATCATAGTGGAAGATGAATACCTGGCCCGCGAGGAGCTCATCTATCTGGTGAATCAGCACAGCCAGATCGAGATAGTGGCGAGCTTCGAGGATGGGCTGGAGGCGTTCAAATACCTGCAGGATCACGAGGTGGACGTGGTGTTTCTGGATATCCAGATCCCCTCCATCGACGGCCTGCTGCTGGCCAAGAATCTGCACAAGTCGAGCCATCCGCCCCACATCGTCTTCGTTACCGCCTACAAGGAGTTTGCGGTGGAGGCGTTCGAGCTGGAGGCGTTCGACTACATCCTCAAACCCTACAACGAGCCGCGCCTCATCAGCCTGCTGCAAAAGCTCGAGCTGGCGGGCAAGTCGCAGACGGGGCAGGGGAGCGAGCCGGGCACGCCACACAATCGCACCGTCAATCTGGTGAAGGGGGAGCGCATCATTGTCACCCCCTGCGAGCAGATCTATTACGCGGAAGCCGACGAGAAGCTCACCTATGTCTACACCCGCGATGACCGTTACGTGATGACCATGACCCTCAGCGAGTTCGTCAGCCGATTGCCGGCGGAGGGCTTCTTCCGCTGCCATCGCTCCTACTGTGTCAACATCAACAAGATCCGCGAGATAGTGCCCTGGTTCAACAGCACCTATCTCATCCGGCTCCATGATCTGCCGTTCGAGGTGCCGGTCAGCCGCAGCAACATCAAGGCGTTCCGTCAGCTGATGCGGCTCTGATTGTCATTCATTCCCGCCGCTCTGCATTTCATGCCTTAATCGGTCGGCGGGAGTGGCGTCTTGCCTATAGTGGCCCCAGTTTCCTTAAGGCCATTGACCGAGACGCATCATGACCAAAGAGATGAATCGCACCCGCTACCTCACCCTGTTGGGGACCATCATCACCCAGTTCGCGCTGGGATCCGTTTACACCTGGAGCCTGTTCAACGCCCAGCTCTCCGACAAGCTGGACGAGCCGGTCAGCCAGGTTGCCTTCGCCTTCGGCCTGCTCAGCCTCTCGCTGGCGGTGGCCTCCTCCCTGGCGGGCAAGCTGCAGGAGCGGTTCGGGGTGCGCAACGTCACCCTGGGTGCCGGCGTGCTGCTCGGCATCGGCTTCTTCCTCACCGCCCACGCCAGCAACCTGGCGATGCTCTACCTCTGCGCCGGCATCCTGGTCGGTTTTGCCGACGGTACCGGCTACCTGATGACCCTCTCCAACTGCGTGAAGTGGTTCCCGGAGCGCAAGGGACTGATCTCCGCCTGTTCCATCGGTGCTTATGGCCTCGGTAGCCTGGGCTTCAAGTACATCAACCTGCTGCTGCTCTCCAGCAACGGCCTGGAGACCACCTTCCAGCTGTGGGGGCTGATCGCCATGTCCATGGTACTGGTGGGCGGCATGCTGATGAAGGATGCGCCCAAGCAGGCCACCGCCGTGCAGCAGAGCGAGAGCCGCGACTTCACCCTGGCCGAGGCGATGCGCAAGCCGCAGTACTGGATGCTGGCGCTGATGTTCCTCACCGCCTGCATGAGCGGTCTCTACGTCATCGGCGTGGCCAAGGACATCGGCGAGAACATGGTGGGCCTGCCGGCCGTGGTCGCCGCCAACGCCGTCGCCATCATCGCCATGGCCAACCTGGGTGGCCGGCTGGTGCTGGGCATCCTCTCCGACAAGATGTCCCGCATCCGGGTCATCACCATCGCCCAGCTGATTACCCTGGCGGGCATGGCGCTGCTGCTGTTCGTGCCGCTCAACGCCAACCTCTTCTTCGTGGCGGTGGCCTGCGTGGCGTTCAGCTTCGGTGGCACCATCACCGTCTACCCCTCCCTGGTGAGCGACTTCTTCGGTCTCAACAACCTGACCAAGAACTACGGCGTCATCTATCTGGGCTTTGGTCTGGGCAGCATCATCGGCTCCATCGTCGCCTCCCTGTTCGGCGGCTTCATGGCGACCTTCAACCTGATCCTGGTGTTGCTGGTGGTGGCGCTGGTGCTCTCCCTCACCATCCGCCTGCCGGCGCCGGTATCGGTGGAGCGGGCCTGATCACCTTCTTACCGCAGCAAGCAATGAAAAGACCCGGGCCTGGCCCGGGTCTTTTTTTGTGCGCGGCTCATGGCTCAGCGTAGCGGCAGCCCCAACAGCTGGCGCACCCGCTGGCAGGTCTCTTCCACCGTTGGCCAGTCGGCGGCGGTGATGGTGACATGGCCCATCTTGCGGCCGGGGCGGGGCTCTCCCTTGCCGTAGAGGTGCAGATGCACGCCGGGCAGTACCAGCAGGGCGGCCCAGTCAGGCGTGCCGTTTTGCCAGAGATCCCCCAGCAGGTTGAGCAACATGGCGGGGCGCGCGGCGATCCGGGCGGGCAGCGGCAGATCGCACAGGGCGCGCACCTGCAGCTCGAACTGGCTGCACTCGGCGTTGTCGAGGCTGGGGTGGCCCGAGTTGTGGGGGCGGGGTGCCAGCTCGTTGACCAGCAGTTTGCCTGCCACCAGGAAGAACTCCACCGTCAGCACGCCGACGTAGTCGAGGGCGGCGATCAGCTGTTCGGCGATACGTCTGGCGTCGGCCTCCAGCGCTGGTACGTTGGCCGGGGAGCGGGTTTGGTCCAGAATGCCGCCGCTGTGCCAGTTCTGCACCAGCGGCAGGGCACCGATGGCACCGCTCGGGCTGCGGGCCAGGGTCAGGGCAAACTCCCCTTCCAGCGGCAGGCGCTTCTCCAGCACGCAGGGGACGCCGCTGGCGGCCAGTGCGGCCGGCAGCTGGTCGGCGGCCTGAATGGTCCACTGGCCTTTGCCGTCGTACCCCTCGCGGGCGGTCTTGAGGATGGCGGGGAAGAGGTCGTCCGGCAGCTCGGGCAGCGGCTCGCCCGGCTGCAGGGTCTGGTTGGGGGCGACCGGGATGCCGGCTCTGCTCAGGAAGGCCTTCTCTTCGCGGCGATCCTGACAGATGCGCACGGCACCGGCGGCCGGGCGTACCGGCTTGTACTGCTCCAGCAGGGCCAGGGCGGTGGCCGGCACGTTCTCGAACTCGCAGGTGACGGCGGCGCAGCGGCTGGCCAGATCGTGCAGTGCCGTCGGGTCGTCATAGGCGGCAACAATATGGTGATCGGCAGCGGCGCCGGCGATGCTGGCAGGGTCGGGATCCAGCACCACCACCTTGTAGCCGAGGCGGTGGGCGGCCATCACGAAGTAGCGGCCGAGCTGGCCGCCCCCCAGCATGCCGAGGGTGGCGGGTGGCAGTATCATGCCGGGTCCTCCAGGGTGAGGGCCAGCACCCGGTCGCGTTCGTTGGCGCGAAAACCGTCGAGCTGCTGCTGATAGCGGGGGGCATCGCCGTCTTGCGCAACGGAGAGCAGGGAGACCGCGAACAGGCCGGCGTTGGCGGCCCCCGCCTCGCCGATGGCGAAGGTGGCGACCGGCACCCCCTTGGGCATCTGCACGATGGAGAGCAGGGAGTCCATCCCCTTGAGCTGGCGGGTCGGGATGGGCACACCCAGCACCGGAAGGGTGGTCTTGGCGGCCACCATGCCAGGCAGATGGGCGGCGCCGCCAGCCCCGGCGATGATGGCGCGCAGGCCACGCTCACGGGCGCTGGCGGCATATTCGAACAGCAGATCCGGGGTGCGGTGGGCCGAGACCACGCGCGCCTCGTAAGGGACGCCATGCTCCTTGAGGATGCGGGCAGCGGCCTGCATCACGGGCCAGTCGGAGTCGGATCCCATTACCAGGCCGATCAGGGGAGGGGTGTTCATGGCTATGACTCCTTGCAGTCAAACGTTTGTCTCTGGTTGGCAAAAAGAGCCGGCAAGCCGGCTCAGAATTTTTCGGGTCGGACGATTTCGACCGGTTGCAAAAAGGCGACCATGGCATAGTCGGGGTAGTAGCGACTCTGCAGGTGGGCGAGCAGGCGTTCCGCCTGTTCGCGGCTGCAGATCGCTTCCAGCCGGATGTTGCCGCTCTCGCTCCAGCTGGCGTTGCGCTCACCGTGGTCGCCGCGCCCTCTGGCATCCGTGATGGTGTAGCCACGCAGCCCCTCGCGGGTGAGGGTGCGCAGCAGGGTGGGTTCCAGGTTCGCTTCCGTGATGACGGTGAGCAGGGTGCGGATCTCGGTCTGCATGTGGCTACTCCGTGAAGTGGCGGGCCCAGCTGTGGTAAAGCGGGATCCCCAGCATGATGTTGAACGGGAAGGTGACCCCCAGCACGGCGCTGAGCGACAGGCCCGGATTGGCCTGAGGCACGGCGATGCGCATGGTGGCCGGCACGGCGATATAGGAGGCGCTGGCCGCCAGGGTGGCCAGCAGGGTCAGGCCACCCAGGGAGAGCCCCATCAGCTGGCCGATCACCAGGCCGAGGCCAGCCGAGGCGAGCGGCATCAGCAGGGAGAAGCCGAGCAGGAACAGACCGTGACGGCGCAGGTCCTGGCACTGGCGGGCGACGATGAGGCCCATCTCCAGCAGGAACAGCGCCAGCGCCCCCTTGAACAGGTCGACAAACAGGGGCTTGAGCGGGGCAATCCCGTCGGGACCGGCGAGATAACCGATGGCCATGCCGCCCAGCAGCAGGGTGACCCCCTTGCCGAGGAAGGTTTCATGGGCCAGTCGGCGCCAGCGGGTCTGCCGGCTCACTCCCTGGGCCAGTACGATGCCAACCAGGATGGCGGGGATCTCCATCACCGCCAGGAAGATGGAGAGCTGGGATTCGAAGTTGATGCCGCGCTCGGTGAGCCAGTTCACCCCGACAGCAAAGGTTGCCACGCTGACCGAGCCGTAGTGGGCGGCAGTGGCGGCGGCATCGACCCGGTTCATCTTGAGGCGTAGCACGGCGAACCCGGCCAGGGTCTGCAGCATGCCGAGCAGGATCACCAGCGCCAGTTGCGGTAATAAGGGTTGCAGGGATTGTTGCGCCAGGCCGACGCCGCCCTTGAGGCCGATGGCCAGCAGCAGAAAGAGGGAGAGAGTATCGTAGAGCGCGGGCGGCAGCTTGAGCTCGGAGCGCACCAGACCGGCCAGCAGGCCAAACAGGAAAAAGAGTACAACAACATCCAGCATGGGAGTTCGCAGGAGGCAATTCACAGGGTGGTTGCATGCTAGAGTGCAAGATGTTTCGATAAAATCAGATTTTGATTGATGATTGTTCGGTAGAAACTGATAAGGGGCCCGATGCTCAACTACAAACAGCTCTATTACTTCTGGCACGTGGCACGCAGCGGTAGTGTGACGCGGGCCGCCGAACAGTTGCACCTCACGCCGCAGACCGTCAGCGGTCAGGTGGCCGAGCTTGAGCTCTCCCTCGGGGTGGCGCTGTTCAACCGGGTGGGGCGGCGGCTTGCCCTGACCGCCGCCGGTCGCCAGGCGCTCGAGCAGGCCGGCGCCATCTTCTCGCTCGGCGCCGATCTCGAGCATACCCTGCGCCATGCCAGCCAGGAGCTGACCATGCAGGTGGGGATCGCCGACTCAGTCCCCCGTACCCTGGCGTTCGAGCTGCTGGCGCCTGCCATGGCGCTGGCCACCCCGCTGCGCCTGGTGTGCCATGAAGAGCGGGCGGAACAGCTGTTCAGCGAGCTGGCCAGCCACAAGCTGGACATGGTGCTGATCGATCGCCCGCTTCCCCCCGATAGCGGGGTGCGCGGCTACAACCACGAGCTGGGGCGCAGCCCGCTGGCGCTGTTTGCCAGCCCCGAGCTGGCTGCCCGGGCACGGCAGGGTTTTCCTGCTTCCCTCGAAGGCTTGCCCCTGCTGATCCCCGGAGAGAAGTCGGCAACCCATGACAGCCTGCTGGCCTGGTATCGTCAGCAGGGCATTCATCCTCATCTGGTCGGCCAGTTTGATGACTCCACCCTGATGAAGTCGTTTGGCAAGGCGGGGATGGGGATCTTCCCGGCGCCGCTGGCCATGGCCGAGGAGATAGCGCGGCTTTATGGTGTCGAACGGATTGCAACCCTGACCGAAGTGACGCTCTCCTACTATCTGGTGTCGGCCGGTCGCCACCTCTCCCATCCCGGTGTGCAGGCGGTGATGGCAGGGGCGAAGCAGCGATTGGCGGCATTGGGTGGCAAGAAATAGAAATCTGGATGGCTATACATCCACCTCTGCTCTGCCTATAATCCCTGCGCTTTGGCGCATCATGCTTAATAGGGAATCCGGTGAAAATCCGGAGCTGGCGCGCAGCGGTAAGGGGGAACGAAGCGACATCAGGGCACTGCCATCGGGTGGGAAGCCGTCGCCGTAGGCCATCAGCCCCCCAGCCCGAAGACCTGCCAAAGTTCGTATTTCGGGCCGAGAGAAACCGGCCACGAAGTAGATGCTTACGCGAACTTAAGGATCTCTCATGTCCAAGAAATTATTGGCGGCTGCCCTGTTGCCAACGGCGGCCTTTGCCCAGCCACTGACCATCCCCGTCAACCCCACCATGGTGGTGACCGCCACCCGTGTCGCCCAACCTGCCTCCAGTGTGCTGGCTCCCGTCAACGTGGTGACCCGTGACGAGATCGACCGTCTGCAAGCCCAGACCGTGACCGATGTGGTCAAGACCCTGCCCGGCGTGGAAGTGGTGAGCAATGGCGGCCGTGGCCAGCTGAGCTCGCTGCGGGTGCGTGGCGGCACTTCTTCCCAGACCCTGGTGCTGGTGGACGGGGTGCGTAGCGCCTCTCTGACCGCCGGGATGACGGAGCTCAACAACCTGCCGCTCAACCAGGTGGAGCGTATCGAATATATCCGCGGTGCGCGTGCCACTATCTATGGTTCGGATGCCATCGGCGGGGTGATCAACATCATCACCCGTCCCGATCCCGCGACCAACAAGCACAAATTCAATGTCGGTGCCGGCTCTCACAAACAGCGCCAGGCCGCCTTCAGCAGCGCCAGCCAGATCGGTGAAGCTGGCCAGCTCAAGGTTGCCGGGAGCTTCGATGACGAGACCGGCTACAACGTCCACCCCATCGCAGGGGTGAACGATGGCGACAAGCACGGTCACCGGGGCTATAACGCCATGCTGGACTATCAGCATGCGCTGACCGGCAACTGGGATCTGTTCGGCACGACCCGCTGGTTCCGCAACATTGCCCAGTACGACCGATCGTCCGCCGCTTCTGCCTGGGGCCCGGCCTACCATCAGCGCAACGAAACCTGGACCGAGAATCAGAGCTACCAGCTGGGGTCCCGTTATCACGACGAGCGTTACCAGAGCGAACTGCGCGGTGCCTTCTCCAAACAGGATGCCTACGACTACCCGGACAGCAGCGGCCGCGATCAGGCCACTGACCGGCTCTATACCCGTCAGTACACCCTGAACTGGGTCAACAACGTCAAGCTGGACGAGAACTGGACCCTGGGTAGCGGCGCCGACTGGCAGCGTGACATGCTGGATGCCAGTTCCCGCTCCTCCGGCACCGCCTTCCCGAGCGATGCCGACGAGCGCGACAACACCGGGCTCTATGCTCTGGCCCAGTTTGACAACCAGACGTGGCAGGCCGAGCTGAGCGGTCGCAGTGACGACAACAAGCAGTTTGGGCGTCACAACACCTGGCAGACCGGGGCTGGTTGGCGCTTCGTGGAGGATTATCGCCTCAGTGCCCGTTACGGCACCGGCTTTCGCGCACCCTCCTTTAATGACCTTTACTACCCGAGCTCAGGCAACCCTGACTTGAAGCCGGAAGAGTCGAAGAGCCGCGAGCTGATGCTCGATGGCCAGACTGCCGGCGTCGAGTGGCGTGTAACCGGTTATCGCAACGACTTCGAGCAGATGATCCAGTGGGCACCCACTAATCCGAGTGATTCCAACAGCCTCTGGAGTCCTCAGAACGTTGGCAAGGCGCGGATCGAGGGTGTCGAGCTGGAAGGGGAATTTGGCACCGGCTGGCTGAGCCACCGGGTCTCTGCCGAGTACAAGGATCCCAAGGACAAGGTGACCGACAAACAGCTGCAGCTGATCTCCCGCAAGGGGGCCAAGTGGGTGACCCAGGCACAGTGGCAGCAGTTCGATGGCTCCCTGAGCTGGATCTATCAGGGCGAGCGCTATGGCGATGCGGCCAACACGACCCAGCTGGGGGGCTACAGTGTCTGGAACCTGGCAGTAGGTTATCAGGTCGCGCTTTCCTGGAAGGTCTCCGGCAAGATCAACAACCTGCTGGACAAGGAGTACCAGACTGCGGTGGGCTACCCGGCCGACGAGCGTGCCTATTACGTGACGGTCGACTACTCACTCTGATCCCGACCGTGATTGTATAAATGAGGGGCCCCGCCATTGGTGGGGCCTTTTCTATTGGCGGTGGGCGGGAGTATGATCGCCGACTTGCACCAAAGGGGAGTTCAAGTGGCCAATATTCTCGTGTTCGACTCCGGTATGGGTGGGCTGACCATCTACCGCGAGATCCGCCGCGCATTGCCGGCACACAACTATCTCTATTGCTTCGACAACGCCAACTTCCCCTATGGTGAGCTGAGCGAGCCTGCCCTGATTGCTGCCTGCACCCGACTGGTCACTACCATGGTGGCTCGTCATCATATCGATCTGGTGGTGATCGCCTGCAACACCGCCAGCACCATAGCGCTGCCTGCCCTGCGCGAGGCTCTGGCTATTCCCGTGGTAGGGGTGGTGCCTGCCATCAAGCCCGCGGCCGCGCTTACCCGCAACGGTTGCATCGGTCTGCTGGCGACACCGGGTACCGTCAGCCGTGAATACACCCACGAGCTTATCGCCCAGTTTGCGCCGGGCAAGCGGGTGCTGCTCAAGGGGGCGACCGAGCTGGTCATCGAGGCTGAACGCAAGCTGGCGGGTCTGCCGGTCAATATGGCGCTGTTGCGGGAAGTGCTGGCGGACTGGCTGGAAGGGGAAGAACACCCGGATACCCTGGTGCTGGGCTGTACCCATTTCCCGTTGCTGGATGAAGAGATACGGCAGCTGATGCCTGCGTGCCAACTGGTGGATTCCGGCAGTGCGGTTGCCAAACGGGTGGCTCACCTGTTGACTGGTTTGGTCACGACACCGACGCGGATGGAAGATGTCGGGGGGAGCGCCTATTGTACCAGGCTGGATGCCCAGACCCAGAAACTGACAGCCCCCTTGCAAGCTTGGGGGCTGTCATCACTCGAAGAGGTCAGGTTTTAACAAACGATCGGTTGCCGATCAGGCGTCAACCTCGTTGCCTTCTCGTTCATCTTTATCCCGCTTGTCATTGGCTTCGCGCACCTTGAGAGTGCGCTGCTGATACTCCTTGTCGTTGAGCGCGGCGATCGCCTTGGCGGCGTCCGCAGCAGGCATCTCTACGAAACCAAATCCCCGGCGCTTGCCGGTGGCCTTGTCCTTCATCAGACGGACAGAGATCACCTGGCCCTGTTCGGCAAACAGTTCACGCACGGCTATCTCATTGGCCCGGTATGGCAGGTTGCCTACATATAAGGTGCAGGTCTCCTGATTGGAGGCCTGTTCAGTGGCGCCGGCGGGCGCACGGTTGTTGAGGAACAGCGGTACCACGAAACCGCCGATGGCCAGACCCACAGCAAAAATCACTTCGGCTTTCAAAGAAAATTGCAGTGCCTGGGCAACCAGATAACCAACCAGTGCCAACACCAGGGCAAGGATGGCTGCCTGCACATAAACGGGAAACTTGGATAAATTCATCTTTAAAGACCTTTTGTAAATGAAAGCAAAAAAGGTGCAACACTCTATTCACCTCCATGGTAACCAGCTTTCCAGCCGGGCGCTACCATGGACCATTCGGGACACATTATCCGTTCCAGTATGGCATCCCTTGCGGGAGGAAGACCCACTTAAATGATGATAAAAGGGGTCTGAAATCATTGGGTTGTGGATAACATTGTATATATACACTGAGTAAGCTGTTTCTAATTGGATAATTTGAGATTTCCGTGACTTTCTTCAAAAAAAGCCTTGTCATCGCGACGCGTCTCCCTATAATGCGCCCTCACCAGCACGGCAGAACACGCCAACCTGATGAGCTCGCTTCCTCGTGAAGCCAGCGCCGAAAGAAAAGCGAAAACAA
>NZ_JBFOCQ010000023.1:0-1976 GCF_040907805.1 Aeromonas sp. s3
ACCATCGGCCACGTTGACCACGGTAAAACCACCCTGACCGCCGCCATCACCAACGTGCTGGCCAAGCACTTCGGTGGTAAAGCTTTCGCCTTCGACCAGATCGACAAGGCACCGGAAGAGCGTGAGCGTGGTATCACCATCAACACCTCCCACGTAGAATACGACACCGCTACCCGTCACTACGCCCACGTAGACTGCCCGGGTCACGCCGACTACGTTAAAAACATGATCACCGGTGCTGCCCAGATGGACGGCGCGATCCTGGTAGTAGCAGCGACTGACGGCCCGATGCCGCAGACTCGTGAGCACATCCTGCTGGGTCGTCAGGTAGGCGTTCCGTACATCATCGTGTTCATGAACAAGTGCGACATGGTAGATGACGAAGAGCTGCTGGAACTGGTCGAGATGGAAGTTCGCGAACTGCTGTCCGAGTACGACTTCCCGGGTGATGACCTGCCGGTAGTCCGTGGTTCCGCACTGAAAGCGCTGGAAGGCGAAGCTCAGTGGGAAGAGAAGATCCTGGAACTGGCTGGCCACCTGGACACCTACATTCCGGAGCCGGAGCGCGCAATTGACCAGCCGTTCCTGATGCCGATCGAAGACGTATTCTCCATCGCAGGCCGTGGTACCGTAGTAACCGGTCGTGTAGAGCGCGGCATCGTTAAAGTTGGTGAAGAAGTGGAAATCGTTGGTATCAAAGATACCACCAAGACCACCTGTACCGGCGTTGAAATGTTCCGCAAACTGCTGGACGAAGGTCGTGCAGGTGAGAACGTTGGCGCGCTGCTGCGTGGCGTGAAGCGTGAAGACGTAGAGCGTGGTCAGGTACTGGCCAAGCCGGGCACCATCAAGCCGCACACCAAGTTCGAATCTGAAGTGTACGTGCTGTCCAAAGAAGAAGGTGGTCGTCACACCCCGTTCTTCAAAGGCTACCGTCCGCAGTTCTACTTCCGTACTACCGACGTGACCGGTACCATCGAACTGCCGGAAGGCGTAGAGATGGTAATGCCGGGCGACAACATCAAGATGGTTGTTACCCTGATTGCGCCGATCGCGATGGACGACGGCCTGCGTTTCGCCATCCGTGAAGGTGGCCGTACCGTAGGTGCTGGTGTTGTAGCTAAAGTTATCGCTTAATCGATACTTTATATGCACACATGAAAGGGGTGGCTTCGGCCACCCCTTTTACTTTTGGGGCTTTAAATGGCCTGTGAGATACTTTTGCGAAATCATTAATAGAGGTAGCTGCTGTGAGTAAACCCGCCATTTTTCTGGATCGCGATGGTGTCATCAACAAGGACACGGGTTATGTCAGCCAGGTTGATGACTTCCATTTTCTGCCCGGGGCGATTGAGGCCATGCAATTGCTGAAGAAAAAAGGCTATTTGCTGGTCGTGGTGACCAACCAATCCGGCATCGCCCGTGGTTACTTCACTGAAGATGACTTCATGAACCTGACCGAGTGGATGGATTGGTCCCTTGCCGATCGCGATGTGGATCTCGATGGTATCTACTTCTGCCCCCATCACCCGGACCACGGTGCCCCCTGCGACTGCCGCAAACCCGAACCGGGTATGCTGTTGCTTGCCCAGCGGGAGCTCGGTATCGACATGAGCCGCTCTTATATGGTGGGTGACAAACCTTCGGACCTGAAAGCCGCCATCAATGCCAAGGTCGGTCACAAGGTCATGGTCAGAACAGGCAAGCCGATTACTGATGCGGGGATTGAGCTGGCCGATGCCATCTACGACAACCTGCATGATTTTGCCGTTGCAGCACCTGTCGCAGGTTGATTTCGCTGGATTAAGATGCATTTTGGTGGCTTTGTGAGCGATTGAGCGATGAAGGCCATCTTTTTGCAATTATTCCCTTGCCAGAAGAAATTCACTCCCTATAATGCGCCTCCATCGACACGGCAAGCGGCAACGCAGAAAGCCAAGTCGGTAGCCTCGAAAAGCCTTTGAAAATAAGGCTTG
>NZ_JBFOCQ010000024.1:0-20241 GCF_040907805.1 Aeromonas sp. s3
GCAATCAGGGTAACAACCATCTTGATGTTGTCGCCCGGCATTACCATCTCTACGCCTTCCGGCAGTTCGATGGTACCGGTCACGTCGGTAGTACGGAAGTAGAACTGCGGACGGTAGCCTTTGAAGAACGGGGTGTGACGACCACCTTCTTCTTTGGACAGCACGTACACTTCAGATTCGAACTTGGTGTGCGGCTTGATGGTGCCCGGCTTGGCCAGTACCTGACCACGCTCTACGTCTTCACGCTTCACGCCACGCAGCAGCGCGCCAACGTTCTCACCTGCACGACCTTCGTCCAGCAGTTTGCGGAACATTTCAACGCCGGTACAGGTGGTCTTGGTGGTATCTTTGATACCAACGATTTCCACTTCTTCACCAACTTTAACGATGCCGCGCTCTACACGACCGGTTACTACGGTACCACGGCCTGCGATGGAGAATACGTCTTCGATCGGCATCAGGAACGGCTGGTCAATTGCGCGCTCCGGCTCCGGAATGTAGGTGTCCAGGTGGCCAGCCAGTTCCAGGATCTTCTCTTCCCACTGAGCTTCGCCTTCCAGCGCTTTCAGTGCGGAACCACGGACTACCGGCAGGTCATCACCCGGGAAGTCGTACTCGGACAGCAGTTCGCGAACTTCCATCTCGACCAGTTCCAGCAGCTCTTCGTCATCTACCATGTCGCACTTGTTCATGAACACGATGATGTACGGAACGCCTACCTGACGACCCAGCAGGATGTGCTCACGAGTCTGCGGCATCGGGCCGTCAGTCGCTGCTACTACCAGGATCGCGCCGTCCATCTGGGCAGCACCGGTGATCATGTTTTTAACGTAGTCGGCGTGACCCGGGCAGTCTACGTGGGCGTAGTGACGGGTAGCGGTGTCGTATTCTACGTGGGAGGTGTTGATGGTGATACCACGCTCACGCTCTTCCGGTGCCTTGTCGATCTGGTCGAAGGCGAAAGCTTTACCACCGAAGTGCTTGGCCAGCACGTTGGTGATGGCGGCGGTCAGGGTGGTTTTACCGTGGTCAACGTGGCCGATGGTGCCGACGTTTACGTGCGGTTTATTACGCTCAAATTTTTCTTTAGACACGACGTAGTCCTTCTAGGTTAAACCCGCCTACCGTCGTAGGCGGGGAATCTTAAATTACTTGGATTTGCGCTCTTCGATCACGGCCTGGGCGACGTTAGTCGGGGCATCGTGATACTTGGCGAATTCCATGGCGTAGGAAGCACGACCCTGGGTAGCAGAACGCAGGGAGGTGGCGTAACCGAACATTTCGGCCAGCGGCACCAGAGCACGTACGATCTTGCCGGACGGGCCATCTTCCATGCCTTCGATCAGGCCGCGACGACGGTTCAGGTCACCGATAACGTCGCCCATGTAGTCTTCCGGAGTCTCGACTTCGACCTTCATGATCGGCTCGAGCAGTACCGGGTTGGCCTTCATGAAGCCAGCCTTGAACGCCAGAGAAGCAGCGATCTTGAACGCCAGTTCGGAAGAGTCGACATCGTGGTAAGAACCGAAGTGCAGACGCACGCCCAGATCCATTACCGGATAGCCTGCCAGCGGGCCGGACTTCAGCTGCTCGCGGATACCCTTGTCAACACCCGGGATGAATTCGCCCGGAATGACGCCACCCTTGATGTCGTTGACGAACTCGTAGGCTTTGCCTTCTTCCAGCGGGTACATGTCGATAACGACGTGACCGTACTGACCACGACCACCGGACTGCTTGGCGTGCTTACCTTCGATATCCTTGACGGTGTTACGAATGGTTTCACGGTAGGCAACCTGCGGCTTACCTACGTTCGCTTCTACCTTAAACTCGCGACGCATACGGTCAACGATGATGTCCAGGTGCAGCTCACCCATACCAGCGATGATGGTTTGACCAGACTCTTCGTCGGTCCATACGCGGAAGGACGGATCTTCCTGAGCCAGACGGCCCAGTGCCAGACCCATCTTCTCCTGGTCGGCCTTGGATTTCGGCTCAACGGCGATGGAGATTACCGGCTCCGGGAACTCCATACGCTCCAGGATGATCGGCGCGTTCTCGTCACACAGGGTATCACCGGTGGTGACGTCCTTCAGGCCGATGGCAGCAGCGATGTCGCCTGCGCGAACTTCTTTGATCTCTTCGCGCTTGTTGGCGTGCATCTGAACGATACGGCCAAAACGCTCGCGCTTCTCTTTAACGGAGTTCAGCACGGAGTCACCGGAGTTAACCACACCGGAGTAAACGCGGAAGAAGGTCAGGTTGCCCACGAACGGGTCGGTAGCAATCTTGAACGCCAGAGCAGAGAACGGCTCGTCATCGGAAGCGTGACGCTCGTCTTTGGTCTCGCCATCCAGCTTCAGACCGTCGATCGCAGCAACGTCGGTCGGCGCCGGCAGATACTCGATCACGGCATCCAGCATGGCCTGTACGCCCTTGTTCTTGAACGCGGAGCCACAGGTAACCAGGATGATTTCGTTGTTCAGAACGCGCTGACGAAGAGCTTTCTTGATCTCTTCCTCGGTCAGTTCTTCACCACCCAGGTATTTTTCCATCAGGTCTTCAGACGCTTCAGCAGCGGCTTCAACCAGGTTCATGCGCATTTCTTGCGCCTGTTCCAGCAGCTCGGCCGGCACGTCTTCGTAATCGAAAGAAACGCCCTGGTCAGCTTCGCTCCAGTTGATGGCTTTCATCTTGACCAGGTCGATAACGCCCTTGAAGTTCTCTTCTGAACCGATGTTCAGTTGCAGCGGAACCGGGTTACCTTTCAGACGGGTCTTGATGTGCTCAACGCAGCGCAGGAAGTTGGCACCGGTACGGTCCATCTTGTTGACGAACGCGATACGGGGAACCTTGTACTTGTTAGCCTGACGCCATACGGTTTCAGACTGGGGCTGTACGCCACCTACGGCACAGTACACCATCACGGCGCCATCCAGAACACGCATGGAGCGCTCTACTTCGATAGTAAAGTCAACGTGGCCCGGGGTATCGATGATGTTGATACGGTGCGGTTGGAACTGTTTACCCATACCGGACCAGAAAGCGGTGGTCGCGGCGGAGGTGATGGTGATACCACGCTCTTGTTCCTGTTCCATCCAGTCCATGGTGGCAGCGCCATCGTGAACTTCACCGATCTTGTGACTTACACCGGTGTAAAACAGTACGCGCTCGGTAGTAGTAGTCTTACCGGCGTCGATGTGAGCGGAGATACCGATATTACGATAACGCTCAATGGGGGTTGTACGAGCCATTGTCATCCTCTTACTAGGGCACTTGTCCCCAGATAATTGAAGGTGCGCAGAGCCAAAAGACCCTGCGCAAGCGGATTACCAGCGGAAGTGAGCGAAGGCCTTGTTCGCTTCAGCCATACGGTGAACGTCTTCACGTTTCTTGACAGACGAACCCTTATTGTCAGCGGCATCCAGCAGCTCGCCAGCCAAACGCTGAGCCATTGATTTTTCACCACGTTTACGAGCGGCATCAACCAACCAGCGCATTGCCAAGGCATTACGACGAACCGGACGAACTTCTACCGGTACCTGATAGGTTGCACCACCGACACGACGAGATTTAACCTCGACGGCCGGACGAATGTTGTCCAGGGCTTCTTCGAATACGGCCAGGTGCTCTTTGCCAGTCTTGGTGGCAATGATGTCCAGCGCGCCATATACGATGGCTTCGGAAACAGATTTCTTACCGTCAACCATTACTACGTTGACGAATTTAGCCAGCAGCTCTGATCCGAACTTGGGATCCGGCAGGATTTTACGCTGACCAACAACACGACGTCTTGGCATTTCAAATTCTCCGTAACTTCAGGGGTTACCCAAAACTAGAAAGTTATCTAACTAGAAACGAATTAACGTTTGGCCTTACTTAACGGAGAACCATTAAGCTTTCGGACGCTTCACGCCGTACTTGGAGCGAGCCTGCTTACGGTCTTTAACACCGGCACAGTCCAACGCACCACGAACGGTGTGGTAACGAACACCTGGCAAGTCTTTTACACGACCGCCACGGATCAGAACAACAGAGTGCTCTTGCAGGTTGTGACCTTCACCACCGATGTAGGAGGTGACTTCGAAGCCGTTGGTCAGACGTACACGGCACACTTTACGCAGTGCAGAGTTAGGCTTCTTCGGGGTGGTGGTGTATACACGAGTGCACACGCCACGCTTCTGAGGGCACGCTTCCAGCGCCGGCACGTTGCTTTTCACAACGAGCTTGATGCGTGGCTTGCGAACCAACTGGTTAATAGTTGCCATCAAAAGGCTCCTGATAATGACTTCATAAACATGTGAAAAATCCTCCCCGCAGATACGGGGACGCGAAATTTTATGCCCTGTTGTCAAGGGAGTCAAGATTTATACAATCCGTGTCGGGAAAGGCACGGCAGAATGTGTGTAAAGGCACGGTAAGTCACTGAAATTATTTTATAAAAACAGTTTCTAGCCACCCCATGTCTGCGGTGAGCCTTTTTCGGCGATCAGCGCGACCAGGTCGGCCATCTCCAGATCCATCCCGATCCGTGACTGCAACCCCCTCGCCTGCAGGTCCTCCCGCATCACGTAGAGCGGCACGCCTGTCAGCCGTTCGCTCCACAACGGGGCCGTTGCCGCTACGACGGCGTCCTGCATCAGCACCAACACATCCTCCGGCTGGCGATAGGCCAGTGCCTGCTCCAGCTCCCGGCTCTGGAAGGGAGACGTCAATATCAGCTGTATCATGACTACCTCAAAAACAGATGTGGATGCTGCAGTCGCCCCACTGGCGACGAATGTCGGATCGGGAGAGACCGGTCACCGGGATCAGCAGATCCTCGGGGGTCAGCCCCCGTTCCGCCAACGAGTCGGTACACACATAGACCTCTTCGATATCGTAGAGCTCGAGCATCTTGAAGGTCGGTGCATAATGACGCTGCAAGATGGTCTGCGGCTGCTGGTCCTTGAGCAATTGCAGCACGCCGTCCTCGATGAGAAACAGCGCCAGCGACTCCGTCATGGCAGACGTTGCCAGCAGGGCGTCGAGACCTTCCCGGCCAGCCGCAGTACCATGAGGCCCGCGCCGGCAAATGAACGCAATCTTGTGCATGCTTCCCCCTAGAACTGGACAAAGCGGTCGGCGGTCAGGCTGGCTTCCGCCAGCTGACCCAACCCGCTCAGGCAAAAGGGCGCTTCCAGATTGAACTGCGCTCTGCCCATCCCCTTGGCTTCCTGCTCATCCAGCACGCCACGACGCATGGCCGCCGCCACGCACACGTCGATACGGATCCCCTGCTGGATGGCGAGCTCGCGCCACAGGGCGACCAGGTTGCTCTCATCGGAGGCGGGAGCATGCAGACCGTTGCCGTTGCAGACCCCATCCTGATAGAAAAACAGGTGAGACAGTCGATGACCCTGTTCGATGACGCTCAGGGCAAAGCGATAGGCCGTGCTGGCCGACTGGGTACCATAGGCCGGCCCCGTCACCAGCAAGGCGAAATTGAGACTCATATCCGGACTCCTGCGCATGTATCAGCCCATTCTACGCCAAATACGAAAAAGCCCCTCCTGGGAGGGGCTCTTCGTACCGCCTTGGATCAGACGTAAGCGATGGCTTCGACTTCAACCAGCACGTCCTTGGGCAGGCGCGCCACTTCCACGCAGGAGCGGGCCGGGGCCGATTCACCGAAGTAACGGGCATAAACCTGGTTGAAGGCAACAAAGTTGTTCATGTCGC
Source organism: Aeromonas sp. s3 (assembly GCF_040907805.1). Taxonomy (NCBI): domain Bacteria; kingdom Pseudomonadati; phylum Pseudomonadota; class Gammaproteobacteria; order Aeromonadales; family Aeromonadaceae; genus Aeromonas; species Aeromonas sp. s3. The sequence goes on from NZ_JBFOCQ010000024.1 coordinate 5,722, forward strand.
TGAGGAAACAGGTGGTCTTCAGCACCTTGCTGGTGTCGGCACCCGCTGCCTTCAATACTGCAACCAGGTTCTTCATCACCTGCTCGGCCTGAGCCTCGATGCCGCCAGCCACGATCTCCATGGTGGCCGGATCGAGCGGGATCTGCCCTGAGGTGAAGACCAGCTCGCCCAGTTTGGTGGCCTGAACATATGGACCAATTGCGGCAGGAGCCTTGTCGGTTGCAATAACTTCTTTAGCCATTCTTGTCTATCCCCTTCTATGGCGCTTATTCGTTTTCGTCTTCACCCTGCTTGCGCTGTCGGATGTACAGATAAACGGTGTGTTTGGAAATATTCAGTTTGTCGGCGACCAGGTTGATCGAGTCCTTGATATCAAATATGCCCTTCTCGAACAACTGGGTCACGATAAACCTGTTTTTGGCATTGTTGGCAACGGTCGGATCGCGGTTGATTTCGTCAATGGTATTGTCTACCGTCTGGGCAACCAGCTCTTCCACACTGTTGGCAAAGGTCTCCGGCGACTGACGCTCGACTTGTTGCGGCGTCGGGAAGAATTCGGCGACAAACTCGTGAAAAGGCGCATTGATGTGCAGGTTGATGCAGATAAGGCCGATCACCTGCCTGTCGCTGTTCCTGATGGCGATGGTGCTCGACTTCATCAGGGCGCCGGTGCGGCTGCGAGCAAAATAGCTCTGGGTGTAATCCTGGCCGGTATTCTCTATGTCCTTGAGCATACGCAGCGCGAGATCGGTAATGGGGGCCCCCTCATTACGTCCCGTATTGAACCCGTTGGCAATCTTGATCACGGACTCGTGCAGATTTTCCAGGGAGTGGAGCACCACTTCACAGTGCTTGCCGAACAGCTCAGCCAAGCCGTCGATAAGCCCATCGTATGAGCGCAACAATTCCCTGTCTTCGTCTGTAAAAGTGCGACCGATCAGTTGCTCTTCGGGAAGCATCACTTCCTCGATACCGACAGTCATGTTCTACCCCTGTAATACCCATTCAACTTTCCCGAGTTTTCAGTTGCGAGGGTTCAATGTCAACTTTTTTTGATTTTTTACTCCGCAACCTTGCTCTGGATCATCCGAATATCCGCGTGGCATCAGGCTTTGCCGAGAAAACAGTCAATAAAAAGGGCCCCATAAAGGGGCCCTTTTTCAATCACTGCAGCAGAAGATTACTCTTCGTCAAAGCTGCCGGCTGCGTTGAGCAGATCCGCCAGGTTTTGCTGAGCTTCATCGGCAGTCACCTGCGGTGCGGCAACGGCACGAGCGGCTGCGGCACGCTGGTTGATCCGGCTGTGGTGGTAGGCAAAGCCGGTACCAGCCGGGATCAGACGACCCACGATCACGTTCTCTTTCAGGCCACGCAGTTCGTCGCGCTTGCCGCCAACGGCAGCTTCGGTCAGAACGCGGGTGGTTTCCTGGAAGGAAGCCGCGGAGATGAAGGACTCGGTGCTCAGAGATGCCTTGGTAATACCCATCAGGATGTGACGGTAGGTGGCCGGGGTCTTGCCCTCAGCAACCAGCTTACGGTTGGCAATCTTCACGCGAGCCACTTCAACCTGTTCGCCTTCGATCAGGTCGGTGTCGCCAGCAGTCAGGATCTCGCACTTGCGCAGCATCTGACGAACGATGACTTCGATGTGCTTGTCGTTGATCTTAACGCCTTGCAGACGGTAAACGTCCTGTACTTCGTTGGCGATGTAGTTGGCGACCGGGCTGATACCGCGCAGACGCAGGATGTCGTGAGCAGACTCAGGACCGTCCGCCAGTACTTCACCCTTCTCAACTTTTTCACCTTCGAACACGTTCAGGTTACGCCACTTCGGAATCATCTCCTCGTAGACGTCGCCACCATCGGTCGGGGTGATGACCAGACGGCGTTTGCCCTTGGTCTCTTTCCCGAAGGAGATGGTACCGGAGATCTCGGCCAGGATGGCCGGCTCTTTCGGTTGACGTGCTTCGAACAGATCCGCAACGCGCGGCAGACCACCGGTGATGTCCTTGGTACCGCCGGACTCTTGCGGGATACGCGCTACCGCGTCACCCACGCCCACGTTGGCACCATCTTCCAGGTTCACGATCGCCTTGCCCGGCAGGAAGTACTGGGCGGCTACATCGGTACCCGGGATCATCACATCCTTGCCGTTCAGGTCGACCAGTTTCACGGTCGGACGCATCTCTTTACCGGCGCTCGGACGCTCGTTGACATCCAGCACGACGATGGAGGAGAGACCGGTCAGCTCGTCGGTCTGACGAGTAATGGTCACGCCGTCGATCATGTGTTCGAAGTGCAGGCGACCCGCCACTTCGGTGATGATCGGGTGAGTGTGCGGATCCCAGTTGGCGACGGTTTCACCGGCGCTCACGGCCTGGCCATCCTTCACTTCCAGCACGGCACCGTAAGGCAGCTTGTGGCTTTCCTTGGTACGGCCCATCTCGTCCATGATGGTCAGTTCGGTAGAACGAGAGGTGATAACCAGTTTGTCGTCGCTGTTGTGAACGAACTTGGCGTTCTGCAGCTTGATGCTACCGGTGTTCTTGACCTGGATGCTGCTCTCGGCAGCGGCACGGGATGCGGCACCACCGATGTGGAAGGTACGCATCGTCAGCTGGGTACCCGGTTCACCGATGGACTGGGCGGCGATAACACCGACAGCCTCACCCTTGTTAACCAGGTGACCACGGGCCAGATCACGGCCGTAGCAGTGAGCACAGTTACCGAAGTCGGTCTCACAGGTGATGGCAGAACGTACCTTCACGCGGTCGACGGAGTTGCGCTCCAGCAGGTCACACAGCTGCTCGTCGAGCAGGGTGTTGCGTGCTACCAACACTTCGTCTTCAGTACCCGGCTTGATCACATCATCGGCAACCACACGGCCCAGCACGCGCTCACGCAGCGGCTCGACCACGTCGCCACCCTCGATCAGCGGAGTCATCCACAGACCTTCGGTAGTGCCGCAATCGTCCTCGGTGATCACCATGTCCTGTGCCACATCTACCAGACGACGAGTCAGGTAACCGGAGTTCGCAGTCTTCAGTGCGGTATCCGCCAGACCCTTACGAGCACCGTGAGTGGAGATGAAGTACTGCAGTACGTTCAGACCTTCGCGGAAGTTCGCAACGATCGGCGTCTCGATGATGGAGCCATCCGGCTTGGCCATCAGGCCACGCATACCGGCCAGCTGACGAATCTGGGCTGCGGAACCCCGCGCACCGGAGTCGGCCATCATGAAGATGCTGTTAAACGAGGCCTGCTCTTCTTCTTCACCCAGCGAGTTGACGTTACGCTCTTTGGACAAGTTCTCCATCATGGCCTTGGATACACGCTCGTTGGCGCTGGCCCAGATATCGATAACCTTGTTGTAACGTTCGCCCGCGGTCACCAGACCGGACAGGAACTGGTCCTGGATCTCGGCGACTTCGGCTTCGGCAGAAGCGATGATGTCCTTCTTGGCATCCGGGATGACCATGTCATCGATACCAACGGACGCACCGGACAGGGCCGCGTAGTGGAAACCGGTATACATCAGCTGGTCAGCGAAGATGACGGTGTCCTTCAGGCCCTGCTTGCGATAGCAGGTGTTCAGCAGACGAGAGATCAGCTTCTTGCCCAGCGCCTTGTTGGAGACGCACTTGATCCAGTTCTGCGGGTTGGCATCCAGATCAGCCTGTTCGGCGGCAGTCAGCACCTTCGGTTCGTCGATCAGGGCGTATTCCATGCCTTTCGGCAGGATCAGGCTCAGGATCGCGCGACCAACGGTGGTGTTCTTCATCTCGGTCTTGGCAACCAGTTCACCGGCTTCGCTCTTCACGTACTCGGTGATGCGGCACTTGACGCGCGCATGCAGGTCGGCCAGGCCGGCACGGTAGACCTTCTCGGCCTCTTTCGGACCGGACAGCACCATACCTTCGCCCTTGGCGGCGATACGGGCACGGGTCATGTAGTACAGACCCAAGACCACGTCCTGAGACGGAACGATGATCGGCTCACCGGAGGCAGGCGACAGGATGTTGTTGGTGGACATCATCAGCGCGCGCGCTTCCAGCTGGGCTTCCAGGGTCAGCGGTACGTGGACCGCCATCTGGTCACCGTCGAAGTCCGCGTTATAGGCGGCACAGACGAGCGGGTGCAGCTGGATGGCCTTGCCTTCGATCAGGGTCGGCTCGAACGCCTGGATACCCAGACGGTGCAGAGTCGGTGCACGGTTCAGCAGGACCGGGTGTTCGCGGATCACTTCGTCCAGGATGTCCCAGACAACAGCTTCTTCGCGCTCAACCATCTTCTTGGCGGCCTTGATGGTGGTCGCCAGGCCGCGAGTTTCCAGCTTGCCATAGATGAAGGGCTTGAACAGTTCCAGCGCCATCTTCTTCGGCAGACCGCACTGATGCAGGCGCAGGGTCGGACCTACGGTGATAACGGAACGACCGGAGTAGTCGACACGCTTACCGAGCAGGTTCTGACGGAAACGACCTTGCTTACCCTTGATCATGTCGGCCAGGGATTTCAGCGGGCGCTTGTTGGAGCCGGTAATGGCACGGCCACGACGACCGTTGTCCAGCAGGGCATCCACGGACTCTTGCAGCATGCGCTTTTCGTTGCGCACGATGATGTCCGGTGCAGCCAGATCCAGCAGACGCTTCAGACGGTTGTTACGGTTGATCACGCGACGGTACAGATCGTTCAGATCGGAGGTCGCGAAACGGCCGCCGTCCAGCGGTACCAGCGGACGCAGGTCCGGCGGCAGCACAGGCAGCACTGTCATGATCATCCACTCCGGCTTGTTGCCGGACTGCAGGAAGGCTTCCATCAGCTTCAGACGCTTGGTGGTCTTCTTGCGCTTGGTCTCGGAGTTGGTCTGATCCAGCTCTTCGCGCATGGTGCGCACTTCGCCTTCCAGATCGATGGCGCGCAGCAATGCCAGGATTGCTTCTGCACCCATCTTGGCGTCGAATTCGTCGCCCCACTCTTCCAGTGCGTCCAGGTACTGCTCTTCGGACAGCATCTGGCTGCGCTCGAGGTTGGTCATGCCGGGTTCGATCACTACATAGGATTCGAAATACAGCACGCGCTCGATGTCACGCAGGGTCATGTCCAGCAGCAGGCCGATACGGGACGGCAGGGACTTCAGGAACCAGATGTGGGCAGTCGGGCTGGCCAGCTCGATATGGCCCATGCGCTCACGACGGACCTTGGTCTGGGTCACTTCTACGCCGCACTTCTCACAGATCACACCACGGTGTTTCAGGCGCTTGTACTTGCCGCACAGACACTCGTAGTCCTTCACCGGTCCGAAGATACGGGCGCAGAACAGACCATCACGCTCCGGCTTGAAAGTCCGGTAGTTGATGGTCTCAGGCTTTTTGACCTCACCGAATGACCAGGAGCGGATCATGTCAGGAGAGGCCAGACCGATCTTGATACTGTCAAACTCTTCGGTCTTGGTCTGAGCCTTCAAAAACTTGAGTAAGTCTTTCACGTGTTTCCCCTGTCAGGAGTCTAACCTCGGCGCCCCTCTCGGGGCGCCCACGTCAATTCTCGAACAATAAGAGCGAGCTCTTACTCTTCGTCCAGCTCGATGTTGATACCCAGAGAGCGGATTTCCTTCAGCAATACGTTGAAGGATTCGGGCATGCCCGGCTCCATACGGTGGTCGCCATCCACGATGTTCTTGTACATCTTGGTACGGCCATTCACATCGTCAGACTTGACGGTCAGCATCTCCTGCAGGGTATATGCCGCACCGTAAGCCTCCAGGGCCCACACTTCCATCTCACCGAAACGCTGACCACCGAACTGCGCCTTACCACCCAGCGGCTGCTGGGTAACCAGGCTGTAGGAGCCGGTAGAACGCGCGTGCATCTTGTCGTCTACCAGGTGGTTCAGCTTCAGCATGTACATGTAACCCACGGTGACCTTACGCTCGAAGGCGTTACCGGTACGACCGTCGAACAGGGCGATCTGACCGGATTCCGGCAGGTCGGCCAGCTTCAGCAGGGCCTTGATTTCACGCTCTTTGGCGCCATCAAATACCGGAGTTGCCACCGGCAGACCCTTGCGCAGGTTACCGACCAGGGTACGTACGTCGTCGTCGGACAGCTCGGCCACGTTCACTTGCTGGGTGTCTTTCTCGCCCAGGTCATAGACCTGTTGCAGGAAGTCACGCATCTCATGCAGCTCGCGCTGTTCCTTGACCATGCGGTCGATCTTCTCGCCGATACCCTTGGCCGCGAGGCCCAGGTGCACTTCGAGGATCTGACCGATGTTCATACGGGACGGTACGCCCAACGGGTTCAGAACGATGTCGACCGGACGGCCGTACTCGTCATGGGGCATATCCTCGACCGGACAGATCTTGGAGATAACACCCTTGTTACCGTGACGACCCGCCATCTTGTCACCCGGCTGGATGCGACGCTTGACGGCCAGATAGACCTTGACGATCTTCAGTACGCCCGGCGCCAGGTCATCGCCCTGGATGATCTTGCGACGCTTGTTCTCGAATTTCTTGTCGAACTCGGCCTTCAGCTCAACGTGCTGTTCAGCGATCTGTTCCAGCTCGATTTGCTTGGCTTCATCTTCGATGGCCAGTTCAAACCACTTGGAGCGATCGAGCTTGTTCAGACGGTCTTCGCTGTAACCGGCGGCCAGCAGCAGGTTGCGGGAGCGGCCGAAAATGCCGTCCTCCAGGATCTTGAACTCTTCGGTCAAGTCCTTCTTCGCTTCCTTCAGCTGCATCTCTTCGATTTCTTTGGCGCGCTTGTCTTTTTCCACGCCATCGCGGGTAAAGACCTGCACGTCAACCACGGTACCGTACACACCGTTCGGCACACGCAGGGAAGAGTCCTTCACGTCGGACGCCTTCTCACCGAAGATGGCGCGCAACAGCTTCTCTTCCGGGGTCAGCTGGGTTTCACCTTTCGGGGTCACCTTACCGACCAGAATGTCGCCGCCCTTCACTTCGGCACCCACGTAGACAATACCGGACTCGTCCAGCTTGGACAGAGCGGCTTCACCCACGTTCGGGATGTCAGCAGTGATCTCTTCCGGACCCAGCTTGGTGTCACGGGAGATACAGGCCAGTTCCTGGATGTGAATGGTGGTCAGGCGGTCTTCCTGAACAACACGCTCGTTCACCAGGATCGAGTCTTCGAAGTTGTAACCGTTCCACGGCATGAACGCGACACGCAGGTTCTGACCCAGCGCCAGTTCACCCAGGTCGGTGGACGGACCGTCAGCCAGTACGTCGCCCGCCATTACCGGCTCGCCCAACATCACGCACGGACGCTGGTTGATACAGGTGTTCTGGTTGGAACGGGTGTATTTGGTCAGGCTGTAGATGTCGATGCCGGCTTCGCCAGGCAGCAGCTCATCTTCGTTGACCTTGATAACGATACGGGAGGCATCGACGTAGTCGATCATGCCGCCACGCTTGGCCACTACGGTAACACCGGAGTCAACGGCCACAGCGCGTTCCATACCGGTACCAACCAGCGGCTTGTCGGCGCGCAGAGTCGGTACAGCCTGACGTTGCATGTTTGAACCCATCAATGCGCGGTTCGCGTCATCGTGTTCCAGGAAGGGGATCAGGGCCGCTGCCACAGAGACGATCTGTTGCGGGCTCACGTCCATATACTGGATCTGGTCGGCGTTCATAAAGGTGGATTCACCTTTGTGACGGCACGGGATCAATTCATCTTTCAGACGGCCATCTTCGGTGGTCGCGGCGTTAGCCTGTGCGATCACGTACTTGCCTTCTTCAATAGCAGACAGATAGTCCACTTCGTCGGTGATCACACCGTCAATGACCTTGCGGTACGGGGTCTCGAGGAAACCGTACTCGTTGGTACGAGAGTACACGGACAAGGAGTTGATCAGACCGATGTTCGGACCTTCAGGAGTCTCGATGGGGCACAGACGACCGTAGTGGGTCGGGTGTACGTCTCGAACTTCAAAGCCGGCACGCTCACGAGTCAAACCGCCCGGGCCCAGCGCGGAGATACGGCGCTTGTGGGTCACTTCGGACAGCGGGTTGTTCTGGTCCATGAACTGGGACAGCTGGCTGGAACCAAAGAACTCTTTGACTGCGGCGGAGATCGGCTTGGCGTTGATCAGATCCTGCGGCATCAGGGTGTCCAGGTCGCCCAGGGAGAGACGCTCCTTGACCGCACGCTCGACACGCACCAGACCGACGCGGAACTGGTTCTCGGCCATTTCACCGACAGAACGGATACGACGGTTGCCCAGGTGGTCGATATCGTCCACTTCGTCATTACCGTTACGGATGTCGATCAGGCGCTTCATCACATCGACGATGTCGTCTTTGGTCAGGGTGCCCACGCCGGTCTCGTCTTCACGAGCCAGACGGCGGTTGAACTTCATCCGACCTACGGTAGACAGGTCGTAACGCTCGGAAGAGAAGAACAGGTTCTCGAACAGCTGCTCTGCGGCTTCGCGAGTCGGCGGCTCACCCGGACGCATCATGCGATAGATTTCGACCAGGGCTTCCAGGCGGCTGGAGCTGGAGTCGATACGCAGGGTCTCGGACATGTAGGCACCGTGGTCCAGTTCGTTGGTGAACAGAACCTCGAAGTGCTTGAAGCCGGCTTGGGAGAGGTTGGCTACCGCTTCCAGGCTCAGCGCCTGGTTGGCAGTCACTACCATCTCGCCAGTTTGCGGATGTGCGTAGTCCTTGGCAGCAACTTTGCCAACAACATACTCAACCGGTACCTCAATCTGGGTAACGGAATCTTTTTCCAACTGACGGATGTGACGCGCAGTCACTCGACGACCGGTCTCAACCACCACGGCGCCATTGGCCACGATGTCAAAGGTCGCAGTTTCACCACGCAGGCGCTCCGGCACCAGATCCATCATCAGCTTGCCATCTTTGACTTCGAAACCGATAGTCTCGAAGAAGGTGGCCAGAATCTGTTCGGAACTGAAATCCAGGGCACGCAGAATAATGGATGCCGGCAGTTTGCGACGACGGTCGATACGGACAAACAGGTTGTCTTTCGCATCGAACTCGAAGTCTAGCCAGGAGCCACGGTAGGGAATAACGCGCGCGTTATACAGCACCTTACCGGATGAATGTGTTTTGCCTTTATCGTGGTCGAAGAAGACGCCCGGGCTGCGGTGCAGCTGAGAGACGATTACCCGCTCGGTACCATTGATGACAAAGGTGCCGTTCTCGGTCATGAGCGGAATTTCGCCCATGTATACTTCTTGTTCCTTGATGTCTTTGACGGTGCCGGCAGCTGCTTCACGGTCGTACAGAACCATACGAAGCTTGACACGCAGCGGCGCGGAGTAGGTCACTCCACGGATCTGGCATTCTTTTACGTCAAATACCGGCTCACCCAGGCGATAGCTGACATACTGAAGCTCAGCACTACCGGAGTAACTGGTGATCGGGAAAACGCTACGGAAAGCGGCCTCTAGGCCATATTCACCTTCCGGGTCAGCCTCGATGAACTGCTTGAAGGAGTCCAGCTGAATGGACAACAGATAAGGCGTGTCCAGTACCTGGTCTCGCTTACCGAAGTCCTTACGAATGCGTTTTTTTTCGGTATAAGAGTAAACCATAGGGTTCCTCAGCTCGCTGATAAGTGACCCACTCTGTCCCACGGGACAGCTCTGTCTCAACACCGTTTTGTGTTGGCCCGGACGAAAGAAAACAGTCCGGATTGCTGGTGCACCGAGAGTCGTAAACGGTGTGAAATGCTCTCAGTCTACAGCGCAAAAAGGCTGGTGAACAAAAATTCACCAGCCCTAGCCTGTTTTATCAGGCTAATCTACATAAATGCAGATTATTTGATCTCAACAGAAGCACCGGCAGCTTCCAGCTCTTTCTTCAGAGCTTCAGCTTCGTCCTTGGACACGCCTTCCTTCAGGTTAGCCGGGGCAGCTTCTACCAGATCTTTGGCTTCTTTCAGGCCCAGACCGGTAGCGCCACGAACGGCTTTGATAACGGCAACTTTGTTGGCGCCAGCAGCAGTCAGAACTACGTCGAACTCGGTCTTCTCTTCTACTGCTTCAGCAGCAGCCGGGCCGGCCATTACGGCAGCAGCGGCAGAAACACCGAACTTCTCTTCCATAGCTTCGATCAGCTCAACAACTTCCATTACGGACATGGAAGCAACGGCTTCGATGATTTGGTCTTTAGTGATAGACATGACAAAAATTCCTGATGTTGAATAAACTCAAACAGCCTAGATAGGCGAGAATCAAGCAGCAGCTTGTTTCTGGTCGCGAACAGCAGCGATAGTACGAACCAGCTTGCCAGCAGAGGCTTCCTTCATGGTAGCCATCAGCTTCGCAATTGCTTCTTCGTAAGTCGGCAGCGTGGCCAGACGATCAATTTGTGCTGCGGCGATAAACTCACCGTTAAAAGCGCCAGCCTTGATTTCGAACTTTTGGTTCGCTTTGGCAAACTCTTTGAACAGACGAGCGGCAGCGCCCGGGTGTTCGTTAGAGAAAGCAATCAAGGTAGGACCGGTAAATGCGTCGTTCAGGCACTCGTATTCGGTACCTTCTACCGCGCGACGCAGCAGGGTGTTACGCACAACGCGCATGTACACACCAGCTTCACGAGCGGTTTTACGCAGGACGGTCATCTTGTCTACAGTCACGCCGCGAGAATCGGCAATCACTGCAGAAAGAGCGCCTTTGGCAGCTTCGTTGACTTCAGCAACAATTGCCTTTTTGTCTTCGAGTCCCAATGCCATTGGCTTAACTCCTGGATTGAATCCGGGTCAATTGACCCAGTACTGACACATCCCCCCTACCTTTACAACAGAGGGGAACGATGCGGTAGCAGGATTCCAGAAGAGAAAGAATCTTTCTCGCTGGGTTTCCGGCACCGTCTACGCAGGAAGTATTAAGGCCTAGCGGCCTCCTGCGGTCTTGGACGGAGGTCGAAGCCCCCAACCAATCAAGGCGCAAAATTATAGATTAAATTTTGCGCCTTGTAAAATCCATCAATTAGGCCTGAGCTTCCAGAGTAGCTTGGTCTACGGCAACACCGGCACCCATAGTGGTGGAGATGCTTACCTTCTTGATGTACTGACCCTTGGCGGAGGACGGCTTGGCCTTTTTCAAGGCAACCAGCAGAGCTTCCAAGTTCTCTTTCAACTGAACTTCGTTGAAGGAAACTTTGCCCAGGGTAGTGTGAATGATACCGTTCTTGTCGTTACGGTAACGAACCTGACCAGCCTTGGCGTTCTTGACTGCTTCGGCTACGTTCGGGGTTACAGTACCAACTTTCGGGTTCGGCATCAGGCCGCGCGGGCCCAGGATTTGACCCAGTTGACCAACAACGCGCATGGCATCCGGGGATGCGATCACGACGTCGAAGTTCATTTCGCCTTTCTTGACCAGATCGGCCAGGTCATCCATGCCAACCAGCTCAGCACCGGCAGCTTTGGCAGCTTCGGCGTTGGCACCTTGGGTGAACACGGCTACGCGTACATCACGACCGGTACCGTGCGGCAGTACAGTAGCACCACGTACGTTCTGGTCAGATTTACGAGCATCGATACCCAGGTTAACAGCAACGTCAACGCTTTCAACGAACTTGGCGGTAGCCAGTTCTTTCAGCAGGGCAATGGCTTCGTTGATGGAGTACTCTTTGGTACCGTCAACTTTTTCGCGAATAACGCGCATACGCTTGGACAGTTTAGCCATTGTCTTACTCCTCCACTACCAGGCCCATGGAACGAGCGGAGCCGGCGATGCAACGTACTTTTGCATCCAGATCGGCACCGGTCATATCCGGCTCTTTGGTCTTGGCGATTTCTTGCAGCTGGGCAACAGTCACCTTACCAACCTTGTCTTTGTTCGGCTTGGCGGAACCAGACTGGATACCAGCAGCTTTCTTCAGCAGGAAGGAAGCGGGCGGAGTCTTGGTTTCGAAGGTGAAGGAACGGTCGCTGTAAACGGTGATCACGACCGGAGTCGGAGAACCTTTTTCCAGCTTCTCTGTACGAGCGTTGAACGCTTTACAGAATTCCATGATGTTAACACCGTGCTGACCCAGAGCAGGACCAACGGGAGGGCTGGGGTTAGCACTGCCAGCCTTAACTTGCAGCTTGATATAAGCTGTGACTTTCTTAGCCATTACAAAAATACCTCAGAAATGGGTTCTAACGCCTCGGAGACATGCTCCTGCAAACGGCTCCCCAACTAATAAAGGGGCAGCGAATTATAATGACATTCGCTGCCCCTGACAACCGTTAACGAACAGAGTTTAATCAGCCTTTTTCGACCTGACCAAAATCCAGCTCTACCGGAGTAGAACGGCCGAAGATCAGTACGGAGACCTTCACGCGGCTCTTTTCGTAGTCCACCTCTTCAACGGTACCGTTGAAATCGGCGAACGGACCATCGGCAACTCGCACCATCTCACCCGGTTCAAACAGGGTTTTCGGACGCGGCTTGTCGTGGGCATCTTGCAGACGATTGAGGATGGCATCCGCTTCCTTATCGGAGATAGGAGCAGGACGATCAGAGGTGCCACCGATGAAGCCCATGACGCGCGGTACATTGCGTACCAGGTGCCATGTGGTTTCATCCATGATCATCTGAACCAGGACGTAGCCCGGGAAAAACTTGCGCTCACTCTTGCGCTTCTGGCCAGCACGCATCTCGACCACTTCTTCGGTCGGGACCAGCACTTCACCGAACATGTCTTCCATGCCATGCATCTTGATATGTTCACGCAGGGATTTGGCGACACGGCCTTCATAGCCGGAAAACGCCTGCACGACATACCATCTCATACGCTGTTCACGTTGTTCAGTCATGGCTTATCCTTACACACCGGTAATCAGGTTGACCAACCAGACCAGGGCACCGTCCAGTACGAACAGCAGCAGCCCCATCACGGCAGTCACCGCCAGCACAATCAGGGTTGTCTGAATGGCTTCCTGACGGGTCGGCCATACGACCTTGCGTACTTCCAGGCGAGACTCACGGGCAAATGCCAGTGTTGCCTTTCCCTTGGTGGTTTGCAGGGCTACTGCACCGGCAGCAGCAATGACAACGACCACACCCAGGGCGCGGACGGCAGCGACAACATCGTTGAGCAGGTAATTACCCACTACAGCGGCCGCCAGGATAATGAAAACCAGGCCCCAAAGCAGGGTATCCTTGCTTCCGCCCTGGCTCTCAGAACTAACACTCATACAACCCACCTGTATCTGACGTAACCAAAGACACAAAAGCCCCGTACGAGACGAGGTATATGGCAGGGGCGGCAGGACTCGAACCCGCAACCATCGGTTTTGGAGACCGCTGTTCTACCAATTCGAACTACGCCCCTGCATAAGAAAGCCCCTATTATAGGGGCTTTGCTTTATTTATGTAAGCCAAAGATTAAGCGATAACTTTAGCTACAACACCAGCACCTACGGTACGGCCACCTTCACGGATGGCGAAACGCAGGCCGTCGTCCATTGCGATCGGGGCAATCAGGGTAACAACCATCTTGATGTTGTCGCCCGGCATTACCATCTCTACGCCTTCCGGCAGTTCGATGGTACCGGTCACGTCGGTAGTACGGAAGTAGAACTGCGGACGGTAGCCTTTGAAGAACGGGGTGTGACGACCACCTTCTTCTTTGGACAGCACGTACACTTCAGATTCGAACTTGGTGTGCGGCTTGATGGTGCCCGGCTTGGCCAGTACCTGACCACGCTCTACGTCTTCACGCTTCACGCCACGCAGCAGCGCGCCAACGTTCTCACCTGCACGACCTTCGTCCAGCAGTTTGCGGAACATTTCAACGCCGGTACAGGTGGTCTTGGTGGTATCTTTGATACCAACGATTTCCACTTCTTCACCAACTTTAACGATGCCGCGCTCTACACGACCGGTTACTACGGTACCACGGCCTGCGATGGAGAATACGTCTTCGATCGGCATCAGGAACGGCTGGTCAATTGCGCGCTCCGGCTCCGGAATGTAGGTGTCCAGGTGGCCAGCCAGTTCCAGGATCTTCTCTTCCCACTGAGCTTCGCCTTCCAGCGCTTTCAGTGCGGAACCACGGACTACCGGCAGGTCATCACCCGGGAAGTCGTACTCGGACAGCAGTTCGCGAACTTCCATCTCGACCAGTTCCAGCAGCTCTTCGTCATCTACCATGTCGCACTTGTTCATGAACACGATGATGTACGGAACGCCTACCTGACGACCCAGCAGGATGTGCTCACGAGTCTGCGGCATCGGGCCGTCAGTCGCTGCTACTACCAGGATCGCGCCGTCCATCTGGGCAGCACCGGTGATCATGTTTTTAACGTAGTCGGCGTGACCCGGGCAGTCTACGTGGGCGTAGTGACGGGTAGCGGTGTCGTATTCTACGTGGGAGGTGTTGATGGTGATACCACGCTCACGCTCTTCCGGTGCCTTGTCGATCTGGTCGAAGGCGAAAGCTTTACCACCGAAGTGCTTGGCCAGCACGTTGGTGATGGCGGCGGTCAGGGTGGTTTTACCGTGGTCAACGTGGCCGATGGT
>NZ_JBFOCQ010000025.1:0-77111 GCF_040907805.1 Aeromonas sp. s3
AAGCCCAGTCGAAAGACTGGGCTTTTTTTCGTTTCCGACACCGTCCTCATTTCCCCCGAATTGCCTCTTTTTCCTCACGCGACTCAGTAAAACACGCAGAGCCAGACGGTGGTCATGTCGGGATGGGTCCACTCGACCCTGTGCTTCTGGCGGGCAGGGATATTGATGTGATCTCCCGGCCCCAGCTGGACCAGCTGCTGTTGTTGGGTTTGCGGATCGATGAACAGCAGGCTGGCTTCACCCTGCACCACCAGGATCCACTCATGTTCGTCCTGATCGTACCATTCACCGGGGGCCGTCTGATGGCCATGGGAGAGAATGCGCTCAATCCTCAGGTGATTGGTGCTGACCAGATCCTGAAAGAGTTCGGTGGGGAGTGGCGAGGGGATATCGTTCAGCAGATTGCGGGTGTGCATGGGTATCTCCCGTCTGGCGGCGTGAATGGTTACCTGCAGTATTATAGGTGGGTCGTGCATGCTCGCAGGGGAAGAGGGGCAGCCTGAACCCGTCATATCCGTGCCCGAACGAGAACGTTCCCTGTGATTTTGATGAAAAAATCAGGGAAATCGCTGCAATCCGGATAAATTCTTGCTATTTTGCGCGCCATTCACGCAAACGATTTCCTTCACACTTTCAGGATTAGTTATGGCAAAGCAAGATATGGCCGCCCAATCAGGGAACGGCGGCTTTCTGGACTCTTATTTTTCCATTTCTGCGCGCGGCAGCAGCGTGCGTCAGGAGCTGGTCGCAGGGCTGACCACCTTCCTGGCTATGGTCTACAGCATCATAGTGGTGCCGAACATGTTGGGTGCTGCTGGCTTTGAGCAGGGGCCGGTGTTTGTGGCGACCTGTTTGATCGCCGCTTTCGGCTCCCTGCTGATGGGGCTGTGGGCCAAGCTGCCGATGGCCATCGGTTGCGCCATCTCCCTCACCGCCTTTACCGCCTTCAGCCTGGTGCTGGGGCAGGGGCTGAGCATTCCGGTGGCGCTGGGCGCAATCTTCCTGATGGGTGTGCTGTTCACCCTGATCAGTGTCACCGGTGTGCGCCAGTGGATCCTGGACAACCTCCCCTCCGGCATCGCCCACGGCACCGGCATTGGTATCGGCCTGTTCCTGCTGCTGATCGCCACCAATGGCGTCGGCATGGTGATCAAGAACGAAGGTGCTGGTCTGCCTGTTCAGCTAGGTGAAGTGACCGCCTTTCCGGTCATCATGACGGTGCTGGGTCTGGCCGCCATCTTCGGGCTGGAGCGTCGCAAGGTGCCGGGCGGCATCCTGATGGTGATCATCGCCATCTCCATTCTCGGCCTTGTGTTCGATCCGAAAGTGACCTGGCAGGGCTTCTTCGCCATGCCGAGCCTGACTGGCGAGAAGGGCTCTCTGGTTGGCAGCATGGATCTGCTGGGCGCCCTCAATCCTGTGGTCATTCCGACCGTACTGGCACTGGTGATGACCGCGGTGTTTGACGCCACCGGCACCATCCGTGCCGTGGCTGGTCAGGCGGGCCTCATCAACGAACGTGGTCACATCATCAGTGGCGGCAAGGCCCTGACCGCGGACTCCGTCAGCAGCATGGTGGCAGGCGTCGTCGGTGGTGCACCGGCTGCCGTCTACATCGAATCCGCTGCAGGCACTGCCGCCGGTGGCAAGACGGGTCTGACCGCCGCTCTGGTCGGCGTGCTGTTCCTGCTGATGATCTTCCTCTCGCCGCTGAGCTACCTGGTACCGGCCTACGCCACCGCACCTGCGCTGATGTACGTCGGTCTGCTGATGCTGGGCAACGTCACCAAGCTGGACTTCAACGACTCGGTCGATGCGCTCTCCGGCATGCTGTGCGCCGTCTTCATCGTGCTCACCTGCAACATAGTCACCGGCATCATGCTGGGCTTCGTGGCCCTGGTGATCGGTCGCCTGTTTGCCGCCGAGTGGAAGAAGCTCAACATCGGCACCGTCATCATCGCCGTGGCGCTGGTTGTCTTCTATGCCGGTGGTTGGGCCATCTAACCCGTCAGCTTATTGCTGTTGTAGCGAAGGGCCCCTGCGGGGCCCTTTTTGTTGGCTGTGAGGCGGCTAACAGTTTTCCTCTTATTTGCTCTGCACTGTTTCAGATTGAAACACCAACCCCTCTTCTGCTGTTTCAAATCCGAACCAAACAGCCCGTCATTTTTATCCTCTTTTCTGCCGTTAGACTGGCTCCATCAACCATTTGCCCACCCGAGCGGTGGCAAGCCAAGGAGTGAGCCATGAAGAAACTGATCAATGCCGTCGATGCCGTGGTCCGTGAACAGCTGATGGGGATGGCAGCCGCCCACCCCGAGCTCAAGGTGCGTATCGAGCCCCACTTCATCACCCGTGCCGATGCTCCCGTGATGGGCAAGGTGGCGCTGGTTTCCGGCGGTGGCAGCGGCCACGAGCCGATGCACGGTGGCCTGGTGGGCAAGGGGATGCTAGATGGTGCCTGCCCCGGCGAGATTTTCACCTCGCCTACGCCGGATCAGATGTACGAGTGCGGCCAGGCGGTCGACGGGGGCGCCGGCGTGCTGTTTCTGGTGAAGAACTACACCGGCGACGTGCTCAACTTCGAGACTGCGGTTGAGCTGCTGCACGGTGACGGGGTCAAGGTGGGCTTCGCCCTCATCGATGACGATGTGGCTGTGAAAGACAGCCTCTATACCGCCGGTCGCCGTGGCGTTGCCACGACCGTGCTGTGCGAGAAGCTGGTCGGTGCCGCCGCCGAGGCGGGTTACGATCTGGCGCGCTGCGAGGCACTGGCCCGCCGTATCAACAACCAGAGCCGTACCATAGGGGTAGCCATGCATGCCTGTACAGTTCCTGCTGCCGGCAAGCCCTCCTTCACCCTGGCGGACAACGAGGTGGAGTTCGGCGTCGGCATCCACGGTGAGCCCGGTATCGAGCGCCGCCCCTTCACCGACCTCAACGCCCTGGTGGAGGACATGTTCAAGGAGCTGGTCGACAACACCCCCTATGGCCGCACCCTGCGCCACTGGGACAGAGCCTCCGGCAGCTGGCAGGAGGAGCACACCTTCATCGAGCCGTTCAACAAGGGCGACCGGGTCATCGCACTGGTCAACAGCCTGGGTGGTACCCCCATCTCCGAGCTCTACGGCGTCTATGGCTGTCTTGCAACCCTGTGCGAAGAGGCAGGTATCCATCTGGTGCGCAACCTGATCGGCCCCTACTGCACCTCCCTCGACATGACCGGCATCTCCATCACCCTGCTCAAGGTGGATGACGAGCTGATGACCCTGTGGGATGCCCCCGTTCACACCCCCGCCCTGCGTCGCGGCTGCTGAGGAATATTCATGTTAAGCAAGCATCAAATCGTCAACTGGCTGCTCGACTGCGAGCACATCTTCACCGAGCAGCGTGACTACCTCACGGCGCTGGATACCGACATCGGCGATGGCGACCACGGCCTCAACATGCAACGCGGCTTCGCCAAGGTGGCCGAGAAGCTGCCGGCGGTGGCGGACAAAGACATCGGCCAGGTGCTGAAAACCACCGGCATGACCCTGCTCTCCTCGGTCGGCGGCGCCAGCGGCCCGCTCTACGGCACCTTCTTCATCCGGGCTGCGGCCAGCAGCGATGCATGCCAGAGCCTGACCCTCGGCCAGCTCGGCAAGATGCTGAGCGACGGGGTGGAGGGGATCGTCTCGCGCGGTCGCGCCGAGCCGGGTGACAAGACCATGTGCGACGCCTGGTGGCCGGCCCTGGCCGCCCTGCAGCAGGCGGAACAGCAAGGCTTGCCGCTGCCCGAGGCGCTGGACAAGGCGGTGGCGGCCGCCGCGGCCGGCACCGAGGCCACCATCCAGATGCAGGCCCGCAAGGGGCGCGCCAGCTATCTTGGCGAGCGCAGCATCGGCCATCAGGATGCCGGGGCCACCTCGACCCTGCTGCTGCTGACCGCCCTGCGTGACAGAGCGAGGTTGTAGACATGATCGGAATCGTAGTTGTCTCTCACAGCGCCCAGCTTGCGGCCGGCTTGAAAGCGCTGGCCGATCAGCTGGGCAGCCCGGCGAAGCTGTTGCTGGCGGCCGGGGTCGATGACCCCAACCATCCCATCGGCACCGACGCCATCGCCGTGATGAGTGCGATTGAAGAAGCGGATGATGGCAGCGGCGTGCTGGTACTGATGGATCTGGGCAGCGCCCTGCTCAGCGCCGAGACCGCCCTCGAGCTGTTGCCCCCGCAGCTGAGTGATCGGGTACGGCTCTGCCCGGCGCCGCTGGTCGAAGGCACCCTGGCCGCCGTGGTGGCGGCCGGATCCGGTCTGACGCTGGACGAGGTGGCCGCCGAGGCGCTCGGTGCGCTGGGCCCGAAACAGGCGATGCTGCCGGGCAAGTCGGAGCCGCAGGCCGTTGAAGCCGCTCCTGCCCCCGACGACGGCTGGCAGCGCTGCGAGGTGGTGGTGGACAATCCCCACGGCCTGCACGTGCGCCCCGCCGCCCGCCTGGTGGCCGCCCTCAAGCCCTTTGCCGCCGAACTCAAGCTGCAGAAGGGGGAGAAAGAGGCCAATCCCCGCAGTCTGACCCGGCTCACCATGCTCGATGTGCGCCAGGGGGACACGCTCACCCTGCTGGCACGCGGGGAGGATGCCGAGGCCGCCTTGGCCTGCTTCCAGCAACTGGCAGCGGAGCGCTTCGGCGACTGACCTGCCTGCTTCAAGGCGCTGTGCTCGCTCGCCGAGCCTGCGCAGCGCCACTGTCATGCAAGTAAAAGACGAAGGAGTCCCCGGCACTGCCGCCCCTTCGCCTCCTTTAGTTTCAAAAGAAGTCTTACGAAATAAAGAGAGAGGGATAAAATATGGACCGCATCATCATCAGCCCCAGCAAATACGTGCAAGGCAACGGGGCCCTCGCCAACATAGGCAACTACGTCAAGGCACTCGGCGCCAAGCCGCTGATCCTGGCCGACGCCTTCGTCACCAAGCTGGTTGGCGATACCGTGGCCACCAGCTTCCACGGGGCAGGCATCCAGCCCGAGTTCGACTGCTTCAACGGCGAATGCTCCCGCCCCGAGATCGACCGCCTGCTGGCCCGCTGCAAGCAGACCCCGTTTGACGTCATCATCGGCATCGGCGGCGGCAAGACGCTGGATACCGCCAAGTCGGTCGCCTTCTACCAGCAGGTGCCGGTGGTCATAGTGCCGACCATCGCCTCCACCGATGCCCCCACCAGCGCGCTGGCGGTCATCTACACCCCAGAGGGGCAGTTCAGCGAATACCTGATGATCCCGACCAACCCCAACATGGTCATCATGGATACCGGCGTGGTTGCCCGTGCCCCGGTGCGGCTCTTGGTCTCCGGCATGGGGGATGCGCTCTCCACCTACTTCGAGGCGCGCGCCAACAAGGTGTCCGGTTGCCAGACCATGGCCGGTGGTGCCTCCACCCTGGCGGCGCAAGCCATCGCCGAGCTCTGCTACAAGACCCTGCTGGCCGATGGCTACAAGGCCAAGCTGGCGGTGGAGCAGGGGCTCTGCACCAAGGCGGTGGAGAACATCATCGAGGCCAACACCTATCTGAGCGGTATCGGCTTCGAGAGCAGCGGGCTGGCCGCCGCCCACGCCATCCACAACGGCCTGACCCAGCTGGCCGAGTGTCACCACCTCTACCACGGTGAGAAAGTAGCGTTCGGTACCCTGGTACAGCTGGTGCTGGAGAACGCTCCCATGGCGGAGATCGAGACGGTGCTGGGTTTCTGCCGCTCCATCGGCCTGCCGACCAACCTGCATATGATGGGGGTCAAGGAGCTGGACATGGCGCGCCTGATGGAGGTGGCCAAGGCCTCTACTGCGGAAGGGGAGACCATCCACAACATGCCGTTCAAGGTCACCGCCGAGGATGTGTTGGCGGCCATCGTCACCGCCCATCAGCTGGGGCTGTAACGACCAGCCAGCTTGCCATAGAAAAGGCCCCGCCACTGCGGGGCCTTTTTCATTTTCTGCGAACCGATATGTAGTGGCTCGGGCCGGCGTCAGCCGTGATAGTCGGCGGGATCGATCTCGAGCAGTTTGAGCCGCCGCCAGAGGGTGGTGCGGCTGATGCCAAGATGCTGGGCCATCTGGCTCACCTGCCCCTTGCAGGCGTGGGCACAGCGCAAGATGGTCTGACGCTCCAGCTCGGCCAGAGTGAGCAGCGGTTGTCCCACCACCTCGTCCGCCACCTGCTGATAACCGTGCCGAATGGCGGCTGGCAGCGCCTCGGGCGGGATCTGCGGTTGGCTGGAGTGAAGCAACGCATGCTCGACGGCGCTGCGCAGCTCCCCCAGATTGCCGGGCCAGGGGTAGGCGAGCAGGCAGTCGAGAGCTGCCGGGCTGAACTGGCGCACCGGCTCGCGCCCCTGCGCAGCCAACTGCTGGCTGATAAGGCCGGGCAGATCGGCTGTGCGCTCGTGCAGGCTCGGCAGCCACAGCTCGCATGCCTGCAGGGCATAGAGCAACTGCCGCCCGAAGTGCCCCTCCTGCACCTTCTGCTCCAGCGGGGCGCTGCTGGTGGCGATGATCCGCACCTTGAGCGGCAGGATACGGGCCGAGTCGAAGCGCTGGAGGCGACCGGTCTTGAGCAGTTGCAGCAGCGCCGCCTGCATGGGGGCAGAGAGGCACTCCACCTGCTCCAGCACTAGCGTGCCGCCGTGGGCCAGTTCGAACTTGCCGGCCCGCTCCTGTCCCGCTTCGTCAGAGCCCATCAGCTCCAGCGCCATCCGCTCGCTCGGCAGCGCCTGGCAGTTGAGGGTGATG
Organism: Aeromonas sp. s3; assembly: GCF_040907805.1. Classification (NCBI taxonomy): domain Bacteria; kingdom Pseudomonadati; phylum Pseudomonadota; class Gammaproteobacteria; order Aeromonadales; family Aeromonadaceae; genus Aeromonas; species Aeromonas sp. s3. The sequence continues at coordinate 6,760 of NZ_JBFOCQ010000025.1, forward strand.
AGCGGCCCGGCGGCCCGCTCGCTGCCGAAGTGGATCGCCTCCGCCAGCTGGGCCTTGCCCACCTCCTCCTCGCCGCGCAGCAGGATGGGGCCCTGGCTTTGGGCTGCCTGCCGGGCGTAACGCAGCAGCTTGCGCATGGCGCTCGATTCGCCCACCAGCGCCGACAGCTCGGGTACCGTCTGGCGCAGCTGACTGATGGCCCGCAGCCGATCGACCGGGTGCAGCAGGGCGATAAAACTGACCCCGTCCGGCCCGGGTAGCGGCTTGAGGCTCACCAGCGCATTGATGAACTCCCCCTCCTGAGCGCCGAGCTTCTCCAGCGTCACCTCCACATGGCTGAGCGGGGTCTGCCCCTTGATGGCCAGCTGCAACCGCTGGGGCAGCAGCAGGTGCTGCCCCAGCGGCTGGCCGAGGCAGAGATCCGGGTCGAGCCGCAGCCGATTGGCCGCCAGCGCGTTGAGGTAGCGCAACCGGCCCTGCGGATCCCAGGCCAGCACGCCGTCATCCACGCCGTCCAGCAGGGCGTAGAGCTCGCTCAGGTGGTGCTGGGACTCCTGCATCAGGGTCTCCATCTGCAGCAGGTGGGCCAGCTCGCGTCCCGCGCTGACGGTGAGCGCCAGATCGCCGGCGCTCGCCTCCTCCACCTTGCAGGTCAGCGCCATGATGGCGACCTGACGGCCGTTGCTGTTGTAGACCGGGCTGGCGCAGCAGTGCCAGGGGTGCAGGGTCTGGTTGAAGTGCTGGGGGCCGCTGACGCAGAGCGGCACCCCCTCCAGCGCCGCCAGATTGATGGCATTGGTGCCGATGCGCCCCTCGCTGAAGAAGGCGCCGGGGCCAAACCCCAGCGCCGCCAGCTCGCGCAGGGTGTCGGGGTGGCCGGTCTGGGCCAGCAGGCAGCCGCTCTCGTCGGTGAGCAGCAGGGCGCAGGGGCGCCCCTCCATGAATTCGTAGAGATCCTCGAGCGCCATCTCGCCGGTGGTGAGCAGGTCGCGCTTGCGCTGGCGCAGACTCTGCAAGGTCTGCCCCTTGGCACTGTGGGGCGGATGCCAGAGGGTGGCGCTGGTCTGGTGAGCGCAGCGCAGCCAGGAGGCCTGCAGATAGTCTGGCCAGTCCCGGGCTGGCGGCATGGAGGCGGACAGGATGGTCACGACAAGATCCGGCAAAGAGACGAACGCCCATTTAACCACCCTTGTGGGCCCGATTCAGTGACCTGCCTCAGAGGGATGGCAAACCATCCTCGGCGGGAGCTGGGTCGGCAAATTGCAACTCAAGCCAGCGACAGAAGGCGCGGCACTCCGGCATGGTCTCGCTCTCCTGATGTACCAGCAGATGCCACTGCGGCCCCTTGACCCTGTGGGTGGAGAGCGGCAACAGCTGCCCCTGCTGACGGGCGGGACGGGAGAGCCGCTCGCTTACCAGGGCGATGCCGAGCCCCTGGCAGGCGGCGTCCAGCAAGAGGCCGGGATCGGAGAAGTTAAGCCCCCGGGTCTGCAGGTGCAGATCTTCCCCGCCCTTGAGGGTCCAGTGGTGCCAGTCCAGCTCCCGCTCCCCGTGCAATGTGGTGCGCTCTGCCGCAGGCAACGCCAGCACGGCGGGGGCAGCCACCGGCAGCAGGCGGTCTGTCAGCAGCAGCTGGTGACGACACTCGGCCTGGGGAGCCAGATCCCAGCGCAGGGCGAGATCGATGGTCTGCTCGGCCATGTCGGGCTCTTCGTCGCTGGTGAACAGCCAGAGATCGACCTCGGGATGGGCGCGATGAAAGGCCCCCAGCCGCGGCAACAGCCAGTGGCGAGCGATGGCTGTGCTGGTGTTGAGCACCAGCTGGTTGGGTTTGCGGTACTGCTCCAGCCGCTGGATCCCCATCGCCAGCTGCAGCAGCACGCTCTGGGTGGTCTCCAGCAGATCCTGCCCCGCATCGGTGAGGGTGACCGAGCGCCCCTGCCGGTGAAACAGCGGCTGGCCCAGCAGTTCTTCCAGCGAGCGGATCTGCTGGCTGATGGCGGACTGGCTCAGGTGCAGCGCCTGCGCCGCCTGATGAAAACTGCCGAGCCTGGCCGCCGCCTCAAAGCCCCGCAGCACGTTAAGCGGGGGCCACTGTTTGAACACCATTGATTAGCTCCACTTATCACGTTTACGGAAAATCGATCGTTTGTTCGCCATCCATGCGACAGATAGTCTATTACTCAACGCAATTCGATTAACAGCGCTTGTCATTTTCGGCCACTCATCGACGGTCAAGAGCGCAATCATCCAAGGAGTTTTTCATGTCATCCCGACGCAACGTCTTGAAACAGCTGGCCGCCATTGGCGCGCTGGCCGGGCTCGGCAACCTGCCGGGCAAGGCCAGTGCAGCCAGCAACAACGCAGGTGAAGATACCGCCACCAGCGGCGAGCCGTTCCATATGCCCGATGAGGCCGCCTCTCAGACCCGGGTCTGGGTCGCCTTTGCCGCCAGCGCGGATATCTGGGGCCGCGATTACCAAGAGGTGCAGGCCACCATAGGCCGGCTGGTGCAGGCCATGGTGCCCTATACCCAGGTGAACGTGCTCTGCCGCGCAGCCAAACAGGCGCTGGCCCGCCAGCTCTGCGGCGAGCAGAACACCCGCTTTGTCATCGCCGAGCTGGACGACATCTGGCTGCGGGATACCGGCGGCGTCTTCGTCCAGAACGGCGAAGGGGCGCTGGGGCTGGTGGATTTCAACTTCAACGGCTGGGGTGACAAGCAGGAGCACGAACAGGATGCGGATGTGGCCGAGCTGATCAGCCAGCAGGCCAGCGCCCGTTATCTGCGGAGCAGGCTGACCGGTGAGGGGGGCGGCATCGAGGTGGATGGCAACGGCACCGCCATCCTGACCGAGAGCTGCTGGCTCAACAACAACCGCAATCCGGGGGTGAGCAAGGCGCAACTGGAGGCGGAGCTGAAGGCCAATCTGGGGCTGCGCAAAATCATCTGGCTGCCCGGCATCAAGGGCAAGGACATCACAGATGCTCACGTCGACTTCTACGCCCGCTTCGTGCGCCCCGGGGTGGTAGTGGTCAATCTGGACAACGACCCGCACTCCCACGACTACGAGGTGACCCGCCGGCACCTGGCCATCCTCAAGCAGGCCACCGATGCCGACGGCAACAAGCTGGAGCTGCATGTGCTGCCGCCACCGCTGGACGGGCGGGACAACCGTTTCAGCCGCAGCCGTGACTTTGCCGCCGGCTATATCAACTATCTGCCGATCAATGGCGCCGTCATCGCCCCCGAGTTTGGCGACAAGGCCGCCGATAGCTACTGCCACGAGCTGTTGGCCCGTCTTTACCCCGGCCGCGACATCGTGCAGATCAATATTGACCCGGTCGCCGCCGGTGGTGGTGGCATTCACTGCATCACCCTCCATCAGCCAGCCTGAATCTCTCCTACCCACTGATAACCCGGGGCGTTGCCACACCCCGGGTTATATCGCCAGACCCATTTTTGTTAACAACAAGCCTACTGACCTGCAGCTGTTCTGTATCTTGGCCCATCACGCCATATGCCGGGTCACCGCGATCACACTCCCGAGTTATTCATATAGGAGGAAACTGGGTAGTTCTTTCCATTGCGGCTCCAAGAGCGTATTTTTGTCCCACAGGGAAAATGGTCCCCCAAAAGTACCAATAAAATGCAATCAAAACTAACTAAAAATTTTACTCCAATTTAATTCATGTAATTCCAGGCTATATTGAAATTTATTAAAACATTAAAATTTATTGCTACCTAATCACCATTCTACCTTCGGAGGTTATGTGGAGAATAATATAAAGAAGTTTGACAAGTTAGTGGCTTTAATCCTTGCAGAGCTATATAGAAAATTCCCAGTCAGAAGTCACGTCGATATTTATTATGTTTTCGAATGCACTGAGCAAGGAGGAGTAGATGATGAGGGAGTGTGGAGAGAACCGTCTGATCTATCTGAAGATGATCGCCAGTTCTATTGCGATACCATCAAATGGTTAATCGATACAGGTTACGTGATAGGCACTATTGAACATCACAATAGTTCAAGTGTAACTCTATCAATAAAAGGATTACAGCTACTTAAGTCAGTGCCAAATTCTCTAGATAGTTCTGATACTCTTGGGGAACAATTGCTATCTTTTATAAAAAGTGGGGCAAAAGATGCTGCAGGCCAACTAATTAGTTCTGCCCTAAGCCTTGATAACTTACTAACTCGGGTAGGTAATTTATTTAGCTCGTAGGTTCGATTAGCCGTCAGGCGTAATCGGACGTTCGCGTAAAGCAATTCCCCCGCGATAACGGCCACTCGTATTTCCCCTCTGCTAGATGCCGCTGATTCACGGAGATACCGGAACGGCGGCATCTCGATCCTCCAATCTGGCTTCGCTAATCAAACCGGCATAGTCGGTAACACGAGTTGCATACGGGTTGGTACAAATCGGCCATTGCCTATGGCAGGCCTGTGTCGGGCCAAATCGTGGTTAGAATCTGGATAGGCGTCGGCATAAGCAAAAATTGGGGCATTTAACACAAATCCATAAATTCAGCTTATACCGCTTACCCGGTCTGCTTTACCGCCATAAGTCACCCGTATTCCCCCTCTGACGGGTCACCGCTGACTTATGGATACAACCGGCCAGCGGCATCTCGATCGTCCGATTACGCTTCGCTAATCGAACCTACATGGGGCGGTAATAAACAAAAGAGCCGCCCGATGGGCGGCTCTTTGTATCAGCGATGGATGGCTGAATCGTCTTTTTACTGAATCGTTATTGGGCCTTGGGCGGTTCAACCGCAACGGCCGCCGGTTGGTCGCCTTCCTTGATCCAGGCATCCAGCAGGGTGTAACCCACCGCCAACACCACGGGGCCGATAAAGAGGCCGATGATCCCCATCGCCAGCAAGCCGCCGATAACCCCCACCAGAATGAGGATCAGCGGCAGGTCGGCGCCGCGCTTGATCAGGAAGGGACGCAGGAAGTTGTCCATGGTGCCTGCCAGCAGCGACCAGACCAGCAGGAAGGTGCCCCAGGTGGTGTCGCCGCTCCAGTAGAGGTAGCCGACGCAGGCCAGCAGCACCGGGAAGGGGCCGATCTGGGCGACGATCAGCAGGAACATCACCACCACCAGGATCATGGTGTAGGGGATGCCGGCAATCAGCAGACCGACACCGGCCACCGAGGATTGCACCAGGGCGGTCACCACGACCCCCATGGCCACGGCGCGGATCGCCTGTGAAGCGAGCACGGTGGCGTTGTCGCCGCGCTCGCCGGCCAGCCGGTGGGCGAAGTGGCGAATGCCGGTCGCCACCACTTCACCGGAGTGGTAGAGCAGGCCGCAGATGCCGACGGTCAGCAGGAAGTGGACGAACAGCAGCCCCAAATTGCCCGCCTGGGAGGCGAGCCAGCGGGCAGTCTGGCCGAAGTAGGGGGCCAGCTTGGCGAACAGCACCTGACCACCGCTCGCCAGGATCTGCTGCCAGAAGTCGTAAAGCTTGCCGCCCACCAGTGGGACCTGCTGTAGCCAGAGCAACTCGGGGGGCGGGGAGTGGCTGATGGTGGTGCCCAGCTCGATCAGCATGGGTGCCTTCTCCGCCACGTTGGCCAGCGCCATGAAGAGCGGGATGACGAACATCAGCAGCAGCACCAGGGTCATGAAGAGGGCCGCCAGAGCGCGCTTGCCCCACAGCAGGCGCTGCACCATCAACATCAACGGCCAGGTGGCGATGGTGATCATGGTGGCCCACACCAGCGCGGGCAGGAAGGGGCGCAGCACCATGAAGCAGGAGACGATGAGGAGGCTGATAAACAGCACTCCCAGGGTTATCTTGGCTAAATCCACTTTTTTCATATTCATAGCAATCCCTTGTCAGGGCCTGGGCCCTTGGGTAGCGGGTCATTATTCACGAGAGAGAGTATCCACCAGAGACCGGCGCTCAACCAGAGCCCCAGGCAACAATAAAGCAGCCACTGGCCGAGCAGAATGAGCCAGGAGCTGGTCAGCCAGAGCGGCAGCGCCCACCACAATGCCCCCAGCGGCAGGCCACCGAGCAGGGCCAGCAAGGGGAGATGCCAGCTGGCCAGCGCCGTGCGCGGCAGCGGCAACATCATGCCGAGGGGCAGCCCCAGGCTGAAGGTGGCCAAGCCCGCCAGCGCCGAAGATTGGCTCCACCCGGCGGCCAGCGCGCAGGCGAGGGTCAGCCCGGCCCAGCCCCGGCGACTGGCTGCCAGGCCGGCGAGGCGGGGATACAGGGCCAGCAGCAAGGCGCCAAGCAGCAAACCGGCCGCCACGTCCGACAGGAAGTGTACCCCGAGCCAGACCCGGGCCAGGCCGGTCAGGGTGGCCAGCAGCAGGGCCAGGGAGGCACTGCGCCAGGGGTTGGCGGGCCAGCAGACTCTGAGCAATACGCCCCAGAACAGCAGCGCGGAGGCGGCGTGGCCGCTCGGCATGCCGAAGCCTTGGGCGCTGCCCTGTGCCAGGGCGGGGTCGAGATGGAAGGGTCTGGGCCAGCCAATCCCCTCCTTGGCCACCTGCACCAGCAGGGTGAGGGTCAGCATGGCCAGCAGCAGCTGGCGCACCCGGGGCCAGCCCAGCCAGGGCAGCAGCAAGGGTAGCAGGGCAAGCTGAAAGGCGGCTGAACCGAACAGGTTGCTGACCTCGAGCCAGCGCACCTGGGCACCGAGCCAGCTCTGCAGCTGGTGGATCAGCGGGACTTCCATTTGGTGCAGTGCATTGCCTTCGCCACGAAAATCGGGCAGCCACAGCACTGGGCTGTCGGGAATGGCGGCCAGTTGGGGGGGCAGCCAGTCGAGCTGGGCCGGGAAACGGCGCTGATCATCCGGCAACCGGGCCGGCGCGATCAGCCTGGCGTTGAGGATCTCGCCGCCCAGATTGGGGGCCTGCAGCAGGGAGACAAAGTCAGAGCCGGTCTGTGCGCGGATGGGTTCCAGAGTCTCACAGGCAAACAACAGGGCGCGCTGCCATGGCCCCAGCTCGGCGACGACCCGGCCCCGTAGACCGGTCTCTTCATACAGCTCCCGCAGCGCCGCCTGTTGCGGCGTCTCCCCTGCATCTATGTAGCCACCGGTCAGGCTGTAGCGGGAGGAAACCCTGTCTTGCACCAGCAACAGCTGCTGCTGGTGCTTGACCACGCAGACGGCCGCCGTCGGGGCGGCAAGGAGGGGCGGTGACGACAGCAGGAGGCAGAGCAGCAAAAAACAGTGGCGCAACATGAAGGCCTGACCGATAGGGGGTGATGGGCACAAGCGTCACAGAAATCAGATAGTTGGGCAATGGTTTGTGGCCGGACGCCGGGGCCGGGCCGGCGTGGCAAGCGGGCGACCCGGCGCGCAAGGATTGCCGTGGGGTAAGGCAGTCCCTAGTATTGGCAGCTATGTTATTTCCATGCAGCAAACCTTGGGACCTTCCATGAAACAGTTTGGTTTTTTTCTGGGCATCGCCATCGGTGTCATCCTGATCCTGTTCGGCAGCATCGTCATCTTCCAGGCCCTGCCTGCCGCGCTGGACGTGCTGGAGATGCCGAGTCGCATCCCCTTCGTGCGCGAGGTGTACACCTGGCTGATGACCAGTGCCAGCGGCCTGACCGGCCAGCTGGAGCAGAACTTCCTGGAGGCGTTCCAGACCGTGCTCAAGCTGATCCTGCTCATCACCTTCATGTGGGTCTGCGTCAAGCTGGTCAACATGGGGGTCCTGATTATCCGGGCCGGGGTGGACCTGATCCGCACCGCCATCGAGCACAGCGAGAGCGCCCAGAACAAGAAGTCTGAGCACGACCATCACTTCCAGTGAGCGGCTCACACCATGAAGCAGGCCAACTTCGGGTGGCCTGCTTGCATCTGGTACTTACTCTATTCGCGGCAGGTGATCGGCCGGTGGTGGTTGCACCACATCCTGGTAGCGGGCGATGAGCTGCTTGAAGGCTTCCCCCTGTCTGACCTTGTCGAGCGCCTGCTGCAGGCGGGCGACCTGCTGTTTGTCTGCCGCCGGGTTGAAGGCGAAGCAGTTGTCCTGATCCGCCAGGGTGGCGACGGTGACGAAGGTATCGGACGAAAAACCGAGCTGCCTAGCCTGATGAAACAGCATCACCTCGTTGCCGGCCACCAGATCGGTGCGGGCCATGATGAGCTGGCGTACCACCTGATCCATGCGCTCCACCGACATCAGGTTGGCGGGGCTGATGCCTCGGTTGAGCAGCAGCTGCTCCCCCACGTCCGCCTGCATCACCCCGATCTGCAGCCTGGTCAGATCGGCCTTGCCGGTCACCTTGGGAGCATCCCGCTTGCGGCCCACCAGCGATACCCGCGAGTGGCTGATGGGGCAGACCCAGAGGAAGTGGGGATCCCGCGCCCGGGTGTGGGCCGTGGTGAACAGCACGGCATCCGGCTGCTGGGTCAGCAGGTACCAGGCCTTGGCCCAGGGCATGAAGTGGATGGGTTGCTCCGGCTCCCCCATCTCTTGCCACATCAGTCTCAACAGCTCTACCGCCAGGCCGGTGCTGTTGCCCTTCTCATCCTGGCCGTTGAACGGCATGTTCTGCTCGGAGTAATAGGTGAACGCCGAGGCGGGCAGGGCGGCCCCCAGACAGCAGCAGACAAACAGACCGAGCAGACGCGACATGGCAGCACTCCTTGCGAAAAGTCGTCTTCATCCAGTTTAGGGAGTTATGCCGAGAAGTTCATGATTTCCGCTGCCAGGGAGCGGGCGGGAGGGGAGTGCGGGAGGGGAAAACAGCCAGGCCATCTTGCGATGGCCTGGGGAGGGGTTACTTGAGCAGAGCTTCCATCTCGGCTTCGGCGGCGGCGCGCGCGGCTTCGGCCTTGGCAGCCGCATCGGCGACCGCCTTGCCGGCGGTGGTGGCATCCGCGCTGCTGACCGCCTGCTTGGCCGGTTCGGTCACGGCCTTGGTGGCCTGCTGCTGCACGGTGGAAGCGGCACTGCTGACTGCCTGCTTGGCTGGTTCGGTCACGGTCTTGGCGGCTTGCTGCTGCACGGTGGCCGTGGCGCTGCTGACCGTCTGCTTGGCAGGTTCGGTGACTGTCTTGGCGGCCTGCTGCTGCGCGGTGGCAGCGGCGCTGCTGACCGCCTGCTTGGCGGGTTCGGTCACCGCCTTGGCGGCCTGCTGTTGCACGGTGGCCGTGGCGTTGCTGACCGCCTGCTTGGCGGGTTCGGTCACCGTCTTGGCTGCCTGCTGTTGCACGGTGGTCGTGGCGCTGCTGACTGCCTGCTTGGCAGGCTCGGTTACGGCCTTGGTGGCCTGCTGTTGTATGGTCGCAGTGGCACTGCTGGCTGCCTTGCCGGCTTGTTGCTGAGCCGAGGTGGCGGCGCCGTTCACGACCTGCTGGGTGGTGTCAGCCATGGTCTTGCTGGCGCCCTGCTGCAGGGAACCCAGCACGCTGCCGAAGAGCGAGCTGCCGGTGGCGGCGCCGCTCAGGCTGTTGGTGGCACCGGAGAGCGCACTGGCTGCCGGATTGCCCTGCGCCTGCCAGTTTTGCATCTCGCTGGGCCAGCTCGGAGTGCTGGCCGCCAGGTTCTCGCCAAAGACCTGGGGCGTGCCGTCGCCCTTGAGCAGCATCACGGACATCTGGTTGGTCTGCGAGTTCCAGACCATGCCTGCCTGTTTGGCTACCTCGGGCATGGGAGCATAGCGGGAGACCACGTAGAACAGTGGCCCCTCCTGCTGCAGCTCGTTGGCGGTCTTGAGCAACTGCATGGTGCTGTCGTAGTTGGGGCCGAGGATGGCGGTCATCCGGTCCTTGATCAGGGGCTGTTCAAACAGGTTGGCCTGGTTGGGATCGAAGCCGACCAGGGGTTTGAGCAGGGCCCACATCAGCTGGCTGGTGGGGCTCATCATCAGCAGGGGGGCAACGCAGGCGGACAACATCAGGCTCAGGCAGGCCGCCTGGAGCAACGGCATGATACGCATTGGGATAATATCCAAATAACGATTTGATTAGTAAGGTTATATTTGTCTGGGGCCGACAAATTCAACGGGTTTTCCTGGCCCGGTTCTGAGACGGGCGGGCAGGCGCTGGCAGGCTACCATATTGGCTTGGGAATGCCAGAGAGGGCACCGCTTATTAATCAAGTTTGTGCGGCTGCCGGTCGCTTCCATTCTTCATCAAGCGAGGAGTGACATCATGAATTCAGGCAAGAGGGCAGGCGGCTGGCTGCTGCTGGCACTGCTGGGCGGTGCGGCCGGTATCGGCGTGGCGGCAGAACCGAAGCGGACGGAAGTGGGCGGCGAGCTGGTGTTGCCGCTGGGATCGCTGCCGGAGCGGGTCTGCTGGTATCAGGATCAGAAGTATTCGGCAGGGGCCCGGATCCGGCAGGGTGATGACTGGCTGGAGTGCGCTGCGCAAAACGAACAGGAGAGCAACGGGCCTCTGGTCTGGCGTGAGCCACAAAGGGCGTCGGATGCGGCTGGCAAGGCGACGCAGAGCGGCACCATCACCGTGGGCCAGTGAGGCTTTTCTTGATCCAGCTAAAGACATGGACGTGACCTCTATCGCATAATGCGGCTCTTTTCCTCTCTTGACTGGGACTTCAGAAATGGCTCGTCGCTCTTCCAACACTCAACGTCGTCGCAACAGCTGGTGGTACAAACGCCTGTTGGTACGGGAACGTGCAGAGCGCGAAGCGCGTTCCGTTCGAGATTGATACTGCAGTGAAACACGGAGCCTCTGGCTCCGTTTTTTATTCATCATGCGCCGTGATGATGCGGGGGCCCTTGGGCCCCCGTTTTGTTTGTCCGCCGCCCGGTGCAGCCAGCGGACGGGGCTGTTCACCAGGTCCGGCCCGTGGCGCAGCCCCATGAGATGGGACGCCGAATTGCCCGCGCAAATAACCGTGGCAGGGGGATGACCGGACCCTTCTGATACTGCATGATGAAGTTTTCGAGAAGGAGCCTCAGATGCAGATCACCATTCGTCACGCCGAACCGGCCGATGCCCCCGCCTTGCGGGATCTCTATGCCATGCCCAATGCCCAGGCGGGCACCCTGCACCTGCCCACGCCTCCCCTTAGCCAGTGGCAGAAGCGGTTGGAGAGCAGTGATATGGTTGCCTTGGTGGCGGAGGCAGATGGGGGGCTGGTGGGCCAGATAACATTGCATGTGGAGCCTAATCCCAGACGCAAGCATGTGGCAGGTATTGGCATGGGGGTGCGGGATGACTGGGCGGGCAAGGGGGTTGGTTCCGCACTAATGGCTGCAGCACTGGATCTGGCCGATAACTGGCTCAACCTGCACCGGATTGAACTGACGGTTTTCGTCGATAACGAAGCTGCGTTGGCGCTTTATCGCAAGTTCGGCTTTGTGGAAGAAGGGCGGGCCCACGACTATGCCTTCCGGCAGGGGCGCTATGTGGATGTGTTGTATATGGGTCGAGTTGCGGGGGGCGCCAGTCGCTAACAGCATGGTCGATTATCAGGCCAGATTACGTCCGGTGATCCGGGCGCTGGAGCAGGATCCGGATCTCACCATCGAGGCGCTGGCGGAGCGGGCCTGTCTCTCCCTCTACCATTTTCACCGGGTGTTCACCGCCGTGGCGGGGGAAGCTCCGGGCGAGATGTGCCGGCGCTTGCGCATGCAGCGTGCCGCCTGGCAGCTCTGTTACACAGATGCTAGCGTCACCGCCATCGCGCTGGGGGCGGGGCTCGGCAGCTCTCAGGCGTTCGCCAAGGCGTTTCGTCGCTACTATGGCTGCACCCCCGGGAAGTTTCGCCGCGACAAGGGCAAGAATGGACACCTGGAGAGCAAGGATGGACACGCATGGGATGGTCTGTCTCCTTATGCTGAAGGCCACTCATCAGCAAGGAGCAACACCATGAAAACCGTCGAGATGGATGCCCGTACCCTGGCCTATGTGCGGGTCACCGGTCCCTATGGCGAGGGCTATGACGCCGTCTGTGGCCGCCTGCACCAGTGGGCCGCCGCCCGCGGGCTGGAGGGCGGGGAGTGGATCTTCATCTACCACGACAACCCTGAGGTGACGCCGCCGGCCCAGTGCCGCACCGATATCGGCATCACTGTGCCGCCCCAGACCCGGGGCGAGGGGGAGGTGGAGACCCAGCTTATTCCGGCCGGCCGTTATGCCCAGTCTCGCTACCTCATCACCGATCGCAGCCAGTACGGGCCGCGCTGGCAGGAGCATGTGGGCGACATAGTGGCGGCCGGGCTGGAGTTCGGCAGCGGTCCCTGCTTCGAGCTCTACCACAGCGTGAGCAACGATCCCCTGCGCGACGACGTGAGCTTCTGCTCCAGCGTGCGCTAGACGTGCGGCAATAAAACGAGGCGCCTGTGGGCGCCTCGTTTTATTTGGGATGAAGGCTGACCGTTACCTCATCAGGGCTGGCTGGGCACCTTGTCCCGCCGGGATTTCCACCACCAGCGCAGGCGGATCTGGGAGATCAGCATGCCCGCCAGCATCAGGGCGCAGCCGACGAAGGCGCGCTCGTCCAGGGTTTCCCCCAGCAGCAGGACGCCGCCGATGGCGGCGAACACCGTCTCCAGGCTGAGGATGATGGCGGCATGGGCCGGGTGGGCGCCACGCTGGCCGACCACCTGCAAGGTGTAACCCACCCCCACCGACACCAGGCCGGCATAAAGCAGTGCCTGCCAGCCGGCCACTGCACCGGTCACCGAGGGGGTCTCGATGAGGAAGGCGGTGGCCAGGCTGAGCAGGCCGCACACCACGAACTGCACCCCGGCGAGGCGAATGGGGGCGACCCGGCTCGAGTAGTGATCCAGTACCAGCAGGTGTACCGCCCAGAACAGGGCCCCCACCACCTGCAGCAGGTCGCCGTAGCCGATGGTGAAATCCTCGGTGACACTGAGGTAGTAGAGTCCCGCCATGGCGATGAGGGCGCCGACCCAGGTGTTGGCCCCCGTCTTGTGGCGCAGGGCCAGGCCGATGACGGGCACCAGTATGATGTAGAGGCCGGTGATGAAGCCCGCCTTGGCGGCCGTGGTGTAGAGCAGCCCCACCTGTTGTAACGAGGCGGCGCTGAACAGCACGGTACCGGCGATGAGGCCGCCGGTCAGCAGCAGGCGGCGATCCCCGGCCTGCCCGCCCGGCTGGCGGGATTTGAGCCACCACAAGAGCGGCAGCAGGGAGAGGGCCCCCAGCAGAAAGCGCAGGCCGTTGAAGGTGTAAGGGCCCATGTGGTCCATCCCGAGCCGCTGGGCGACGAAGCCCAGCCCCCAGATGGCGGCGGCCATCAATAACATCATGTTCGAACGCATAGATTCATCCCTGAAAGACGGACGGGCAGGGCCGTGCCGCAAAGCTCCAGTCTCCAAGATAACCGTGAGCGGGGGGATTTGTCTTGCGCTGTCGGTGAGGTTGGCGGCGTGAGCGGTTATCCCGCTGCACAGCCGCAGGCCGGGGGACTTAGCCGTTGGCGATTCTGGCCAGCAGGGGAATGAGGGCGAGCAGCAAGAGGTTGCCGCGCAGGATCCAGATCACCCAGAACTGCTGCTGAATGGAGACCATGGGGGCGCGTCCCTGGCGCAGGGAGCGGCGCCAGCGATAGAAGAGGCGGCTGGGGTAGCCAAAGCTGATGGCCATCACGAAGAACAGCAGCAGCTTGGTGCGATAGCCCGGATTGGCGAGCAGCACGGCCGGTTCGTCGGGGTGGGCGAGCACCTGCAGCACCCCGGTGATGAAGATGAGCAGCAGGGCCAGCGCCGCCAGGCCGTCGGCCAGCAGCAGCTTGCGCACCTGCTCGATGGACATGCCGCGGCGGAACAGGAAATATTCGGAGGTGATCGCCCCGGTCAGGGTGATCACGGCGCAGTAGTGCAGCGCCATCAACAGGTCCGGGTTCAGCATCCGTGTCGATTACCTCTAATTGAGCAGATAAACAGCTTCCTTTTGGACGCCATCTCGCGCTGCTGATATTCTGACACTACGCGTGGTCTGGCAATAGCAGGAGTCAGGATTGGTTAAACGAGCGGTCGCCAAAAAAACCTGGTCCCTGGTAACCAGGATGCGTCTGGGCCTGCTTTTGCTGTTCATTCCGGTGCTGATGCTGGGTGGTATCTACTACCTGCACATGGAGCGGAGTCTGCAAAGCGAGCTGCAGCAACGCCTGCTCGCCACTAACCACCAGCTTCGTCACGTCTTCATCGAGCCCTATCTGCACGAGATGGAGCGCCAGTTCACCCTCATCTACGACAGGGTCAAGGTTGAGGACATCAGCGGCCCCCGCCTGCTCAACACCGAGACCTATCTGAAGGAGTGGCAGCTCTACAAGGGGATCATGGCCGATCTGGTTTACATCTATGTCGGCACCGCCGAGCGCCAGATGCTGATCTACCCTGATTGGCAGGCGGATGCCAACTTCGATCCCAGGGTACGTCCCTGGTATCAGCTGGCCAGCCAGCACGTGGGCAAGATGGTCTGGACTGAACCCTATTACGACTACACCAACGGTAACCTGGTGATCGCCCTGGCGCGGGCCCTGACCGACAGGGAGGGCAAGGTGCGCGGGGTCCTTGCGGTTGATGCCATCCTGGCTCCCTTCTCCGCCCAGCTGAATCGTCATCTGGATGAGGGCTACCAGATGATCGTCAACCAGTCCGGCAAGGTGCTGGCCCATCCTGACGCGGCCCAGCTGCTCAAGCCCATGACCCACCCAGAATGGCTCGCTCGCTTCACTCAGGAGGACGGCATCTTCCTGGACAAGGACTCCCGCCAGTTCGTGGCCTACAGCAGGCTGCAGGAGCGCAACTGGGTGCTGATCAGCGTGCAGCCGGCGGCCAGCGTGATGGCGGTGGTGGACAGGGTCTCCCTCAACGTGTTGCTGATGGTGGCACTGGCCTGTGTGCTCTACCTGATGCTGGCACTGATCTGGTCCCGCTATTTTCGCCGCATGCTCGACGAGATCTCGAGCATGATCCGGGCCAGCCGGATGGAGCCTGACGGGGTACCCCAGGGGGGGATGCGCGAGCTCAGGCACGTCTATGCCGAGCTGGCCGAGGTGAGCAAGGATTATCACGAGGCGCGCCAGCAGGCCAACCTGGACAAGCTGACCGGTCTCTACAATCGCCGCTTCTTCGATGAACGTTTCAACCGACTGCTGCAGGATCAGCAGCCGTTCTGCCTGGCCATGGTGGATCTGGACGACTTCAAGCGGGTCAACGACACCTTCGGCCATCAGACCGGGGATGTGGTGCTCAAGCGGGTGAGCCAGCTCGGCCGGGCCCTGCTGGGGGATCACGGCTGGGTCTGCCGTTACGGTGGCGAGGAGCTGGTGGTGCTGCTGGTCAACCCGGACATCCACTTCTGCCAGATGCTGCTGGAGCAGTTCCGCAAGGGGGTGGAGTCACTGGACTGGCGCGAGCCGGGGCTCAGGATCACCTTGAGCGGCGGGCTGGTGGCCAGCCGGGTGGGGATGGATGGCAAGGCGCTGCTGGCGGCGGTCGATGCCGAGGTATATCGCGCCAAACGCGACGGCAAGAACTGCATCCATCTGGGCCGAGCAGAGGCGAAGGGGCAGGAGGAGACGCCCCCTGCCGACGATGCACTGCTGAGCAACGAAGAGACCTGAGGGCCTCTTCTTCATTCAGGAGGCCAGCTGCCAGTCGAGAGTGGGCCAGACCTGCTCGGTGGCGATCTGGCGCAGCCCCGGGGCGGGATTGACTGCGTGGGGGTGGGTCACCGCCTGCAGCAGCGGCAGATCGTTGTGGGAGTCGCTGTAGCCGTGGCTCTCCCGCCAGGGGTCGGCGCTTGCGGCAAACAGCTGGTTGATGCGGGCCACCTTGCCCTCGCGAAAACTGAGGGTGCCGCGGGTCTGGCCGGTCAGCATGCCGGCCTCTTCATCCAGCAGGATGGCCACGCAGTGATCCATCCCCAGCATCTGCGCCATGGGGGCCACCAGATGCTCGCCGGAGGCGGAGATGAGCACCAGCTCGTCGCCCCGCTTGCGGTGCCACTCGATGCGCTCCACCCCCTCAGGGTAGATGCGCTCGCGCAGCACCTGCTCGGCAAAGCGGGCACAGAGCGGGTCGAGCCACTGGCGCGACTTGCCTGCCAGCGGCTGCAGAGTGAAGGCCATGTACTGGTGCATGTCCATCTTGCCCTGATGGTAGAGGGACATCATCGCCTGCTCCTCGGCAATCATGCCGGCCGGGGCCAGCTCCTCGGTCACCATGTACTCCAGCCAGAGGCTGGCGGAATCCCCCGCAATCAGGGTCTCGTCCAGATCAAACAGTGCCAGTGCCATGGGTGCTCCTCGCAGTGAAAATGGAAATGTAATGGGGCGTCATGCTACCTCACAGAGTTGATCCCGGGCCACCGCCAGGGTCACGGCACTGCCCACCGGCAGCAGATCCCGGGCCGAGCGGTTGAGGCAGTCCACCGTGAGCATCCCCGCCGCGCAGCTCACCTGATAGCGGATCACGTTGCCGAGCAGCTGCTGCCCGCTGATAACCCCCGGCAGGTGTGGCTCGTCGCTGCGGGCGCCGGCCGGCAGCAGGGAGAGGGACTCCGGCCTCAGCGCCAGCTTGCCACGGCAGTGCTGGCCGAACAGGGCCTTGGCCTGCTCGCCATCGAGCAGGTTGTAGTTGCCGATAAAGCCTGCCACGAAGGCGTCGGCGGGGCGGGTGTAGATCTCCTCCGGCGTGCCGCTCTGGACGATGGATCCCTTGTTCATCAGGAAGATCCGGTCCGACATGGTGAGCGCCTCCTCCTGATCGTGGGTGACGAAGATGGTGGTGAGCTCGAGGCGCTGCTGGATCTCGCGGATCTGCTGGCGCAGGCTGCGGCGGATGCGGGCATCCAGCGCCGAGAGCGGCTCGTCCAGCAGCAGGATCCGCGGTTGCACCACCAGGGCCCGGGCCAGGGCCACCCGCTGGCGCTGGCCACCGGAAAGCTCGGCCGGATAGCGGCGCTCGAAGCCGGTCAGCTCCACCAGCGCCAGCGCCTCCTGCACGCTGGCGGCCAGATCCCGTCCCGGCTGGGGCTTCATCTTGAGGCCGAAGGCGACGTTGTCCCGCACCGTCATGTTGGGGAACAGCGCATAGCTCTGGAACACCATGCCGATGCCCCGCTTCTGGGGCTCCTGCCAGGTGATCTCCTCACCGGCCACCCGCACCTGGCCGCCATCCACCGGGGTGAGCCCGGCCAGTGCCCGCAGCAGGGTGGACTTGCCGCAGCCGGAGGGGCCGAGCAGGGTCACCAGCTCCCCCTTGCGGATGCCGAATTCGATCCCCTCGAACACTCTGGTGTCGCCGTAGGATTTGTGCAGTTGATTCACTTCTAGATGGAACATCTTGATTCACCTATGAAATCTGTTCGCCGCCCAGGTGAGTAGCAGGGTCAGCAGGAAGTAGCTCATCACCAGCGCGCTGGTGAAGTGGCCCGAGGTCGAACGCATGTTGTAGAGGTAGACCTGCAGGGTCTCGTAACGGGTGCCCACCAGCATGTTGGCGAACACGAACTCGCCGAGCAGGAAGGAGAGCGACAGAAACAGCGCCGCCAGCAGCCCCTTGCGCAGGCAGGGGATCACCACCAGCAGGAAGGCGCGCCGGCTGCTCGCCCCCAGCAGGTGGGCGGCATCCATCAGATCTTTCAGCGGCACCCCCTGCAGGCTGTTGGCCAGCGCCCGGTACATGAAGGGGAGCACCACGGTGAACCAGGTGCCGATCAGGATCCACGGCGTGCCGATAATGGGCAGAACGCCGTCGGCGTAGATCTGCAGCAGCCCTACCGAGGAGACCACAGGCGGCACCGCGAAGGGGAGCAGGATCAACAGGTTCATCCAGGGATCCAGCTTTGGGAAGTAGTAGGCCACCACCAGCACGGTGGGCACCAGTACCAGGGTCCCCAGCAGCAGGGTGGCGAAGCAGACCAGCAGGCTTCGGCCAAACGCCGCCAGAAAGCGCGGGTCGCCCCAGAGCTTGAGATACCAGTCGAGGGTGAAGCCGTCTGGCAGCAGGGTGGCCCCCCAGCGGGTGGAGATGGAGTAGAGAAAGGTAGCCAGCAGCGGCAACAGCAGGGTGGCCACCAGGGCCCCCAGCACCCAGCGCGGCCAGCCAGGTTTCAAATCATGCATGGGATTGCCCCTTGTTCACGTAGCTCTTTTTCAGCAGCCACTGGTTGGCGGCCGTCACTACCCCCAGCAGCACCATCAGGATCACCGCCAGCGCCGCCGCCATATTGGGCTCGAGGAAGATGTCGCCGGAGACCAGGCTGGCCACCCGGATGGTCACCAGGTTGAAGTTGCCGGTGGTGAGGGCATAGGCAGAGGCATAGGCCCCCACCGCGTTGGCAAACAGGATGATCAGGGTGCCGAGCAGGGCGGGAGTGAGCACCGGCAGCGCCACGTGCCACACATATTGGCTCTTGCTCGCGCCCAGCAGGGCGGCGGCCTGGGGCCACTCATCCTGCAGCGCATCGAACGCCGGATAGAGCAGCAGCAGGGCGAGCGGGATCTGGAAGTAGGTGTAGATGAGGATGAGACCGCTGCCGGAGTAGAGGTTGAAGCCGTCGATGAGGCCCCAGGATTTCAGCAGCAGGGTCACGGCGCCATTGATGCCGAGAATGATGATGAAGGCGAACGCCAGCGGCACCCCGCTGAAGTTGCCGGTCATGGTGACAAAGGCCAGCAGCAGCCGTTTCACCCGCTCACCGCTGTGGCGCAGCGCCGCCGCCCCCAGCGTGCCGATGGCGAGCCCCGCCAGACTGGCGATGCCGGCGATGCGCAAGGAGTTGCCGAACGATTGCAGATAAAAGGGGGAGCTCAAAATCTCCCGGTAGTAGTCGAGGCCCCAGCCGTCCGGGGTCTGAAAGCTGCCCACCAGCACCCATACCATGGGGGCGAGCTGGAACAGGATCATCAGGAGAACGAACGGCAGCAGCACCAGCGCGGGCAGCCAGTGGCGGCGCAGCCGGCGCCGGGTGACGGTCGGTTGATCCGCGAGGATCTCGGTGGTGGCGGGCATCATCAGTGTACCTCCGGCAGGTTGCCGGCCTTGAGCAGCGGCGGGCAGCCCGGCTTGTCGTGGGAAACTCCCAGCAGGTCGGCCATCAGGGCGCAGAGCTGGGTCTGCTGCATGGCTGGTCCGGCTGGCCACTGGGCCACGAACGCATCGCCAAACAGCCAGAGCGGCACCCGGCGCTCTTCGGTCAGAGTGCCGCCGTGGCTCAAGTCGTTGTTCATGCCGTGATCCGAGGTGATCACCACCTGATACCCCTCCGCCAGCCACTGGGGCAGCAGGTCGGCCAAGAGGCTGTCCATGCGGCGCGCCTGATTGCGGTACTGACGGGAGTCGAGGCCGAACTGGTGGCCCGCGTCATCCACCCCCATCGGGTGGATCAAGAGAAAATCGGGGTCGTACTGGCTGCGCAGCCACTCGCCATCCATCAGCAGATGGCTGTCGGGGTAGCCGTCATCCCAGTAGAAACAGCCGTGCTGGATGGGCAGTCGCTCGTCATGGGTGAAGCGGTCCCGCGCCGCTTGCCAGGGGCTCTGGTTGTAGAGCTCGCTCACCCAGTGGTAGGCCGCCGCCGCGGTGCGTTTGCCGCCCGCCCGGGCCAGATGGAAGATGGACTCCTGCCGACTGAGACGGCTCACCCCGTTGTGGGTGATGCCGCTCTCCACCGGCGTCGTTCCGGTCAGGATGCACTCGTAGAGGGGCCGGGAGAGGGAGGGCAGGGCGCAGCTCAGGGTGGCCTGCAACCCCTGTCCCGCCTCCACCATGCCCGCGAGGTAGCCCATGCAATGGGCTACCTCGGCAGAGAGGCCATCCACAAGTACCACTATCACCTTGTGTTGCACTGGCCGCTCCTTACTGCATGTTGATCATGACGGTTTCCTGCCACTGGCGCGGCAGGGCTTTGGAGCTCTGCTCCCAGGCGGCGTGATCCTGGACCGGTTTGGCATTGGCGTACTGCTCGGCCGGCAGCAGCTTGGCCTTGACGTCATCCGGCAGAGTCACGTTGCTGCGGATGGGGCGGGCGTAGCCGCGCGCCAGGTTGATCTGGCCGGCGTCGGAGAGGATGTATTCCCGCGCCAGCTTGGCGGCGTTGGGGTTCTTGGCCCACTTATTGATGATGGTGGTGTAGCCGGCGATGACGGAACCGTCGCTCGGGATCACCACATCAAACTTCTTGGGATCGATCTGGTCGCGGTAGTTCAGGGCATTGAAGTCCCACAGCACACCCACTTCCACCTCGCCCTTCTCGATGTTGGCGATGGTGGGGTCGTTCAGCGACAGACGGCCCTGCTGGGCCAGCTTGCCGAACAGCTCCAGCGCGGGCTTGAGGTTCTTCTCGCTGCCGCCGGTGGCATAGGCCGCCGCCAGCACGCCGTTGTTGGCCTGGGAGGCGACACCCACGTCACCCAGGGTCACCTTGTAGTCGCCGCCCAGCAGGGATTGCCAGCTGGTGGGGGCGGCCTTGACCAGATCCTTGTTGATCAGGAAGGCGATGGTGCCGGTATAGGCCAGCATCCAGTGACCATCCGCATCCTTGGCCCAGTTCGGAATGTCGGCCCAGGTGGAGGGTTTGTAGGGCTGGGTGACCCCCTGCTTGACCGCCACCGGGCCGAAGGCGCCGCCCACGTCGCCGATGTCGGCGGTGGCGTTGCCCTTCTCGGCGGCAAACTTGGCGATCTCCTGGGCCGAGCTCATGTCGGTGTCCTGATGCTTGATGCCGTAGATGCTGCCGAGCTGCTGCCAGGTATCCTTCCAGTTGGCCCAGCTGTCCGGCATGCCGACGCTGCTGAGCTGGCCTTCACCGCGGGCGGCCTTCTCGAGATCCGCGATGTTCTCGGCGGCAAACAGTGGCTGACTGATGGCCACCAGGGCCAGTGCACTTGCGATCACGCTTTTCATCATTCCATCCCTCTGGACTAGGTCAGTTAAGGTTCGAGAGGGATGCTAGAGGGGAAATATGACGGTGGCGGGGCGCTTTGATGGCAGTTTGATGACAATCGCTCTGTCATGGCGCTGTCATCCTGCACGGTTACAACTCTCAATCCGAGTGAGGCTGGACTACTCCAGTGAGGGTTGAACCAGCCACGGCAGCCAGGATGAGCGACAGGAAGATGAGCGTGATCGAACCGAGATTGAGCGAGCGGGCAGTGGCCGATGGCCGCGCCTCCAAGTGTGAACAGATTTGCCAGACCCTGCGCCGCTATATCGGCAGCGGTCAGCTGGGGGCGGGGCAGCAGCTGCCCGCCGAGCGGGCCCTGAGCGAGCGCTTCGCCACCACCCGCATCACCATCAAGGAGGCGCTCTCCAGTCTCGAGGCGGATGGCCTCATCTACCGGGCTGAGCGGCGCGGCTGGTTCGTGGCGCCCCCCAGGCTCACCTACGACCCCGCCATCCACACCCACTTTCACCAGTGGATCGGCGAGCAGCAGCGCACCGCCGAGACCCGGGTGCTGGCCCACGGCGGCGAGCTGGCCAGCAGCGAGCTCTGCCGCTGGATGGGGCTGGAGCCTTTCACCCCGCTCTATGAAATCCGCCGCCTGCGCCTCATCGACGGGCGCCCCGTGCTGCACGTCAGCCACCATCTGCTGGCAAGCCGCTTTCCCGATATCGCCAGCGCGCCGCTGGCCAGCTCCCTCACCGAGCTCTATCGGGAGCGCTATGGCATAGGCCAGGGTGGAGCGAGCCTCGAGATCACCCCCTCGGCGGCGCGCGGCGCCATTGCCCGCGCCCTCAATCTGGCAGAGGGGAGCGCCGTGCTGCGGCTGGTGCGGGTCAACTACGACGAGCGGGGAGCGCTGGTGGATTGCGACATCGAACACTGGCGACCGGACGCCATCCGCATCTGTTTCGATACGCGAGCATTGCAGCCCCTCGCAGGCAAGCTGCAGCAAACCCGGCTCGTGGATCAGGGGTGATCCGGCGTGTCCTGGCGGGTCATGCCTGTGCGGAAAGGAGGGGGAGCGGATCCCGCGGGATCCGCCGGGATCAGTTGTCGATATTGGGGATCAGATCGTCGAAGCTCTGGTAGCCGCAGTCGGCCAGCTGCAGCGACATGGTGTAGGTCTTGCTGCCCTCCCGCTGGCCGATGGCGGGGCGGTTGAGCTTGAGCTCTTGATGCCAGTACTCTTTCATCCGCTCGATCAGCGCCATCGCCTCGCTCTCGTCCAGGTGGAGCTGACACAGGGCCATGTAGTTGTTGGGCCTGTGCATGTTCTCCACCAGATAGTCCCCCAGCACCGACATCGCCTGGCGCGCCTGCTGACGGGCGAAGCGGCTGTGCTGCTCGAAGCTGATCCGCTCGCTGATGAGGAAGTGGTAACTGTTGTCGATGCCGAGCTGCAGGATACCGAGCTTCTCCAGCTTGCGCAGGTAGAGGTAGCAGGAAGCGTCGGTCAGGCCGTACTCCCGCTTGAGATCGATTAACGTCTTGTCGCGCCAGAAGATGTTGGCGAGAAAAGCGTAGAGGCCGGGCTCCCTGTGGAACGCCTCGTCCTGCTCCTGGGTGAAGACGGCGCGCCGGCTCTGGGCGTCCTGGGTGCGGTCCAGCAGCTCCTCGAATGAGAGCCCCACCAGGTGGCACACCTCCAGCAGGGTGTCGAACGGCAGGGAGGGCTTGTTCATCATCCGTTTGACGGTGGCGATGGAGACCCCCATGGCTTCTGCCAGGGTCTGATAGCGGATCCCCTTGTCGGTCAGGGTCTTCTTCAGGGTGTCGAGAATATTGTTGGCCAGGGTCTGGCTGTAGGTCATGCAACTATTCCTTTATCTGCATTTTTATGTTGTGTCAGAAATTGAGTTCTTTTGTCGTTGTGGGCTCAGATATTGACACTTTAAAAAACCAGAGGAAACAAACCCGACCTAATCGATTGAAATGGCCAGACCAGTCGCGCTCGAAGGTTGCAGATAGTGATACTCTGCGGTGCATATCCTTCAACCGTTCAACATTTTGCTGGTGGCGCATAAAACATCGCGCATAATTCAAAACGAATCGGATTCAAGACCTTCCTGGTTGAGAAATCGATTGTTTGCTTCCAATTTAAGGGTTTTTTAAACCGCAAGGTTTTTTATTCTTTCCTGGCATTGAGCGGAACTCGCAAGAGGGCCGCTTTTTTCTTTTCCTAGAATCTGAGCCCGCCGTCAAGACAGGGGCTCAGTTTCGGCACTTCCTGCGCCGCCGCCCTCGCGTGGCAGACATTTATTCCCCCTTGCAGGGAAACAGCTTGGGTATCTCCCGGATCAGCCAGCTCTTGGCCTTGCCCATGGTGTCGCGCCGCCAGGCCAGTACCACCTGGATCTGGTGGCGATACTCGGGGCCGATCACCTTGAGCCGTCCGGCCCGGATGTCCTCTTCAATCCAGCTCAGCGGCATGGTGCCGACCCCGATCCCCGCCAGCAGGGCGTCGCGCTTCTCGCCCATGGTGCTGACGGTCAGCCGCGGCTGCTTGTCGAGCAGGCGATAGGTGAGCACCGGCTTGCGCAGCGCCGTATCGGCCACCGCGATGGCCCGGTAGCGGCGCAGGGTATCGTCCGCCAGGGGCTCGGGCTCCTGATGCAGGGGGTGATCCGGGTGGGCGACGTAGAGCATCACCTCCTCCTGCAGCGGCTGGTGCTTGATGCCGGTCATCATGATGTCGGGATTGAGGGAGGAGATGAGCAGGTCGGCCCGGCCATCCTCCAGACACTCCCAGCTGCCCGCCAGTACTTCGGCCCGCAGCCGCAGCCGGGTATCGGTCAGCTCGGCCAGCCGTTCCACCAGCGGGTAGAGCGCCTGCAGCGGCACCAGCGCATCGACGGCGATGGTGATGTCGGTCTCCCAGCCGCGGGCCAGCGCCCGGGTCTCGCCCACCAGATGCTCGGCCGCCTCCAGCAGAATCCGGCCGCGCTCCAGCAGCATGCGGCCGGCCGGGGTGAACTTGGTTCTGTGGCCGCTGCGGTCGAACAGCATGGCGTCCAGCTCGTCTTCCAGCTTCTGTACCGTGTAGCTCAGCGCCGAGGGCACCTTGCCTAGTTCGTCGGCGGCCGCCGCGAAGCTGCCGCGGCGATCGATGGCATCCAGCACCCGGATGGCTTCCAGGGTCAGCGCCCGTTCCTTGTTCAGTTCCTTGGCCATAAATTGCCTTCAATTTTTTTGAACATGTTTGCCAGTTTATCTCGCTAACAAGTTAGGCCAAGTGTCTTTAATATTCAATCAACGCTTAGGCAGGAGCGCCAAGCAGCCAAATAAACGGGTAGTTCCAGACTGTGACCCCCTCAATCAGGGAGTCTGACTTCGGTGAAAGAACAACACACTATTTGAATGACCTCTTGCATGGATGCATTGATTCTGGCCACAGCGGCCTTGGCAATGACATAAAACCAAGAGAGTGAATGAACATGAAAAACGTAATCAAGATGCTGGCCGTTGCAGGCCTGATGACCGCAGGTTTTGCTCAGGCTTCCGTCCCGGCCGACCTCAACGCCGCCCCGGGCGTGCTGTTTGTAAACTGGCACGCGACCGCCGCGGTGGAAGGCAAGGGCAACCCCATGCTGGAAGTGCGTGACGAGTCTGGTGATGTGGTTGCCTCCGTGCACGCCAACCTGATGGGCAGCCAGCAGGTGCAGATCCCGAGCCGCACCCAGGGCAACCTGACCGTGAGCCTGGGTGAGCAGAGCAGCGACTACCGCATTCCGTTCGGCATCGGTAGCGGCAAACAGCGTTAATCAACCGTATCGGTACGTGAGGAGCACACCATGATGAAATTGAGAGCCGCAGAAGCGCGCGGCAAGGCCAACTTCGGCTGGCTGGATGCGCGCCACAGCTTTTCCTTCGGGCACTACTACGACCCGGACTGGATGGGGCATTCAGTGCTGCGGGTCATCAATCAGGATCTGGTGGCGCCGGGTGGCGGTTTCGCGACCCACCCTCACGCCAACATGGAAATCCTGACCTGCGTGCTGCAAGGCACCATAGAGCACAAGGACAGCCTCGGCCATGCCGAACAGATCCCGGCGGGGGATTTCCAGCTGATGAGCGCAGGCTCCGGCATCCGGCACAGCGAGTACAACCCCTCGCAGACCGAGCCGCTCTCCCTGCTGCAAATCTGGATCGAGCCGAACGAACACGGCACGACACCCGGCTATCAGCAGAAGAAGATTGAAGCCAACCCGGGCATGACGCTGGTGGCGTCACCGGACGGCGAAGCAGGATCCTTCAGGATCCGCCAGCAGGCCCGCGTCTGGCGGCTGCAGCTTGAACCGGGTGAGAGCCTCACCTGGGAGCTGGCCGGCCGACACGGCTACCTGCAGATGATTTCAGGGGAGCTTGCCGCCAACGGTCTGGCTGCCCGACCCGGCGACGGGGTTCTCAGTCGTGATGAGCCCAAATGGGATCTGGTGGCCGCGAGTGCCAGCCAAGCCCTGTTATTTGACCTACCCTGAAGCAGTCAGCGGTGATGTGACGCAAAACGAGGATATTGAAATGGACAAGATGAAAGATTTGGCACTGCTGGTGGGTCGCGTACTGCTGGCTCTGATGTTTGTGATTGCGGGCTGGGGCAAGATCGGCGGTTACGCCGGTACCCAGGGGTATATGGAAGCCATGGGCGTGCCCGGTTTCATCCTGCCGCTGGTGATCCTGCTGGAGCTGGGCGGTGGCCTCGCCATCATGCTGGGCCTGTTTACCCGCAGCCTCTCCGTACTGATGGCCGGTTTCACCCTGATGGCCGCCTTTATTTTCCACTATCAGCCTGCCGATCAGATGCAGATGCTGATGTTCATGAAGAACGTCTCCGTGGCCGGTGGTTTCCTGGCCCTGGCGGCGGCCGGTGCAGGGGCCTTCAGCCTGGATGCCCGCCTTGGCAAGAACTGGTAATACTGCAGGTTCGAGTTTTCCAACGCCTTTTGGCCGGTGCAATTGCACCGGCTTTTTTATGCTCGCCACATTTGCCTGCGGCAGATGGGCGACGTGATCGGCGACAACAAGCGCCTTTTGCATCTTATCCCCCGATCCCCGACAATCCCGATACCTGTGACGTGACGGGGATCCTTGAGGTTTTCCCGCGCTGACCCCTCTTTTGCACTGGCGGGAATTGCCCATGTTTACCCTCTACCACTCCAATCAGCTGGATCTGCTCAAAGAGTTGCTGGTGAGCCGCATCCGGCAGACCCCCCTCGCTCACCCCTTCGAGCGGGAGCAGATCCTGGTGCAGAGCCCGGGCATGGCCCAGTGGCTCAAGCTGGAGCTGGCCAAGGCCTTCGGCATCGCCGCCAATATCGACTTTCCGCTGCCCGCCAGCTTTATCTGGGAAATGTTCACCCGGGTGCTGGCGGACGTGCCGCGCCAGAGCCCCTACAACAAGGGATCCATGAGCTGGCAGCTGATGACCATCTTGCCCGCCCTGCTCGACCGCCCCGCCTTTGCGCCGCTGGCCGCCTATCTGGGCGGGGATGACGCGGATCCCGCCAAGGCGCCCGAGCAGGTGCGGCTGTGGCAGCTCTGCCAGAAGGTGGCGGATCTGTTTGACCAGTATCTGGTTTACCGGCCGGACTGGATCGCCCGCTGGGAACAGGGGGAGGGATTGAGTCAGGAGCTGGCCGGGGTGAGCGGCCAGGATTGGCAGCCGGAGCTCTGGCGCGAGCTGGTGGCTCGCACCCTGGCGCTGGCTCCCAGCGGCTACCACCGTGCCAACCTCTACGAGGAGTTTATCCACGAGCTGGAGCGCACCCCGGATCTGCCGGGCAAGCTGCCCCGGCGGGTCTTCGTGTTCGGCATCTCGGCGCTGCCGCCGCGCTATGTGGAGGCGCTGCTGGCCCTCGGCAGCCGGGATGAGGTGGAGGTGCACCTGTTCGTCACCAACCCCTGCCGTTACTACTGGGGGGATCTGCTGGATCGCAAAACTCTGGCGCGCCTCGAAAACAAGCTCAAACCCGGCACCGATCTCGACACCCTGCAGGGCCCCGCCAACCCCTTGCTCGCCTCCATGGGCAAGCTGGGGCGCGACTACCTGCACCAGCTGATGGAGCTGGAGGTGCCGCAGATCGAGGCCTTTGTCGATATCGACGATCAGGATGAACAGGGCCAGGCCAGGCTGCTGCGCGCCACCCAGCAGGATGTGCTGGAGCTGGCCGAACGGGGGGCCGGTCAGTTCGATCTCGACAGCAGCCATCACAAGAGCCCCATAGATCCGGCCGATGGCTCCCTGCAGATCCACGCCTGTCACGGCCCGATGCGCGAGCTAGAGGTGCTGCACGACCGGCTGCTGGCGCTGTTCGAGCAAGATCCCACCCTCACCCCGAAAGACGTGGTGGTGATGATGCCGGATGTGAACAGCTACGGCCCCTATATCCAGGCGGTGTTCGGGGCGAGAGGCCAGATCCCCTTCGCGGTATCCGATCGGGCGGCCAGTCAGGAGAGCCCGCTGCTGCAGAGCTTCCTCGCCCTGCTGAGACTCCCCAACGCCCGGCTGGGAGCCGGCGAGCTGCTCGCCATCCTCGAGGTGCCCGCCGTGCTGCGCCGCTTCGAGCTCGATGACGACGAGTTCAACCAGCTGCGGCGCTGGGTGCAGGAGACCGGCATCCGCTGGGGGCTGGATGACGGCTACCCGGAGCGCTTCGATCTGCCGCGCCTCTCTGGCAACAGCTGGCTGTTCGGCCTGCGCCGCATGCTGCTCGGCTTTGCCATGGGCGACGGCGAACCGGTGGCCGGCATTCTGCCCTACGCCGATATCGAAGGTCAGCAGGGGCTGGCGCTCGGCAAGCTCGCCTGGTTTGTCGACTCCCTGGCGGAATTTTTGCCCCGCCTGCAACAGGCGCAGCCGCTGCCAGAGTGGATCGCCTGCCTCAACGAGCTGCTGGAGCGCTTCTATCTGGCCGACGAGGATGAAGAGCGCCAGCTGCAGCTTATTCGCAGCCAGCTGGCGGAGTGGCTCGCCCAGCTTGGCGAGGCGCGCTTCGAGCAGGCCATCAGTGCCGACCTGCTGCAGGATTACCTCGGCAGCGTGCTGGGGGAGTCCCGCTCCAGCCAGCGCTTCCTCGCCGGTCAGGTCAACTTCTGCACCCTGATGCCGATGCGCTCCATCCCCTTCAAGCAGGTCTGCCTGCTCGGCATGAACGACGGTGTCTACCCGCGCACCCTGCCGCCCATGGGGTTCGACCTGATGGCGGTGGCCGGCCGGCGAGGGGATCGCTCCCGCCGCGATGACGACCGCTACCTCTTCCTCGAGGCGCTGCTCAGCGCCCAGCAGGGGCTCTATATCAGCTATCAGGGCTTCAGTGCCCAGGACAACAGCGAGAAGGTGCCTTCCGTGCTGCTGGCCGAACTCATCGACTATGTGCGCCAGGGCTTCGTGCTGGCGGGGGATGAGGGCCTCGACGACGAGACCTCCGGCCAGCGGCTGCTGGAGCACCTGATCGTCGAACACCCGCTCACCCCCTACAGCCGCAGCTACTTCTATCCAGAGGCGGATTCCGGCCTCTTCACCTATGCCGCCGACTGGCTGCCGGCCCTGAGCCCGCAGCGCGGGGCCGCCAACTTCCAGAGCGGCGAGCTGCCGCTGCCCCCCGAATGGGGGAAAGAGCAGGGGTTGGAGCTGGCGGAGCTGCTGCGCTTCTATCGCCAGCCCGCCAAATATTTCCTCAACCGCCGCCTCAAGGTGTGGTTCGAACTGGATGAGGCCGAGATCGAGGACAGCGAGCCGTTCGAGCTGGACGGCCTGCAGCACTACCAGCTCAAGGCGTTGCTGCTCGATGCCCATCTGGCGCAGGGGGAAAGCGAGGAGCGCCGCCAGCGCCTGCAGCTCTCCGGCCTGCTGCCCCAGGGCTGGTTCGGCAGCCTGCTGCTGGATGATCTGGATGCCGAGATGGGCAAGCTGGCGGCGCGCCTGCGCCCCTGGGTGGCGGCCAATGAGGCGGACAAGCAGGCGGTGGAGATCGATATCTCCCTGACCCAGGGCCAGTTGCAGGGGTGGATCGACACCCAGAAGGGGCGCTTGCTGGTGATCAAACCCGGCAGCTTCAACGGCAAGGATCTGCTGCTGGGCTGGATCCAGCACCTCTGCCTCTCCCTGAGCGATGCCCCCGGTGACACCCTGCTGTTCGACGCCAAGCAGAGCCTGCGCCTGCCCAGGCTTGCGGCTGACGAGGCGCGGCCAAAACTGGCGGCCCTGGTGGCGCTCTGGATGCAGGGGATGAAGCGGCCGCTGCCGTTTTTCCCCAGCACCGCTTGGGAGTGGATCAAGGGGATCGAGAAGGATCCGGAGAAACCGGAGGCCGCCGACAAGGCGGCCCTCGCCCGCTTCAACGGCGGCTACATGGTGACGGGGGAGGGGCAGGACGTCTACGTCGCCCGCTGCTTCCCGGAACTCGATGACGAGGTGCTGGCCCAGTTGCAGGCGCTGGCCCGTGAACACCTGACCCCGCTGCTCAAGGCGCTGGAGGAGTTGCAATAATGGCCAATCCGCTCAATACCCTGCGTTTTCCCCTCCATGGCGAGCGGCTGATCGAGGCCTCTGCCGGCACCGGCAAGACCTACACCATCGCCGGTCTCTACCTGCGCCTCTTGCTGGGTCATGGTCCGCTCATTGAAGAAGGCGCTGATGCTGGTCAGGCGAGCGCCCACGAGCGGCCTCTGTCGGTGACCGAGATCCTGGTGGTGACCTTTACCGAGGCGGCCACCGCCGAGCTGCGCGGGCGGATCCGTGGCCGCATCCACGAGGCGCGCCTCGCCTTTATGCGCGGGCAAAGCGGCGATGCCCTGCTGGCCCAGCTGCTGGCGGAGGTGGAGGATCACGAACTGGCGGCCCGCCGCCTGCTGGCCGCCGAGCGGCAGATGGACGAGGCGGCCGTCTTCACCATCCACGGCTTCTGCCAGCGGATGCTGAAACAGAACGCCTTCGAGTCGGGCGCCCTCTTCGAAACCGAATTTCTCACCGACGACAGCCAGCTCAGGCTGCAGGCGGTCAGCGACTACTGGCGCGCCGAGTTCTATCCGGTGGATAAAACCCTGGCGAGCGCGGTTCGCGCGCTCTGGCCAAGCCCCGCGGCCCTGCTGCGGGAGATGAACGGCTGGCTCGACAACAGCGAACTGGAGATGCGCCCGCCGGCCGGGGACGAGACCCTGGCCGCCCGCCATCAGGCGGCCATGAGTCGCATCGCGGCGGTGAAGGAGGTCTGGCTGGCGCAGGTGGACGAGATCCGCCGCCAGACCGACGGCCATATCAGCCGCTACACCGGCAAGAACTACGAGGGGTGGCTCGCCAAGATAGCCGACTGGGCGCAGGACGAGGCCAGCGGCTACGCCATTCCTAAGGAGCTGGAGCGCTTCGGCCAGACGGTGCTGGAGGCGAACCTCAAGAAGGGGGGCGACGTGCCGACCCTGCCGCTGTTCAGCCAAATCGATGAACTGCTGGCGAGCCGCCCCGGTATTCGGGATCTGATCCTGCAACGGGCGGCCAAGGTAGTGCGCAGCCGGATGCAGGCCAGCAAGCGGCAGGCCCATCAGCTCTCGTTCGACGATCTGCTCAAAGACCTCGACGGGGCGCTGGGTTCTAGCCTTGGCGAGCGGCTATGCGATCGTATTCGCGCCACCTACCGGGTCGCGATGATCGATGAGTTTCAGGATACCGACCCCCAGCAGTACCGCATCTTCCATCGGCTGTACGGCGGCCACCAGGACACTGCGCTGCTGATGATCGGCGACCCCAAGCAGGCCATCTACGGCTTTCGCGGCGCCGACATCTTTACCTACATTCAGGCGCGGCGAAATGTGAGCGCCCACTACACCCTGGGGCGCAACTGGCGCTCCAGCGGCGCCCTGGTGGCGGCGGTCAACGGCCTGTTCGAGCGAGCCAAGGATCCCTTTATCTACGAGGCGGATATCCCCTTCCTGCCGGTGGAGGCGCAGGGCAAGAGCAAGGCGCTGCGCCTCGACGGTGAAACCGCCCCCGTGCTGCACTGCTGGCAGCTCACCGGCCAGCCCACCTTCAACCGGGGGGATTACCAGAGCAAGATGGCCCGCGCCACGGCGGCGGAGATCCACCGCCTGCTGACGCTTGCTCGCGAGGGCAAGGCGCTGATCGGCAGCGAGCCGGTGAAAGCCGGGGATATCGCCGTGCTGGTGCGCACCGGCGCCGAGGGCAAGCTGGTGCAGCAGGAGCTGGCACGCCTCGCCATCGCCTCGGTTTATCTGTCGAATCGCGAGAGCGTGCTGGAGCAGGTGGAGGCGCGGGAGATCCTGCTCATTCTGCACGCCTGCCAGAACCCGAGTGAGGAGAGAAGTTTGCGGGCGGCGCTTGCCACTGGCCTGTTCGATCTCGACGCCAAGGCCCTCGACGAGCTTGCCTCCGACGAGCGGGCCTGGGAGAGCGCGGTGCAGGAGTTTATGGAGTACCGCAAGGTCTGGCATCGCCGTGGCGTGCTGGCCATGCTGCGGGCCCTGCTGCACCGGCGCAATCTCGCCTCATCGCTTTTGGCGAGCCCCTACGGGGAGCGGCGGCTGACCAACTTTCTCCATCTGGGGGAACTGCTCCAGCAAGTGAGCAGCGAGCTGGACGGCGAATACGCCCTGCTGCGCTGGCTGGGGGAGGCGGTAAACCGCCAGAGCGGCCAGGATGCTGAGCAGATACTTCGCCTGGAGTCCGAGCAAAAACTGGTACAGATCGTCACCATCCACAAATCCAAGGGGCTGGAGTACCCACTGGTGTTCCTCCCCTTTATCTGCAGCCACCGCAGCGCCGATACCCCGCTCTATCACGAGGCCGATGAGGCGGGCAATCGCACCATCCTCGATCTCACCGGCGCCGAGGATTCTCTCGCAGAGGCCGACAAGGAGCGCCTCGCCGAGGATCTGCGGCTGCTCTATGTGGCGCTGACCCGGGGCGTCTACGCCACCTGGCTGGGGCTGGCGCCGGTGCGCTCCGGCAATGGCAAGTCGGAGAAGACCGACCTGCACCAGACCGCCATCGGCTACCTGCTGCAAAAGGGGGAGGAGGGGGACGCCGCAACCCTGGCCACCGCCCTCAGTGCGCTTGCTGAAGATCTGCCCGGAGTGGCCGTCGGTGAGCCCTCGCTCACCCGCCCGGCCCCGCTGCCGGAAGAAGAGGAACAACTGGGTGAGCCCCAGGTGCGCCGCTTTGGCGGCACCCTTGAGCGGGACTGGTGGATCAGCTCCTACTCTGGTCTCGCGGCCCAGGGCCACGGTCACAGCAAGGGCGTATTGGCCAATCCCGGCTTCGATGACGAGGTGGTCACCGAGGCAGCGGCGCTGGCTGCCGAAGAGCCAGTGCAGGCGCCCCAGCCCTCCATCTTCACCTTCCCGAAGGGGGCGCGCCCCGGCACCCTGCTGCACAGCCTGTTCGAGACCATCGACTTTGAGAGTGCCGCAGGCGAGCCGCTGGCACAGCATATCGCCACCCTGCTGGCGCAAGATGGCTTCGACGAGAGCTGGGCTCCCGTGCTGCAACAGCAGGTGGAGGCGGTGCTCGATACGCCGCTTGAAACCGCGTTACTTGCAGAGAGTGGCGAGCCGGTACGGCTGCGGGATCTGGCCCCCGAGTGCAAGCAGGTGGAGCTGGAGTTCTTCCTGCCCATGGGGCGGGTGACGGCACCTGCGCTGACCGCGCTTTGCCAGCAGCACGACCCGCTGTCGCGGGGCAACAAGCCCCTCAGCTTTGCCACCGTGCAGGGGATGCTCAAGGGCTTTATCGACCTGGTGTTCGAGTGGCAGGGGCGCTGGTATCTGCTCGACTACAAATCCAACCACCTCGGCATGAGCCCGGCCGACTACAGCCGGCCGGCGCTGGAGCAGGCCATGGTGGAGCATCGCTACGACCTGCAATACCAACTCTACTCCCTGGCACTGCACCGGCTGCTCGCCCTGCGTCTGCCGGGCTACGATTTCGACCAACACTTTGGCGGCGTCTTCTATCTGTTCCTGCGCGGCATGCCACAGGGTGGGATCTTCCATACTCGCCCCAGCCGCGAGCTGGTGCTGGGGCTGGATCGGCTGTTTAGCGAGGGGGCAGCGCCCGCCCTCGCACAAGTTTCGGATAACGGGGTAGAAGCATGAACGGCACCATGATGATTGAACGGCTCAAGGCTCTGGCGCTGGCGGGGCGCATCCGCCAGCTGGATCTGCAATTTGCCAAACTGGTGGCCGATCTGGGTGGCAGCCCCGAGCTGGTGTTGGGGGCTGCGCTCGCCTGCTTCGAGCTGGGGCGCGGCCATGTCTGTCTGCCGCTGGAGATGCTATCTGCCGGATCCCTGCGCCCGTTTGGGTTGGATCCGGATCAGGGCCGGGATCTGCTGGCCGATCTGGCGGATCCGCCGAGCTGGCCCGCCCTGTTTGCGGCCAGCCCGCTGGTTGGCAGCGAACAGGATGAGGGGGAAGCCCCGCGCTGGCCGCTGCGGCTCTGGCACGGGCGCCTCTACCTCACCCGCTACCACGATCACGAGCAAGGGGTGGCCCGCCATCTGCGTGCCTTGGGTGAACGTGCCGAATGGCCGGAGATTGCCCCGGCCCTGTCGCGCCTCTTTGCCCGCGACTACGGGCTGGTGTTCGCAGCCCTGCTCAAGGCCCGCCTCGCCCCCGACTTCTCGGCACGCCACTTTATCGAGAAGTACCTGGATCTGGTGTTCCCCAACGAAGTGGAGTGGCCCGCCATCGAGGCGCTGCTGACCAGCGCCCAGGCCGCAAACGACCTGAACAAGCTGGATGCGCTGGTGCCCGAGTCGCTCTGCTGCAACGGCCAGAAGCTGGCGGCGGCCACGGCGGCGGCACGCCCCTTTGCGGTGATCTCCGGCGGTCCCGGCACCGGCAAGACCACCACGGTCGCCAAGCTCTTGGCCATTCTGGTGGAGACCGGCCTGCAAGCAGGCAAGGCCCCGGCGATCCGGCTGGTGGCCCCCACCGGCAAGGCGGCGGCGCGTCTGACCGAGAGTATCGGCGCTGCCCTGCAGGCGCTGGACTTGCCCCCCGAGTGGGTGGAGGCCATCCCCACCGAGGCGGGCACTCTGCACCGGCTGCTCGGGGTGATCCCGGGGCGCAGCCAGTTCCGCCACCACAAAGGCAACCCGCTGCACCTCGACCTGCTGGTGGTGGATGAGGCCTCCATGGTGGACCTGCCGATGATGGCGCGCTTGCTGGACGCGCTGCCAAGCCACGCTCGCCTCATCCTGCTCGGTGACAAGGATCAGCTCGCCTCGGTGGAGGCGGGGGCCGTGCTCGGCGATATCTGCAGCTTTATCGAACAGGGCATCAGCCCCGCGCAGGCACAGTGGCTCTCCCGCCAGACTGGCTACCGGCTGCAGGGCTCGCCTGCCGGGGCACCGGTGCGTGACAGCCTCTGTTTGCTGGCCAAGAGCTGGCGCTTCGATCAGCACTCCGGCATCGGCCAGCTGGCGCGCGCCTGCAACAGCGGCGATGCGGCGGCGGTGGAGGCGGTTTGGGGCGCAGGATTTATGGATATCAGCCTGCATCCCTGGGCGGGGGAGGCCTACGACGAGTTGATTGCCCTGGGGGTGGTCGGTTACGGCAGCTATCTGAAGGCGGCCCGCGCGGGGGAGGCACCCGCCGCCGTGTTCAAGGCGTTCAACGGTTTCCAGATCCTCTGCGCCCTGCGCGATGGCCCGTTTGGGGTCGAGGGGCTTAACGAGCGGCTGGAACTGGCCCTGTCACGGGCTGGCCTGATTGCCCGCGATGGCGACTGGTATGCCGGTCGCCCGGTGATGGTGGTGCGCAACGACCACGGCGTCGGCCTCTACAACGGCGATATGGGGCTCTGCCTGCCCGATGAAAGCGGGCGGCTCAAGGTATGGTTTGAGCAGCCGGACGGCACCCTGCGGGCGCTTTTACCCAGCCGGCTGCCACCTCACGAGACCGTCTACGCCATGACCATCCACAAGTCCCAGGGCTCGGAGTTTGCCCATACCGTGCTGGTGCTGCCCGACAGCCCCAGCCCGCTGCTGACCCGCGAGCTGGTCTATACCGGCATCACCCGCGCCAAGGCCCGGCTCGATCTCTACGGCGATCGCGCCCTGTTGGCCCAAGCAGTTCGGAAAAAGACCGAGCGGTATTCCGGATTGGCACAGAGGTTGGGGGAGTGAGCGATTGGACGGCGGGAAAGAAATTTGCCGCCGTTTTAATGTCATTCACTAATTGAAAATTCAGAGGGAGGATTTATTTGTTCAAAAACCCATTCCGAAAAAACTTTTTCAACATCCCATCTATTATAATTTTCGTTAGGGTAATGCTTCCTCATTAAATCTGACTTGCAGGAGTTAAATTCATTATATTTTTCCATGAATTTTTTGGAAAGTTCATTTAGTTGACTATCACTGTCAATTATAAAAAACGGCAATTTTATTATGGGTGGTTTCAGTTGAGTTGTGATTGGTGTAGACAGTGTTTGATATGTATCACAACGCACTTCACTTTTTCTTATATGTTGAAATAGACTATATTCAATAGTTCCTTTTTTATAATAGTAAATCTCACAGTAAAATTCGGCATTTGCCCCATCTTGAGCTTCTGGATAGGTAATAAACTCAATGCTTGGGAATGGTATAGTCAGACCCTCGTTGTAGAAATTAACTACAGGCAAGGTTTTAATAATTTTGTTCTTATATTTTAAGTGGTAGTCAAACTGTCTTGCATTCTCAAAATATAAGTTCTGCCACCAATAATTACCTCCCTCATGTTCTACACTCCCAATCTCAATAGTGAAATCAGGATCATTAGAATAGAAGGCTTGGCTAATACCATCATAGTTCCAACATCTGGCATCTTCTAAAAGAATAGAGAATCTATCAGGGGCTGTTAGGTTGAGACCGAACCTTTCAAACCACATCGTTCTGACGTCAATTGGATTGGCACATGAATCTAATGGTGTATTAGCATCATTTGTCCGTGAATAAACAACACCAGCTCGTATTGTTCTACCCTGATGACTGTATTCTTTTGTCAGGTAATATGGTTTTAAAGGCTCATTAAATATTGTTAGGATTGCTAACTTGGCTTCATTAAATTGTAAGAAATCAAGCTGAATTCTTGGAATGTTATCTTCACTAAAACGTAGTCCTCTAAGCGCAGTTATAATATCAGCTTGAGTGTATTTTTTATCACTGTCGTTTAATCCAACTACTTCTAATGAATCAGATATTCCGAAAACTATGTATCTATTCCCATTGTGAATTACATTAGCCATACATAGAATATCATGAATCATTGTAACAATATTATTGTGGAACTTTTGTTTGAAGTCCCACCAGAGACCTTCTTTACCTTTTGAGAGTAAGTCATATATGATGCTGTTCATTTAATTAAACCATGAAATAATGTAAATTGTATTGTGTAATTGTCGTCAGTTTACCTTCAAATATGACCGCAATGGAACTATTTACATGCTTATAAGCTGAACTCGCATGTTGGGCTTCGCAGGTTCAGCACCAACCTACCGATTTTGTAGGTTGTGGCTGAGCGTAGCGAAGCCCAACGTTTACCGCGAAATCTCTTTTTTCCTTCCCCTTATCCCCAGCCCTTCTCCTCCTTTTTTAATAAACGGGAGAAGGGAGGTTGGGCATCTTTTTATATCTTTCGCACCACGGGATTATCCGGCATTTGTAGGTTCGATTAGCGAAGCGTAATCGGACGGTCGCGTAACCCGATGAGCATCTAATTGGAGGCTCTCTTAAGCGGGATTTCGGCAAGCCAGAGATGCGAGTGTCGAATATCCACACTCCCCAACCGCCTCAGGCTTATGGTTCGGCCTGTATATCCGGCTGGCAGCCGGGGCCTTGGGCGACCTCCTCCTTGAGCCAGTCGGTAAAGCAGCGGATCCGGGTCAGTCGGGGAGAGTCGGGATCCCAGATCAGGTGGTAGTCGTTGTCGGGGTTGTAGCTCTTGGTGAAGAGGCGGGTCAGCAGGCCGCTGGCGATCAGATCCCCCGCCAGCACGTTGCGGCTCAGGGCGACCCCCTTGCCGGAGAGCACCATGTCGATCGCCAGGCTGTTGTTGTTG
This sequence comes from Aeromonas sp. s3, assembly GCF_040907805.1. Taxonomy (NCBI): domain Bacteria; kingdom Pseudomonadati; phylum Pseudomonadota; class Gammaproteobacteria; order Aeromonadales; family Aeromonadaceae; genus Aeromonas; species Aeromonas sp. s3. The sequence goes on from NZ_JBFOCQ010000025.1 coordinate 43,692, forward strand.
ACCTCGAAGCGCTTGATCCGGCTCAGGTCGAGCCGATAGCCCGACTCCTGCAGCCACTTCTCCCACGAGACTCCGGCGTAGTCGGGCCCGGAGACGATGACGGTGTCGTAGAGATCCTCGATACGCTGCAGCCGCTCGGCCAGGGCCGGCGAGCAGACCGGAAAGACGCACTCCCGGATCAGCAGGCAGGAGCTCAGCTCGGGGTCGACCCGGTTGCAGTAGCGGATCGCCAGATCCATGCCACCCCGACCTATGGGTTGCACCTGGGGGTTGGCGTTGAGGCGCACTTCGACCTCGGGGTGACGTTCGACGAAGCGCCAGAGCCTCGGCATCAGCCAGCGGCTGGCGAAGGAGGGGATGACGGTGACGTTCAGCACCCCTGCCAGCGGCTCACACTCGAGGGCGGCCATGCCCTGCTCGAACGCCGCCATGCCCTGGCTGACCCAGGGAAGCAGGCGTGCACCCCGCTCGGTCAGGCGCATGTTGCGCCCCTCGCGGACAAACAGCTTGACCCCCAGACTCTGCTCCAGCCCCCGGATCTGCTGGCTGACCGCCGCCTGGGTGATGAACAGCTCCTCGGCAGCGCGGGAATAGCTGCCGTGGCGGGCTGCCGCCTCGAAGGTGTGCAGGGCGCCGATCTGGGCGATGTATAACTTGCGCTTATGTGTCTGGTTAGCTTTCATCGTTGGCCTTCCTGGCCCGGATTAATAACACTCGACGTCCAATCAAACGGCGAAATCAAGGCGAGGTTATCATGGAAACGGCAGGAAGCAATCTGATCGAATCGATCATGAAAATATTGACCAGAAGGGCCGACAAGACCCGCACATTCAAGCAGGAGAATATGCCAGACTGGTTGCGACATGATATGGGGCTGCACGATGATGACAATCAAAAGCAGCACCACGCCAGAGACAGGATTAAATATTGAGACGTTGTTTTTGGTACCGTGTGCCAGATTAATATTTGTTTTTCTGAATATAATATTGAGCGGCGCTGGTGTCACCCTGTCTGAGATATGTATGGCGCCTCAGGTGATATGATCTGGCGATTGGTAGTCCCGTATATATTTCTGCTCGAGACCCGCATCAATCAATCTGGTGCGAAGGTGGTGGCTGAGCGTAGCGAAGCCCAACGTTTACCGTGTAATCTCTTTTTCCTCCCCCCTCATCCCCGACCCTTCTCCCGCAAGGGGAGAAGGGAGCAAATACGCTGTCCGATTACGCTTCGCTAATCGAACCTACCTGGCTGATGGTATTGCGGTTAACTGAACCGGTGTGGTGAGCGATCATGCTCCCGATACCGCATGATCCCCTCTCCCGTTGGGAGAGGGCAGGGTGAGGGGAGCATTCAGGTATTAGATGGTGAGCTCCAGCCGGTTGCCTTCCGGGTCGAGGAAGGTGCTCTCGTAATAGCCGTCGCCGGTCCAGCGGGGGCCGTCCAGGTGTTTCACCTCGGCCCCCTTGAGTAGCTTGAGGCGGGCGGTCATCTTGTCCACCTCCTCTGTGCTGCCGAGGGAGAAGGCGATATGGGCCAGCCCCTGCAGCGGGTGTGGCAGGCGCAGATCCGCCGGAAACAGGATGGGGGTGTGCATCAGCTCCAGACTGGCCCCCCCTTCGAAGCGCACGAAGTAGGAGCTGAACTGTTTGCTTGGATTGTGGTAACGCTCATTGGCCTGCCCGCCAAACAGGGTGCAGTAGAATGTTGTGAGCGCCTCCAGATCCTGCGCCCAGATGGCGACGTGATGGATATGCATGGCTTATCTCCTGTGACTTGATGCCCTTAATGCTATGCTGGGGCCTGCCCCTTCGACATGGTTGAGTCCGTCCTGATGATGTCTGAAACTGCCAACATCGAGCTTATCGATGTCTCCCCCGACTGCCGCGAGCAGATCTGCTGTGACAGCCTGCTGCCGGCCCTCGCGCAGGAGCAGGTGTGGCTGGCGGGCTATTCTCGCCTCAAGACTCGCTACCGCATCGCGCGCCGCTTTGCCGATATGCACTGCTTCTTGCTGACCCTGGGGGGCGAGGGGGAGGTGCTGGTGGGCGATCGCATGGCGCGGCTGCAGGTGGGTGAGTGGGCGCTGATCCCGGCCGGGGAGCCGCTCTGCTATCAGTTGAGAGAGCAGCTTAGTGAGCAGCTGAGTGAGCCGATTAGTGAGCCGCCGAGCGAGCCGTTGAGCCAGCAGTCGAGTGAGTGGGAGCTGGTGTGGCTGCTGCTGCACAAGGACTCCCCCTGGGATGCCTTCGCCAGCCAATCCCGGTTGGGTTGCACCTCCCAGCAGGCCACCCTGCTGCGTACCATCGAGAACCTCTATGCGGAGCAGGAACGCCATCAGGACCCGCTGCTCAGTGCCCTGCTGGTAGAGCAGCTCGGCTTCTATCTGCGCCGTCTGCTGCAGAAGGGGGAGGGGCAGCGGCGCGGAGAGCGGCTGGCGCTGCGCCTCGAGCTGCTGCTCAAGGAGGCGCTGGCCGAGCCCTGGGACATAGCGCGCATGGCCGGCGCCCTGCATCTCTCCGAGCGCCAGCTCTACCGGCTCTGCCAGCAGCACTTCGCGCTGGCACCCATGGCGCTGCTGCAACGGCTGCGCTTGCAGCGGGCGGCGCTGTTGCTGGCCAGCCGGGCCGATTCGGTAAAGCTGCTGGCCGAGCAGTGCGGCTTTCGCAACGAGTACCACTTCTCCACCGCCTTCAAACGCCAGCATGGCCTGGCGCCCAGCCACTATCGCCACCGGCATCATCCCGCCTTTAAAACCGGAAAAGGCTAGTGTATTGAGTCACACTGGTTGCTACTGTTGTTCAGACGAACCTGATTGCGGCCGATAACCGGAGACGGGCCATGAGCCGGCTGGCCGCGACAGGGTTGGGTTTCATGGGAGTCGTCTCCCCATAGTCGTTTTTCTTCAATCAGATTGCATTTCCCGCAGTTGGGGGTGAGAGGGCAAGGATGGTCTCTATGCTGCAAGACAGTGACACGATCAGGATCTCGGACGTCAGCGAAGCCGTGGTGCACGGCATCCTGGCGGTGGTGAGCGACGGTATCTGGGACTGGAACGCCAACACCGGGTTCGTCTATCGCAATCCCGGCTGGTACCGGATGCTGGGCTACGAGCCCCACACCCTCGGCAACACTGTCTTCACCTGGGAGAGCGTGATCCATCCCGACGACATGGAGCAGGTGATGGCCTGCTTCGATGCCTACCTGAGCGGCGCCGCCCCCGACTACCGGGTCGAGTATCGCTGCCGTAGCCGTAGCGGCGACTACATCTGGATCGAGGATTGCGGCCGCATCATAGCCCGCAACCCGGACGGTTCTGTGGCCCGGATGATCGGCGCTCACCGCAACATCCACGCCCAGAAGCTGCTGCTGGAGCAGCTGGAGCGGCGCAATCACACCCTGGAGCAGCAGATCGCCTTGCGCACCGCCGAGCTGGTGCGGCTCAACGAGGCGCTGCAGCAGAAGGCGGAGGAGAATCGCCAGCTGGCGGAAACCGACGCCCTGACCGGTGCCGCCAGCCGCTACCGGTTGGAGCGCACCATTCGGCAGGAGTGCGAGCGTGCCAAGCGTTTTCAGCAACCCTTCTCCGTCATCGCCATGGACGTGGACGACTTCAAGCAGATCAACGACAGCCACGGTCACCAGGCGGGGGATCAGACCCTGATCAACATAGTGGCGCTGGTGCGGGCACATATTCGCGAAATAGACCTGATCGCCCGCTGGGGCGGGGACGAGTTCATGGTGGTGCTGCCCAATACCGGCCTGGCCGATGGCTGGCGGGTGGCCGACAAGCTGCGGCAGTTGCTGATGGCGACGCCGGTGTGCGAGCACTTCCCCATCACCATGAGCTTCGGGCTGGCCGAGTACCGGCCGGACGAGAGCATGGGTCAGCTGATGGTCAGAATGGATCGGGCCCTCTATCAGGCCAAGCAGACAGGCAAGAACCAGATCTGCCAGTAGCCGGCCGCCCCGCCAGGCCGCTGGCTGCCGAATGGTGCTAACCCTTCCCCCCGAATGCGCCTTGACCGCAGTCTCATCTTAGCTCCGTTCGGGTGCGCTGGTCTGGTGCGCGCTCTTTAATCCCCGTGAGACATGAAACGATGAAAAAGAGCATCCTGGTTGCCCTGACTGCACTGCCCCTGATGGCCAACGCCGGCCTGATGGACTCCCTGACCGACACAGTGACCAGCAGCGTAACCAGCACTGCCAAAGAGATGGCCGGCACCGCCATGGACAGCGCCTCCAACTAGGCGATCAAGAAGGCGCTGGACATCAAGGAAGGCGGCTCCAACAAGCAGGCCATCAAAGAGAAGCTGGGCGCACCGGCCAGCACCAAGACCGAAGCCGGTCTGGAAGTGTGGACCTATGATCTGGGCGCCCTGAACAAGGTCTCCCCCATGCTGGCAGAGACCTCCAAGAGCCTGTTCAAGGAGTCCTAAGTTGCCCAGAAAACCGTGCTCATCAAGTTCGAAGGTGAAACCGTCAAGACCCTGAACCTGGCCGACAAGACCAAGGCCTGAGTCTGAACGACGTGCATGAAAAAAGGGGCCCGCGGGCCCCTTTTTGCTGCTTTCGAATTACTGGTGCGCTTCGGCGAACTGCTTCATCGCTTCGGCGTGCTTGGTCATGCCGTCGGCACGCAGATTCAGGTTTTTCACGAACTCGGCCTTCTTGGCCGGATCTTCGATCTTGTCGTAACGCTGCTGCAGATTCGCCTGGATTTGCTCAGGCGTCATGTTCTGCATGCGGGCCATCTTGTCGTGGCGGCCGCCATGGTGCTTGCCGCCCATCATGCCGCTGCCGTCCATCGGGCAGTCGGTCATCATGCCGGGCTGGGCAGTGCTGACGGCTTCGCTGGCGGCATAGGCGCCAAGCGGCAGGCCAAGGATCAGGGTGGCGGTCAGCAGGGTCTTGGTCAGTTTTTTCATGGTCTATCTCCTTGCGGATTGAGTTCGGGGTCGGCTTGCTCGCCTTGACCCTGATTACACACCAGACAGGTGTCTGAACTTTGCCAGTTGAAGCCTATTTTGTAGCAGAGTGTGACACCATGACCCTGTACTGGGCATTGACCGGGCCCATGCTGGGCGGGAAATAAAAATACCCCGTCAGTGTCTGTCACTGGCGGGGTATTTTTCCGGATGGGCGGGCTTAGTGCTGGCGACCGCTACCGACGCTGTAGGGCATCCGATAGCTGCTGCTCTCGCCATCCAGGCTGAGGGTCAGGTCACCCTGGGCCCGCATTGGCAGGCGTACCTGCTGCATGCCGTTCAGCCGGGCGGGGACCCGCTTGATCAGGTCGCCGGCGGCATTGTGGACCTCCAGGGTCGGATGGGCATCGCCGCTGCTGGCGGTGTCGTGCCAGTTGACGAACAGCAGGCCGGGGGCAACGCTGACGTCGGCCGGCAGGGCGGCCTGGGCCAGCCCGGTGTGGGCCAGTCCGGCCAGCATGAACAGGGCCATGGTCTTGTTGATCATGAGTCGATTCTCCTTGATGAGATGCCGCAGGGGCGGCGGGAAGGTCAGGGTGCACACCGGAGGGGGCGCATCATGACGAAGGGGGCTTGGTCGCCTGGTCGGCGGGCACGCCGGTATCGTCTGCTGCCGCGTCGACGGCGCCGGCTTGCACCGGGTCGGTCTGGCCGGGTGTGCGCCTTGCCTGTCTGGCAAGGGCTTCGCTGGCGGCAAAGGCCAGCAGCAAGGGGGTGGTGAGGGCCAGCATGGCCTGTCTGCTCCTGCAACCGATGGGGTGGCCACAGTAAACAGCCGGTCTGTGTCTCAACTTTGCCGAGCGGCCGCTTTTTTGTAGCAGAGTGTGGCATCTTGCTGATCTGGCACACTTTGACACAAACCGCCCGGCGGATTTTCGTATACTCGTGCCAGCTCTAACAGGAGGTCCCCATGAATCAAAACAGCACCCACATTCTGGTGGTCGACGATCACAGCGAGATCCGCGATCTGCTGAAGCGTTTTCTGGAACAGCACGGCCTGCGGGTCAGCTGTGCCCGCGATGGCAAGGAGATGAAGCGGTTGCTGGAGGAGCGGGAGTTCGATCTGCTGGTGCTGGATCTGATGATGCCGGGGGAGGATGGCCTGACCCTCTGCCGCGAGCTGCGGGCCAAGTCCAGCCTGCCCATCATCATGCTTACCGCCATGGGGGAGGAGACCGACCGCATCATAGGGCTGGAGATGGGGGCCGACGACTACCTCGCCAAGCCGTTCAATCCGCGCGAGCTGCTGGCCCGCATCAAGGCGGTGATGCGCCGCACCCAGGTCGAGCCGCAGCCGGTGGCCGAGGCCTTGACCCGGGATCTGCGCTTCGATCGCTGGCTGCTCGACATCAACCGGCGCGAGCTGGTGGATGAGGAAGGGGTGGGGCTGAGCCTCTCTACCGCCGAATTCGACCTGCTGCGGGTCTTTCTGGAGCGCCCGCAGCGGGTGCTGAGCCGGGATCAGCTGCTGGATCTGGCCCGCGGCCGCGAGGCGGTGGCGTTCGACCGTGCCATCGACACCCTGGTGAGCCGGCTGCGGCGCAAGCTGGAGCGGGATCCCAAGAATCCGGAGCTTATCAAGACCATCTGGGGCGGCGGTTACCTGTTCGCCGCCGATGTGACTCAGGTATAAGGCGGTGGGGATGTTAAGACGCGGCTGGTCGAAGCTGTGGCCCAAGGGGCTGACGGGCCAGATCATCCTGGTGGCGCTGGCCGGGCTGGTGCTGATCCAGCTGCTCAGCATCCAGATCTATCGCACCGATCGGGAGGAGGCGCTCGGCTACGTCAACAGCCGCAACGCCATGCAGCGCATCGTCTCGGTGGTGCGGCTGCTGGCCCTCTCGCCCCCCTCTCTCTATGACGAGATCCTCAAGGCGAGCCGCAGCGAGACCCTGCTGCTGCGCATCGCCGACGAGCCGCTGCAGCCGGACAACCGCAGTCCCCGCTTCGAGCAGCTGGTGCGCTCCCGGCTGGGTTACCCCTCGACCCTGATGGTGGAGATCAGCGCCGAGCTCAAGCAGGATGCCCAGCGCAGCCGGGCCTGGCAGCACCACAACCGGATGATGAAGGACCGCAAGGGGGTGCCGCCGCCGCAGGACATGCGGCTGTACGGCTCCATCCAGCTGCCGCGCGGCGGCTGGCTGCAGTTCAGCTCGCTGGTGGACAAGGAGTCGGCCAGCTGGTCCTGGCAGACCACCTTCAACCTGATGCTGGTGGCGAGTCTGGTGATCGGCATGATGATCTGGCTGTTCCGCCGCGCCACCCGGCCGCTCAAGCAACTGGCCGCCAACGCGGACAGGCTCGGCCGCGGCGAGGACATAGAGCCGCTGCGGGAGGAGGGGCCGACCGAGGTGCGCGAGTCCATCCAGGCCTTCAACCGCATGCACACCCGGCTCGATCGCTTCGTGCAGGACAGAACCCGCATGCTGGCGGCCATCTCCCACGATCTGCGTACCCCCATCACCAGCCTGCGGCTGCGTACCGAATTTCTGGACGAGGGGGAGGACAAGGAGCGGATCCAGCAGACCCTGCAACAGATGGAGCAGATGCTGGCGGCCACCCTCAGCTTCGCCAGGGAGGAGGGGCAGCAGGAGGCGACCCGCGAGCTGGACCTGGTCAGCCTGCTGGAGAGCCTGTGCGACGACTATGCCGACACCGGCCAGCCGGTTACCTGCCTGGCAGAGGGCAAGCAGGTCTACGCCTGCCGCGCCAACACCCTGCGCCGGGTGCTGCAAAACCTCATCGGCAACGCCATCAAGTACGCCGGCAGCGCCGAGGTGTCGCTGGAGCGCACCGACAGCGAGCTGGTGATCCGGGTCTGCGATCAGGGGCCCGGCATCGATCCGGCCCGGCTGGAAGATGTGTTCAAGCCGTTCGTGCGCCTCGACGAGGCCCGCAACACCGAATCCGGCAGTGTGGGGCTGGGGCTCTCCATCGCCCGCACCCTGGTGCACCAGCATGGGGGCGAGCTGACCCTGCACAACCGGGAGCAGGGCGGGCTGGAGGCTCGCATCAGCCTGCCGCTGTGAGGGGCGAACGAGTCGATGAAAAGGGCGCCTGCGGGCGCCCTGTTCGTTTTTGGTCTTGCACTGGTCCGGCCGGCATCACGCTCGTTTCATACTCGCTCATGCTTGTTCTCCTATGCTGAAGATGGTGATAATCGATGGCCGCGCAGACGGCCAAACAGCAGGGTCGGTACAGGGATGGCAGGTGAGTCGGGAGTCAGATGGCGAGTCGGATACGGGGGGTTGCTGCTGCTCTGGGCGCTGGTATCGCCGGCATGGGCGAACACAGCGCCCAAACCGCTCATCGTGGCGAACTCCAAGGCCTGGCAGCCCTTCTCCTATCTCAATGAAGCGGGCCAGCCCGATGGCCTGTTGATCGATCTGTGGCGCGAGTATGGCCGCGTCACCGGTCGCCCCATCCAGTTCAAGCTGGTGGACTGGCAGAGCTCGCTGGATCTGGTCCGCAACGGCCAGGCCGATGTCCATGGTGGCCTGCTCTGGTCGCCGGAGCGCAATAGGGTCTACGACTATGGCCAGGCTCTCTCCCACCTCGACGCCCAGCTCTTCTTCGCCAACTCCCTGCGCGGTTCGGACGTGAATTACTACCTGCTGCACGAGAGCGTGGGGGTGGTGTCGGGAGGATTCGAGGAGTACTACGCCCGCAAGAACTTCCCGCGCACCCGGCTGCGCACCTTCGATGACAACGACGCCATGCTGCGGGCTGCCTTGAACGGCGAACTGGAAGCCTTCATCGCTGACCTGCAGGTGGCCAACTTCTACATCTACACCGCGGCGGATCCTACCCGCTTTATCCCGGTGCGCCACCTCTACAGCGATGACGTCCGCTTTGCCGTCGCCAAGGGCAATCAGGCGCTGCTGCAGGAGCTGGAGCAGGGTTTCACCCGCATCGGCGAGGCGGATCGGGAGCGGATCATCCGCAAGTGGATGCATATCGAGACCGTCTACCCGGCTCATCTCTGGCCCTGGCTGCTGGCCGTCGGCGGTCTGGTGCTGATGGCCTACATCATCCAGTTGCGGCGGGCGGTGGCGAGCCGTACCGCCGAGCTTATCCAGGCCAACGCCAGGCTGGAGCGTCTCGCCAGCACCGACTCCATGACCGGCATCCTCAATCGGCGCGCCTTCTTGCCGCTGCTGGAGCAACGACTGAGCAGCAGCGAGCCGTGTGCCCTGCTGCTGTTCGATCTCGATCGCTTCAAGGGGATCAACGATCACTTCGGGCACGGGGTCGGCGACGAGGTACTGTCGGCCATGGTGGAGCGCGTGCAGCGGGTGTTGCCCGCCAGCGCCCTGTTCGCCCGCATCGGCGGCGAGGAGTTCTGCATCAGTCTGCTGGTGGCCGACATGGCGACGCTGCAGCAGTGGGCCGAGCGGATCGGGCGGGAGGTCAATGGCCGCAAGCTGTCGACCAGCGCCGGGGAGCTTGGCATCTCCATCAGCACCGGGGCGGTGTGGGTGTCGGCCGAGGTGAGAGCTGAGGGCCGACGAGTGCTGCTGCAGGCGGATCAGCTGATGTATGGCGCCAAGTCGCTGGGGCGCAACACCTGGCAGGCGGCAAGCTATGTGAAAGAGATGGCAGACGAGGCGGGGCAATAAAAAACCGCCGCCCAGGGTGGGCGGCGGCGGGTCATCAGAAGTTGTAGGTCATGCCCAGGGTGTAGCGGCGACCATCCAGCACTGTGCCGAAGCTGCTGTAGTCCACCGTCTTGTCGAACAGGTTGTAGACGCCTGCGGTGACGTTCAGATGTTCGTTGGCCTTGTAGACCAGACCCGTGTCGAAGAAGGTGTAGGAAGGGGTGCCGTCGGCCATTCTGACCCGGCTCAGGTAGTCCGAGGTCTTGCTGCGGAAGTTGACCCGTGACCAGAGGCTGACGTCATCGGTACTCTTCCAGTCGACCGTGGTGTTGAACATGTGGCGCGGCATCTGGTTAAGCGCCTTGCCCTCGTTCGGACCGCTCTTCTGCTCGGACTGGGTGAAGGTGTAGCTGGAGGCCAGCGACCACTTTTCGTTGATGGCCCAGTTGGCCGTGCCTTCCACCCCGCGCATGTTCGCCTTGTCGACGTTGATGCGGTCGCTGATGAAGTCATAGGTGTGACCGTTCAGGGTGCAGGAGGGGTCATCCTTGCTGGTGCAGCGGCGGATCTCGGAGATCTTGTCCTCGAAGTCGGTATTGAACAGAGTCAGCCCTGTGCTCAGCCCCTCCTGACCATCCCACAGCAGGGCGATCTCCTGGCTCACGCTGGTTTCCGGTTTGAGCTGCGGGTTGCCAACCAGCATGCCGTCCTGGGTGCCGCCGCCGGTGGCCTGGCCCCAGTTGGCGGCCGACATGCGCAGATCCGGTGAGCGGTAGCCGGTGGAGACGCCGCCCTTCAGGGTCCAGAATTCGGCCGGGTGCCAGACGCCGTACAGACGCGGGCTCCAGTGGGTGCCGTAGTTCTGGTCACGGTCCATCCGCACGCCGCCGGTGAGGGCGAAGCTGTCGGTCAGCGACCACTCGTCTTCCACGAACAGGGCCCAGCTCCAGCGGGTCAGCTGATTGGCACGGTTGGCCACGTTGAGCTGGTTGCCCTCATCCTGCAGATCCTCGTGACGGTATTGACCGCCCACGCTCAGGTAGTGAGCCCCCAGTTCGAACTGGGTATGGGTGTCGGCGATGGTGTTGATGAGCTTCATCTGACGGCCGGGGTTGGTGTTTTCTTCCCGCTGCAGGTAGCTGGTGGAAGAGCCGAAGTCATAACGGCCGTCGTGGGTGATGGCGTAGTTGGTGCGCCCGTAGGTGTTCAGGCTGGGCTTGGCCTTGGCTGCCAGCGAGTCGCCCGGTGTACGGTTGCGATCCTGCAGACCGCGGCTGGCCTCGAAGTCAAAGCGGTTGTGCTCGTCCGGTGTCAGGCTGAACACCACAGTGCCGCTGCGCATTTCCTGTTCGGCGAACCCGTTCTGGAACTGATCCTCGCCGCGGTGGGAGAGCAGACCGTTCACTCGCACCCCCAGCAGGCCATCCACCAGGGCGCCAGCGGTGTAGGCGTTGCTCTGGAAGATGTTGCCGGAGTCCTTGTTCTCCTGGAAGGTGGAGTCGGCCTGCACCGAACCTTGCCAGGCCGTCATGCTGGCGGTCTTGCGGGTGATGATGTTGATGACGCCGCCCATGGCGTCAGAGCCGTAACGGGAGGACATGGGGCCGCGCACCACCTCGATCCGCTCGATGGCCTGCAGCGGCGGCAGCCAGCCCTGCTCGATGCCGGGGCCGTCGCTGTTGGGACGGGTGCCGCGGCTGTCGACCCGCTTGCCGTCGACCAGCATCAGTGTGTACTTGGAGCTCATGCCGCGAATGCTGATGTCACTGCTGCTGCCGCCGCCGGTGATCACCACCCCCGGCACGTCCTTCAGGGCGTCGGTCACGTCACGGTAGGCGCGTTTCTCCAGTTGCTCGCGCGTCACCACCGAGATGGAGGCGGCGGTGTTCTCGATCTTCTGCTGGAAGCCGGAGGCGGTCACCACCATGACCTCCTGTTCGGCGGCATGGGCGTTGGCGGCGAGGACGGCGAGAATGAGCGTGGTCAGCTTGTTGCGGTGCATTGTTATCATGTTGGCCTGAACTCTTTTTTAGTAAGAAGATGCATTCATCCTTTGGGTGAATCGATGGGGGGTCTCGCCGCATCCCGCGTGAAACCCGGACCAGGCAGGTTCAATCGAATAGTGATCCCGGCGGTCGGCAGGCATTGTAGTGATCACTGATGGCTGTGTAAATGATAATTAATCTCATTAATATTGTGCGGTTATCCTCTCGCCAGCAGAGGAGCGGAGGTATGCAAGGATGGGAGCAGGGCGGGGATGGCGGGCAGGGTGAATTCGAGGCAACAAAAAACCCGCCGAAGCGGGTTTTTTCAATTCTTGCAGTGGATCCGTTCAGCCGGCAGAAGCGGGGTGACGGTATCCCTGACTTGAATTACAGGGCAACTACGTTGGCAGCAGCCGGGCCTTTCTGGCCTTGCTCGATGGTGAACTCAACGCGCTGACCTTCTTCCAGGGTTTTGAAACCGTTGGACTGGATAGCGGAGAAGTGTACGAACACGTCTTTGCTGCCGTCAACCGGGGAGATGAAGCCAAAACCTTTTTCGGAGTTGAAGAATTTTACGGTACCAGTCACTTTGGACATAATAATTACTCTCAAATTTAGTGTTTGAAATGCCATCAGATGGCAAGTTTTGATTTTTCGTCAGCAATACGTAGGGGAAGCACTAAAGAAGGAGAATTATTCGTCAAGCATCATCGAAATAACACTTGCACTAATCACTGCTTTACTAAAATGACTGCCTAACATAAACAGGACTGAACTGCCGAACTATCGCTGTCGATTAGAACACGCACGCTTTGTTAAAGCAAACTTTATCTCTCAGTTGGTACTCTGTGCCGGATGACTGGATTTTCAGGACGATTTTACCTTTTATATCAATAGCATGAATATCCATTTCAGGTGCGTTTCGGGTTGTGGTGAATCCCTTTGTGCGAAGAAAAAACGAGATAAAGGGTCATGCGAGTCGACAGATAATGTCACGTCAAGGGTCAGAACCTTCCCCTTCCATCATGAAAAAGCCAGCCCGTCGACAGGGCGTGGGCTGGCTACATTCGGTTGAAACGGCATGATCAAGGCTTCTTTCGAAAGCGATTGCTGACGGAGTCAACCCAGCTGAATGTCTCGGGCAGTACCTGATTGGCGGCCCGTTCCTTGGCCTTGTCTCTTGCGAGTTGTGCCGCCGCTTTCGCAGCTGCTGCCCGGTCTGCGACCACCTTGAGCCGGCCTTCCTCGCGTATGCGATTGCGTTCGGCATTGGTCAATGGGTGGTCCGCGTTGGCCTGTGCTTTTTGCAGCAGCAGGGTGATCCCGGCCTTTTCGGCGTCGGTGAGATCCTTCATTTCCAGCTTTTTCACGGCGTGTACCTGATGACGGGGAGGGAATACCCTACCACGTCACCTGGCTGTTTATTGTGCTGTCGATGGCATTCCCGATGATTTCCCCGGTTGGACTAGGCGTGACCGGTTGGTTCGACATGGATCAGCACGATGGCGTGGGGCAGATGGCGCTGGATCCCCTGCTCTATGCGGTCACAGATGGCGTGGGAGTGCTCGATGCTCATCTCCTTGGGCAGTGTCAGGTGGAAGTCGATATGGCGGCGACGCCCCGCCTGACGGCTGCGCAGATCGTGGAAGCCGCCGTGCTCAGGGCAGCACTCCTCGATCACTTGGGTGGTGATGGCCAGCTCCTCCTCGCTCATGCTGTGATCCAGCAGGGGCTGGAAGGCCTGGTTGAGCATGGCGATGGCTTCTCTGAGGATGAAGAGCGCGACGCCGATGGCGACGAGGGGATCCAGCAGATAGAGGTTGTAGCCCAGCGCAGAGGCGATCCAGATGCCGAGCAGACCGGCCGCCACCCCGAGCGAGGTCAGCACATCCGCCTTCAGATGCAGGGCATCGGCGGCCAGCGCCACCGACTCTTCCTCCTTGGCGACCCGGTAGAGATAGGCGGAGACGCCGCTGTTGACCAGCGCCGACAACAGCATGACCAGCACGCCGAGCCCGACGCCTTCGATGGGAGTGGGGGTGATCAGCTTGCCGACGGCCTCGAAGATGATCCAGCCGGCGGCCAGCAGGATCAGCAGCGCTTCGATCACGCCGGAGACATTCTCTATCTTGTCGTGGCCATAGGGGTGGCGCGGGTCGGGTGGAATATCCGACTTGCGCACGGCCACCAGCGCGATCAGGGCGGCCACCAGATCCATGGCCGAGTGGATGGCTTCGGAGATGATGCTGACGGAACCGCTCAGTATGCCGGCAATTATCTTCATGACAATCAGGCTGATATTGGAGCAAACCGAGACCAAGGCGGCTCTGGTTTTTCTGGTCATGGGATATCCCTATTCTCGATGAAATAGTTTGAAAATAAGGCCTGATAATATCAGCTTGCGTTAATAATGACTTCTTGAGGTTGTAACTTTTTGTTTCCGGCGATAGTGAGAATGCTTATCCAAATTAACACTGCTCGTTTAAATAATAGTTATTTTGGTTTTTGGTTATTTATTTCAGGTGGTCACCAAATAATATTGATAATCGCTACTTTATAAGGCTTCCAGTGTTTTTACGGCCGTTCCTTCCCCGCCCAGGAGTGCCTGACGGGGGTCATCGGCCCCGGTTTGGCGCGGCGTGACGGATGAGGGTGGATTCTTGCGCAAGATTGGGGGTATGCTGGATTGAGTGCGATCTTGGGATCGTCACTGAAAGCGTACTGTAGTCTACGATTCGGATGGCATGCTGGAACCTGGGTTCCAACTGTCTGGGTAACATTTTTGGAGTTTGATGATGAGTAACAAAGAACATCACAACGGCAAAGATGCCAAGAAAAAACCGCAGATGTCACTGAAAGAGAAGCGCGAAGCCAAACGTCAGAAAGCAGAACTGAAAAATGGCAGCGCGATGAAGTAACGCTCCCCATGCTGTAGTTCCTTTGGAGCCAGTAACAAAAAGCCAGCCTGTTTCGGGCTGGCTTTTATGTTTTTGATGCTGGCTCAGGGGGTGGCGCCGTAGCTGGCAAATATCCGTTCGTAGCGGCCATCGGCCCGCATCTTGCCGAGCTGGCGATCAAACCAGCGTTGCTGCGCGGCCTGGCGAAAGGCGAAATGGTAGTGGGTGGGAGCGAACAGATCATATTGTCTGACCCGGCTTGGGGCATAGAGCTCGGCGCCATACTTGCTGGTGGCCAGTTGCGCCAGATAGTAATAGAACACCCGTTGCTCCAGGATCACCGCATCCACCCGCCCCAGCATCAGTCTGTGCACCTGTCCCTGCTGCTTGGCGACCTCCTCGTAACGGGGATTCTGGTCGGCCATGCTGGCGAAGGCTCCCCCCAATACCTGGCGTGCCCGCTGAAAGGCGCTGACCCTCAGCTCTTTCATGTCGTCCAGCGTGGCGATGTGGGTCTTGCTCAGGGTGAACACCCGGTTGTGAAAGGCGATGACGGGTTGCGACAGGAAGACGTTGTCGAGCATCCCGGGTTTGACGTTGATGATGGCATCGAGCCTGCCGGACTCCAGCATGCGAAAGGTGCGCTCCAGCGGCAGATATTCGAAGCTGGGTTCGTAGCCGCTGCCACGAAAGGCTTCGCGCAGCAGATCGAGCTCGATGCCGCGTCCCTCTTCCTCAATCACATAGGGGGGAATGGCGAAACTGACCCCCACCCGCAGTGGCTCGCCGGCCAGCAAGAGGGGAGAGTGAAACAGCACGGCAAGGCTTGCCGCGAGCAGCAGGATACGAGACAAAAACCCCATGCGTTCTCTCTGACAAACGAATTGCCCTGATGATAAACCCTGGGCGGGCGACAGGGGGAGCAGGGTCGGCGACTCTGGTCGGGGGAGCCGGCTTGCGTGTCGCGCCTGCGTCAATAACGGGCAAAAAAAGGCCCTGCGTGAACAGGGCCCTCTGAACTGTGAGCTTCCCTTAAAAGGGGATGTCGTCGTCGAAATCCATCGGCGGCTCGTTGTATACCGGCGGAGCAGATTGCGGCTGCTGGGCCGGACGGCTATAACCGCCCTGCTGTTGCTGCATGTTCTGCTGCGGAGCCGGGCGGGACTGGTTCATCGGCTGCTGGGACTGCATGCCCTGTTGCGGCTGACCCCAGTTGCCCTGGGACTGACCGCCCATGCCCTGACCGGCGCCTTGCGGACGGCCACCCAGCATCTGCATTACGCCGCTGAAACCATCGACCAGCACCTCGGTGGTGTAACGCTCCTGGCCGCTCTGATCCTGCCACTTGCGGGTCTGCAGCTTGCCTTCCACATAGACCTGGGAACCCTTCTTCAGGTACTCGCCCGCCACTTCGGCCAGCTTGCCCATGAAGACGACGCGGTGCCACTCGGTACGCTCTTTCTGCTCACCGGTCTGCTTGTCGCGCCAGGTGTCGGAGGTGGCCAGGGTGATGTTGGTCACGGCACCGCCGCTCGGCATGTAGCGCACTTCCGGGTCTTGCCCCAGGTTACCGATCAGAATGACTTTGTTGATGCCTCGACTGGCCATAATCTCTCTTCCACCCTTTGTATTCCGGCCAGGCCATATGCCCGGACCAATTCAACATTTCGTTTGTTTTCTGCGAGATACGCAAGAACGCCGCAGGCGCTTGCGACTCATGTGATGACTGAACCCGGGTTGGCTCGCTTGTCGACTGCCATGCCGTTTCCAGATTTTGCCCGCAATAGTAACAGTTTTTGGGGAGAAAGACGTCTTCTTCGTCGCCAGCTTCTCCGGACCGAGGGGTTAACTTACACGAGGCGGGCCTTGGCCAGCAAGTGAGCCGCAGAGGGGGACACTTAGCATCGAAACCCGGGCGCGAAAAGTGAATTCGATGACGCTGCGACAGCCCCTGTCTGCCCGGATGCCAGCATTCCACCCAAATGGGGGGGGGCTGCTAGTTATTTGTATTGCTTGGAAAATTGGTGAGTTTCAAAGGAGGCGCATCGCCGTCTAATACTTTTTTAATGCTGCACCCCACGGGGGGCTTGGTACTCTCTGCTGCCGAAAAAAACCATGGCCGCAATGTTCAAGGACCAGCCTTTCATGAGCACCCCATATCCCATCGTACTGGTAACCGAAAACAATGTGCAGGCAACCAGCTTCCAGAACTATCTGGCGGAGCAGCTGGCACTGCCCATTGTGCTGGTAAGCACCCTGGAGGAGTTGCCGCAACCGGACGAGCTCGAGCCTCGTCCGCTGTTTCTGGTCGATCTGGACTACCTCAAGTCGAGTCAGCAGGCAGGATGGCCGCGGGAGATCTCCAGCAGCTTCGGGGAGGCCAATACGGTGCTGCTCAATGCCCCGACCAGCACCGATCGGGAATTGCTGCTGATGTGGCCCCATACCAGCGGACTCTTCTTCTGTCAGGATCCGCTGGACCGGCTGGTGCTCGGCATTCGCAAGGTGCTGGAGGGGGAGTACTGGATCCCGCGCCACCTGCTGTGCGATCTGGTCAACTACTACCGCAAGGGTGGGGAACATCACCTGCGCAACCAGACGCTGCTGACCGTACGCGAGCAGGAGATCATCCGCTATCTGATGACGGGCGCCTCCAATACCGAGATCGCCGACAGCCTGTTCGTGAGCGAGCACACCATCAAGTCCCACCTCTATAACGTCTTCAAGAAATTGAACGTGAAGAACCGCTTGCAGGCGGTGAGCTGGGCCAAGGAATATCTCTGAAATCGATGGGGATGATGGATAAAACCTGTCTATTCATCCAGTAGTCTCTATGCCATACTGACTCGCTCAGGTTTCCGTATCGAGCGTGCAACAAGATGGAAAAGATCGTGGTCCGGGGTGCTCGCACCCACAACCTCAAGAACATCAATCTGACCCTGCCCCGCGACAAGCTGATCGTGGTCACCGGCCTCTCCGGTTCGGGCAAATCCTCTCTGGCGTTCGATACCCTCTATGCCGAGGGGCAGCGCCGCTACGTGGAGTCGCTCTCCGCCTATGCCCGCCAGTTCCTCTCCCTGATGGAGAAGCCGGACGTCGACCATATCGAGGGGCTTTCGCCCGCCATCTCCATCGAGCAGAAGTCCACCTCCCACAACCCGCGTTCGACCGTCGGCACCATTACCGAAATCTACGACTACCTGCGCCTGCTGTTTGCCCGGGTCGGTGAGCCGCGCTGCCCGACCCACGCCATTCCGCTCGCCGCCCAGACCATCAGCCAGATGGTGGATCAGGTGCTGGCCCAGCCGGAGGGGAGCAAGCTGATGCTGCTGGCCCCTGTGGTACGCGATCGCAAAGGGGAGCACACCAAGCTGCTGGAGAATCTGGCAGCCCAGGGCTACATCCGTGCCCGCATCGACGGCGAAGTATGCGACCTGTCTGACCCTCCCGCGCTGGAGCTGCACAAGAAGCACACCATCGAGGTGGTGGTGGATCGCTTCAAGGTGCGCGATGACCTGGCCCTGCGTCTGGCCGAATCATTCGAGACGGCGCTGACCCTCTCCGGCGGCATAGTACTGGTGGTGCCCATGGACGGCGAGGAGGGGGTCGCCCCCATGACCTTCTCCGCCAACTTCGCCTGCCCGGAGTGTGGCTACTCCATGTCGGAACTGGAGCCGCGCATTTTCTCCTTCAACAACCCGGCCGGCGCTTGCCCCACCTGTGACGGCCTCGGGGTGCAGCAATATTTCGACCCGGCCAAGGTGATCGGCGATCCGGCCATCAGTCTGGCCAACGGCGCCATCCGCGGTTGGGACAAGCGCAGCTTCTACTACTTCCAGATGCTCAAATCCCTCTCCGAGCACTACAAGTTCGATCTGGATACGCCCTGGGAGGATCTGCCGGTCAAGACCCAGGAGGTGATCCTGCGCGGTTCCGGTCGCACCGAGATCGAGTTTCGCTACATGAACGATCGCGGCGATGTGGTGGTGCGCAAGCACTCGTTCGAGGGGATCCTGCACAACATGGAGCGCCGCTACCGGGAGACCGAATCCAACTCGGTGCGTGAAGAGCTGGCCAAATACATCGCCAACAAATCCTGCACCAGCTGCGGTGGCAGTCGGCTGCGGGAAGAGGCGCGCCACGTCTTCGTCGACAACCGCAACCTGCCGGCCATCGCCGAGCAGTCCATCGGCGATGCGCTGGCCTTCTTCGAAGGGTTGAATCTGACCGGCCAGCGCGCCCAGATTGCCGAGAAGATCTTGAAAGAGATCGTCGAGCGGCTCGGCTTCCTGGTGAACGTGGGTCTCAACTACCTGAGCCTGTCCCGCAGTGCCGAGACTCTCTCCGGTGGTGAGGCGCAGCGGATCCGGCTGGCCAGCCAGATCGGTGCCGGTCTGGTGGGGGTCATGTACGTGCTGGACGAGCCCTCCATCGGCCTGCACCAGCGGGACAACGAGCGCCTGCTCAAGACCCTGACCCATCTGCGCGATCTCGGCAACACGGTGATCGTGGTGGAGCACGACGAGGACGCCATTCGCCTCGCCGACCATGTGCTCGATATCGGCCCGGGGGCGGGGGTGCACGGCGGGGCCATCGTCGCCCAAGGGACGCCGGAGGAGATCATTGCGAACCCCGAGTCGCTGACCGGTGACTACCTCTCCGGCCGCAAGCAGATCGCCATCCCGGCCGAGCGCACCCCGCTCACCGGCAAGTGGCTGAAATTGAAGGGGGCGAGCGGCAACAACCTGCGCAACGTCAACCTGGACCTACCCATCGGGGTGATGACCTGCGTCACCGGCGTCTCCGGCTCCGGCAAGTCGACCCTGATCAATGACACCCTGTTCCGTATCGCTCACCGCGAGCTGAACAAGGCGACCGAGTCCACTCCTGCCCCCTATCGCAGCGTCGAGGGGCTGGAGCACCTGGACAAGGTGGTGGATATCGACCAGAGCCCCATCGGCCGTACCCCGCGCTCCAACCCGGCCACCTACACCGGCCTGTTCACCCCGATCCGCGAGCTGCTCTCCGGCACCCAGGAGGCGCGCTCGCGCGGCTACCAGCCGGGCCGCTTCTCTTTCAACGTGAAAGGGGGCCGCTGCGAGGCGTGTCAGGGGGATGGGGTCATCAAGGTGGAGATGCACTTCCTGCCGGACGTCTACGTGCCGTGCGACGTCTGCAAGGGCAAGCGCTACAACCGCGAGACGCTGGAGGTGAAGTACAAGGGCAAGAACATCCACGAGATCCTCGAGATGACGGTGGAAGATGCCCGCGAGTTCTTCGATCCTGTGCCGGCAGTGGCGCGCAAGCTGCAGACCCTGATGGACGTGGGCCTCTCCTATATCCGCCTCGGTCAGTCGGCCACCACCCTGTCGGGCGGCGAGGCGCAGCGGGTCAAGCTGGCGCGCGAGCTCTCCAAGCGGGATACCGGGCAGACCCTCTACATCCTGGACGAGCCCACCACAGGGCTGCACTTCCACGACATCCAGCAGCTGCTCAAGGTACTGCACCAGCTGCGGGATCGCGGCAACACCATCGTCATCATCGAGCACAACCTGGACGTCATCAAAACCGCCGACTGGATCGTCGATCTGGGGCCTGAGGGGGGTGCCGGTGGCGGCCGTATCCTGGTAACGGGGACGCCGGAACAGATCAGTCGTTGCGAGGATTCTCATACGGCCCGCTTCCTGGCACCTCTGCTGGCCAGGTAAAGCGTTCAATAATTGTGACAAGGGGCCCTGGGCCCCTTGTTTTTATTGTGGTAATTCAGTGACCTCTCGGCGGGCCTATCCTCCATACTTGGGGCAAGACCCTTCCCGCTTCGCATTGCCATTCAAAGGATATTGGCGCCCATGGCTCAACCGTCCCGCTCCATCGACCATCTGCTGGCCTACTCCATGTTTCCGGTCTGGGCCGGAGCCATCCTGATGCTGCTCATCGTGATCGCACTGGCCCAGGTGCCGGCGGCGCAGCGGGTCGAGGAGCGGCGGATGGAGGAGCACCTGCAGCGGGTGATCAGGGCGGTGCAGAACGACATCGGCGCCATGAATGCCTTTACCCGGGACTGGGGGATCTGGGATCAGAGCTACCATTTTCTGGCCCACCCCAACCAGGCCTACATCAACTCCAATCTGCTGGTCGACACCCCGATGCGGGACTTTGAACTCAACGTGCTGAGTTATATGGATTTGCAGGGCTCTGAAATCTGGACCCGCACCCTGTTGCCAGACGCGCCGGACACGGATACCACCCTGTTGCCCTCCTTTCTGGACGATCTCAAGCTGCAGCTGCTGCGTGAGTCACGGCAGGCGGGCATCAGCAACCTGAGTGGCGTCAGGCGCTCCCAGTGGGGACCGCTCATCTTTTCGCTGCAGCCGGTGACCGATACCCTCGGCAGCGTCAAACCCAACGGCTATCTGCTGGCGACTCGCTGGCTGGACAAGCGCTATCTGCAGGATCTGGGGGAACGGACCGCGCTTACGCTGACCATAGCCCAACCAAGAACGCGCGAGCATCTGGGCTCCTTCAAGCCACTTGGGCCGCATATGAGCTACCGGCTGGTCGATCTCGGGTTGCAGCAGGTCAGAGGGGAGGGGTTGCTGCTCGACAACGACGGCGAGCCTGTATTGACCCTGATCGTGGACGAGGAGCGGGACGTGTTGCTGGGGGCGATGGAGGGGGCGATCTGGACCTTCATCGGCATGCTGCTGATAAGCTTCGCCTGCATTCTGATGGCACTGGCCCGGCTGCGGGCCATCGTGCTGGGGCCGATCGGCGAGCTGGTGGGGGCGCTGAACCAGTTTACCGAAAAGCAGGACGCGAGCGTGCTGCCCATCATCGACAGCAGCCAGGAGATGGCGCTGCTCAGCCGCAAATTCCGCGAGATGGCGGCCAGGATCAGCCTGCACCACAGTGCCCTGCAGGCCCACTCCTCCCGCATGGAGGTCGCCGCCTATACGGATCCACTGACTCATGCCTTCAACCGCCGTTATCTCGATGAGTGGTTGCTGAACCGCCAGGATCCGGCGGCAGGCTGGGTGCTGGTGATCCTGGATCTGGATCACTTCAAACGGGTCAACGATCGCTTCGGCCATGACATCGGCGATCTGCTGTTATGTCAGCTGGCCGAGCTGTTGCGAGGGGCGCTGGATGAGGAGGAGCCGCTGATCCGGCTGGGTGGCGAGGAGTTCATGCTGTTGCTGGCCAGAGAGGAGCCAGGACAAGTGGCGGGACGGATCGAGCGCCTGCGCCGCAAGATCGCCGACTGCCGTTTCGGGCGGGAGGAGCTGCCGCTGCGCATGACCGTCTCGTTGGGATTCTGCGATTATCCTCTGCATGCGGAGCTGGAGGACTCTTTCTGGAGTCTGAGTTTCAAGCTGGCGGACATGGCCTTGTACCGGGCGAAACAGGAGGGCCGGGATCGCTGGCGTGGATACAGCGGCGAGCTGGGGCGGGCACAGTGGAGGTTGAGCCCGGAGCAGCTGGCGGAAGGGGAGTGGCTGTTGTGCCAGGCCTCCCACGCCAACCAGCCGGTCTAATGGGTCAGGATCAGCAGGGCCATGCCGAGCACGAAACCCAGCAAAATAAACAGAAAAGAGCCAATGCCCCAGATGGCTGCCAATATGGCTACTATTTTGTCCCTTCTGGTTTGTGGTTTCATAAAGAATTACTTACAGCCCGGCTACATGGCCCGCAAAAATACTCTTGTTGGACGAGTGAAACAACCGTTTTCAGTTGTTTTTACCCGCAATAAGATATATTGAAGTTATTTCTTATTGTTGTTGGTAAGGCGGTAAATCTATCCATTTCATTGTTTTTGTTTGGTATTTTTGGTGTTTTTCTCGATACTCAGCATGGTTGGAAGCTGCTGTACACATCTATCTATTTCTTGGTAACGTTTGAGCTAAATCAATAACTCGGCATTCACATCCCTTTATAGTTTTCGGGCTTGCAACATATAAAACGAAAACTAAAAGGAATACGTGATGAAAAAGATCCTTCCTCTGATGATCGCAGCAGCGCTTGCGTCCCCCGTCGCCATGGCTCACCAGGCCGGCGATTTTCTGGTGCGTGGCGGCCTGGCTTTCGTTTCTCCGCAAACGAGCAGTGACAACGTGCTGGGTACCGGCGAGCTGGAAATCGACAGCAATATGCAACTGGGTCTGACGCTCTCCTATCTGATCACCGACAACTGGGGTGTCGAGCTGCTGGCGGCCACGCCCTTCTCCCACTCCGTCTCCACCGCCGGTCTGGGCGAAGTGGCCAAGGTCAAGCACCTGCCGCCGACCCTGATGGCGCAGTACTACTTCGGTGATGCCAACAGCAAGGTTCGCCCCTATATCGGTGCCGGTATCAACTACACCACCTTCTTCGACGAGCAGGGCCGCGGTGCGCTGGATGGTACCGACGTGAGCGTTGACTCCTCCTGGGGCATGGCTGGTCAGGTCGGTCTGGACATGGCGATCAATGACCGCTGGTTCGTCAACGCTTCCGCCTGGATCATCGATATCGATACCGATGTGCACACCGCCGTCGGGACCATCAATACCTCCATCGATCCCATGGCCTTCATGTTTGGTGTCGGCTATCGCTTCTGATAGGACACAGGGTTGGCCTCCCCACGGGCCATTACAGCTAGCATGTCTCTTTGGCCCGGCACAGTCCGGGCCCTTTTACGTACAGGCCACTCCCCGCCAACTGTGATCCAACCCCATATAGATCAATAAAATACCCTCTGTCTCCCCTCTATAATTCGCCCCTTGTGCCGATAGTGTCTATGTTCACGTTACCTTTCCCCCACGAGTGAGGATGTCTCCATGGGTTTATCTATTGTGCAGCGGATCATCGCCGGATTTGTGTTGATGCTGCTGCTGTTGATCCTGCTGGGTGTGATCAGCACCCTGAAGATCAGGGGCATCAACGACGGTTTGTCACAGGTTTCCGACCGGGCAACCCCCCTGGTGATTGCGGTGGCCGGTCTGAAGGGCGCCCTGCAGGACAGCAACCGCTGGGTGCTGGTCTACCGGACCAATGAGGATGGCAGTCAGTTGCCGCAGCTGGCCAGCCAGTTCAAGGAGCAACAGGCGCGTTTCAGCCAGCTGAGCCAGGAGATGGACAAGTTCAGCGGGGTGACCGAGGCCGGTTCCCGCTTCCAGCAGGTCGATGCGGCGACCAAGCAGTTCTACGGCCTGGCCGAACAGGTGCTCTCCCAGCACAGTCAGTGGGTCAATGCCCAGGATCAGCGCCACAAGCTGGAGATTGCCTTCATCCGGCTGGAAGACACCTACCAGTGGGCGGCGGACTTGTTGTTGCAGCAGACGGCCAGCAAGCGCTCCATGCGCAACAAGGCGGAGCTCATCACCTCGGGCATCGCGCGCGACCTGAAGAACATTCGCCGGGCCGATGCCAAGACCGACCTCAACGAACTGGAGAAGGTGCTGAGCAAGGACATCGAGATGGCGCGCAAGCGGCTTGACCGGGTGCTGGTGCCGGATGATGTGAAGCAGCGCTTCGTCTCCAACCTCGACCGGATGCAGGAGCTGGCGCTCGGCCCGCAGGGGCTGCTCGCCACCATGCGCAATGCCCAGCAGCTGGCCGCCTCGCTGCAGACCCTCAATCAGCAGCTCGACGCCAGCCTGATCAACAGCCTGGGGCTGCTCGACGAGATGGGACAGTCGGCCGGCTCCATCGCCAGCCAGAGCCGTACCACGGCGGATGACGCGGTCAGCAGTGCCAGCTTCTGGATCCTGATCGTGGCCGCCATCTCGGCTGCCGCCGCCCTCATCATCGGCTATACCACGGCGCGCAGCATTCAACGTCCGCTGCAGATGATCAACAAGGAGCTGGATTACATGGCGGCCGGGGACATGACCCGCCGCATCAATTACCGCAGCAGCTGCGAATTCGGCGCCCTGGCCCGTTCCATCGACGTGCTGGCCGGCAAGACCGGCGAGCTGCTCTCCCAGATCAATGCCGGCTCCCGTCATCTGGTGGAGGAGGCAAGCCGCGCCGCCGAGATCAGCGAAAGGGCGGTATCCCGGGTGCAGGATCAGAAGAGCCAGACCGATCAGGTGGCTGCCGCCATCACCGAGCTGGAGGTGAGCGCCACCGAGGTGGCTCGTTCCACCGACGGCACCAAGCGGGAAGTGGATCTGGCGGATGACGAAGCCAGAACCGGTCGCCAGAAGGTGGCCACCACCCGTCGCATCACGGAACAACTGGCCGGAGCCATGGAGGAGGCAGTCGGTATCACCTACAAGCTGGGCGAATTCAGCGACAACATCGGCAGCATTCTCGACGTGATCCGCAGCATCGCCGAACAGACCAACCTGCTGGCGCTGAACGCAGCCATCGAGGCGGCGCGGGCCGGTGATGCCGGTCGCGGCTTCGCCGTAGTGGCCGACGAGGTGCGGGCGCTGGCCAACCGGACCCAGACGTCGACCGAAGAGATCCAGGCGATGATCGAAAACCTGCAGAGCTCGAGCAAGCTGGTGGTGGAGGTGATGGGACGCAGCCAGGAGCAGACTCACAGCTGTGTCGAACAGACCCGTGAGATGGATGCGGCCTTGCAGTCCATCGCCGATCGGATGAGCGCCATCAAGGCGATGGCGGATCAGGTGGCGCACGCGGCTCAGGAGCAGATCTCGGTCAGCCAGGGGGTGGCACGCCATATCTCCGGCATCGCCGAGGTGGCCTACGAGACCGAGCGGGAGGCACGGGAGTCGGCCAGCAGCAGCGAGGTGCTGGCGGATCTGGTGGCCAAGCAGCAGCAATTGATCGCACATTTCAAGGTTTAGGAGGGCTTATGTCTAACAAGTGGATCGGGGCCCTGAGTCTCCTGTTGTGTGGTCAGCTGATGGCCAGCGAGCTGGTGATCGAGAGCTGGCGGATAGATGACAAGGCCTTGTGGGAGCAGAAGATCATCCCTGCCTTCGAGGCCTCCCACCCGGGCATCCAGGTGAAATTCAACGGGGTGCAGAACGTCGACTACATGCCGACCCTGTGGGCCAGCCTGAAAGAGGGCAAGGCGGGGGATCTCATCACCTGCCGGCCATTCGATGACTCCCTGGCCCTGTTCAAGGCGGGCCATCTGGCGGAGCTGACCGAGATGTCGGGGATGGAGAACTTCCCGAGCTTTGCCCAGTCACCCTGGCAGACCGACTCCGGCGCTCAGACCTTCTGCGTGCCCATGGCCTCGGTGATTCACGGCTTCTTCTACAACAAGAAGATTTTCAGTGAGCTGGGGCTGAGCGTGCCACAAACCCGGGATGCCTTCTTCGCTGCGCTGGACAAGGTGAAGGCCGATGGCCGCTACGTGCCGCTGGCCATGAGTGGCTCGGAAAGCTGGGTATCCTCCGAGCTCGGCTTCCAGAACATAGGCCCCAACTACTGGAAGGGGGAGGATGGTCGGCTGGCCTTGATCGGTGGGCAGGAGCGTTTTGACAACCCGCCCTACATCAAGGTGTTCGAGGAGCTGGCGCGCTGGCGTCCCTACCTCGGCGAAGGTGGCGAGAGCCGCGACTATGCCGCGACCAACGAGCTGTTTACCTCGGGCAAGGCCGCCTTCTACGTGGCGGGTTCCTGGGAGATCGCCCCCTTCACCGGCAAGGTGGACTTTGGCGTGATGCGCCCGCCCGTGGCGAAGCAAGGTGATGGCTGCTTCTTTACCGATCACACCGACATCGGGATGGGCATGAACCCGGCCAGCAAGAACAAGGAGGCGGCCATGGCCTTCCTGCAGTGGCTGACCACACCCCAGTTCGCCGAGCTCTATACCAACTCGCTGCCCGGCTTCTTCTCCCTCTCCAACCACTTCTTCGAGGTCACCAACCCGGCGGCGAAGGAGATGATGGAGTGGCGGGATCAGTGCGACTCCACCATCCGGGTGGCCACCCAGATCCTCTCTCGCGGTACGCCCAAGCTGGGGGACGAGCTGGCCGAAGTGAGTCAGGCCGTGCTGCTCGGCAAGATGGAGCCCAAGGCGGCAGCCGATCGGCTGGAGCAGGGACTGAAGGGCTGGTATCCGCCCCATCAGGGCAACAAGGTGAAAGGGGCAGATTGCCAGTGTGACGCTCCTGCCGCCGTGCCTGCGGTGTCGGCCGAAGCGGCGACCACCGAGCCTGCTGCTGCACCTGCCGCGACGCCGGCGGTGACAGAGACACCAGCCGCCCCGGCGCCGTCAGCAACGCCTGCCACAGCGGTATCTGCGGCGGCGGCCCCGCTACCGGCGCCGTCGGCCGAGGTGGAGCAGGCGCTCTCCAACGAGCTGGAAACGCCGCAGCAATAGCTGCCGGCAGATACATAACGGGAGGCATCAGCCTCCCGTTTTCTTTGCTGCCTGTGGTCTGATTCATTGCTCCGTACGGGGCCAGCGGCAGAGACTGCCGATGCGGGCCACCGGGGCAAAGCCGAGCGAGCGATAGACCCGCTGGGCGTGATAGTGCTCGTCAGCCACTATGATGAGCCGGTCGACCCGCGTCAGCCCGTGCCTGGCAACCTGGCTCAGCAGCTGACGGCACAACCCCTGATTGCGCCATGCCTGCCGGGTGCGCACCAGCTGGAAGCGGCCCAGGGTGTCGGTGAAGAAGAGACCGCAACTGGCGACCAGCTGTTCCTGTTGCCAGATCCCCCACCACTGACCCAGTCCGTCCCCGATCATCGCCTCATATAACTGGCGGCGTGACTGCAGATAGGGCAGGTAGCTCTGCTCCGAGTGGCCGGGATCCCGCTCCTCCAGTTCAAAGGTCAGCCACTCGTCCCAATCGGCCGGGGTAAAGGGGCGCGCAGCCACCGTCGCGGCTGGCGGTTGCCAGTTTGTGGCCTCCAGTGCCAGCACCACGCACTCCATGTACTGGTATCCCGCCGCCACGAAGCCGGCGACCCGGCTGTTCTGGCCGGCCGCGAGAGGCCACTGGAAGGTGCGGTGTCTGACCCGGGGATCCTGCCCGATCAGCTTGTCGAAACTGGCCTCGAGCCAGCCCTTGTCGTGATCGCTGGGGGGAAAGGGGAGCAGCAGATAGTTGCCGAAGTAGTAATCGGGAGCATCGGGAGTGCGCACGGCCCAGAACTGCTCATGATCGACCACGTTGCCTTGATAGCGATCGAACAGCAAGTCGGTGGCAAAGCCGGGGTGGGTGTCCATGATGATGCTCCTGCGAATGGTTCAATTGGTTATCGGCAGGAAGAGGAAGAGGTTGAAAAGGGGCCGGAGAAACCTCCGGCCAAACAATCACACGCAGATTCAGAACGTCCAGGACGATCTGCGTTCATCATAACGCGACTCGCCGGATTTTGGGATGGGGTGCCAATCGTTACTTTGGCTTTATTGCCAAATAAAAATCGGCGGCCTTCATCTCGCTGTAAAACAGTGTTGACTTTGTGCCATTTTCTCATAAAGATAAAAAGACGTTTAGACGTCCAAACATCCGTTTTGACGTAGAGGAATGGATTGCAGGGCAGGGAGAGAGCAGATGGGATTTCACAGCGCACGTCAGGTTGAGGCACTCAACCAGAGTCTGGCAGATTTGAGTGGCGACATATCGGTCAGTTTCGAGTTTTTTCCGCCCAACAGTGAAGGGATGGAAAATACCCTGTGGCAATCCATCGAGCGATTGAAGGTGCTGGAGCCCAAGTTCGTGTCGGTGACCTATGGCGCCAACTCGGGCACCCGGGATCGCACGCACAAGGTGATCAAGGACATCAAGGAGCGGACCGGTCTGATCGCCGCCCCGCACCTGACCTGTATCGACGCTAGCCGCGACGAGCTGCGCACCATTGCCCGTGATTACTGGAACAGCGGCATCCGCCATATCGTGGCGCTGCGCGGTGACCTGCCCCAGGGGCTGGAAAAGCCGGAGATGTATGCCACCGACCTGGTAGCCCTGCTCAAGGCCGAAGCGGATTTCGATATTTCAGTGGCTGCCTATCCGGAAGGTCACCCGGAAGCGCGCAGTGCGCAGTCGGATCTGCTCAACCTCAAGCGCAAGATTGATGCCGGTGCCAACCGCGCCATTACCCAGTTCTTCTTTGACATCGAGACCTACCTGCGTTTTCGGGATCGCTGCGCCGCCATCGGCATCGATGCCGAAATCGTGCCGGGGATCCTGCCGGTCTCCAACTACCAGACCCTGGCCAAGTTTGCCGGTTTCACCAACGTGAAGATCCCGCGCTGGATGCATCAACGTTTCGAAGGGCTGGATGATGATCAGATGACCCGCAACATGGTGGGGGCCAGCATCGCCATCGATCAGGTACGGGTGCTGAGTCAGGAGGGGGTGAAGGATTTCCACTTCTATACCCTGAACCGCTCCGAGCTGACCTACGCCATCTGCCATACCCTGGGGGTGAGGCCGAAAGGCCAGCCGTAACGGATCGTGGGTACAAAAAAAGCCAATGAGTCGCTCATTGGCTTTTTTGCTATGGCGACCGATCAGGGTCTGGTGGGGGCGATCTCTTTGGGTTCGAGGTCGATCACCGCATTGCCGGCGGCGCCGGGGTATTGGTGATAGCTCTGGTCCTGCTCCAGGGTGTAGAAGGTATCCAGATAGTCATCGTTGTTGGTCATCCAGGAGTCGGGCAGCGCCTTGACGATACGGCCGCCGAGATCGAGGAAGGGCAGAGCCTCGGGCACGCCGCCAGCAGTGAAGGCCAGCTTGAGGGCATCGATGAACAGGCCGCTCAGCTCCTTGTAGTTGACGTTGTCGTCCTGCTCCATCATGACGATGTCGACGGCACCCCAGCGATAGCGATCCCAATAAACCAGGATCTGGTTGGGGGTGTAGTCGGTGTTGTCATAGTCGAGATAGGGCATGTCGACGATGTCGACCACGGGCTCATCCCGGCTGGGATTGACCCCTGCGACCACCGCATACACTTCGGCCGCACCCAGCAGCCAGGGCTCCTGATCATCCTTCAACCGAATTTTCTTCAGGATGCTGGTCTTGAGCGGCGCCGTGCTGGCAGCCGCACGGGGAGCCACCTGCATGTCAGCGGCAGCCAGCGCCTTGCGGATCACCTTGAGGCCGGCGTTCTTGGCCTTGACGGGATCGGCCTCAACGACCAGGACCGGACGGGCCGGTGCCTTGTCCACATCCAGATAGACGGGGTTGCCGGCGCTGTCGAAGGCTTCGATGGCGCTCCAGCTCTTCTCATCTCCGCTCGGTACATAGGCGACCAGCGGCTCGACACCCTGCTGCAGCGCGGCGGCCTGTTCCGGGTTGGCCAGTCGCAGTTGCATCAGCTCCTTGACCTCACCGTCCAGCCCTTGCCGGCTGATGGCTGCCTGGTTGGCATCCCGGGCCTGGCGTTTCAGGCGCGGACTGGCCTTTTGCAACAGGTTGGGCAGTGGGCTCTGGTACTCCTGATTGCTCAGCAGCGGCAGCAGGTTCTTCTGCTGCAGCGCGAGCTGGCGGGCCAGCTCCCGATCGGTGTCGGCAGCGTGGGCGGTGGTGGCGCCCAGCAGTGCCAGTAACAAAATGACAGCCTGATTCCTCATTATTATTCTCCAGTTTATGAGTCTGACATGAGGCACACATCGGGGAAGAAGAAGTGCCTCACCACCACTTAATGGCAATTAGTTTCAGCTGTGAACCAAATTCTCTGAATTATGTGCGGTGTCTCACGGGGGGCTCCCCAGATGGTCAGGTCAGTTTCTCCGCTGGTTGACTTGATGCAGGATGATGCCGACGAGCAATCCCCAGCAGGCGGCGCCGATGCCGAGCAGGCTGATGCCGGATGCGGTGATGATGAAGGTCAGCAGGGCGGCCTCACGGGCATCGTCGTGTTGCAATGCGGTGTGCAGGCTGCTGCCGATGGTGCCGAGCAGCGCCAGACCGGCGACACAGGTCAC
Source organism: Aeromonas sp. s3 (assembly GCF_040907805.1). Lineage (NCBI taxonomy): Bacteria > Pseudomonadati > Pseudomonadota > Gammaproteobacteria > Aeromonadales > Aeromonadaceae > Aeromonas > Aeromonas sp. s3. The sequence continues at coordinate 74,001 of NZ_JBFOCQ010000025.1, forward strand.
CAGCGTGGCCGGGAAGGCCGTGAAAAGGGCCGCCACCGTGGCCCCGAAACAGCCGGTCAGCAGGTAGAAGCCGCCGGCCCACACCGCCGCGGGCCAGCGCCGGTTGGCGTCCGGGTCCACCTCTTTCCCCATGCAGATGGCCGCCGTGATGGCCGCCAGGTTGAAGGCGTAGCCACCGAAGGGGGCCAGCAGCAGGCCGGTCAGGCCGGTCCAGGTGATGAGAGAGGAGGTAGCGGGTTGATAGCCGTGGGCTCGCAAAATGGTAATGCCGGGCATGTTCTGGGAGGTCATGGTGACGATGAACAGCGGCAGGGCAATGCCAAACAGGGCATCAAAAGAGAACTCTGGCCAGACCATGGCCGGGCCGGCCAGTTGCCAGTGAATGGCGTCAAGCTGTAGCTCCCCTCGCAACAGACAGATGAGGATCCCGACTGCCAGCACCAGCACCATGGTATAGCGTGGCCAGAGATGGCGGCCGAGCAGGAATGCCAGCAACAGGCTGCCGAGCAGCAAGGGATCGGCTGGCGCAACCTTGAACAGATCCAGTCCGAACTTGAGCAGCACTCCGGCCAGCATGGCCGCCGCCAGTTGGGCCGGGATATGACGCATCAGCCGATCGAACCAGCCGCTGATGCCGCAGAGGGTGATCAATAGAGAAGAGATAACGAAGGCGCCGATGGCCTCGGCCAGGGTGAAGTTGCCGAGACTGGTGATGAGCAGGGCGGCACCCGGGGTCGACCAGGCGGTCAAGACAGGGATGCGGTAATAGAGGGAGAGGCCGAAGCAGCTGATACCCATGCCGATGCCCAGCGTCCATAGCCAGGAGGCGAGCTGGGCAGCATCGGCCCCCGCTGCCGTGGCTGCCTGAATGATCAGGATGACCGAACTGGTGTAGCCAACCATCACGGCGATGAAGCCGGCGACCAGGTGGGGAAGGGCAAAGGGCATGGTGACGTCCTTGTGGGGTTGTGACGGCTTGTGCGTTATTGCGTACAATATTGCTTCAGACTATATCGCTGTGCGCTATAGCGCACAAGGCGATTCAAGCAAGCGCAACAAAGAGGCAGTCATGCAAGAGAGGAATCAGCATCTGGCCCAACGTCTAAAAGGCTTGCGCAGCGAACTGGGCTGGAGCCTGGATGTAGCGGCGCGGGAAACGGGAGTGAGCAAGGCCATGCTGGGCCAGATTGAGCGGGGGGAGTCGAGCCCGACGGTGGCCACTCTGTGGAAGATTGCCACCGGCTTTCGAGTCTCTTTCTCCAGCTTTATCGAGCCGGCTCCCACGGCGCAGGACGATGTGCTTTATCGCACCGCCGATGCCATTCGCCAGCAACCGGCGGGAGAAGGCATGCAGGTCGCTCCCCTCTTCCCTTATGAGGGGCGTTTTGGTTTCGAATTGTTTGAGCTGACTCTGTTGCCCGGCTATCAACGAGAGTCAGAACCCCATGAACCCGGGGTGACCGAACATGTCATTGTCATCAGCGGCCAGATGGAAGTGCTGGTGGAAGGGGAGTGGCGCTCCTTGACGCAGGGGGAGGCGGTGCGTTTCGCGGCCGACCGCCCCCATGGCTATCGAAATCAGGGGGTGGCCCCTGCCATCTTCCACAATCTGATCCACTATCCGGCCAGCAGATCTTGACCATCACGGGTCAGCCAGGACGCCCATCTGCCCGGGGGCTGGTCAGTATAGGGGCATAGACCCAGACAAACAGAGCATATGCCAGGCTCCAGGCAAGGCCGCTCAGGTTCCAGCCGTACAGGGTATAGGCCGGCCAGAGCAGCGGGATCAGCACCCGGAGCAGGGCGGCCATGATGACCAGCCCGAACGCGCACTGGATCCTGCGCCCCACCTGCAAGGCCCGACCGCTGTGGCCGAGGGAGACCCTGGCTATCATCCCCATGATCATGGTCCCCATGCAGCCGGCACTGAGCAGGTGGCTGGCCAGCGACAGGCTGATGGGCAGGCCGGCCGCCAGAGCACCAAGGGCGAGCAGACCGAGAGGAATAAACAGGTAGGCTAGGTGCAGCGACCACAAGAGGGGTTGGCCAAGGGTGGACGGCAGTCGCCAACGCAGCTGGCGCCACAAGTGCAAAACGGTCGCCACTATATATAGAGGAAGCATATAGAGGCTGGTCACCCATGGGGTGGGTAGCAGCAGCCAGCTCACCAAGGTGAGCCACAGCGTGGCAAGGGAAGCCCGTTCCAGCCAGAGAATAGGGACGGCTTTTTCCATCCCGGTGGCTCTGGCGGTAAAGAAGGGAATGACTCGCCCTCCCATCACGGCGATCAGAGTCGTAAACAAGAGCACAGTGGTGATGAGCAGATGTTCCAGATCTGCCCACTGTGTCTGCCACAGCCAGCTGGCGGCGTTGAGCAGGGTCAGAACGACAAGCAGAGGCACAAAGAAGAGGTTGCGCCACTGCCTGGTTACCACTATGGGTTTGGCCAGATACCAGGCGCAAAGAGGCAGCCAGAGCAGGTCTGCCGCCATCAAGAAAGTGTTGTGTTCACCCAGCCAGGGCAGCAAGGCCCTCGGCAATGCCCACAGCGCGACGACCAACACCAAGGGCCAGCTCCTGACCCCGGGGTGAGCGGTCCAGTTTTGCACTGCCGTCAGCAGAAATCCCGCGACGATCGCCGCCCCGAAACCAAACAACATCTCGTGAGCATGCCACCAGATGGGGTTGCCAATCCCCGTCAGAACGAACCAGCCATTGAGCTGCCCCAGCCAGCCCAGCATCGCCAATGCCGAGAACAAGGCGCCAAGCAGAAAGAAGGGCCTAAACCCGAGACGGAACAGAGGAATGATTTTCTCCTCTTTGCGGCTATCCAGGATCTGATGCATGGCGAGACCTTAATTGAACATTTGAAAAGCCAATTATAAAGTGGCTTTTCAAATGTTCAATTTAAATCCAATGAAAGCCCGAAATGGTGGTGATGAGCGCGAAATAGAACCGCTTTGCTGCATATCTGAGCGAACGAGTTTTTTTGGTGAAAAAGCCCTTGTCATCACGACGCGCCTCCCTATAATGCGCCCTCACCAGCACGGCAGAACACGCCAACCTGATGAGCTCGCTTCCTCGTGAAGCCAGCGCCGAAAGAAAAGCGAA
>NZ_JBFOCQ010000026.1:0-22308 GCF_040907805.1 Aeromonas sp. s3
GCGCTGTTGCCCGCTGCATCGGTGCTGGTCACGCTGGCCTCGATAGTGCGGTCTGTATCTACTGCCAGATCACTGCCCGCCACCAGGATGGCGAAGCGACCATCGGCAGCCACCGGGCCGGTGAAGGTTTTGCCGTTGACGGTCAGGGTGACGATGTCACCAGCCTTGAACTCGCCGCTCACGGTGCCGCTCACCGGGATCTGCTGACCAGCTTCAGTGGCGTTGATGACATCGTCATCAGTGATGTTGGCATCCAACGTGATGGCCAGATCCACCGGCGCCGTGGTATCAACCCCGAACCCTTCGCTGTCGGTCGCGGTAGCGCTGTTGCCCGCTGCATCGGTGCTGGTCACGCTGGCCTCGATAGTGCGGTCTGTATCTACTGCCAGATCACTGCCCGCCACCAGGATGGTGAAGCGACCATCGGCAGCCACCGGGCCGGTGAAGGTCTTGCCGTTGACGGTCAGGGTGACTGTGTCGCCTTCATTGAACTCGCCGCTCACGGTGCCGCTCACAGGAATATCCTGCTGGGCCTCAGTTGCGTTGATCACATCGTCCGCAGTGATATCGGAGTCCAAGCGAATCGCCAGCTCTGATACTTCCAGATCAACTTCGAACCCTTCGCTATCGGTAGCAGTGGTGCTATTGCCCGCCGCGTCTATGCTGGTCACGCTAGCCTCGATGGTGCGGTCGCTGTCCGCCGCCAGATCGCTGCCCGCCACCAGGATGGTGAAGCGGCCAGCGGCGTCCACCTTGCCGGTGTATTCGGTGTTGTTGACGGTCAGGGTGACTGCGTCGCCCGCCTTGAACTCGCCGCTGACTGTGCCGCTGACCGGGATCTGCTGACCCGCTTCGGCAGCGTTGATGACATCGTCGGCGGTGATGTTGACATCCAGTTCGATGGCCAGATCCGGGGCTGTGCTGTCCACGCTGCCATCGTCAGTCGCGGTGCCGGTGTTGCCGGTCGGATCGGTGACGCTGCCCGTGACGGTGTAGGAACCATCCGGCAGCGGCGTGGTGACATCCACGCTGAAAGTGCCATCCGGATTGACGGTGGTGATCAGGGTTTGCTGGTTGCCATTGGCATCGGTCACCAGCAGGGTCACGGTACTGCCGGCGGCGGCATCCGTGGTACCCGTGATGGTCGGGGTAGTGTCGTTGGTATTGTCAGGCGCAGAGACGGTGATCACCGGCGGCACCAGATCGATCAGGCGGTTCTCTTCACCCGGCAGTGCATCAGCGGTCACGCCGGCATCGGTTTGATAGGTCGTATCAAAACCCGCCGCCGCTATGGTGGCATCGCCGGTACGGTCGATGGTGACAAAACCACCATTGCCGCTGGCGCCGGCCACGCCGCCAATACCACCGCCGGCGGCAGGAGCCCCACCGGCAGCAGAGGCTTCAAACGCCTTGGTCGGGTCGGCGCCACCCAGAATGGCTTGCTGCAGGGCGGCGATGTCATCGGGGTTGCCGCTCGGTACGTTCTGGGCAAGCTGGGGCTCTTGAGACGTTTCATCCTCAGCCTGCTGCTCGTTGGTCGGGCTCAGGGTGAAAGTCTGGTTGCCACCTTTGAAGCTGGCGCCCTCAGGAGTGATCAACACGGCATTCTTGGGCAGGATATCGCCTTCGGCGAGCGGTTGCTGGCTGCCATCTGCGGCGACCAGGTAAACCTTGCCTTTCAACTGGGTAACGACAACGTCCTGATCCAATGCAATTTCGTGGCTGCTCATGTGCTCTCCTGAATCTCTATCGGCATGCAATATTCCACCGTCTAATGTGCCCGCGAACGGCACCAGAAACCAGTTAGAAAATTCGAATGGATAGACTGATTCAAGGCCGGAACGGTCGGTTAAACAGAAGGGTCAATAGCGGTGGAAATAAAAATAAAATCAAGATGATCAATATGTTGCAAATTCATGAAGGGAGCACATCAAGTGCTCCCATTCGGGGTCATATTCAGCTGCCAGCCCACAGCAGGATGGCGAGCAGCTGGGGCGAGATGATCCGCAGAAACATCACCAGCGGATAGACGGTCGCGTACGAGAGCGCGCTGGCACCACTGGTGGGATGCATGCCGTTGGCAAACGCCAGGGCGGGAGGATCCGTCATGGAGCCGGCCAGCAGACCGCACAGGGTGAGGTAGTTCATCTTGCCGTACAGACGGGCCAGCACCCCGACCACCAGCAGCGGGATCAGGGTGATCGCCACCCCGTACATCATCCAGGCCGGGCCGTCACCGTTGATCAGGGTATCGATGAAGCCGGCGCCGGACTTGAAGCCCACCACCGCCAGAAACAGCACTATGCCGATCTCCCGCAGCGCCAGGTTGGCACTGGGGGGCATGAACCAATAGAGCTTGCCGATGCTGCCGATGCGCGACAGGATCAGCGCCACCACCAAGGGCCCACCTGCCAGGCCCAGCTTGAGCGCGGCCGGGAAGCCCGGCAGGTAGAAGGGGATGGAGCCGAGCAGCACGCCGAGACCGATGCCGATGAACACCGGCAGCATCTGCACCTGCTGCAGTTTCTGCTGCACGTTGCCCACCACATTGGTGACCGCCTCGATGGCGTCGAGCCGTCCCACCAGATTGAGGATGTCGCCGAACTGCAGGCTGGTCTGGCTGGTCGGCACCAGCTCGATGCCGGCCCGGTTGAGGCGCGAGATCACCACGTCGTACTTCTGCTTGATGTCGAGATCGCGGATCTTCTTGCCGAGCACCTGCTCGTTGGTCACCACCACCCGCTCCACCCGCAAGTCGGTGCCGCGGGTCGAGAGCGAGGTCTCCACCTCCTCCCCCAGCACCAGCAGCACCTTGCGCAGGGCGTGTCGCTCACCCACCAGGTGCAGCAGGTCGCCCAGCTCGATGCGTGACTCCGGTCGCGGCACCATCAGCTCCTCGCCGCGCTTGAGGCGCGAGCAGATGACGTCGGCCTCGTCGAGACTCGGGATCTCGCTCAGCATCAGGCCGTGGATGTTGGGGTTGCGCACCGCGATGTTGATGGTCTGCAGACTCTCCTTGGTCTTGCCGGCCTGCTGTTCAAACTGGGCGGCTTCTTCGTCGATCTTGATGCGAAAGAACATACGGATCAGCCACATGGTCAACAAAATGCCACAGATGCCGAACGGATAGGCGACCGCATAGCCCATCCCCATCAGGCCGGTGGAACCGGGGGCGGCCCCCAGCTCGGCCAGGATCTGCTGGCCGGCACCGAGGGAAGGGGTGTTGGTCACGGCGCCGGAGAAGACCCCCAGGATCACTGGCAGCGGCACATTAAACAACTGATGCAGGGCTGCCGCCACCGCGCAGCCGAGCAGTACCAGCAGGGCAGCGAAGCCGTTGAGCTTGAGGCCGGAGCTGCGCAGGGAGGAGAAGAAGCCGGGACCGACCTGAATACCGATGGTGTAGACAAACAGGATCAGGCCGAACTCCTGAATGAAGTGCAGGGTCTGCTCATCCAGCGCCAGCCCCGAGAGGCCGGCGAAGTGGCCCACTATGATGCCGCCGAACAGCACCCCTCCGATCCCGAGACCAACGCCATAGACTCGCCAGTTCCCCAGCCAGAGCCCCAGCACTGCCACCAGCGACAACATGCTGATGGAAAGCGCGATATCACTCATTTCGTGCATCCTTTGCGAATTGAACTGTCCCTAGCTTGTCAGCAAACGCCGCGGTCAACTGTGTGATACCGCACGAATTTATCCTTTCGAGCAACAAAAAATACCAATTAAGGGCTAGTTATGCGACGTAACCATAAATGGCCATAAAGTGACAAACACTGCCCCCCAGCACGAACAGATGCCAGATGGCGTGGTTGTAGGGGATGCGCTTGGCCACATAGAAGATCACCCCCAGACTGTAGATGAGACCACCCAGCCCGAGCAGCAGCAAGCCTTCCCCCTCCAGATGGATATAAAGCTGATAGACCACCAGCAACGACAGCCAGCCCAGCATCAGGTAGGTAAACAGCGACAGCTTCTTGAAGCGGTTGATGAACAGCAGCTTGAACACCACCCCTGCCAGCGCCAGCCCCCAGATCACCACCATCAGTCCCTGTGCCAGCGGCGTGTCGAGCGCCACCAGCAGAAAAGGGGTATAGGTACCGGCGATCAGCAGATAGATGGCACAGTGATCAAACACCTTGCACCAGCGCCTGGCCGGCCCCTCCGCCATGCTGTGATAGAGGGTCGAGGCCAGATAGAGCAGCACCAGGCTGCCGCCATACAGGCTGTAACTGATCAGTGCCTGGGTGCCCTGCTCCCAGCCCTTGTTCAACAACAACACCAACCCCAGGATCCCCAGCACCAGCCCCAGCCCATGGCTGAGGCGGTTGGCCAGCTCCTCGCGGGGCGAATAATCCGTCACACTGCTCATTGCATACTCCTGCCCAAACTGCGCTCACTCTAGCTGCCGCCATTTCAGAGTACAAGTGTTAGCTTAAAGATGATCCATCCCTATTTGCGATCCTTCCCCACCGCGCGCATGGCTGTCAGCCGTTGACCTTTGGTGTATGCTCTGCGGCCGATGCCCACTTAGCTGTTGCCGCCCCTTGTTCCCTCTCGACTCCCCGGCAACCCGGTCTGGAGAACCTGATGAAGTTGACTGAGCTGTTTACACAACCGGATCCGGCCTTTGGCCAGGCCATGACGGATCTGCTGGAAACCTTCCACCACTCGGATGACAGTCAGGCTCCCTATCAGCGCGACCAGTTCACCCACCAGCTTGAACAATCGGGCATGCCGGAAACAGGGCTCGCCATGGCGGACTACCTGACCAGGCTGGCCACCCTGGTGCCCGGCGCCTCCCACCTGACCTCGCCACGCTACATGGGCCATATGACAGCACCATTGCCAGCCTTCACCGCCGAGCTTTCCCGTCTGGTGGTGATGCTCAACCAGAACCCGATGAAGATGGAATCCTCCCGCCTGCTCAGCTTTCTGGAGCGGGAGGTGCTGGCCAAGCTGCATCGCCTCGTCTATCGCGCCGACGAGGACTTCTATCGCACCCATATGCATGCCAAGGATGCGGCGCTCGGCGTCATGACCAGCGGCGGCACCATCGCCAACGTCACCGCCCTCTGGCTGGCCCGCAACCGCGCCTGTGGCGACAACCTGTTCGCCCTCTATGAGCAGGGCTATCGCGGCGCCGTCATTCTGGGCTCGCGGCTGATGCACTACTCCTTCGACAAGGGGATGGATCTGCTGGGGCTGGGGGCGCGCAGCGTCTGGCGCCTCGAGACCGACCAGCATAATCGGCTCAGCCTGGCCGCGCTGGAGCAGGCGCTGGCCCAGTGCAAGGAGCAGAAACTCAAGGTGCTGGCCCTGGTCGGTGTGGCCGGCAGCACCGATTTCGGCTCCATCGACCCGCTGCCTGAGCTGGTGGCCATCGCCGCTCGCGAGCAGATCCACTTCCACGTGGATGCCGCCTGGGGTGGCCCGACCCTCTTCTCGCCCCGTTATCAGCGGCTGCTGGCGGGGATCGAGCACGCCGACACCGTCACCCTGGATGGCCACAAGCAACTGCTGGTGCCGCTCGGTACCGGCATGCTGCTCTGCCGCCAGCCGGACCTGATGATGGCGGTCAAGCGGGAGGCCCCCTACGCCATCCGCGCCAGCTCTTTTGATCAGGGGCGCTTCACCCTGGAGGGAACCCGCCCGGCCAACGCCCTCTATCTGGATGCCGCCTTCCAGCTGTTCGGCCAGCAGGGCTATGCCGAGCTCATCGAGGCCAACTACGACCGGGCCCGCCTGATGGCCAGCCTCATCGACCAGGATCCGGCCTTCGAACTGATGTCGGCCCCGGTGATGAACCTGCTCTCCTATCGCTGCATCCCCCTTCATCTGCAGGGCAAGGTGCTGGACGAAGCCGCCAACGAACAGGTCAATGCCTTCAACGTCGCGCTGCAAAAGGCCCAACGCGCCGAGGGGCACAGTTTTGTCTCCCGCACCCAGCGGGCCGTGGGTCGCTACGGTGCCCAACCGCTCACCCTGTTGCGGGCCGTACTGCTCAATCCCCTCATCGAGGAGCGACATATTCGTGAGCTGCTGGCAGATCAGAAACGGTTGGGCGATGAGATCGCAGGGCAGCTATTTGGCTGAGGAACTGGCTGGCGAATGAGCGGTCTTATTCATTTGCCGTTGCCCATCGGGCAGGTACACTGGATGAAATTTTGCGTTCCACTCTTGAGGGCGACGAGCCAGACATGAAGCAATTTATTGAATTTATTCCTCTTATCGTTTTCTTTGCGGTCTACAAGTTCTACGACATCTACATGGCCACCGGCGCTCTGGTGGTGGTGACCGGTCTGCAGCTCGCCTACAGCTGGGTTCGCTATCGCAAGGTCGAGAAGATGCAGCTGTTCACCTTCCTGCTGGTCGGCTTCTTTGGCGGCCTGACCGTCATCTTCCACGACGACACCTTCATCAAATGGAAAGTGACCGTCATCAATGTACTGTTCGCGCTGGGCCTGCTCATCAGCCGCTACGGCTTTGGCAAGAACCTGATCAAGCAGATGCTGGGCAAGGAGCTGCAGGCCCCGGATCCTGTCTGGGATCGGGTCAATCTCGGCTGGGTCGGCTTCTTTACCGTCTGCGGCCTGCTCAACCTCTATGTGGCCTTCAACCTGCCGCAAGAGGTGTGGGTCAACTTCAAGGTGTTTGGCCTGCTCGGCATGACCCTGGTGTTCACCCTGCTGAGTGGTGTCTATCTCTATCGCCACCTGCCTGCCGAACAGCTGACCAAGCAAGAAGACGAACTGAAAAAATAACCGCCATCAGAAAAGGATCCTCTCATGTGGTATCTCATCTACTCCGAAGATGTTCAGGGCAGCCTGCCGCTGCGCAAGCAGGCGCGCCCGGCCCATCTGGCCAGACTGCAAGCCCTGCAGGATGAGGGACGGCTGCTCACCGCCGGCCCCAACCCGGCCATCGATGCCGAGGATCCGGCCGATGCCGGCTTTACCGGCAGCACCGTCATCGCCGAGTTCGCCTCGCAGGCGGATGCCAAGGCCTGGGCCGATGCAGACCCCTATGTGGCGGCCGGTGTCTATGCCAAGGTGACCATCAAGCCGTTCAAGAAGGTCTTCTGACCCAAGGGCAGTAGAGAAATAAAAAGGCCGGACTGGAGACTCACTCCAGCCCGGCCTTTTTGCATTTCACCGTCCCGTTTATGCCTTGGCCACAAACCAGGGGTTGAGGATGTCGGGCTTGTTGTAGCGCAGCGGCGAGCCATCCAGCTGGGTGACGCTGCCGCCAGCTCCTTCCAGTACCGCCTGCGCCGCCCCCGTATCCCACTCGCAGGTCGGGGCGAGGCGCGGATAGAGCTCGGCGCCCCCCTCGGCGATGATGCACAACTTGAGCGAACTTCCCATGGAGACCAGCTCTATCTCGCCCCGCTCCATGTCACCAAAGCGCGCCAGGTAATCGAGGGTCTCCTGTGACAGGTGATTGCGGCTGCCCACCACGCGCCAGGGTGTGCCTTCCTGATGAGGTCGGGTCTGGATAGCCTCATGCTTGCCATCGGCAATGCGCGAGGCCCCCACCCCCTTGCCACCATACCAGAGCCTGTCCAGCACGGGAGCATAGACCAGACCCCACAGTGGCTGGCCATGCTCGATCAGCGCGATATTGACGGTGAACTCGCCGTTGCGGGAGACGAACTCCTTGGTGCCATCGAGCGGATCCACCAGCCAATAGCGGGACCAGCCGAGTCGCGCCGCCATCACCTCGGGGGAGGACTCTTCCGACAGCACGGGAATGTCGGGGGTGAGCCGGGCCAACGCAGCGACAATCAGCTCGTGTGCCCCCTTGTCGGCGGCAGTCAGCGGACTCTCGTCCCCCTTGTACTCCACCGTAAAGGGCTGACTGTAGATGGCCATGATGACCTCGCCGGCGGCACGGGCGATGGGCTCCAGCTCGGAGATTGCGGGAAAAAACATGGAAAAAGACATCCTGGTCAAATGGTTGGAGCAGTGTACCCATTTTGGATAGAGGAGGCTTATAGCCGTTTGCTCTGACTTATACAGTGTCAGATATGACAGACAAAAAGTGGCGCGGCTCGACTAATCCTCAATAGCGAAACCCACAACACAAGGACGTGACGCCATGAACTACAAGACCCTGACCGCCACCCTGCTGCTGAGCTGCCTGCCGCTGCTCAGCCAGCCCCTGCTGGCCGCCGACAAGCCCGCCGCCACACCGGCCACCACGGTTGCCACCGCCAAGGAGAGTGGCAAGGTGAACCTGAATACCGCCAGTATCAACGAGTTGACCGCGCTCAAGGGCATCGGCGAGAAGAAGGCACAGGCCATCGTCGATTATCGCGAGAAACAGGGCAAGTTCACCACTGTTGACCAGCTTGCCGATGTCAGCGGTATCGGGCCGGCCACGCTGGAAGCAAATCGGGACATGATCATCGTCAAGTAACCGGTTTCCGCCACTTCCATCCTGAGGGCAGCCTGTGGCTGCCCTATTTTTCTTCGGGTATCATGGGCCCACTTTGTATCTCTGGACTCTCTCCATGAAAAAGACACCGCTCGTTGTACGCAAAGCCGTTCTTCCCGTCGCCGGTCTGGGTACCCGCATGCTGCCAGCCACCAAGGCCATCCCCAAGGAGATGCTGCCCGTCGTCGACAAGCCGCTGATCCAGTATGTGGTGCGCGAAGCCATCGCGGCCGGCATCAAGGAGATAGTGCTGGTCACCCACTCAAGCAAGAACTCCATTGAGAACCACTTCGACAAGAGTTTCGAGCTGGAAGCAACCCTCGAGAAGCGGGTCAAGCGTCAGCTGCTGGAAGAAGTGCAACACATCTGCCCGAAAGACGTCACCATCATGCACGTGCGTCAGGGTGAAGCCAAAGGGCTGGGTCACGCGGTGCTCTGCGCCCGCCCGCTGATCGGCGACAACCCCTTTGCGGTACTGCTGCCGGATGTGCTGATCGACGAGGTGGCCAGCGATCTCAAGCAGGACAATCTGGCCGAGATGGTGCACATGTTCGAAGAGAACCACATCAGCCAGATCATGGTGGAAGCCGTCCCCGAGAGCGAAGTGGACAAATACGGTATCGCCGACATCAAGGGTGAGGCGCTGAGCGAGGGCATGTCCCTGCCGATGCAGGCCATCGTCGAGAAGCCGCCTCGCGATGAAGCCCCCTCCAATCTGGCGGTGGTCGGCCGTTACGTGCTCTCTTCCAACATCTGGCCGCTGCTGGAACGCACCCCCGCCGGTGCCGGTGACGAGATCCAGCTGACCGACGCCATCGCCATGCTGATGGAGCAGGAGCAGGTCAACGCCTACTTCATGAAAGGGCGCAGCCACGACTGTGGCAGCAAGCTGGGTTACATGAAAGCCAACGTGGAATATGCCGCGCGCCATCCGGAGCTGAACGGCGAATTTATCAATTGGCTGAAGCAGTTTGCCAAGCAGCTGTAATCGCTGAATATTTAACCAAACGAAAGAATATTATACTGGGCATCATTCGATGCCCTTTTTCATTTTATAAACAAATATTCAACCATTGATAGATAAAATATCGCTAAATCATAATATTGTAATTTAATCACGCTTGTTCTATAAGGATTAAGGCTTGTTCCTAGCCCTTGCATAAAATTTCTAAAAAAATATAAGACACAGGTGGAAGTTCCAATGAATAATCCGTCCAAAGGGACCTTTTTAGGTCACCCTAAAGGGCTTTTTTTGCTCTTTAGTACCGAACTGTGGGAGAGATTCTCCTACTACGGCATGCGTGCCGTGCTCGTGCTCTATCTGACTGACATGACTGCCAACGGCGGGATGGGCTGGACTCAGGCCGATGCCCTCAAGCTGTACGGCATCTATACCGGTCTGGTCTACATCACCCCGATCATCGGCGGCTGGTTGGCTGATACCTTCCTGGGTCAGCGTCGCGCCATCCTGTTCGGGGCCGTGTTGATGGCCGCCGGCCAGTTCACGCTGGCCCTGCCCCACGCCATGTTCCCGGACATGGTCAACACGGTGTTCTATTCAGGTCTTGGTTTGCTGATCGTGGGTAACGGTCTGTTCAAACCGAACATCTCCACCATGGTGGGTGATCTGTATCAGGAAGGTGACCACCGTCGTGACGGTGCCTTCACCATCTTCTACATGGGCATCAACCTGGGCTCCCTGCTGGCCGGCGTGATCTGCGGCGCAGCCGCCACCGCCTACGGCTGGCAAGCCGCCTTCGTCAGCGCCGGTATCGGCATGCTGCTCTCTCTGGTAGTACAGGCCACCATGGCCCAGCGTTTCCTGGGTGATATCGGCCGCGTGCCGGCCGCCCAGCGCGCCGCCGAGCAGCGCTCCAAAGAGCAGAAAGCCCCGCTGACCAAGCAGGAAGTGGATCGCATCAAGGTCATCCTGGTGCTGGGTCTGTTCACCATCATCTTCTGGGCCGGCTTCGAGCAGGCTGGCGGTCTGATGAACCTGTACGCACAGGAGTATACCGACCGCATGATCGGCAGCTTCGAAGTACCGACCGCCTGGTTCCAGTCCCTGAACCCCTTCTTCATCATCACCCTGGCTCCCATCGTGGCCGCCATCTGGATCAAGCTCGGCAAGAAAGAGCCGAACTCCCCGGTGAAGTTCGCCATGGGTCTGCTGTTCCTGGCCATGGGCTTCCTGTTCATGATCGGTGCCGTGCTGGAACAAGGTGGTGATCAGGCCGTCAAGACCTCCATGTTCTGGCTGGTCGGCGCCTACCTGTTCCACACTCTGGGCGAGCTCTGCCTCTCCCCGATCGGCCTCTCCATGGTGACCAAGCTGGCTCCGCTGCGTCTGGCCTCCCTGATGATGGGTGCCTGGTTCGGCTTCGTGGCTCTCGCCAACTATGCCGCCGGCTTCATCGGCTCCTTCGTCGGCGAGTCCGGTGCCATGGCCATCTTCGGTGGCATCGCGCTGGCAGCCGTCATCAGCGCCCTGATCCTGCTGACCATGGCCAACCGCCTGGTCTACTGGATGCACGGTGCCGAAGGTCCGGCCAAAGAGCCGCAGGAACACGACAAGAAGCTGCAATCCGCTACCGTCTAAACCGGTTGGGATGATCAGCAACACAAAGAGGGCGCCCATGGGCGCCCTCTTTGTATGTGGCCGTCTGACAAGGCCTCAATGATGTCGAACATGCACATGCAGGGCACTGCCGCTGTCACTGCGAAACTGCAGGTCAAACGGCTCATGCCAACTGCGTCTGTGCAAGGCGTAGTGACTGGTGCGCAGCAGGCCGAGCGGCAGCCCCCCGGAGCGTACCAGCCAATGGGGCGAAGTCAGCCCGGCATTGGCAAAGACCAGCCCGTCCTCCTGATCAAACAGCAGTGCGGCCATGGCAAACGAGTGGCGCAAGCCGGATTCGATCAGCTGCAGATTTAGGTAGTCGAGCAGCCGATGGGGTTGAGTCAGCAACAGGCTCTCGCCGCGCTGAAACTGGCGATAGGGCCCGTTCATCAGGGAGCGCACCAGGGCCCCGCAAAACGCCGCATCCACCCCGAGCACCGGCAGCTCCATCACCAGCACCAGCAGCTTGTCATCCACCTTGAAGGTATCGGGAATGAACAGGTTGCCCATCCCCTTGAAGGTCACCTGCCAGGGGCCCCACTCCTGCAGACCGGGAGGCTTCAACCAGGCCAGCAACCGGGTGGCCGCCTTGTCGTGCTCGCGGAAAAAATCCATGTGATCCATCAACTCCAGCTGCTGCCCATAGCCGTGGTTAGCCGCCAGACACTGCTCTATGCTGCGGCGCACCTGACCGAAATCCGAGATAGGCTTGAGCAGAAAGTCGCGGGCGCCGGCGCGCAGCGCTCGTTCGACCGCCTCCATCTTGCTCTGGGCCGAGATGACGATGACAGGGGTATGAGGATAGCGGGCAGAGAGACAGGCGATCACCTCATGGCCATCCATGTTGGGCATGTTCAGGTCACACAAGACAACATCGGGGTGGTAAAGCGCGGCGGCGGAGAGACCTTCGATACCGTCTTCAGCCTGGAAGACGCAGGCGCCATCGTGCTCGAGATAATTTACCAAGGAGTGGCGAAAAACGACCTCGTCTTCCACCACCAGGATCCGTAATCCGGCTTTTGACATCTTGATAAAGCTCTTATTAGTCAACCAGTTATTTAGCTTCAAGCCTAGACCATAACCGACTGCACTGACCAATCGGATGATAGAATAATCTCCATTAAAGCTATGCCAGATAGCTATTTAGACCGTCAACTGTTTGAAATAAAGCAGGTAATGAGGTTGCCCGAAAACCCGCCTTGCCCTGCTGGCATCGCTTCGGCCTAGCAAGGGGGCATACGGGAGACAATCACTCCCCTGACGCGCGCGGGCAGAGATCGGCCACGCCCTCGCCCTGCTGCATCTCCCCCAGCCACCATCAATTGTATGCGGCCCCGCCATAGGGGATAATGCCCCTCAATTTCGTCGATGAAGCATGCCATGACTCCAGCCGAATACAGCGCCCTCGCCCACCCCAGATTGTCCCATCCTGCCCGCAGCCTCTATACCCTGCAGCTGCGTCGGCTGGTGCTGGAAAATCAGCTGGCCAGGCTCAACTACCCGGAGCTTGGGCGGGCGCTGGCGGTGGTCGACCCGGGCGATCCCAGCGGCTTCTCCTTTCAGGTCAATGCCCGCCAGCTGACCGAACTGTTTGATGAGCTGATGGAAGCCGGCCTGCTGCAGGTAGAGAGCCAGACCGAGAGTGAGCACTACCATCAGTGTCCGTTCCAGCTGCCGCTGCTGACCCAGCGGGTGCGCAGCCCCCTGCCGGAGCGCCCCTTCCAGATGCACCTGCAGTGGCGCCCGGATGAAGAGTTGCCCGCCCTCGCCCGCCTGTGCGGCGTGATCGATGCCAGCTACAGCGAAGAGGATCTCGGCGAGTTCATCGCCTACTGGCTGGGGCGGCCCGAGGTGTTCGACTCCCAGCACCAGTGGATGCTCAAGTTCATTCGCGCCCTCAAGACCCGCCGTTACGCCCGCCGCCAGCCGATGAGCGTGACCGGCTATCAGCAAGTCACCCCGGAGCCGGTGGAGGCTGGCCCGAGCAAGCGGGCGCAGGAGATGATCGAAGAGGCCAAGCGGCTGGCCGCGCAGCGCCAGGAGCCGGATAATGATTGAAGAAGGCCCCTGCCAGCAGGCAAAATCAGACCCCAGTCCCCACCCAGACCGAGCAGAAGGAGCACTCCATGACTGACCCGCACGATCCCCTGCGCCAGGAGCTGGAAGAGATCGAGGCCAAACGCCGGAAGATCGCCAAGGCCAAGCAGGAGCAACGGATGCACGACCCCGAATTAAGCCGCCACGTCAGCGGTCTGCTCGAGCGCATTCGTCGCCTGCAGGCCCAGACCGGTGGCAGCCAGTACGACTATGAAACCCTGCGCAAGGAGTACGACGCCAAGGCCAACGCCGAGGTGCGCGAACTGCAGAAGGTGGCGCGCCAGGAGCGGATCCAGAAGCTGATCGCCCAGGCCGACCTCAACCCGGACTGGGTGTTCGAGCGCATGGATGCCGGCGACCCCGCGCTGCAATACCCCATCGAGACGGCCCGTTACTTCATCAGCGGTTTCGAACACTGGGAGAAGAGCGGCGGTGGCTGCATGCTGATCTATGGCGACTACGGCACCGGCAAGTCAACCCTGGCCGGCGCGGTGGCGCACGAGCTGATCGAACGCCACCAGAAGTCGGTGATCTTCCAGCAGTGGGCCTCCATCGTTGATCGGCTGTTCTTCAACGTCATCCAGGATCAGGAGGAGCGCAACCAGTACCGGCGCGCCCTGGAAGAGGTTGACCTGCTGATCATCGACGAGGTGGCGGCCAATCGCGCCAAGATGGCGGAGAGCCAGTCCAGCTTCCTCGGCCACCTGCTGCGCCGTCGCCGCAACCTCTCAAAAAGTGTCATCCTCATCACCAACCACAGCCCCCAGAGCCTGCATCAGGCCATCGGCGACTTCAGCTTCGAGGCGATCAAGGCGTTCAACCCGGTGGATATCCACCTGAGCGGCCCCAGCCGTCGTCCCAATATCGGCCACTACAACGGCTGATGCTGCGTGAGCCGGGTGTCTCCGGCTCACCGTTTTCTCTCCTGCCAGACAAATAAAAACAACTCTCATTTACAACGCCTCTTCCGCCCTCTAGGCTAGCCCTTTCACTCAAGGGAGCAGCTCCATGCCAACCACACTCATCTTCGGAGCCAGCCGCGGGCTGGGCCGCGCCTTCACCGAGCAGGCACTGCAACTTGGCCACAGGGTCGTCGCCCTGGTGCGCCATGCCGACATGGCCGCCGAGCTGCAATCGCTGGGCGTCGACGTCATCAGCGGGGATGCCCTGGACCCGCAGGCGGTAGCAGCCGCCTGCCGGCACGCGGGTCGCGATGCCCACGTGGTCTCCACTCTCGGCAGCTTTCGCCAGGTTGAGCCCGTCGACTATCTTGGCAACCGCCAGGTGATCGACGAGATGGAGCGGGCCGGACTCAAGCGTCTGCTGCTGGTCACCTCCCTCGGCTGTGGCGACAGCTGGCAATATCTGCCCGAGCGGGCGCGGGCCGCCTTCGGCCACGAGGTGCGGCTCAAGAGCTTGGCGGAGAGCTGGCTGCAGACCAGCACGCTGGCGTGGACCATACTGCGCCCGGCCGGCCTGCAGGATGGCATCGCTACCGGTGCGGCCGTGCTGAGTCAGGGCAAGGAGATGCATGGTCTGGTGCGCCGGGCCGACGTCGCCGCCTGCGGGCTGCGTCTGCTGACCGACGAGGCGGCAGCAGGCCAGATCTACGCCATCGGCGACCCAAGCCTCAGCCGGGCATGAGCCAGCGCCATAGCAAAACGGTCAGCCCTGGGGCTGACCGTTTTGCTTTCGGGGAACACCTAACCGGCGGAGGGCTCGCTCACGGCATCCCGCGCCGGCGCGGCCGGGCGAACCTTTCGCCTCTGGGATTGACGCCAGCCCAGCAGCAGGCACGCCAGGGCGCCATACAGCAGCGCCAGCCCCCACAACTGCCACCAGTAACGGGCAACCTGCTCGAACCCCGCCCCCATCTGGTTGAGGCGCAAAAAACCCTCGATGGCCGGAGTGCTCGGCACCCACTGGGCCAGCCAGTTGAGCGGCGCCGGAATGAGTTCCAGCGGCCAGATGAAGCCGGCCAGGAAGACCAGCGGCAAGGAGGATACAAGCACCACCTGGGTCGGCAGATCGCGCCGGGTAAAGAGGGCCCCCAGCGCGACGCCAAACCAGGTCGTGGCCAGCAGGAACGGCAGGGTGAACAACCAGAGTGCGGCCGGCTCGGCGGTGCGCGCGATATCGTAGTGATCGAAGCAGAAGCCGAAGAAGTAGCTCACCGGCAGCACGAACAGCCCCCCCACCACCAGAGTTCGGGCCAGCAGCAGTGGCAGGACGGGCGCATCCTGCCAATAGCCTGACTCGCCGCGCTGGCTGCGCTGGTTCTGGGTCGCCCCCAGGATGCCGGTGCCCATCAGCAGCACCTGATGCAGGATCAGCACGAACACCGCCGGCACCACGTAGTTCACATAGCCCATGGTCGGATTGAACACCGGCAGTACGTTGAGGGCCACCGCATTCCAGCCCATGGCCGCCTGCGGCAGCGCCTCGCCGTGACTCAGCAGCCTGGCCACCTTCACCTGGGCGGCCAGGGTGCCGCCCGCCTGGGCCAGCCCCTCGGCGATGGTGCCGTAAACCAGGAAGTAGGAAGCATCGCCGGCATAGCTCAGGGTCACGCTCTTGCCCAGCATCAGATCCCGATAGAAGTGATTGGGGATGTGCAGGATTCCGCTCGCCTCGCCAGCCATCATCCGCTGGCGAGCCTCATCCAGCGAGCTGGCCCGGGCCACCAGTTTTACCTGCGGCGTCGCATCGGCCATGAACTCCAGCTGACGGGAGAGCTGGCTGCCATCCTCGTTGACCACCACCACCGCCTCTTCCCGCGGCAATTGATGCAGGTAGGGCTGCGGATAGAGGAAGGAGTAGAAGAAGACGCCGCCAAACAGGGTCAGCATGATGGCCCTGTCCGCCAGCAGGGTACGCAGCTCGAGGCGCAGCAGATCCCGGAATCCCATCATGGCTTGAGTTCCTCTTGTGACTGGGCTGCGCTCGCCTGTGCCCGGTAACGGCGCACGACCAGCAACAGGGGCAGCAGAAACAGCAGCAGGGCGCCGAACTGCGGCAGCGCTGCCGCCAGCGGTTGACCGTAGTTGGTCTGGCCGATCTGCAGCTCGACATAGTGAGAGATGGGCAGCAGGCTGCGCCAGAACTGGGCGAAATCCCCCATGGCACTGACCGGAAAGGTGACCCCCATGAAGGCGAACCCCGGCGCCGTGTAGGCCCCCGCCAGCGACAGAGCCCGGGCTGGATCCCGGATGATGGCGTAGAAGAAGGCTCCCATGCTGATGCAGGCGGCCGAGGCCAGCCCCAACCCCACCGTCAGCATCAGCCAGCTGCCGTGCATGGGATAGGCAAAGCCCTTGAACAGCAACAGCGTCCAGAGCAGCCCCCAGCCCCAGCCGATCAACACGTGGGGCAGCAGGGTGCGCCAGAGCCCGAACCAGACCCCTTTGGTAGTCCAGTCCAGTCCCAGCCGGTCGGTGCGGGCCAGCGCATTGAGTCCGTAGAGCACCACCAGGATCTGCCACACCGCAGGCAGGATGGCGCTCAGCAGAAACTGGGCGTAACTGGCATTGAGGTTGTAGAGCGCCGTCACCTGACTGTTGATGGGCACCGCCTGGCCGAGCGCCCCGGGCAGCGCCTTGCCATCGGCCATCGCCGTCAGCACGCCAACCTGGCCGTTGAGGGTTCCCACCACCTGGGCCAGCGCCGAGTTGACCAGCTTGGCGATCAGGATGAACTGGCCGTTGTTGAACACGGTCACCCGCGGCTGGGTACCCTGCCTGGCATCCCGCTCGAGATGGTCGGGCAGCACGACCAGGGCGTAGATGTCGCCTCCCCGCAGGGCGTTGGCCCCTTCAGCGATGGAGTCGAACTGTCGCGCGACCTTGAGCCCGGCGGAGGCATCCAGCGAATAGACCAGCTGGCGCGACAGCACGCTCTGATCCAGATCCACCAGACCTATCTTGAGATCCCGCGCCAGCCCGGCAGAGAAGATCCAGCAGAGGATCCCCATCAGCAGCAGGGGCAACCAGCTGGCCAGCGCCCGGCCGAACGGATCCTGCCACAACAACCGCCATTCGCGTCCCATCAGAGCTCAACCAGCACGCTCATGCCGACCCGCAGCCCCTCGACCGGTTGCAGCGGGCGCGCCTCCACCTGGAAGCTCTTCATGTCAAAGCCCTGGCGGGTGTCGGTGGCACGCCAGGTGGCAAAGTCCCCCATCACGGCCACATGGGTCACCTTGAAGCGCACCGTCTGCTCGCCAAGACCGGGGATGCGAGCATCGAACTCGGTGCCCAGCGCGAAGCGGGGCAGCAGATCTTCGCGCACGTGGAACTGGGCCCAGGCATCGCTCATGTCGAGCAGGGTCACCACCGGGAAGCCCTGCGGGGCCAGCTCGCCGCTGCGCAGCAGCACCTGGGATACTTCACCCGCATGCGGGCTATTGATGCGGGTGTCGGCCAGGTAGGCCTCCACTTCAGCCACCGAACCTGCCGCCATCTTGGCTTGCTCACGGGCCGCGATCTTGGTCTCTTCCCGTGCCCCTTCCAGGGTCATCTGATACTGCTGCCAGGCCATGCCTTCGCTGTACCTGGCCGCCTGCCAGGCCGTCCAGGCCTCATCGCGTTTTTGCAGCGACATCACGCCATCCCGGTGCAGGCTCGCGATACGTTCGTAGGTCTTGCCGCGCAGCAAGGCGGCCGCCTTGGCCTTTTGCCACTGATCCTTGGCGGCGGCGATCTGCTGCGCGCGCGCCCCCTTCTCGGCCTCTTGCGCCATGGCGCCTGCCGCGGCCTGGCCCGCCTTGGCCTGGCTCAGTTTGGCTTCAATCTCGGGGCTCGCCAGGGTGAACACCAGCTGGTCCTTGGCCAGTTGATCCCCCTTCTTCACCAGCACCTCCTCGATGCGGCCCGCCACCTTGGAGGAGACGGAGTACTGCTGCGCCTCGATCTGCCCCTGCAGACGCACCGGCTCGGGTTGATAGGCCAGCCAGAAACGCCAGCCCAGCCAGATGACCAGCAACACCAGCGCCAATGGCAGCAGCAGCGGCTTGCCCTGGCTCATCTTCTTCTTGATGGGGGGATGACTCATGAATTCACCTCGGCAAACGGGCGACCCTTGGCGGTCGAAACAGACATGAAAATGGGAGCAAGGCAGGCCGCGATCATGAGTTCACCTCGATCGCCTGCCCGTGCTGATACTGGTTGAAGCTGTTCATCTGCCCGGAGAGGGCCAGCAGACGCGCCAGCGAAATGACGTATTGATAAGCGGCAGCGGCGCGCTGGGTCTTGACCCCGGCCAGCTGGTTGCGGGCATCCACCACATCGAGGGAGGTGGAGAGCCCCTGCCCGAATGCCTTGTCCCTAAGCAGCACGTTCTCCTCGGCCAGCGCCTGGGTGGAAGAGAGCGACTGGAACTCTTCCAGCCCCTGCGCCGCCTCGCGCCAGGTCTTCTCGACCAGCAACTCCAGATCCTGGCGGGTCTTGGCCTGCAGCAGATTGACCTGCAGCTCGGCGCTCTTGGCCGCCTGTACCGTCTCGGAGCGGCCGTCACGGCTCACCAGTGGCATGCTGACGCCCACCCCGACCAGCCAGTCCGGGGTGGTCTTGGAGGCCAGCGAGTCATCCTCATAGAGGTTGTAGTTGCCATACAGGAACAGCTCGGGGGCGTACTTGCCCTTCTCCAGCTTGATCATCCCCTGCGCCTGCTCCTTCTTGGCCGTCAGCAACTTGAGGCCGGGGTGCACCGCCAGCGTCTCCTGCACGAAGGCTGCGAGTTCAGGCATCTGCGGATTGATGAAGAGCTGGGTATCGGGCTCCGCCTGCTTGAGCTTGAGCATGTGGCCGAGGGCCAGCTGGGCAATCTCCAGGCTGCGACGCGCCTTCTGGGTATCGATGCGGGCCCGGTCATAGGCCGATTGGGCGGAGAGACGCTCAACCCGGGCGATCTGGCCCTGAGCCTCCAGCTTCTTGGCATGCTCCAGGTGGTGAGCCAGCCCCTGCTCGATCTCCTGCTTGGTCTGCACCACCTGGGCCGCCAGCACCACCCCGAAATAGGTCTGGGAGAGGCTCTCGAAGGTGGACTGCTGCTTGAGCACCAGCAACTGCTGCGCCTCGCTCACCTGGGCCTGGCGAATGTCCTGTG
The DNA here is from genome assembly GCF_040907805.1 of Aeromonas sp. s3. Classification (NCBI taxonomy): domain Bacteria; kingdom Pseudomonadati; phylum Pseudomonadota; class Gammaproteobacteria; order Aeromonadales; family Aeromonadaceae; genus Aeromonas; species Aeromonas sp. s3. The sequence goes on from NZ_JBFOCQ010000026.1 coordinate 19,259, forward strand.
CCGCATCGATGCGACCACCGGTGAACAGCGGCCAGAGCATCTTGACCGAGCTGGTCACCACGTTCTGTTTGGTGAGGGGGGTAACGAAGTCATTGGGCGTCAGCTTGAGCGCCTGCATGATGGGCGCCAGTACCTTGCCGAACTCAGGATGACTGGCGATGGGGTTGAGGTCCATCATGTCCAGCTCCACCGGCTGATCGAGATGGGTGTAGCTGGCCCCCACGTCCACCTTGGGCAAATACATGGCCTTGGCGGCTTCGCGCAGCTGTTGCGCCCGCTCCACCCCGGCCTGTTCCGCCGCCAGCCCGTCATCCTGTTGAATGACCCGGCTCCAGGCTTCGCTGAAACTGACCGTCTGAGCCTGGGCCGAGCCCAGCATGGCGCCAAGCAGACACGGGTAGAGAGATTTGATGAACCTTGCCGTCATACGTCCCCAATCTATTTGTAATGAATTTGTTTGGAGTCTTTGCTCGATACAAGCTCGCTATCATAACGCAAACCCGTCCGGGATGGGGACAGGCAAATCATGGTCCCCCTCATCCAATTGGCCCCGCCGCTTCGCTTCGACAATCTGTCCGATTTTCAAGCACTCCTGATTTTGCAAGCCTTGGCGCGACGTTTTTTTCAGAAAAAAATGGCTGACGCTCAAATACTAACCTTTTCTCCTGACTAAAAAATGCGTAATATACGCCGCCCTAAGCCGATGGTAACCGTGGAATGCAGATAGGTCCCCACACGCTTGAAACTCCCCTGATCGTGGCTCCCATGGCCGGTGTAACAGACCGACCATTCCGTGAACTTTGTTTGCGGCTGGGTGCCGGCATGGCCGTTTCCGAGATGCTGCTGGCCAACCCGGATGTCTGGGATACCCAGAAAACCCGGATGAGAATGGATCACTCTGCTGAAGGGGGCTTGCGATCGGTCCAGATTGCCGGAGCCGACCCCGAGATGATGGCGTTTGCCGCCCGCTACAACGTGGAGCAGGGCGCTCAGATCGTCGACATCAACATGGGATGTCCGGCAAAAAAAGTGAATAAGAAGCTGGCAGGTTCTGCCCTGTTGCGCCAACCAGACCTGGTCAGATCCATCTGCCGGGCCGTGGTGAACGCAGTGGACGTGCCTGTCACCTTGAAGATCCGCACAGGATGGGATCCGGATAACCGCAATGGCGAGGAGATCGCCCGAATCGCCGAAGATTGCGGTATCGCGGCCCTCGCCGTGCATGGTCGTACCCGAGCCTGTCTCTACAAGGGCGAAGCGGAGTACGACACTATCAGGGCGATTAAGCAGGCCGTATCGATTCCTGTTGTCGCCAATGGCGACATAGACAGCCCGGAGAAGGCCCGGTATGTCCTCGACTATACCGGTGTTGATGCCGTGATGATCGGCCGTGCTGCGCAAGGACGACCCTGGATTTTCCGGGAAATCCGTCATTTTCTTGAGACAGGCACCAAGCTGCCACCTCCCGAGAGGGAAGAGGTTCGCACCCTGATGAACGAGCATGTAACCAACCTGCACCAGTTTTATGGTGCATATCTGGGAGCGCGCATTGCCCGTAAACATGTGGGTTGGTATCTGGATGAAGAAGAGACGGGCCGAGAATTCCGTAAGCACTTCAATGCCCTGGATTGTGCAGACGCACAACTCGAGGCACTCGAAGCGTATTTCGATGGATTAGGTTAACGCATAACTAAAGAGCCGACCGAATATGTTCGAACAAACCCTGACTTCTGATGCATTGGTAACAACTACTCACAATCACGCTGCCGAGCCGACCCAGCGCCCCCTGCGTGACTCTGTGCAACAGGCCCTGCGGAACTACCTGGCCCAGTTGAACGGTCAGGAAGTGATTGATCTGTACGATATGGTTCTCTCCGAAGTCGAAGCTCCCATGCTGGACGTGATCATGCAGTACACCCGTGGCAACCAGACTCGCGCTGCCGTGATGATGGGGATCAACCGCGGTACTCTGCGCAAGAAACTCAAGCGCTACGGCATGAACTGATTTCAGTCATCCTGCTGCAGTGCAGACGAAGGCGTATCCCAGCAATGGGATACGCCTTTTTCTATGGACGACGTTTATCTTCTCACTCCACCGCCAGCTTGATGCCAAGCCCCACGAACAAGCCTCCCATCACACGGTTGAGCCAGGTATTCAGCCTTGCAGGCAGCCTCACCTTGCGGCTCGCATAGGCGGTCGAGAAAGCCAGCAGATGGCACCAGATCATGCCGTTGAAATTGAAGATGCAGCCCAGCACGATGAATGCCAGCGCTTTTTGCGGTGCATCTGGCGCAATGAACTGGGGCACAAAGGCGAGGAAGAACAGGGCCACCTTGGGGTTGAGCACATTGGTCAGTAACCCTTGCCGGAAGATCCGGCCATAGGAGAGCACAGGCAGGGACACAGCCTCTTCAGCCGATACCCGGCCTCCTCCCCCTTGCCTGAACATGGATAAACCGAGATAGACCAGATAAAGCGCGCCCATCAACTTGATGACGGCAAACAGCTCGGCCGAGGCGCTCAGCAGAGCGGACAACCCCAACGCAGCAGCCAGCACATGCACCATGGTGCCAGTTCCTATCCCCAGTGCCGCCATGGAGCCTGCCCGCCAGCCCTGGGAGCCGCTGCGCAGCATGATGAGCAGGGAATCGGGCCCCGGCATCATGTTCAACAGCAGGCCTGACAGGATAAACAACGCCAGATCGTGGATCCCCAACATACACAGCTCCCTTGTCGATGAAGTTCACAGTCTAAGGATCCCGCAGCCCTTGTCATCCCCAGCCGGGGCAATAGTGATCATCAACAAAAAGAATGCCCATATTGTTGCACCATCAGGAAATTGGCTAGCAGCGGAGGGGGAGAAATGCTGACCGAGGGCTGGAGAGATGTCTCAAAAGGGCTCAAATGGAAGTAGGCAGAATCAACATGGCACTGCCGTTGCGGAGCAAGCAAAAGGGGAATAGCACGGGAAACTGTGCAGAAATGGCTGAATTTCAGGCAATAAAAAAGCCCGCTCAAATGAGCGGGCTTCTTCAATTGGGTGCCTGGC